>WRPG01000013.1:0-83993 GCA_009773355.1 Limisphaerales bacterium
CCGCCGTGACGAGGTCGGGAATCCCCGCCGCGCGCGGCAGCACGATGGTCAGCGGTCCCGGCCAGAACGCCCCGGCCAGCCGCTCCGCCGCCGCCGGCCACTCGCGCACGCAGCGCCGCGCCATGTCCAGCCCGTCCACATGGACGATGATGGGATTGTGTGCGGGCCGGCCCTTCAACTCGTAAATCTTCGCAACCGCCTGCCGGTCCAGCGCGTTGGCGGCCAGCCCATAGACCGTCTCCGTGGGCAGCGCGACCACTTCGCCCGCGCGGAGCAATTCCGCCGCGCGCCCCGCCGCCGCCGCGAACAGCGCGGGCGTGTGCGTGGACAAAACTTCGAGTGAGGCGGAGCCGCTCATGCAAAACCGCCGCGAGCTTGCGAACTCGCCGCCCGCGACGCAACAACTTCGCCGGGACAGCGCGAGCTTGTCTCGCCGCCCGACTGCCACTATTTTCCGACCATGAGCACGTTGCAGGAAATTGAGTCGGCGGTGCCCAAACTCTCGCCCGGAGAAGTCGCTGAATTGCGCGCCTGGCTGGAGGATTTCTGCGAGGACCAACTCGAACTCACCGAAGCCGTGAAGGCTGACTTGGACGAGGCCCGGCGCGACATTGAGGCTGGCCGCCATCGCATCCGCCAAACCACCTGAGTCAGCATGGCGTGGGCGCTCCAAATCTGGTCCCCCGTCTTCTGCCGTCACTTCGACCGACTGCCGCCTGGGATTCAGGCGGACATCACGCACAAGGTGGATGAGTTGGGGAAGCGTCTGAACAACTGGCCGCATGACCGGCTGCAAGGACGGCCCGAGTTCAAACTACGCGTCGGCGACTATCGAGTCCTCTATGACTTTGACCTCGCGGCGGGGAAACTCTACCTGCTCTACGTTGGCAACCGGCGGGAGATTTACAAACGGACATGAAGCTCGTCGTCGCTGTCATCCTCACGCTCACCACCGCGCTCTTCGCCCAAAGCCCCGGCCTCACGCATACTTCGCCCGGTGCGCTGCTGCCTGGCAGGACGCAGGCGCTCACCGTTCACGGCGCGAATCTCCTCGGGGCGACGAATCTCTGGACTGGCTTCGGCGCGAAGGCGCTTTCCGCCGCCGCCACCAACGCCAGCGCGGCGAAGTTTCAAGTCTCCGTGCCCGCCACCGTGCCCGTCGGCATCCACGCCGCCCGCGTCGCTTCGGCGAACGGTGTCTCCAGCCCGGTGCTGCTGATGGTGGATGATTTGCCCAGCGTGGCGGACGCGGGCACGAACACGCGCGCCACCAGCGCCCAACCGCTTGCGTGGCCCGTGGCGGTGGACGGCGCGGCGGCGGCGCTTGGCTTCAAATTCTACCGCGTCACCGTGAAGGCGGGCGCGCGCCTCGCCATCGAGGCCGTCGCAAAGCGGCTTGGCTCGAAGCTCGATCCGGTCCTGCGCCTGCTCGATCTCAAAGGCCGCGAGCTGGCCTTCAGTGACGACGAGTCCGGCCTCGGCGGCGACTGCCGGCTGGCGCACACGTTCGCGGTGGCGGGCGACTACCTGATCGAGGTGCGCGACATCAATTTCGGCGGCGGCAGCGACTACCGCTTCCGGCTGCGCGTCGGCGATTTCCCGCTGGTGAGCCTGCCGTTTCCGGCGGCGGTGAAGGCCGGCGCGACCGCCACCTTCGCCTTCGTCGGCCCGCAGGTGGACCAGCTCAAGTCCGTCACCGCCACGGTTCCGCCCGACGCGGCGCGCCTCGCCCTCTCCGCGAAGTTCCCCGGCGGCAAATCATCCGCGTTCGCCGCCGCGCTTGTGAGCGACACCGCCGAGTTCGTGGACGCGGAGCCAAACGACAGCGCCGAGACCGCCACGCCGTTCACGCTGCCCGCCGGATTGAACGGGCGCTTCCTCAAGCCCAAGGACCGCGACTTCTGGAAGTTCGACGCGAAGAAGGGCCAGCGCGTCCTCTTCACCGCGCAGACGCGCAGCCTCGGCTCCGCGAGCGAGGTGATGCTCCAGCTCCGCGACCCGAAGGGCACCGCCATCGCCAGCTCGTCGCCCAACGACGCAGGCGAAGGCTCCGTGACGAACACGATTCCCGCCGACGGCACTTACTTCCTAGTGGTGGACGAGCTCATCCGGCGCGGCGGCCCGCAGCACGCCTACCGCATCGAGGCCGCGCGGCTCACGCCCGGCTTCACCCTCGACACCGAGGTGGACAAGGTCGAGGCCGCGCCCGGTGGCAGCTTCACCGTGAAGCTCAACGTCGCGCGCCGCGACTTCCCCGGCCCCATCACGCTCGCGGTCTTCGGCCTGGACGGCGTGACGCTCGCCGATGACGCCATCAAGGAAAAGGCCACGAGCGGCACGCTCAAGGTGACGCTGCCGGAAAGCGCCGTCCCCGGCTCGCTCTCCTGCTTCCGCATCCTCGGCAAGGCGCAGATTGGCGACGGTGAAGTCCAGTCCATCGCCCGCACGACCTCCGCGTTGAAGAAGCTTTTCCCCGCCATGCCCTTCCCGCCGCGCGAGCTGGACGGCTCCATCGCACTTGGCGTGAAGGCGAAACCGTAGCGCCAGGCCGACGGCCGGCGCAGTGCCAGGACACGGTGGACAGCCCGAAACTTACGGCTTCCTGCCGAACAGCTCCTCCGCCGTCTTGCGGAAGACGCCCTGGGCCTTGCCGCCCTCGCCGGGGAAACCGGAGTGCTGGACGAGCCAGACGAAGACGAGGCCGCGCGCGGGGTCAATGCTCATGTTCGTGGCCAGCGCGCCGCCGTGGCCGAAGGTCGGGCCGGTGGCCCAGCCGACGCCGTAGTTTTCCTTCATGCCGGCAGGGGTTTGGCGGCTGGTCATCTCCTTCACGGCTTTCGCGGAGAGGTAGCGCTTGCCGTTCAACTCGCCGCCGTTGAGCACCATCTGGCAGAACTTCGCGACATCGCTGGCCGTCGAGAAGAGGCCGCCGCCGGGCATCGGGAAGCGCCTGGTGCGGTCGTCGAGCGGGTAGCGGAGATAGACGATGGCGTTGGTTTCGAGGCCGGTCTTGGCGGCGTTGGGCTTGTGCGGGGTGGCAAGGCGCTTGAGCTGCTCGGCGGTGGGCCAGAAGGTGGTGTCCTTCATGCCGAGGGGCTTGAACAGGCGCGCATCCATGAACGCCTCGTAGCTCATGCCGGAGATGACCTCGATGAGCCGGCCGGCGGTGTTGATGCCGCAGTTGGAGTAGAGGTATTTCGTGCCCGGCTCGGAGCCGAGCGGCGCGGCGGCGTAGCTGCGGACGGCGTCGCGCAGCGGGAGGATGTCGAGCGTGGGTTCCTCGGCCTTGGACTTGAACGGCAGGCCGCTGGTGTGGTTGAGGATTTCACGGACGGTGACGGGATGCTGCGGCGCTTTCAGCACCACTCCGCCGGCGTCGTTGGTGACTCGCACTTGCTGGCCCTTGAACTCGGGGAGGAACTTCTCCACGGCGTCGTCGAGCGTCAATTTGCCCTCGTCCACGAGCAGCATCAGCGCGGTGCCGGTGATGGGCTTGGTCTGCGAGGCGATCCAGAAGAGCGCGTCGGTCTTCATCGGCTGCTTCGTCGCGCGGTTGGCGAAGCCGACGGCCTCCACGGCGAGCACCTTGTCTTTGTTCGCGACGAGCGCTACGGCCCCGGCGAGTTCCTCCTTCTCGACGAAGGGTTTCAGCGTGTCAGCGATGGGTGATGCGGCGCTGGCAGGCCGCAGCGCGGCGAGCAGCAAAGTGAGAGTTAGGGCGGTGTGGAGCGAGGGAATGAAGTTCATGTGGAAGGAATCGTGGGTCGGACGGTGGTGGTTTGCGACGGTATTCAGATGGCGGGCAACTCGGTTCGGAGTCCCGCCTTCAGGCGGCGGGGCGCCCGACTGTCTGTGACGCTGCGCGCGAAGCGTCTGGAGTGAAGTGGCATTCTGCCGGCTGAAGCCGGGACTCCGAACAAAGGCTCACGGCAGGCCCTTGGGGCGGCGGGTGGCGGGCGCGGGTGCGGGGGTTGCGGCGGAGGCCGCAGCCGGTGCGGGGCGAGGAGCTGCCGTGCTGGCAGGCGATGCCCTTTTCCCCGCGAGCTGGTCATACAGGCTGCGGTAGTCCGTGAGCATCGTGGTCATGCTGTAGAACTGCTCGGCGCGCTTGCGGCCGGCCACGCCCATCTTCATGCAGGTTTCCGGGTTCGAGAGGATGGCGATGAGCGCGTGCGCGGTCTCGGCGGGGGACATGATCTTCGTGAGGCGGCCGGCGCGGCCCAGCGCGCGGTCCGGCGGCGTGCGGCCGAACATCAGTTCGCGGCACGCGCCCACGTCGCTGCACACGTTCGGTTTGCCAGAGGCCATGCCTTCCAGGACGACGAGTGGCAGTCCCTCGCTGATGCTCGTGAGCACCAGCACGTCCATGCGCGGGAGCACGTCCATGATCTTGCTCATGCCGAGGAAGTGAACTTTGTCCTCGATGTGCAGGAGCTTCACGATCTTCGAGCACTCGTCGAAGTAGGTCGGGTCCTCCGCGTAAGGCCCGGCGATGAGGAACTCCACCTCGGGCATCCGCTCGCACACGATGCGCGCGGCGCGGAGCAGGGTCTTCACGTCCTTGATGGGCACCACGCGCCCGATGAAGCCGACGTATTTCTTCTCCGGGCTGGCCTGCCAGCGCGTCATGTGCTGCTGGTAAATCCCGTCGAAGCGCGTCGGCTCGATGCCGTTGGGGATGATGGAAATCTTCCGTTCATCCGCGCCGAACTCGATCTCGGTCGCGGCGTTGCCGGAGTAGAGGGTGATGATGTTCGCGGCCTGGTCGTAGGCGACCTTGCCGAGGAACATGAACAGGTTGATCCACATCTGCTTCAGCTTGCCGAGGCCCTCGCTGAAGTTGATCTGGAAGCGGTCCGGCTCGTAAATCCAGTCGGCCTGGCTGATCTCCGCGATGCGCTCCTTCGTGTAGATGCCGTGCTCGGTCAGCAGGAACGGCGCGCGCCGCCGCCGAGCCGTGACCGCGCCGATGAAGCCCGCGTAGCCCGCCGAGACGCTGTGATACACGCGCGCGGGCGGCACGAGATCGCGGGCCTTCCAGAGGTTCCACAGCGGCAGGTGCAGGAAGCGCGCGGTCCAGAAGAAGTCAATGAACGACTCGTCCGGGCAGAACTCCTCGTAGCCCTCGACGAGAATCTCCCACGCCTCGCGGTCGCGCAGCAGGTTGCCGAAGCGAAAGCGCTTCTCGACCTCCTGCAACCCATCCAGCGCCGCCCAGAAGCACGCCAGGCGCTCGGCGTCGGTGCGGGCGAGGTAGAACTTCGCCAGCAGGTCGTAGAGGGCGATGCGCAGTTCGGCGGGGATGCGGCGGCGGCGCTGCTCGCGCTTGGACAGCTCGGTGTGGAGATAAACCTCCTTCAGCGAGACGACGTTCTCCGGCAGCTTGTAGTGCTGCTTTGCCTTTGGATCCTGCTTCGCGCCGATGTAGAGGAGAGAAAACTTCAGCTCCGGCAGCCCGGTGATGATTTGATGCACCCACGCCGACACGCCGCCCAGCACGTAGGGATACGTGCCTTCAAGAAAGAGCGTCACGTCGGCGACAGGCTCGGGTTTGGGGGCGGGAGGTTTCATGGAAGGCGAAATCCCAAATCCCAAGCTCCAAGCTCCAAAGAAGCTCCAAATCCCAAGCTCCAAACTGCGGTTAGCCGCCATCCGGGAGCCACAGGCTGAGGCATGTCTCGCTCCAACGCAGAGACGCGGAGGACGCAGAGCGGTGCGGAGAGACAACTACCTTCCTCTGCGAATCTCTGCGTCCTCCGCGCCTCCGCGTTGAAATCAGCCTGTCCCCAATCACGACGGCCCCCGGCTTGGAGCTTGGAGCTTGGGATTTCTTTGGAACTTGGAACTTGGGATTTGGAGCTTCTCATGCCTTCGCCGGTTGCAGCCAGAACTCCGCCGGGCCGCGCAGCGCGCCGGGCGTTGCGCCCTCGGCTTCGAGCTTGCGCAAGGTCGTCGCCAGCAGTTCCCAGTCGCGTTCGAGGAACGCGATCTCCGCCTCCCACGGGCCGAGCACCTCGGGCTGCCAGCCCTTCTTGCGCAGGAACTGGATGCCCGCACGCGCCTGGTCGAGCCGGCCGGACTTCAGCGCGCACTTCACCAGCAGGAAGCGGACGGCGGTGCTGTCGGGCGCCTGCTGGCCCGCCTCCTCCAGCAGCTCAATCGCGCGCCCGAGGTAAATCGTCTGCGTCTCGTCCGTCGCGAGGCCGAGATAGACCAGCTCGTGATACTGCTCGGCGAGCAGGAGCAGCTTGTTCAAGTGGCGCGGCGGCGTGGCGAGGTCGGCCTCCAGCGTCTTCACGCGCCCTTCGAGGCCGGCGATGATTTGGTTGAACTGCGTCTGCGCGAGCAGCCGCACCTGCTCGTCACTGTCCTGAATCGCCTTTTGCAGCAGCGGCAGCGCCTTTTTCGGCTCGACCACGCGCAGCGCGAGGATGGCGGCGCGGCGGGCCACGTCGTCCTTGCCGTTGAGAATCTCCGCGACCGAGCGCGGCTCCTCGTGCTCCGCCGGCTCATGGCGCGGCAGCGTGAGATACTGCGTGGTGCCGAGAACGTATTTGCTCTCGACGTTGCGCGCCGGCTCCATCGTGAGCAGCAGCCGGTAGCCGAGCAGGAACAGTGGTCCGACGACCGGCAGCGGCAGCGCGAAGCCCACGACCAGCGCGGCGAAGGTCCACTTCAACCGCCGGTATTCCTCGGGGAAAATCAGACGCAGCACCGGCACGGCAAGGAGTAGGGCGATGAAGTGAAGACTCAGCACGGTGAAGGCGGATGCCTCGCCGGACAGCAGCGCCTTGGCGGAAAGGAATTCCAAGACAACAGCGACAATCGCGCCGGGCACGGCGGCGAGGTTCAACGCACCGCCGGCAGCGGAATCCTCCGGCTCCACTGCGGGGGCGGCGGGCGGCGGGACGGTTCTTTTGCGCTTAAAGGCCACGGCAGGTGCTGCGTGTTGCGTGTTGCGTGTTCCGAGCGGCATCCGAACGCGTCACGCAGCACGCAACACGCAACACGTCTTCCCCCGTCAGATGCAGCGTCCCGTCGCCGGAAGTTGTCGGAGCGGAAATCATTTCCTCCTCACGCCACATGACGCGTCAGGTCGGCCCAGAGCTGGTCCAGGCTCGTCACGGTGTCGAGGTTGACGACGTGCGCCTGAAGGTGCGCGCCGAGTTCGGGATCCTTGCGGCAGGCGGCCAGGATGCGGTCGGCGAAGATGCCGACGCCACGCTCGCCACACAACGGCAGCAGCACGGCGAGATGCGGGATGGGCAGGCCGATGGCCGCCGGAAAGTCTCCGCCCCGGATGTTCGCCATGATGAGCGCCTCGACCTGCGCCTGCTTCGCCTTGGGTTGGCGTGCGGCGGCGAAGAGCACGACCGCCGACGGCAGGCTGTGCTTCTGCCACGAGTCGAAGGCGAGCTGGACGTTCGTCCGGAAGAACTGCTCGGTGAAAATGCGTTGCCCCTCCACGCCCTCGACGACCCGGCTAGTCGTGTCCGCCTGCGCCCCGACCTCCGCCACGCGCGAGGCCCAGCGGCAGATGAGCGCGACGAGATAGACCGACTTCTTCGTGAGCGAGATGAACGGCATCCCGGTCACGACGAGCAGCGCCAGCGGTTGGTCGCGCGAGTCGAGCAGTGGCACGACCATGAGGTAGTCGCGCTGCTCGGCCACCGCGCGCTGCCAGAACTCCGGGATGGTCACGGCGGACTTGCTCTTGAGCGCGAGGCCGGCCATCTCGATGTCCTTGAGGGCGAGCCGCGCGCCGAGCGACCGCGCGCTGCCGAGCAGGCCCTTGCGCACGAGCGTCTGGCCGTTGTCGGCGAGCGTGTAAATGGCGGCGTCGCTCACGCGGGCCTGGCGGTTGAGCAGCAGGAGAATGTCCTGCCACAGCTCGTCGCCCTCGCTGTCGAAGAGCCGGCGGATTTCCGCGTCGAGCGTGGACAGCTCGGCGTCGCGCGTGGCGAGCAGGCGCTCCAGCTCGGACTTGGCCTCGCGCAGGAGAAAGAGGTCCGTGTCGAGCTTCTTGAGCCGCTCCGCCGCGCGGTCGGCCTGCGCGTTGACGAGGATTTCGCGCGACTTGAAGCCGCGCTGGATTTGCCCGCAGATACCGCCCGCCGCAAACATCGCCGCGAAGAGGTAGCCGTGATGCCGCAGGAGCACGCTCAGAAGCACGTCGAGCTGCCGCGTCTGCACGTCGGGGCGGCCCTGGGCCGGGCGGCCGTCGAGCGCGACGATGGCAACCTGGTTCATGCGCTTCTCCAGCACGGCCTTCGCCTGCTCCGGGGTCTTGATGGAGTAAACCTCCGCCTGCTGGAAGAAGCCGAAGGTGACGACGAGAATCGCCACGCCCGCGCCCGCCATGCCGGAGGCGAAGCCGTAGCGGCAGCCCATGAGCATCGGCAGCAGCAGCCACGGCGTGGGTTGCAGGTGCGTCCAGCCGATGTCGTGCGACGCGAAGAACCCGTTGATGACCAGCAGCAGGCCGGTGAGGACCGCGAGGTCCAGCCAGCCGTGCTTGGGCGCGAGTTTGTTCAGGAAGTCCATTGGCTGGAAATCTCAAGCTCCAAGCTCCAAGCTCCAAAAAAGCTCCAAACCCCAAACTCCAATTGCCTCGTGCTCGGGGAAGCGAGCGTTGGAACTTGGAACTTGGGATTTCTTTGGAACTTGGAGCTTGGGGTTTGGAGCTTGAACAAAGTCATTGGTCGCCGCGCCGGCGGATTTGCTCCACGTCCGGCTCGTATTTGCCGCGCCCGAAGCGGGACGACGGGCGCGGGGCAGCGTAACCCGCACCGGTCTCGCCGCCAGGTTCAGCATAACGGAGATTGCCGGTGTAGCCGCGCGTGCGACCCGTGCGCTTGCCCGTGCCGGACATTTGTTGAACCAGGTTTTCCACCGCGTCCTGCGCCGTGCGGCTGAGGCTGCCGAAGTATTGCGTCATCTTCGTGCTCGTGCCCTGCCAGACGGTCGAGCCGTCCGCCGCGTCCACGAGGCGCATGGTGACACTCACGATGGGCGAGCCGTCGAGGTCGCTCTTGTAGCGATACTCGGTGACGGTGCCGAGCAGGACGTGGGTGCATTGGAGCGAGCGGGCCAGCTCGACGATTTGCGCGGCCTTGCCCTCCTCGGCGAGCGCGCGGCTGCGATTGAGCGCGTCCTCGGTCTGCGCGAGCGGGACGCCGTAGGAAAGGAGCGTGGTCGCCGCCAGCTCCGTGACCGCGCGGCCCGCCGTCTCGTCCGGCGTGGCGTTATAGACCGGAGCGAGGAAAACCCGCCCGACCCCGCCCAGCGCCATGCGCCCGCCACCCTGCCGGACCTCGGAGGAAGCGCAGCCCGCGAGCGCAACGGCGAGGAGCGGAGCAAAGAGGAGAACGGCCCAGTTTCGGCGCATAGAAATCGCGGCGAGCTTTTCGGAGCGCAGTTCAAATTGCAAGCGCACGCTTGGCGGGAGTTGCCCTTCGCCGCACCGTCTCGCTACGCTCTCCGCACGATGGCTCACGAATCCGCCACCACACCTGCTTCACTCGGCTGGCACATGCCTGCCGAATGGGCACCGCACGTCTCCACCTGGCTCACTTGGCCTCGCCCCGAGGGCATCAGCTTCCCGGACAAATACGATACCGTGCCGGGTGTCTATGCCGAGTTCATCCGCCACCTCGTCGCTGTCGAGGACGTGAACATCAACGTCTGGAACGCCGAGAAGGAGGCGTGGGTGCGTGGCCTGCTGACCGAGCGCAAGGTTCCGCTCGACCGCGTGCGTTTCCACCACTTCCCCGCCTACGAGCCTTGGTGCCGCGACCACGGGCCGATTTTCCTCGTCCGCCCCGGTAGCAGCCGAGGTGACGAGGCTCCATTCTCTCCTCAGACCCCAAACAGTCAGAGCCTCGTTACCTCGGCTGCTACCGACGGCCAGCGCGCCATCGTGGATTGGGGCTACAACGCGTGGGGCAACAAATACCCGCCGTTCGACCTCGACGATGCCATCCCGCAGCACGTCGCGAAACTGCGCGGCCTCCCGCTCTTCTCGCCGGGCATCGTGATGGAAGGCGGCTCCATCGAAGTCAACGGCTGCGGCACGCTGCTCACCACCGAGGCCTGCTTGCTCAACCCGAACCGCAACCCGCACCTGACCAAGGCGCAGATCGAACAGCACCTGAAGGACTTCCTCGGCGTCACACACATCCTCTGGCTCGGCGACGGCATCGTGGGCGACGACACCGACGGGCACATTGACGACCTCACGCGCTTCGTCAGCCCGACGACCGTCGTGACCGTGGTCGAGGAAGACTCGGCGGACGAGAACTTCAAGCTGCTCCAGGAGAACCTTCATCGCCTCCGCACGATGAAGGACCAGGACGGCCAGCCGTTGCGCGTGGTGGAGCTGCCCATGCCCGGCCTCGTGGAATACGACGGCCAGCGCCTGCCCGCCAGCTACGCGAACTTCTACATCGCCAATGGCCTCGTCTGCGTGCCCACCTACCGCCACGCCAACGACCATCGCGCGCTGGAGATTCTGCAGCACGAGTTTCCCCGGCACCGCGTCGTGGGCATTGACTCAACGGAACTCATCTGGGGCCTCGGCAGCTTCCACTGCATCAGCCAGCAGGAGCCTGCATGAAGCCGGAGCGCTGGCGTCTCTTCGTCGCCGCCCCGGTCGTGGACGAGGTGAAGGCCGCCATCGCGCAACTGCTGGAGCGGACGGACATCACGCGCGAGTTCAAGTGTTCCCGCCTGGAGAAAATCCACCTCACCATCCGCTTCTTCGGCAATGTCTCGGCTGGCCAGGTGCCCGAGTTGCAGGCGCGGTTGGCCGAGGTTTGCCGGCGGGCTGCTCCATTCAGCCTGCGGGCGGAGGGCTTGGGTCAGTTCGGACAACGAGTTCTTTGGGTTGATCTGCAAGGCGACTTGGCCCCGCTCCGCCAGCTTGTCGCGGAAACCGCCGCCCAGACCGCCGGTTTCGGCGAACACCGGGACGAGCGCGACTTCACGCCGCACATCACCATCGGGCGGCGGGTTCACCAGCGGAGCAGAACTGAACCGGTGCCCGCCTTTCTTCAAGCGCATCGCTCCACCGCCTTCGGCGAATGGCGCGTGGACCACCTTGAGCTCATCCGCAGCGCCCTCGGCTCAGGCGCGGCCCAATACGCCACGCTCGCCCGCCTGCCGCTCGGCGCGCCAGTGCCCCGTTGAAATGCGAACAGCTCCGCCGGACTTGCGCCCGGCGGAGCCGTTCAGGGTTGATGGTGAGTGACTACTTCTTTTTTTTCTTCGCGGCCTTTTTCTTTGCTGCCATGGGTCACTCACCTCCTTTCAACGCGCGCGAGCGCGGCTGGAATAAGTTCCGAAAAGCTCTTTTCACGCGATGCGTATATTGGCTGATGCGATTGAAGTAACGGATTCGCCCCCGTCACGTCACGACAAAGTTTCACTTCGCGCGATTTTTTTTTTGCCGGTATCGTCGCGCCCGCGATGTCCACCGCCGCTCCTGAACCGCCGCTCACGCCCATGATGGCGCAGTATCGCCGCGTCAAAAGCGAGCTGCCCAAGGACGCGCTGCTGCTCTTCCGCCTCGGCGATTTCTACGAGATGTTCTTCGAGGACGCCGTCGAGGGCGCGCGGCTCCTCAACGTCGCGCTCACCAAACGCGGCGTCGTCCCGATGTGCGGCATCCCGCACCACGCGTTCAACAGTTACGTCGCGCGCATCCTCCGCGCCGGGCGCAAGGTCGCCGTGTGTGACCAGGTCGAGGAAGCCCGGCCCGGCCAGCTTGTCAAACGCGAGGTCACGCAAATCCTCTCGCCCGGCACGCACTTCGATGAGCGCCTCCTCGCGGCGGAACGGAACAACTTCCTTGCCGCCGTGTATCCCGCCGGGAAAGTCACGGGCATCGCCGTCGTGGACCTGACCACCGGCGACTTCCGCACCACGGAGACCGAGAGCGATGCCGAACTGCTCACCGAACTGGAACGCCTGCGCCCGGCGGAAACGATTTACCCCGGCGAAGCGTCGTCGCTTCGCACACTGCTCGCAGGCGCACCGGGAATTCTCATCGGCCACGACGACTGGGTCTTCGCGCCGGAGACAGCGGTCTTCACCGTGCGCGAGCACTTCAAGGTCGCGGCGCTCGACGGCTTCGGCTTGAAGGGCCGCACCGCCGCCACCGGCGCGGCGGGTGCGGCGCTGCACTACCTCGCCCAGCACCTGCGCCGCGACGTGAAACACCTCACGCGCATCACGTTCTACCAGTGCCGCGACTACCTCGTGCTCGACAGCACCACGCTGCGGAACCTGGAAATCCTTGAGCCGCTCCACCGCGACGCGCCGAAGAACACGTCGCTCTACGGCGCGCTGAACCGCACCGTCACACCGATGGGCGCGCGCCTGCTGCGCAACTGGCTGACGCAACCGCTTTCCGCCGTCGAGCCAATCCGCCGCCGGCAGGACGCCGTTCAGTCGTGGCTGGAAAACGGCGCGGCGCTCGAAGCCTTTCGTGTGAAGCTCGCCGAAGTCCGCGACCTTGAGCGCACCGTCAGCCGCCTCTCCGTCGGCACCGGCAACGGCCGCGACCTCCACGCGCTGCGAATGGCGGTTGAACAAGTTCCAGCGCTGAAACAAGTCCTCGCCGACGTGGTAGGGACGCGCTGCCGCGCGTCCACTGCGTCACCGAGCCTGCTCAACGAAACGGAATCCGAAGACACGCAGCAGCGCGTCCCTACCTTGCTCACCGACCTCACCGCCCAACTCACCGAACTCCCCGCGCTCGTCGAGCTGATTGCTCGCGCCATCGTGGACGAACCGCCGCTCGCGTTGAAAGAGGGTGGACTCATCCGCGACGGCTTCGATCCAAACCTCGACGAACTGCGCGCCGCGTCGCGCGGCGGCAAGGACTGGATCGCGCAGCTCAAGCAGAAGGAAGTCGAGCGCACCGGCATTGCGTCGCTGAAAGTCGGGTTCACCTCCGTCTTCGGCTACTTCATCGAAATCACCAAGGCCAACCTCGCCAAAGTCCCCGCCGACTACATCCGCAAGCAAACCATCGCCAACGGCGAGCGCTTCATCACGCCCGAGCTCAAGGTGATGGAAGGCAAAATCCTCGGCGCGGAAGAGCGCGCGATGAAGCTGGAATACGAGCTCTTCCTCCGCGTGCGCGAGGAGGTCATCGGCAACCTTGCTGCCATCCAGCAAACCGCCGCTGCCCTCGCACAGCTCGACGTGCTCGCGTGCTTCGCCGAGACCGCGCGCCACTTCAACTACACCCGCCCCGAAGTCTGCGATGCCGGGCAACTGCTGCTTCGCGAAGCCCGCCACCCCGTCCTCGACCAAGCCCTGACCGAAGAGCGCTTCGTCCCAAACGACACCGAGCTCGCCTCGATTGGTAGGGCCGACCTGCCGGTCGGCCAAGGCGCGGACGCGCAGCAGCGCGTCCCTACCGAGAGCAATTCCCCATCTCCCATCTCCCATCTCCCATCTCCTCAGATCGGGTTAATCACCGGCCCGAACATGGCCGGCAAATCCACCTACATCCGCCAAGTCGCGCTGCTCACGCTGCTGGCGCACACCGGCAGCTTCCTGCCCGCCGCGTCCGCGCGCGTGGATCTCGTGGACCGCATCTTCACCCGCATCGGCGCGAGCGACGACCTCGCACGCGGCCAGAGCACCTTCATGGTGGAGATGAGCGAGACCGCGAACATCCTCAACAACGCCACCGCCCGCAGCCTCGTCATCCTCGACGAGATCGGGCGCGGCACGAGCACCTTCGACGGCCTCTCGCTGGCGTGGAGCATCGTCGAGCACCTGCACAACCAGGTCGGCGCGAAAACCCTCTTTGCCACGCACTACCACGAGTTGACCGAACTCGCCGCCCGGATGCCGCGCCTGCGCAACTACAACGTCGCCGTCCGCGAGTGGCACGACCAGATCATCTTCCTCCGCAAAATCGTCGAAGGCGGCACCGACAAGAGCTACGGCATCCAAGTCGCGCGTTTGGCCGGCGTGCCGAAGGAAGTTTTGGAACGCGCAAAAGTCATCCTTCGCAACCTCGAAGACAGCGAACTCACCCCCGAAGGCACCGTCCGCCAAACCTCCCGCCGTCAGCAGGACCGCGAGAAACTCAAGCAGGTCGAGGCGAACCCGCAGATGGATTTGTTCCGATGAACAGCCGAGAAACCGAACAGAATTTGACATGCTACTTACGGTCCCCAACTATCGTGGCACCACGATTCAAGATGCTTAAATGCCATGCGCGCACAGGAAATACTTGAGAAACTGAACTCAGGAGGAGCAAGCAAGCCTTTCGATCAGCATTTTCCTGCCCAATGCTCGGTGCGAGGAATCGGTGAGCTCCGTGATCGCCTCGAGAGGTTGCAGGGAGTCCCGGGGTTTTCAAACTTTGAAACTCAACTCAGCGAGTCGATTATTTTCAAGACAGCATCGACCTCGATCGACATTCCTCCTACCGAGTGGCA
Organism: Limisphaerales bacterium; assembly: GCA_009773355.1. GTDB lineage: Bacteria > Verrucomicrobiota > Verrucomicrobiia > Limisphaerales > SXTU01 > SXTU01. The sequence goes on from WRPG01000013.1 coordinate 14,463, forward strand.
TGAGCTCACTCAAACGATTTCAATATACGCGCAGAGGCTGCGTGGTCTGCACGCTTACATCACAGAGCAAGTTTTGACTCAACAGGACACGGACGCAATCTCGGTAAAACTCCCAAGCAGCTCAGACTTGCGGTCTGTCATAAGGGCGCAGGAGCGTTTGGCAACCGCACTTGAGCAAGTTTTACTGGTTAAGGAAGTGGGGGGAGAAGTGAAGCTCAAGTCGTGGGAACCAGGATCGCTTTGGCTCCAAATCGCAGTTGGAGGTTCCGCAGTCGTTTCGCTGGTAGGAGCACTCGCTTGGGCAAGTGCTGTTATCTACAAGAAGATTCAAGAAGGCAGACTACATTCCCAATATGTAAAGTCCCTAGAATTAAGAAATGACTTCCTGGAATCACTAGTTGAAGCGGAGCGACGAATGCTCGCCCTGCTTGTCGAAGGGGAGGCAAAGAACATCGCAGCAGAGCACCTCAAAGGTGAGGTCAGTCCCGAAACATTGGAGCGGGTCAAGTTTTCACTCAGGGAGTTCTCAGCGATGATTGAAGAGGGGGCTGAAATTCATCCAGCACTACAAGCCCCCGAGAGCGTGAAAAACCTCTTCCCGAACTTCAAAGACCTCATGGGAATTGAGTCCCGAACCAAACTTATCGAGGACGAGAAGAAGGATACGTCCAATTGACTGGGGAATACTTACTGGAGCTTAAAGACTCCACCGGCGCACTCGCCGTCATCGCGCCGGAACTCGGTGGCTGGCTGCTGCGTTACGCGCGGCCCACGGCGAAGCACGGGCTGGTGGACGCGCTGCATTTCAGTCAGGCGATCGTGGACCGCTACCCGAAGGAGATGTGGGCGGGGAATCCGCTGCTGTTCCCGATGGTCAGCTTCAACCATCTGCCGGGCCGCGAACATCACTACGCGTGGGGTGGGCGCGAGTTTGCGCTGGGGCAGCACGGCTTCGCGCGGCGGTCGGCGTGGCGCGTGGTGGCGCGCGGCGAGTCGGCGCTGACGATGGAGCTGACGGACAGCGAGGCGACGCGGGCGGTGTATCCGTTCGCGTTCGCGCATCGCGTGACCTACCGGCTGGACGGCGGGCGGCTGCACTTCGAGCAGACGGTGGAGAACCGCGGCGCAGAGCCGATGCCGTTCAGCACGGGGATTCATCCCTACTTCCAAGTGCCGCTCACGCCGCGCGGCGAGCGGGGAAAGTGCTTCGTGAAAATCCCCGCGTGCCAGCACATCGCGGCGGACGCGCGTTACGAGTGCTTCACACCGACGGCGAAGCCGGCGACCGAACTCAGCGTTGCCGAGGACGTGGCGCACACGCTGTTCTTCGGCGAGTTCTCACGACGCGAACTCACCCTCGTGGACCCGGCAAGCGAACTCGAAATCGTTCTCAACTGGGAAGGCGCGCCGCCGCATCGCTACTGCGCCATCTGGTCGCGCACGACGGACGCGCCGTTCTACTGCCTCGAACCGTGGACGGCGCTGCCGAACTCCTTCACGCGTGCCCAGCCCGGCGAGGTCATCGTGCTCGCACCGGGGGAAACCTTCCGCGCCGCTATGTGGATGGAGCTGCGCGCGGCGAGCTGAAGACGCCCGCGAACGATTGGAGCGCGGACGCCCACGTCCGCAGCGGCGGGTTCCGGACGTGGGCGTCCGGGCTCCACGGCCGCAGCTCACTTCGGAGTTGGAGCCGGCGGCGATTTCCTTACCCTCCCTCCCATGAACCTCTTTGCCGCCTTCGCCGAGACCGTCGCGCGCCGCCGTTATCACCCGGCCATCTTCTGGGGCGAGGCGCAACTGGCCTACGACTGGATTGCGCAGCGGACGGCGTGGCTGTCGCGGGCGTTGACGAGGGATTTCGGCGTCGCGCGCGGCGACCGCGTGGCGGTCTGGCTGAAGAACTGCCCGGAGTTTCCCGCCGCGCTCTTCGGCGTCTGGCGCGCGGGCGGCGTGGTCACGGTCATCAACAACTTCCTCAAGCCGGAGGAGGTCGCCTTCATCCTCGGCGACTCCGGCGCACGCGTCGTCATCACGGACCACAGCCTCGCGGAGAACCAGGCCAGGCTCGCCGCGCTCCGACCGGAGCTGAAGTTTCTGCGCATCGAAGACTTCGGCGCGCTGGCCGAGGCGGACGCGCCGGCCCCCGCCGACTTGAACGAGTCTGATCTCGCCGCTTTGCTCTACACGTCGGGCACCACGGGCCATCCCAAGGGCGCGATGCTCACGCACGGGAACTTCCTCTCGAATGTCCGCAGTTGTTTCGTCTGCCTCGATTTTCACGACGAGGACCGCCTGCTCGTGCTCCTGCCGCAGTTCCACAGCTTCATGTTCACCGTCGGCACGCTCTGCCCGCTGCTTCAGGGCGCGAGTGTTGTGCTGGTGAAGTCCGTCAGCCCGTTCAAGCATGTGCTCGACGACATCGTCCACCGGCGCGCAACGATGCTGCCCGCCGTGCCGCCAATCCACCGCGCGCTCGCGGGCCTGCCGGCGGGAATGGAGCTGCCATCCCTGCGACTGTGCATCAGCGGCGGCGCGCCGCTGCCGCTGGAGGTGTTGAAGCAGTTCCACGCGCGCTTCCCGAAGCTGCCGCTCATCGAAGGCTACGGCCCGACGGAGAGCAGCCCGGTGGCGACGGTGAATCCCATTCACGGCACGCCCAAAGCCGGCAGCGTGGGCCTGCCGATTCCAGGCGTGGAGTTGAGCATTCGCGACGATGACGGCCAGGAACTCCCCGTCGGCACGACCGGCGAGCTGTGCATCCGCGGCCCAAACGTGATGCGCGGCTACTGGAACCAGCCGGAGGAAACGGCGAAGACGATTCGCGACGCGTGGCTTTACACCGGCGACATCGGCCATCGCGACGCCGACGGCTTCTACTACATCACCGACCGTAAGAAGGACATGCTGCTGGTCAACGGCATCAACGTCTATCCGCGCGAGGTCGAGGAGGTCATCCACCGCTTCCCCGGCGTGAAGGACGCTGCCGTCATCGGCGTGCCGGACGCGCGGCGCGGCGAGCAGCCGTTGGCCTTCGTGGTGCTGGCCGAGGGCGTGGCGCTCGACGAGAAGGCGCTGCACGACTTCGTGCGCGAGAAGCTGGCGGACTACAAGGTGCCGCGCCACTTCCGCGTCCTGCCCGCGCTCCCGCGCAACGCCACCGGCAAGGTGCTCAAGACCGCGCTGCGGGAGCTGGCGAAGTAGCGTTCGGGTCCACGCTGAAGCCGCCTCTGGCTGGGCGCCGGGCTGGCTTTCATTCCAACTCCGTGAGCCGCGTCCGCTTTCGGTCGCGGCAGGCCTCGATGTGCTTGCGCAGTTCCTCCCGCACCTCCTTCGCGCCCGTGATTCCTTCGAGCACGAGCGTCGGGGTCGTCGTGTCGCTCGTGGTCAGCACGATGTTGCCCGCGCCCGCGAGGCGCAACAGCACCGGCTCTTCCAGCACGGTGTCCTTCACGCGGTAGAGCTCCAGGTCGTCCGTGTGCTTGTTCAGCAGGCCGGTCGTGACCTTGATGCGTTCCGTAGTGATCTCATACACGCGGCTCGCGATCAGCCACCCGCGCCAGCCGGCATACGCCAGCGGCAACACCACCAAGGCAGCGAGCCAGCCACCGAACTGGGTGCTGGCAAAAAGCGTCACCCCGCCCAGCACGATCGCCCCGGCGAAGTGGGCAAGGTTGAGCACCTGCGACGAACTCCCGCGAAAGACCGGCTTTTCTTCGCTCATGGCAATGTGGGTGGCGTTTGAGTGGTGTGCGCGAAATCATCCGGCGGCGGCAAAACCGTGTCAAGCGAACCGCCACCTGTCTTGCCCGCGCGTCACACGTCTGGCTCAAGGATTGTTCCGCCGCGCCAGCCCGTGCTAAGAACCGCGCGTGCTCCTGCACCTCATCCTCGCCGCGCTCGCGCTCCTGAGCCTCGCCATCACGCTCTGGCAATGGCTCGCCGCACGCCGTTTCCCGCTGCACCAGCGCGCGACGGACACCTCGTTCGCCCCCGGCGTCACGCTGCTCAAGCCGCTCAAGGGCCTCGACCCCGAGACGCGCGGCTGCCTCGAAAGCTGGTTCAAGCAGGACTATCGCGGCCCGGTGCAACTTCTCTTCGGCGTCGCGGACGAGAAGGACCCCGCCTGCGAACTCGTCCGCAAGTTGATTGCCGAGCACCCGCAGGCGAGCGCCCAGCTCGTCCTCTGCCCCGAGCAGCTCGGCCCCAACGCCAAGGTCTCCACGCTCGTCCACCTCGAACGCCTCGCGCAGCACGACCACCTCATCGTCAGCGACGCCGACACGCGCGTGCCACCGGACTTCCTCGCGCAGGTCGTCCAGCCGTTGCGCGACCCGCAGGCCGGCCTCGTGAACTGCTTCTACGCGCTCACGAACCCGACCACGCTCGCGATGCAATGGGAGGCCGTGGCCGTGAACGCGGACTTCTGGAGCCAGGTGCTCCAGTCCCGCACGCTCAAGCCGCTGGACTTCGCCCTCGGCGCGGTGATGGCGACGCGCCGGCAGCAGCTCAATGAAGTCGGTGGCTTCCGCGCGCTGGTGGACTACCTCGCGGACGACTACCAACTCGGCAATCAAATCGCCAAGCGCGGCTACCGCATCGAGCTGTGCCCCGTGGTCGTCGAGTGCCGCGAGCGGGAGCAAGGCTGGCGCGAAGTCTGGGCGCATCAACTCCGCTGGGCGCGCACCATCCGCGTCTGCCAGCCCGTGCCGTATTTCTTCAGCATCCTGAGCAATGCCACATGGTGGCCGACGCTGGCGACAATAGCAGCGTTTGTCCATGTCAGCTCGCGTTCAGACAAGGGACTTCTCGGAGGAGATTTTACTCCAATCGAGCTGCTCCTCTTTGGACACAACTGTTTTCTATTCATGCTCGGATGGGTGATTCGTCTCTCCTCAGCCTTTGAGTGCGATGGACGGCTACTAATCCGGCGACTCGAAGCAACCTCAATCTTATTGGAAAATGCCTTCAGGATACGGAGTAGTTCCGAAATGAACAGGAACCATGCGATTTCTGGATTAGAGGGCGCGCGTGTCTTTTTACCGCTGCTCAAAGACCTCCTCCAAGTCCCCATCTGGGCGCTGGCCTTCCTCGGCAACACCGTGGTCTGGCGCGGCCAGCGGCTCCGCGTCCTCCCCGGCGGCAAGTTAGTCCCCGTCGCGCCCAAGCAACCTTGAGCGTCTTGGACTGCGGCGGCAGAGCGCAGCGGCGACAACGCGTTTCCTTCGCGGTCCGCTCATGACTGCGAGCCTCTCCACCCAGAACGCATTTGGCAGTGCACACCGATTTGCAGTTCCCCCTGTTTTGAGTGGGATGGAAGCAGAGGTTGGCGCGCCTCCCGGCCCCGGCGGGGCCATTGAAGGTAGCCGGTGGGAAGGCTCAACCGATGGGAGAGCCGCACCCACCGGTCAGCCAGCCGAACGTGACCGCGCCCCGGCGGGGGCGCATGAACGCGGCGTTGGAAGGACGATGATTCATGCGCCCCGCCGGGGCACCGGGCATTTGAAACCAGCACCGGTGGGCGCGCTCCGATTCGGAGCTTCCCACCGGCTACCTTCAGGCGCGCCTCCAGCGCGAGTTCCCCGCGCGGTCAATTCCACTCAAACCAGCGGAGAACCAGATTTGCGTGTAGCCAGCCAACGCCAATTGCCGTCCAATCGCCTGACGTTTCACCGGCATGAAGGCTCGCGCGCTTACCACCCTGCTGCTCACGGTCACCGCCTTGTCGCCCGCGGCGAAGGCCGCCGCACCGACCGCGCCCGCTGAAGAGCTCTTTGCCCGGCGCATCCAGCCGTTGTTCAAGGAGAAATGCCTCGCCTGCCACGGCGATGACCCGAAGAAAATCAAGGGCGGCCTCGACATGCGCACGCTCGTCGGCCTGCTCAAGGGCGGCGAGAGCGAGAAACCGTCCATCGTCCCCGGCAAGCCCGACGCCAGCCCGCTCTGGCTCGCCGTTACGCGCGAGCACGAGGCCGAGAACTGGGCCGCGATGCCGCCGAAGGAGAACGACAAGCTCACCAAGGAGCAGCTCGCGTGGGTGAAGGAGTGGGTTGCCGGCGGCGCGCCGTGGCCGGACGCAAAGCGCCTCACGGAGATTGCCAAGTCGAACGCCGACAAGTGGTCCGCCGAAGACGGCATTCCCGTGAAGACCAGCGGCGGCCTCTCGCCGGAGTGGACGAACCGCCGTTACAAGCCGGAGAATCTCTGGGCCTACCAGCCGCTCACGAGGCCGACAGTTCCCGAAATCGGCAATCGGCAATCGGCAATCGGCAATCCAGTGGATGCCTTTCTCGCCGCCAAGTTTCCCGCCGGCCTCAAGCCCGCCCCGCTCGCCGACCGCCGCACGCTCATCCGCCGCGCGACCTTCGACCTGCTCGGGCTGCCGCCTACGGCGGAGGAAGTAACGGTGTTCGTGCAGGACAAGGACAGCGACGAGAAGGCATTCGCGAAGCTCGTGGACCGTCTGCTCGGCTCGCCGCACTACGGCGAGCAATGGGGCCGCCACTGGCTCGACGTGGTGCGCTACGCCGATTCCAGCGGCTTCGCCAACGACTACACGCGTGGCAGCACCTGGCGTTATCGCGACTACGTGGTCCGCGCCTTCAACAGCGACAAGCCCTACGACCAGTTCATCCGCGAACAAATCGCCGGTGACGAGATGCTTGAAAACTCGAAACCCCAAACTCCCAACCCGGAACTCCTCGTGGCAACGGGCTTCCTGCGCATGGGCCCGTGGGAACTCACCGGCATGGAGGTCGCGAAGGTCGCGCGCCAGCGGTTCCTCGACGACGTGACGCAGTCGGTGGGCGAGACCTTCCTCGGGCACGCGCTCCAGTGCGCGCGCTGTCACGACCACAAGTTCGACCCGGTGCCGACGCGCGATTACTACTCCTTCCAAGCCGTGTTCAGCACCACGCAGATGGCCGACCGACCGGCGGAGTTTGCGCCGGGCGAAAACACCGGAGGCTTCGAGGAGAAGAAGTATCTGGAACAACGCCGCGAGTTCTACCTCGCGCAGCTCAAGCGGCTGGACGACAAGTCCCTCGCCGCCGCGCGGGCGTGGTATGCGGAGCGGAAGTTCGACGTGAAAGTGTTCGAGCAGGCCGTCGAGGAAGTCACCGGCAAGACCGGCAAGCGCGGACGCGAGGCCGGCTACGCCGAGGTGCGGAACGCGCTCGCGCGCAAGGGCGTTCCCGAGGCGCAGATTCCGCCGAAGCTCATCGGCTTCGCGCCCGAGGACTACGGCCACGAGCGCATCGCGCGCAAAGGCTTGGAGCGCCTCAAGTGGGAGCTGGACCGTTTCGAGCCGCTCGCCTTCGCCGTCTACAGCGGCCGCACGCCGGAGGTGAAGGCGGTCGTGAACCCGATGCGCATGCCGGCGAACCGCATGGCCGTGGGCGAACTGGAGGAGACGTGCATTCTCACGGGCGGCGACCCGTTCTCCCCGGCGGCGAAGGTCGCGCCGGGTGCGTTGAGCGTGGTCGGTCCAATCGGCAGTCGGCAATCGGCCGTCGGCAATGACCTCGCGGGCCGCCGGCTCGCCCTCGCCAACTGGATTGCCGCGCCGGACAACCCGCTCACCGCGCGCGTGATGGTGAACCGCATCTGGCAATGGCATTTCGGCCAGGCGCTCGCCGGCAACCCGAACAACTTCGGCGCGACCGGCAAGAAGCCCACGCATCCCGAGCTGCTCGACTGGCTCGCCGCGACCTTCGTCGAGCGCGGCTGGTCCGTGAAGGCGATGCACCGGCTCATCATGACGAGCGAGGCGTATCGGCGTAGCTCGACTTTCCAAAGTCGAGACGCAGCGATGCCAACAAGCCAACAACTCGACATTGGAATGTCGAGCTACCTGACCTTCAAACCCCGCCGCCTCGCCGCCGAGGAGCTGCGCGACGCCATGCTCCGCGTCTCCGGCGAGCTGAACCCCGCCCTCGGCGGCATCCCGGTGCGGCCCGAGATGAACCTCGAAGCCGCGCTCCAGCCGCGCCAGGTCATGGGCACGTTCGCGGAGGCGTGGCAGCCCTCGCCCAAACCCGAGCAGCGTCACCGGCGAAGTCTTTACGCGCTCAAGCTGCGCGGCGCGGGCGACCCGTTCTACGAAGTTTTCAACGCCCCCTCGCCCGACCTGAGCTGCGAGGCCCGCGATGCCTCAACCGTCACGCCGCAGGTTTTCGCGCTCTTCAACAGCCAGGCGACCTACGACCGCGCGCTCGCCTTCGCGAACCGGCTCGTGACCGAGGCGGGAGCCAAATCGGCAACCGGCAATCGGCAATCGCAAATCCTGACCCGCGCCTTCGAGCTCGCCTTCAACCGAGCGCCCAAACCAGACGAGCTGAAAACCTGCCTCGTCCACTGGGACGCGATGACCGAGCGGCACCGCACGCTCAAGTTCGAGAAGCCCGCGCCGCCACGCTCCGTCACGCGCGAGGCCGTCGAGGAGAACACCGGCGAGAAGTTCAAGTTCACCGAGCCGCTGGAAGTGGCCGCCGACTTCGTCCCCGACCTGCAACCCGCCGACGCCTCGCCCGAGTTGCGCGGCCTCGCCGAGGTTTGCCTCGTGCTGCTCAACGCGAACGAGTTTGCCTACGTGTATTAAGCCATGAAGCCGTATTTTTCCTGCGCAGGCCGCCGCGCCCTCCACGCGCCGACCCGGCGGGACTTCGTCTATTCCCTCGGCGCGAGCCTCGGCAGCGTGGCGTTCAGCTCCCTGCTGGCAGCGGAGACCAACTCGAAACTCCAAACTCAAAACTCGAAACCCGCCTCCCCGCTCGCGCCCAAGGAAGGCCATCTCCCCGCGAAGGCGAAGAACTGCATCTTCCTGATGATGGAGGGCGGGCCGTCGCACATAGACACCTTCGACCCCAAGCCCAAGCTCGCCGAGATGCACCTCAAGGAGTTCGTCCGCGAGGGCAAGATGAAGTCTGCGATGGAGAGCGGGAAGCGCTACTACGTGCAAAGCCCGTTCAAGTTCCGCAGGGCCGGCCAGAGCGGCGCGGACATCGCGGAGAACTGGGAGCACCTCGCTCGCGTGGCCGACGACCTCTGCTTCTTCCGCGGCGCGCAGGTGGACTCGGTCAACCACCCGACCGCCATGTATCAGATGAACACTGGCAATCGCTTCGGCGGCGACCCGGCCATCGGCTCGTGGGTCACTTACGGCCTCGGCTCGGCGAACCAGAACCTGCCGGGTTTCATCGTGCTGCCGGAGGTCTCGTATCCGCAGGGCGGCGCGGCGAACTGGGGCAACGGCTTTCTCCCCGCGCATTTCCAAGGCACGCCGCTGCGCGCGAAAGGCTCGCCCATCCTCGACCTCACGCCGCCCAAGGGAATTTCCCCCGAGCACCAACGCCAGAACCTCGATCTGCTCGCGAAGCTGAATACCGCGCATCGTGAAACCCATGCGCAGCATGATGAGCTCGCCGCGCGCATGGACGCCTACGAACTCGCGTTCCGCATGCAGATGGAGGTGCCCGGCATCCTCGACCTCGACAAGGAGGACGTGCGGCTCAAGGCCGGCTACGGCATCGGCGCGGAGCCGACGGACGCCTTCGGGCGCAAGTGCCTGCTCGCGCGGCGGCTGGTCGAGCGCGGCGTGCGCTTCGTGCAGCTCTATGCCGGCACCTGGGACAGCCACGACTACATCGAGCGCGCCCACGGCAACCTCGTCCGCCAGGTGGACCAGCCCATCGCCGCGCTCCTTGCCGACCTCAAGCAGCGCGGGTTGCTCGACTCCACGCTCATAGTCTGGTGCGGCGAGTTTGGCCGCTCGCCGGACAACGGCGTGCGTGGCGGCACCGCCTACGGCCGCGACCACAACCCGCACGCGATGACCCTCTGGTTCGCCGGCGGCGGCGTGAAGGCCGGCCACACCATCGGCGCGACCGACGAGCTGGGCGACAAGGCCGTCACCAACATCCACCACATCCGCGACGTGCATGTCACGCTGCTGAACCTGCTGGGGCTGGACGACAACAAACTCACCTACTTCCACGGCGGCCGCTTCAAGCAGCTCTCCCAGTTCGGCGGGCAGGTCATCAAGGAGTTGCTGGCGTAGCTCGTCGCGCGAACAGCATTGAGCCTGCGGCGGGGGCTGGTAGTTTCCGCGCGCATGAGTTTTCTCCGAAGCCTGGCCGCGCGCATGTTGGCGCTCTGGTTTGCGCTTGCCCCCGCGTGGTTGCGCGCAGCGCTCCCGGCCGGGGTGAACCAAGGCCCGGCGCTCGGCTGGACGAATGCTCTGTCGCTCCGTGATGACCACGGAAAGGTGATGGCCGTCGTGGTGCCCAACATCGGCGGGCGCGTGGTGCAATACAGCCGCGGCGGCGTGAACGCGCTGCTGGAGAATCCCGACAGCAATGGCAGGACGCTCGCGCAATTCCCCGGCGGCTTCTGGGTGGGCGGCTACCAATGCGACTTCGGCCCCGGCCTGCTTGGCAGGCCGGAGCGGCAGGCGGTGTGGCTCGGACCGCACGCCTCCGTCGCGCCCCGCGACCAGACGGTCGAGACGGCCAGCCCGCTGGACGTCGTGACCGGCCTGCGGCTGCTCAAGAGCTTCACGCTCGATCCGGACACCGGCGCGCTCGGCGTGATGCAGCGCATGGTGAACGCCTCGCCCAACCCGACGCGCCACAATCTCCACGACCGCACGCTTTGCCCGGCGGGCGGCTTCGTCTTGCTCCGCCTGCCGAAGCAGAGCCGCCACCGCGCGGGCTGGGCGGTGCTGCGTCCGACGGAGACGGGTTCCGCCTTCGACGGCGAGCAGCCCGCGTCGCCCAACGTCGCGGTCTTCGGCGATTTGCTCGTGGCGCAGGCGGCGGGCGCGCCGGGCAAGCTCGGCTCGGACACGGACGGCGGCTGGGTGGCCTACGTGCGCGGGCGGCTGCTGTTCGTGAAGCATTTTCAAACCTGGCGCGGGGCGTTGTATGCGGGCGCGGGGCACACGGTGGAGTTTTCGTGGAGCGACCAGATGGCCGCGCTGGAGGTGTTCAGCCCGCTGACGGCGCTGCAACCGGGGCAGGCGTTCGACTTCCCCGAGCTGTGGCAGCTCATCGAGTTGAAGTCACCCGTGACTAGCTTTGACGACGCGCGCGCGGCGGCGAAGAAGATCCCGCCATCGCCCTTCGCACCGAAGAAGTGAACGGGCCACTCAGACCGCCCAGTTCAGTCCCAGGCTGGCCGCGTTGGGGGCCGGGCGGCGCGCGCGGTAGTAGGCGGTGCGCTCCAGGTGGACGACCTCGTAGGACTCCTCGATGTGCAGCGTGGATTCCGCCGCGCCGAGGAGCAGGCAGCCGTCGGGCCGCAGGTGGCGGTGGATTTTCTGGAGGATGTTCCGCTTGGTCTCGACGTTGAAGTAGATGAGCACGTTGCGCAGGAGCACGAGGTCCAGCTCCGGCATGTTCGGCCACGGGCCGACGAGGTTCATCGGACGGAAGGCGACCATGCGGCGGACTTCCTCGCGCACGCGCAGTCCTTCGCCGTCCTGATGAAAGTAGCGCTGCCGGAAGACCGGCGGCAGGCCGCGGCCAATCTCGGTCGGGTTGAAGCGGCCTTCGCGCGCGCGGCCCAGCGCGGCCTCGGAGAGGTCGGTGGCGATGAAGGAGAGGTTCCAGCCGAGCAGTTGCGGGAAGCTGTCGCGCAGCAGCATCGCCAGGCTGTATGGCTCCTGCCCGGTGGACGCGGCGGCGCACCAGATGTTGAGCGAGCGCGAGGTGGCGCGGCGCGCCAGCAGTTCGGGGAGAATCACGTCGCGCAGGGCGTTGAACGGATGCTCGTCGCGGAAGAAGGAGGTCTCGTTCGTCGTAAGCGCCTCGATGGCCTGCCAGTGCGCGCGGCCCGGCGCGTTCTGCCGCAAACTCTGGAGCAGCGCGCTCACGGAGGCGAAGCCCGTGTCGCGCGCGACCGGCGCGAGCCGCGCCTCGACGAGGTATTCCTTGCCCGCCTCCAGCACGATGCCCGCGTGCTTCTCCAGCAGGCTCGCGAAGTATTGGAACTCGTCGGGGGCCATGCAGGTCAGAAATTGAGCCTGGGCCGCGTCACGCGGACAATTTCCGCCGGGATTTCGTTCAGCGGCAGGACGGCATCCGCCAGCCCGGCCTTGGCCACCGCGCCGGGCATGCCCCAGACCACGCTGGTCGCCTCGTCCTGCGCGACGATGTTGCCCCCGCGTGCGCGGATGGCCTGGCAGCCCTTCAAGCCGTCGCAGCCCATGCCGGTGAGCACCACGCCCAGCAGCCCGCCGCCATAGACCTGGGCCGCGCTGCGGAAGAGCACGTCCGCCGCCGGGCGGCAGGAGTTTTCCGGTGCCTCGTCGGTGATGCGCAGGCGCGTGACCCCTTCGCCATGCACAACCTCCATGTGCCGGCCACCGGGCGCGAGATAAGCGCGGCCCGGCTCGACGAGATCACCGTCCTGCGCCTCCTGCACGTCCATCACGCCCACGCTGGTGAGCCGCTGCGCGAGCAGCGTCGTGAACGTGGCCGGCATGTGCTGCACGATGAGCAGCGGCACGGTGAGCGGCTCGGCCCACGCGCTGAAGAGCTGCACCAGCGCCATCGGGCCACCGGTGGACACGCCAATGCACACAGCCTCAATCGTCCCACGCCGGATGCGGCCCGGCCGCGCGAGCACGACCTCGGCGGGCGTGGGCGCGTGGTGGTGGCTGGCGGCCTCCTGCTGCGCGAGCACCTGCTCGCCGAACAGCTTGATCTTGGGGATCAACTCCGTCTCCAGACAACGGAACGCGTCGCCGAGATTCGCGAGGTCCGTGGGCTTGCCCACGTAATCGCTCGCCCCGGCGGTGAGCGCGAGGATGGTGGCCTGCGCGCCGCGCTGCGTGAGCGAGCTGAACATGATGACCGGCAGGCGCGGGTGGGTCTTGCGCAGCTCGCGCAACGCGGCCAGCCCGTCCAGCTCCGGCATCTCGATGTCCAGCGTCACCACGTCCGGCCGCAGGAGCGACAAGGCCTCCAGCCCGGCGCGCCCGTTGTTGGCAGTGCCGGCGATCTCGATGCGCGGATCCTTCGCCAGCGTGGTGGTGATGGCGCGACGCATCACCGCCGAGTCATCCACGACCAGCACGCGAATCTTGCGCGGAGGGGCGGCGGGGGCGTTCATCAATGTGAAGGGCGGTCCTTGTCGTCTTCAGCGCGCGAGGCGGGCATCGCGGTTCAACTGCGCGTGCTGGCGGTCCGGCTGGCGGACTCCCGCGCGCTGCCATTGCCGGGAGCCGGCGCGTTCGCCTTGTTGCCCGGCGCTTCGAGTTTGAACAAGTCCACCACGCGGCGCAGGTCGCTGGCCAGGCGGGCCAGCTCGGCGGCGGCGGCGGCGGTCTGCGTCGCGCCGGCGGTCGTGCCCTTCGCGGCGTCGGCCACGCTGGTGATGTTGCGGGCAATCTCTGAGCTGGCGCGCGCGGCCTGGTGCGTGTTGTTGGAAATCTCGTTCGTCGTCGCGGCCTGCTCCTCGACCGCGCCGGCGATGACGGTCTGGATGTCGTTGATCTCCTTGATGATGGTGGAAATCTCGCGGATGGCCAGCATCGCGCCCTGCGCGTCCGTCTGGATGTTGCCGATCTTGTGGGTGATCTCGTCCGTGGCCTTCGCGGTCTGGCGGGCGAGTTCCTTCACCTCGTTGGCGACGACGGCAAAGCCCTTGCCCAGCTCGCCCGCGCGCGCGGCCTCGATGGTGGCGTTGAGCGCGAGGAGGTTCGTCTGGTCGGCGATGCTGGAGATGACTTTCAGGACGTTGCCAATCTCCGTGCTGCTTGCGCCGAGCTTGGTCATGGTCGCGTTCGTGCGGTCGGCCACGCCGACGGCCTGCGTGGCGACGCGCGAGGCCTGGCTGGCGTTGCGCGCGATCTCGCTGATGCTCGCGCTCATCTCCTCGGACGCGGTGGCGACGGTCTGGATGTTCTTGCTGACCTGCGTGGCGGCATCGGCGACGACGCGGCCCTGCGCGGCGGTCTCCTCGGAGTTTGCGCTGACCTCGCCGCTGACGGCGCTCAACTCGTGCGACGAACTGGCGACGGACTGCGCGTTGTCGCCGATGGACTGGATGCTGGCGCGGAGCTGCTCGACCATTGTGTTGAAGGCACGACAAATTCGGCCAATTTCATCGCGCGCATCCGACTCCATCCGCGCCGTGAGGTCGCGGTTGGAGACGGCCTCGACCAGCCGCACTGCGTCGGCCAGCGGGTGGGTGATGCTGCGGGTGACGAGCCAGACCAGCCAGACGGCCAAGGCCAGCACGGCGAACACGGAAATCATCTGCGCGTTCCTGACCCGTGCCCAGTGGGCGATGCGGATCTTCAGCAGCGCGTCCAGTTCACCGGCAGCGGCCTTCCACAGCATGAAGCTCGCACCGCGCGCGTGCTCGCCGGCCACGAGGAACACCTCGCGCTCTGGCAGTTCGCCGGCACCGGTCATCTTCCGCACCAGCGCGAGGAATGCGGCGTTGGCGGCGACATAATCCTTCAACGGGCCTTCAAGCTGCGGGCGCAAGGTCGGGCTGCGGCCGTAAAAGTTCGGATCTTCGTTGAACGCGGTCTGGATGCCCGCCTTCACCCGATCCAGGTCCGACTCCTGCAACAGCGCGGCAAAGACCTCGAACTGAATCCATTCGGCGGGGGTGATTGACTTGCGTTTCAGGATGGGGATCGCCGCCGCCATCACGTCGGCCAGCCGCTGCTGCGTCTGCGGCAGCGCGAGCAGCGTGACATCCATGAGGTAGTAGCTGTCGAGGTCGGGGTCGAGAATCAGGAAGGAGTTGTCGCCTGAATGGGTAATCATGGTGCGCAAGTCCGCCACGAGGCTGGCGTGGAGCTTGGCGGAGTCGGCGGCGGTCCGGTTTTTCATGTCCTGCCACTTGCGCTTGACCGTTCCGGGGCGGGCGGACTCGCGCTGCCGCTTGCTCAGGCCCTCGGCCGTGAACTCCAGCTTCACGCCGTGCTTCGCCTCCACCGCCTCCAAGGCATCGAACGCCCGGTCAATCCGCTGCTCCAACGGCGGCATTTGGCTTTCCAGCGCGGCCTCGCCGGCGGCGAGGCGCTGGACCAGCAGTTGGTGCTTCCCGACGCTGTCGAGCAACTCCTCGAGGGGGCGCTGAAATTCATCGCCCGCCAGTTCCTTCTCCGCGAACTCGATGCGGCTCTCGTTGATGTTGTCGGTCATGAAATAAAGCATGACCCCCATCGGCAGCACGAAGAGCGCGGCCATGAGAAAGAGTTTGCCCGGGATGCGAAGACGGTTGAGCAGATATTTCATACGGCGGGAGTGGCAAGGGCGGAGCGGCGGGGAGCAACGGTGAGGCCGGCGATGACTTTGGCGGGGTCGAGCAAGAGCAGCAGCCGGCCCGGCAGTTTGTGGACGCCGCGCACCAGCTCGCGCGCGACGCCGCGCAACGTGTCCGGCACCGGCTCGTAGGTCGAATCATCCAGCTCGATGACCTCGCCGACCTGGTCCACGAGCAGGCTCACCAGCACGTCCTCGCGGCGGAGCACGACGTTCATCGGCTGCTGGCCCTCGGGACGCGGGCGCAGCTCCAGGCGTCGCCTCATGTCCACGGCGGTCACGACCTGCCCGCGCAAGTTCATCAGGCCCGCGATGGTCGGCGGCGCGAGCGGCACGGGCGTCAGCTCGTGAAAGCGCGTCAGCTCCATTACCTCCGTGGCCGGCATCCCGAAGAGCTGGCCGTCCACGAGGAAGGTGATGCAGTTGTTAGGCGCGGGCACGGGGGGAAAGTGATTAGTGATTAGTGATTAGAGAAGCGTGGGCGGCGTTCCTATTGGGCGGAGCGCCGGTGTCCAACCGGCACATCACGACCCGGCATGAACGCGCAGGTTGGACACCTGCGCTCCACTGACCGCTGATGGTTGAACGCTGTTTCACTTCAATTTTTGATGGGCGTGATGGGCATGAGCTTCGGGGTGTCCTCGGGGCGCGCGGCCTTGAGGATGGCGGGCACATCCAGCACGCCGGTAATCTGGTTGTTCACCACGGCGGAACCGAGCAAGCCACGCTGGCGCGTTACGTCCGCCACGCGCAGCGGCGCGGTGACGATGTCCCGAATCTGGCCGACCACGAAGCCGACCGGCTGCTGCTTCGCGTGATGCACCACCACGTCGAGCGTGTCGGCGGAATCCACCGTTGCCGGACAGCCCTCGACAAAGTCCGCCACGCGCACCAGCGGCATGACGCCGCCGTCGTATTGCACCACCTCGCGCCCACCGCTGCGCTCGATGCTCGTGCGCGGGAACTTCTCCAGCCGCGTGACGAGGTCGAGCGGGATGGCCATGTGTTCCGCGCCGCCCATGTGGAAGAGCAGGAGCGACTTCTCGTCCGGGTGCGCCACGCGGAGCGCGGGCGCGTCCTCGACCGGCGGACGCTCGCGCAGCTTCGTCGCCACGCCGGACATTTCCGCCAGCCCGGCCACGTCCAGAATCAACGCCACGCTGCCGTCGCCGAGAATGGTCGCGCCCGCGAACGCAGGGATGCCCTTGAGCAGCGCGCCGACGGGCTTCACGACGATTTCCTCCGTGTCATGCACCTCGTCCACGACGAGGCCGAAGCGGTGGCTCTCCGACTGCAACACCACGATGGTCACGGGTTCCGCTGGTGCCGGCGACTCGCAGTCGCCGACTTTGGCTTCCGTTGCGTCGTGGGGCGGCGACTGCAAGTCGCCGGCACGGTCGAGTTGCAACTCGCGCTTGAGGAACACCAGCGGCAGCAGCTTGCCACGCAGCCGGCAGACCGGCGCGCCGTAAACATCCTCGATGCTCGATCCGTCCTGCGCCGGGTCGAGCCGCACGAGTTCGAGCAGGCTCGTCTGCGCGATGGCAAACCGCCCGCCCGCGCAGCCGACGAAGAGCGCGGGCACGATGGCGAGCGTGAGCGGAATCTTCAGCCGCAGCGTGGTGCCCTGCCCGGCCACGGTGCTCAACTCAATCGAGCCGCCGCTGTTCTCGATGTTCGTCTTGACCACGTCCATCCCAACGCCGCGCCCGGAGACACTGGTGGTTGTCTCCGCCGTGCTGAAGCCGGGAAGGAAAATCAGGTCGGTCGCCTGCCGGTCGGTGAGCCGCGCGGCCTGCTCGGACTTGAGGAAGCCTTTTTCCACCGCCTTCTGCCGCACGCGCGCGAGGTTGATGCCTGCGCCGTCGTCGGAGATTTCAATCACCACCAGCCCGCTCTCGTGATACGCGCGCAGCAGCAGGCGGCCCGCCGCCGGTTTGCCCGCAGCCACACGCGTGTCCGGCGGCTCGATGCCGTGGTCCACGCAGTTGCGCACCATGTGCGTGAGCGGGTCCTTGATGGCGTCGAGCAGCGTGCGGTCCAGCTCCGTCTCGGTGCCCTCCATGACGAGGTTGACCTGCTTGCCACACTGCGCCGAGAGGTCGCGCACGAGGCGGGGGAATTTGCTCCAGACGTGGTTGATGGGCTGCATCCGCGTCTTCATCACACGCTCCTGCAGCTCCGTGGTGATGCCGTCGAGCCGCTGCGTCGCGGAGGTGAAGGCAGCGTCCGCGTGGTTCACTGCGAAAGGCAGCAGGCGGTTGCGCGCCAGCACCAGCTCGCCGACGAGGTTCATCAGCTTGTCGAGCAGGCCCACGTCCACGCGCACGGTGGAGTCGGCGGCGGAAGGTGCGGCGGGTGCGGCACCTGCGCTCTTTTCCCCCTCGCCCCCGCCGGGTGAGAGGGCCGGGGAGAGGGGGCTGGCCGGGGCGGAAACCGGCGCGACCCTCTTCTCCGCCGCCGGAGCCGCGACGGCCTTGCCCTCCGCCAGTTGCTTCAGTATCTCAATGGGCGCGGAAAAATCCTTCCCGCTTTCCTGCCCGGTTTGCTCGATGTGCTTCAGCGACTCGCGGACGCCGTCCACCGTGCCAAGCAGGGTGGCGGTCATGGCCTCGTTGAGCAGCAGCTCGCCGCTCCGTAGCTTGCCGAGCAGCGACTCCGCCGCGTGCGCGACCTTTTCCAGCCGCCAGAAGCCGAAGAAGCCGCTGCTGCCCTTGAGCGTGTGCAGCGTGCGGAAGACGTTCGAGAGCAGCGCGCGGTCGTGGGGCGCCTGCTCCAGCGCGACGAACGCACGGTCCAGCGCGTCGAGGTTCTCATGTGACTCCGCGAGGAAGTCGCGCAGAAAACTGTCAATGTTCGCGCTGGCCGGAGCCGGGGTGGTGGCGCGGGCGGGCGGCGCGGGCGGCGTCGGAGCGGCAGCGCGAGGAGCAGCAGGCACTGGCGGCGCGGACGCTGGTGCTGGCGCACCACGTCTGGCGACGGACGCCACCTTGCCCTCGCCCAGCGCGTGCAACACGGCGATGAGTTCCGCGTCGTCGCCGCCGGGTTCGGCCTTGGTGTCTTCGACGCCGCGCACGATTTCGCGCAGCCGGTCCAGCGCGGCCAGCAGCGTCGTGACCATGTCGGCATTGAGCGTGAGCCTGCCGTCGCGGATTTTGCCGAGGAGGGACTCGCCGGCGTGCGCGACTTTCTCCAGCCGCTTGAAGGCGAAGAAGCCGCTGCTGCCCTTGATGGTGTGAAGCGCGCGGAAGACGTTGCCGATGATTTTCTGATCGCCGGGGGACTGCTCGAGCCGCACGAGGTCTTGGTCCAGCCGGTCAAGGTTTTCCCCCGCCTCCACCAGGAAGTCCTTCAGGATTTCTTCCATCTGTTCCATGGCTCAACGGGGTTGAAAATTGCCGGAGCCATGCAACCACCCTGTTCCGCCTGCGGCTAGAAAAAACTCGCGCCAAATCCACCTGATTTCAAAAGGGAACTTGCTTATGCGATGACGCGGCAAAGCTAGTGATAGAGCGTTTGCCGCTGATGCGTCAGTCTGAGCAAGACTCTACGCACAGCATGGACGGACTGTGGCGCGTCTGGTAATTCATCCGCTGCTGGTGTGCGAGTGTGAATACTATGCGTCTCTTTGCGTTTTTTTTTGGCTGAAACGCCTCCGTTGAATGGCCTTCGTTTATCCCAAGCAATACGACGTGATCGTAGTCGGGGCCGGGCACGCCGGCGTGGAGGCCGCGCTCGCGGCGTCGCGCATGGGCGCGCAGACGTTGCTGCTCACCATCAATCTCGACACCATCGGCCAGATGTCCTGCAACCCCGCCATCGGTGGCCTGGCTAAGGGACACTTGGCGCGGGAGATTGACGCGCTGGGCGGAGAGATGGGCCGCGCGACGGACATGACCGGCCTTCAATTCCGAATGCTCAACGCTTCGAAGGGAGCGAGCGTCCGCGCACCCCGAGCGCAGTGCGACAAGAAGTCTTACCAGTTCAGGTTCAAGTGGTTGTGCGAGCGGCAGGCCAATCTTGATTGCAAGCAAGGCCAGACGGTCAAGCTGCTTCACCGAGACGGCGAAGTAACGGGCGTAGAAACCACTCTCGAAGTGCAATACATTGGGCTCACGGTAGTTATAACAACAGGGACGTTCCTGCGCGGCCTGATGCACGTCGGAGCAAACCAGCAGTCAGGCGGACGCGCCGGTGAAGCAGCCGCAATGGGTTTGTCTGCATCGTTACAGGAGATCGGAATTGAGCTGGGGAGGCTCAAAACAGGCACTCCGCCGCGTTTGGTGAGGGATTCGATTGACTTCACGAAACTGGAAATCCAGCCCGGAGATGAGCCGGTGCCGTGGTTCACTTATTGGAAGGAGGAACTGTGGGCGGAAGGATTGTTCCATGTGGAACAAAGAGGAATTGCGAATCGCAAATCGCAAATCGCGAATCCGACTGACGGAGACACCAGCACGATTCGACATTCGGAATTCGACATTCGACATTACCCGCCGGATTCCATCCTCGCCCAAGCCGGCGGCCAACTCCCCTGCCATATTACTTGGACGACGCCGCGCACCGCCGAGATTATCCGGGCCAATATCCACAAGTCGCCCATGTATAGCGGCGTGATCGAGGGCGTCGGGCCGCGGTATTGCCCGAGCATCGAGGACAAGATCGTGAAGTTCCCGGAGAAGGAGCGGCAGCAGATCTTCCTGGAGCCGGAAGGCATCGCGACGGATGAGATCTACGTGAACGGCTTCTCGACCTGCCTGCCGTTCGAGGTGCAATACGAGATGGTGCGCAGCATCATCGGTTGCGAGCGCGCGGAAATCATGCGGCCGGCCTACGCTGTGGAGTATGATTTCGCGTTCCCCACACAGTTGCACCCGAGCTTGGAGACGAAGGTCTGCCGTAATCTGTTCCTTGCCGGGCAGATCAACGGGACTTCCGGCTACGAGGAGGCGGGGGCGCAGGGCTTGATGGCGGGCATCAATGCCGTCCGCCGGGTGCAGGGGCGTGAGCCGGTGGTCTTGCGCCGCGACCAGGCGTATATCGGGGTGCTGATTGACGATCTCGTGACCAAGGGCACGGTGGAGCCGTATCGGATGTTCACGAGCCGGGCGGAGTATCGCCTGCTGCTGCGTCAGGACAACGCGGACCTGCGGCTGTCGGAGATCGGCCGGGACGTGGGCCTGCTGCCGGAGCGGTTGTGGCGGAAGGTCGCCGCCAAGCGGGACGCCATCGCGGCCGAGTTGGACCGGCTGGCGAAGACGCATGTGGGGTCGGATTCGCTGGCGCGCATTCTCCGACGGCCAGAGGTGGGCTATGAGGATTTGCAGCACCGGAATGAGGCGCTTCCGGCAGAGGTCATTGAGCAGGTGGAGATTGCGCTGAAGTTCGATGGCTACATCCAGCGCCAGGAGGCCGAGGTGGAGCGCTTCCGCACGATGGAGGACAAGCGCATCCCAGACTGGCTGGACTATGCTTCGCTCCGCAACCTCCGTCCCGAGGCACGCCAGAAGCTCGGAAAGATCCGCCCCGCCACGCTCGGCCAGGCCAGTCGCATCTCCGGGGTCAGCCCCGCCGACGTGAGCGTGGTGATGATTGCCATGAAGCGAGGGCCGGTCGAGGAGCCGGTCGCGTGTGGTGCCGCCGAGCATCAGGACAGTGTGCCCGGTCACGCGGGTTGCTGCGGGGATTTGTAGCCACAAAGAGGCACAAGAAGGCACAAAGAGAGAAGCGACCAGAGGCGGGCGGCTGTTCCACATGGAACTTTATCTTTGAGCCTTTTTGTGCCTCTTTGTGGCAATTCTTGAACTTCCCTTTGACTCAGGCGTTAAAGGCATTACACTGCTCGCGCGTGAAGGCCTTCGTGACCATCCTGTTCAGCCTCGCACTGGTGCTATCGCACCTGCCGGCCTCCGCATCTCCCGTCAAGCAGCTCTGTCAGAGCGCAGTCGCCTGCGGGTGTGGTGACTCGGCCTGCTGCATGAAGTCGGCTGACTCCGCCCCCGCACCAGTCGCCCCTGCCCCGACGCCGGACAACTCCCGCACGCAACTGCTCGCCGCCTTCCAAGCCGTCACCCACTTCGTCCTCGCCCAACCTGAAGTCTCCGCACCGGCCGCTTTTCTCCCCGCTCCTCCCGCCTCCGCTGCCGTTCCGCTCTACGTGCGGAACTGCAGCTACCTCATCTGATTCACGACGCCCAGTCGTAGTGTGTCCACGCATCGAGTCGAGGCGTGGGTGTGTCCCCTGTCTGGCTTGGTCCGATGACGTGTCGTTATGAATCGTTTCAGTTACATCATTTTGGCAATCAATTACTTGTGTGTATTTAATCTGCGGCTGGAAGCGGCCTCGGTGCCGGTTGGAACGAATGCCATTTCCGTGTCGCCCTCGGTGCTAGCCGCGCTGTTCGACGAGGCGCGCACCAACAACTCGGGCCTGCGGGCGGCGGAAGCCCGTGTGAACGCCAGCCGGCTCGGGGTGGAGACTGTGCGGAACTGGGAGGAGCCACGCTTCACCTTGGGCGGAGTCCTGTCCGGCCCGCGCCGGGGCCGCATCGAGGAGGATGGCGACCTCGTTTACGGCGTGGACCAACGGCTTCCGCTGTGGAACCGCCCCCGCCTCAGCCGCGACATCCTGGTGGCCGAGACGCAGACGCAGGCGACGGAAGCGGCCTTCCGCGAGGCGCAGCTTCGCCGGGACTTGACCAAGGCCTTGCTCCGCATCGCACTCGTCCACCGGACGACGAGCTTCCTCACCAACGACCTCGCCTGGCTCGACACGGTCATCGCGGTCGGCGAAGAGAAGTTCCGTGCCGGGACCGGCTCACACACGGACCTGCTGCAAATGCAAAACGAGAAGAGCAAGCGCACGGACGCCCTGCGCACCGAGCAAAACCGCCTGCGCACCGAGCACGCGGCCTTGAACCGCATGCTCGGCCGCGAACTGCATGCGCCCTGGCCGGCGGTCGAGTTGCCGCGCCTTGCGCCGCCGGTTGCCTACACGGCCGCGCTCGCCGCCTACGCCGCGACCAACGAACCGCGTCTCAAGGTGCTCCGCCAGGAAAAGGCGCAGGCCGAGGCCGTCGCGCGGCTCACCCAGACGATGCGCCGGCCGGACGTGAGCTTCGGCATTCAGGGGCGTCAATACACCGGCGACGCCGGCTTCCGCGAAGGGACATTCCTCGTGAGCCTGAATCTCCCGTGGTTGAACGCCCCGAAGTATCGCGCCGACCTCCGCCGTGACGAGGCAAAGGTCCGCATGGTCGAGGCCGAGATGACGGACTACGAACTCAGCGTGCGCGAGGAAATCCTGCGGCTCACGTTCGCCACCGACGCGGCGCATCGCGAGGCCGTGCTCTATCGCGACGAAATCCAGCAGCGCGCGCAGCAGGCGGTCGCATCGTTCCTCATCATGTGGGAGGCCAATCGCGGCTTGCTACGGGAAATCCTCGACGCGAGGCGCTCTCTCCTCGACGCCCAGCTCATGCAGGACCGCGCCATCGTCGAGCAGCACCAGAGTTTCGCGGAGCTGGCCGCGCTCTGTGACCTGCCGGACTACTTCCAGCTCGGGCGGCTCCTCGTCCAACTCGCGAGCCAGCCTCCGCACCTGCACAACGCTCCGGCCGCCCCGCCTAAATAGAACGCACACGTATTATCCACTCCTAAACCAATTCCCGGCATGAACGCCAAGCTTCCCCTCGCCATCCTCGCCACCGCCGCGCTCGCGGGCACGGGCGGCTGGTTCGCCGCGAACCATTTCCGCGGCGCGCACAACCATTCCGCAGCGGCAAAGACTGAATCCGCCGAGCGCAAGGTGCTTTACTACCAAAGCGCGATGCACCCGTGGGTGAAGTCCGACAAGCCCGGCAAGTGCACCGTGTGCGGCATGGACCTGGTGCCGGTCTATGAAGGGCAGAAGGGCTACGAGCTGGCCGCTGGCACGGTGAGCCTCGGCACGAACGCCATCCAGGCCGTGCATGTGCAGACCGTCGCGGCGCGCAAGCTCCCGCTCACGCGCACGTTGCGGGTGGCCGGGACGATTGACGACAACGACGCGAAGCATCGCCGCCTCGTGGCCTACGTGGAGGGCCGAATCGAGAAGCTGAACGTGAACTATGTCGGCGCGGAGGTGAAGGAAGGCGAGCCGCTCGCGACCTTCTACAGCCCGATGCTCCTGAACGCCGAACGCGAATACACACTGCTCTTCCGCCAGAGCCAGGCCGCACACACCTACGCGCTCACCGCCGAGCACAAGCGCCTGCTCGCCGCCGCCGAGCAACGCCTCACGCGCTACGGCCTCGCGCCCGCGCAGATTGCGAAGCTGCCCTTCAAATCGGAGACGAATCATCTCAGTGAAATTCTCTCGCCTGTGAGCGGGACCGTGGTGACGCGCGAGATTTACGAAGGCCAGTTCGTGAAGGAAGGCGACAAGCTCTTCGAGCTGGCAGATTTCTTCACCATGTGGTTCCAGTTCGACCTCTACGAACGCGACTTCGCGTGGGTGCGCGTCGGGCAGCAGGTGGAAATCACCGTGCCGAGCGTGCCGGGCAAGAAGTTCACTGCCGCCATCACGTTCATTGACCCGAACCTCAACGACATGACGCGCAGCGCGCGCGTGCGCGTCGAGCTGCAGAACCCGCTCATCACCGTGCAGGGCAAGGCCCGCCGCGAGCTGCTGCACAGGACTTACGCCGAGGCCGTCGTGAAGCTCGACACGCCGGAAGTCCTCACACTGCCGCGTTCCGCCATCCTGCACACCGGTGACCGCACGGTGGTGTATGTGGACAAAGGCGGCGGCGCATACGAGCAGCGCCGCGTGAAGCTCGGCCGCGCGGGCGACGAGCACTGGGAAATCCTCGAGGGCGTGAAGGAGGGCGAGCGCATCGTGACCACGGGCAATCTGCTCATAGACGGCCAGGCGCAGCTCAACTCGCAGGCGGGTGAGTCCAGCCCAGCGCCAGCCGTTACAGTCGCCACACCCAAAGCACCTGAGCCGCTGCCGCCCGGCGTGAAGCCCTATCCGCTCGACGTGTGCCTCGTCACCGGTTTGAAGCTCGGCTCGATGGGCGAGCCGCCAGTGCTGATTTACCAAGGCCAGCAGTTCAAGTTCTGCTGCGGTGCCTGCCCGCCGAAGTTCAACGAAGACCCGGCGAAATACCTTCAGAAACTTTCGGCGCTCATGACGAGCGCCGCTCCGCAAACCCAAAACACACAGAAACAATGAAAGTCACATCCGCCATCCTAGTCACCATGTTCGCCGCCGCCATCCTCATTGGCTGCGACAAGAAAGAGCCGGCTGCGCCCGCACCGAAGGACGCGCCCAAGACAGAAGCGCCGAAGGCCGGTGCCGATGCCAAAACCGCCGCGAAGCCTTATCCGCTCGACGTGTGTGTCGTCTCCGGCGAGAAGCTCGGCTCGATGGGCAAGCCGTTTGTGTTCGTTCACCAAGGCCAGGAAATCAAACTCTGCTGCTCCGGCTGCGAGGACGACTTCAAGAAGGAGCCGGCCAAGTTCCTCGCCAAGCTCGCGCCGAAAAAGTGAGCCAGTAGGATTTAGCCACAAAGAGGCACAAGAGGCGCAAAAAAGGAAAACTGCCATGAGCACGCCAACCAAAGATCCCGTCTTTCAGCTCTGCGATGCCGTGCGGGAGACTAGCTTCGCGCTACACAAGTATCTTCGCCACGGCCATGTGGAGAAGGTGTATCAAAACGGCCTGCTCCATCGCCTCCGCAAACAGGGCCTCATCGCCGAAGCCGAAGTGCCGCTCCAAGTCCGCGACGAAGACGGCACGGTGCTCGGCGATTTCTTTGCCGACCTGTTGGTGCAGAAGGAGTTGCTCGTCGAGCTGAAGGCGGTGAAGCAACTCACGGACGAGCACATCGCCCAAGTCCTCGGCTATATGCGCGCCTCCGGCATTGAGCACGCGCTGCTCATAAACTTCGGCGGCGCGCGGCTCGAAATCCGCAAGTTTGTCCTCAACGACGCCTTCCGCGCCGAAACGACGGCTGCCCCAAAGGCCAAGTCCTTCTTGTCTCTCCTTTTTGCGCCTCTTTGCGCCTCTTTGTGGCAATGAGTCTTCTCCTTCGCGGCCCATGATTAACCGCCTCATCGAATGGTCCCTGCGGAACCGCTTCCTCGTGGTGTGCGGCGTGTTCTTCCTCATCGCGTTCGGCACGCGCGCGCTGTTCCGCACGCCGGTGGACGCCATCCCGGACCTGTCAGAAAACCAGGTCATCGTGTTCGCGGATTGGGCCGGGCGCTCGCCGCAGGAGGTCGAGGACCAGGTCACGTATCCGCTCTCCGTCGGGCTGCAAGGGCTGGCGGGCGTGAAGACCGTGCGCGCGAACTCGATGTTTGGCTTCACGCTGCTGACCATCATTTTCGAGGAACGCGTGGACAACTACTTCGCCCGCACGCGCGTGCTGGAGCGGCTGAACCTCCTCGCAGCGCAGCTCCCCGCCGGCGTCGTCCCCCAGCTCGGCCCGGACGCCACGGGCCTTGGCTGGGTCTATCAGTATTACCTCCACGTTGACCCCGCGCACGCGCACAACTCCAAACCCGAAACTCCAAACTCGAAACCTCAGAGCGGCTCCTACGACCTCGGCCAGCTCCGCGCCCTCCAGGACTGGTTCATCCGCTATCAGCTCAACGCCGTGCAGGGCGTCGCGGAAGTCGCGAGCATCGGCGGCTTCGTGCGGCAGTATCAAATCGAGGTCAGCTCGCTCAAAATGCGCGCGCGCAAGGTCACGCTGAAGGACGTGATGGATGCCGTCGGCGCGAGCAACCTCAACGTGGGCGGCAAGGTCATCGAGGAAAACGGTATGGAATTCGTCGTGCGCGGGCTGGGCCTCGTGCAGTCGCTAGCGGACTTGGAGAACATCGTGCTGATGGAGCGCGCCGGTATTCCGGTTTACCTCAAGGACGTGGCCACCGTGCAAATCGGCGGCGACTTCCGGCGCGGCACGCTGGACGTGGACGGCCGCGAAGTGGTTGGCGGCATCGTCGTGATGCGCAACGGCGAGAACGCGCTCGCGACCATCAACCGCGTGAAGGAAAAAATCCGCGCCATCCAGCCGAGCCTCCCGCCCGGCGTCACCATCAAGTCCTTCTACGACCGCGCGGAACTCATTGAGCGCACCATTGACACGCTCAAGCACGCGCTCGCCGAGGAAATCCTCCTCGTCACGCTCGCGCACATCATCTTCCTCTGGCACTTCCGCAGCATCCTCATCGTCACTGTGCCGTTGCCGCTTTCGATTCTCGTGTCGTTCATCCTGATGGAGAAGTTCGGCATCAGCTCGAACATCATGTCGCTCTCCGGCATCGCCATCGCCATCGGCGTGCTCGTGGACGCCGGCATCGTGATGACGGAGAACGTGATTCGACACTGTGAGCGTGCGGAGGAGGAGAAGGGGAAGAAAGTAATTAGTGGGGGAGTAATTAGTAATCAGCCTTCAGGCGGAGGAGCGCCGGTCTCTGACCCGGCGTTAAGCGCGGCCGCACAACCCAATGCCGGGTCGGAGACCGGTGCTCCGAACTCAGCGGCGGCTTCAACGCCACCCACGGCCCCACTAATTACTAATCACTCTTCCTCCCGCCTCACCGCCGAGGAAACCTGGCAAGTCGTCCTCACCTCCGCCCAACAAGTCGGCCGGCCCATCTTCTTCGCGATGGTCATCATCATTCTCGCGTTCCTGCCGGTGTTCGCGCTGTCGGGGCAGGAGGGCAAGCTGTTCCACCCGCTCGCGTTCACGAAGACCTTCGCGATGATTGGCTCCACCATTCTCGCGGTGACCATCGTGCCCGCACTGTGCTCGTTCCTCGTGCGCGGGCCGTTCCACTCCGAGGACCGCAACTGGGTGATGCGCGTGCTGCTGGCGATTTACGACCCGCTGCTGGACCTCGCGCTGCGCTGGCGCAAGACCGTGATGGCGGGCGCGGCGGTGTTGCTGGCGTTCGCACTGGCCATTGCGTTTGGCTTGCCCAAGCCGGTGATGCTGTGGCTCGCGAAGACCACGACCGGACAAACCGTTGAAACGGTTCGTCCTCCGGCGGCGGCTGCCGACACCCGACTGAAGTCGGGTGCTACTGAGAGTTCAGCTCACGCCAGCCACGGTGCAGCCGCGCCGGCTTCACTGAACACTGACCCACTGAATACTGAACACTCCGCCCGCCTCCTCACCGACTTCGCCGCGCGCCACCCGCGCTTCACCAAACTCTTCACCGGTTTCGGCAAGGACTTCATGCCCACGCTCAACGAAGGCTCGCTCCTCTTCATGCCCGTGCTGCTGCCGAGCACGTCGCTCACCGAGGTGAAACGCGTCATGTCGTGGCAGGACCGCGTCATCCGCAGCCTGCCGGAGGTCGAGAGCGTCGGCGGCAAGCTGGGCCGCTCCGAGACCGCCACCGACCCCGCGCCCGTCGAGATGATTGAGACCACCATCATGCTCAAGCCGGAGTGGCTGCCCACGAACCGCACTTATCTCGGCTTCATCAAAATCCCCACCGTCTATCGCAACCCTGCGTGGCGGCCCAACTCCACGAAGGAAACGCTCATCGCCGAACTCACCGAGAAACTCGCGAACGTCCCCGGCTACGTGCCCGGTTTTTTGCAACCCATCGAGAACCGCATCCTCATGCTCTCCACCGGCATCCGCGCGCAGCTCGGCGTGAAGATTCTCGGCGGGTCGCTCGATGACTTGCAGCGGAAGGCCTTTGAAGTCGAGCGCGTCGTGCGTGAAGTGCCAGGCGCGGTGGGCGTCGCGCCCAGCCGCGTGCAGGGCAAGCCGTATCTCGAAGTCGAAGTCAACCGCGTGGCGATGGCGCGCTTCGGCCTGCGCGCGCAGGACGTGCTCGACGCCGTCGAGACCGGCCTTGGCGGCAAGGTGATTTCCACCACGTATCAAGCCGCCGAGCGCATGGACCCGCGCGAGCGCACCGGCATCCAAGTGCGTTTGCAACGCGAGGAACGCGACGACCTCGAACGCCTCGGTGACGTGCTCGTCGCCACGCCCAGCGGCAAGCACATCCCGCTCGGCCAGCTCGCGACCATTCGCCGCGCGACTGGTCCGAGCGAGATTGCGAGCGAGAACGGCCGCCTCCGTGTCTTCGTGCAGGCGAATGTTTCGGATCGCGACCTCACCGGCTTTGTCGAGGACGTGAAGCGTCGGGTGGAGAAGGAAATTGCCCCCACGTTGCCGCCCGGCATGACCATCGAATACAGCGGCGAATACGAGAACCTCGTGCGCGCGCAGCAGACGCTCTTTTACATCTTCCCGGCGACGCTGCTCATCATCTTCCTGCTGCTCTACATGGTCTATCACTCGGCGAAGGAGGCGGCGCACGTCATCCTCGCCGTGCCCTTCGCGTTGACGGGCGGCGTCTTCCTGCAATACCTGCTGGGCTATAACTTCAGCGTCAGCGTGTGGGTGGGCTACATCGCGCTCTTCGGCACGGCCATCCAGACAGGTGTGGTGATGGTCGTTTACTTGGAGGAGATGGTGGCGAAGAAACAAGCCGCGTGCGCCGCCGCCGGCCAGCCCTTCACGCGCGACGACCTCGTGCAAGCCATCAAGGACGGCGCGCGCCTGCGCCTGCGCCCGAAGGTGATGACCGTCGCCACCATCGTGGCCAGCCTGCTGCCCATCATGTGGAGCCACCGCCCCGGCAGCGAAGTGATGCAACCACTCGCGACCCCCGTCATCGGCGGCATGGTCAGCAGCCTCCTGCACATCCTCGTGGTCACGCCGGTGATCTTCGCCATCCTGCGGGAGAGGGAGTTGAAGACGAAGTAACTGCTACGGAGTGAAGAACCGATTGAAGCCCTTCGCGCGCAAACCGGCCTTCAACTCCTCGTCCTCCGTCCACAACTGGCCGTCGAGATGCAGCGTCAGCGCGACAAACGCGGTGTCCTTCTCGTCCACGTCCCGGCACAACTGGTGGGCTTCCATCCAGGTTCCCAGCGGGATGTTCGACTCGTTGATGAATTCGATGCGGGCCACGAGCACTTGCAGGGCTTCAAGTAGTTCCTCCTCGGTCAAGCGCGAGGCGTGGAGGAGTCGTTCCTTGTGCTTGAAAAGCTCGACGAACAGGAAGCGCGGGCTGTGGAGCCGCAGCCGGGACGTGGGATCCATCTGGTTCCGCAGCTCACCGCCGCCGGAGGCGAGTGCCCGGAATGCCAAGTTGGTGTCCACCACCACCGGCTTCACGAGCCGGGCGGGATGAAGCGATCCCGGTTCGCCGCCCACCAACCGGTCTTGGATTCCTCCGCCATCCGGTCAGCCTCTGTCACGGTGAGCTGGCTCCTGCGGGCGATGGCTTCCAGCCGCAACCAGTCGAGCATGGCGTTCAGGCGGTCCATCGGCACCTCGTCATGGGGGAAGGTGACGTGCGTTGTCCCATTGGCACTCTCGACCGTAATCATGGCCGGAAAGTAGGCGTCTGTGTCGCAAGCGTCAACGGCGGCATGGTGAGCAGCCTCCTGCACATCCTCGTGGTCACGCCGGTCAGCTTCGCGATGCTGCGGGAGCGGGAGTTGAAGACACCAGTGGCGAATTAGTTTGTTTCCCAGCCCGACCGCTTATGGCAGCTTGCCCGCGAGCAGCCAACAGCCACTTCACTATGCAGCATGACTCTACCCCGCGCCGCCGGCACGGGTTCACCCTGATCGAACTGCTCGTCGTCATCGCCATCATCGCGATCCTGGCGGGGATGCTCTTGCCGGCGTTGTCCAAGGCGAAGGCCAAGGCGCACGGCATCAAGTGTGTGAACAGCACGAAGCAAATTCTGCTGGGCGCGAAAATCTATGCGGGTGACAACGGCGACCGGCTGCCGCCCAGTCACACGCCGGGGACGACGGGCTTGAGCTGGGCAGACGTCATGCTGACCTACGTCGGGTCGAACACGAACGTGTTCGTCTGCCCCAGCGCGCCCAACCGCGGCACGGAGCGCCTGTGGTCGAACGCCAAGGTGAAGAATCACTACATGGCGAACATTGACCTCGGTGCGCGGCAGCTTGGCTTTGGCGACACCGGCGTGGCGAAGCCCGCCTCGACGGTCTATCTCTGCGATGGCGGCACGCTGGCGGTGGACTCGCCCAACGGCAACGTGGCGGTGACGCCGACTTCCATCTACAAGCCGGGTTGCTGGATTCTGATCCGGCCCGCCGGCAGCGAGGCGTTCGGAACCTTGCAGGCCACGACGACGACCTCACCGAACTCACCCGACTGGGGCGGCCCGCATCTGCGCCACGCCAAGCGCAGCAACGTGGGCTTCGTGGACGGCCATGTGGAGACGATGGAATCCGCGAAGTGGTATTACTCGAACACGCCCTGGACCGACCCGGCCATCGGCGGCCAGTGAGCGGCGTTTGCCGGCTGGTCGCGGCCCGCCCGCCCGCTGCTACTGCTTCAGCGCCTTGTTCAGGTTGTCGAGCTGGGTCTGGGCCTTGTCGCGGAGGGTCTGCGAATCGGCGTTCTTGACGGCCTGCTCCAGCAGTTTCTTCGCCTCCGGGTAGTCCTTCAACACCCCGTCCTCGGTGATGTAGCGGATCGCGAGATCGAAGGCCGCCTGGGCATCGCCACCCTCCGCGCGCTTGGTCTGCGACTCGATGACCTTGCGCGTCGTTTCCTCGGCGGACTGGGACGGTTTGGGCGCAGGCGTGGAGGCGAGCTTGCCGGTGGAAGCCTTGGTGGTTCGCGGCCCGCCATTGGTGCCAGCGCGGCTGCCACCGGCGCCGGCACCGGTGCCGGCGCTCATGCTGGCGGATGTGCCCTGCTTCGCGGCTTGGGCGCGGGCGCGGGCGGCCAGCTCGGGGCTGATCGCGTTTTTTCCATCAATGCCGGTGAGCGAATAGAAGTAGTTCAGATCGTCGTCGCTCCTCCACGCCTTGTCCGGGCCGGCGGAGAGGACGCTGAAACCGTTCTTGGCCGCGTCCACGCTGAGGCGATACTCGGTGCCCCACGGGTCCTTGGATTTGTCGCGCGTTTCCTTGCCGTCTTTTTGGCGCAGGTTTTCCTTGAGCCAGCCGCCGAAGTTTTCGATCGGCAAATCCCGCTCATCCACGAAGTCCCGCGCCAGCGCCTCGGCGATGCCCTGCATCTCGACGCCGGAGGTGGCGGCGACCTGCACCTTGCCGATGACGCCCAGGCTCTTCTTGAGCGCGTCACTGTTCATGGTCACGACGCCGGCGGCGGCGGCGAGCGGCAGGATTTTCAGGAGCACGCTCACTTCGCGGCCCCCTTCTTCTTGAGCGCGACGACGCGCTTGTCCGAGGTGCGCTCAATGGCCAGGCCGGTGAGGAAATCGCGGCTGATGAGCTGGAGGAAGCTGTCCTTGTCGAGCTTGAGGCACCGGCTGTTGCGCAGCGCGGCCACGTTGGCGGAGGCGGCGGTGCCCTGCAGCAGGCTGATCTCGCCGCAGAAGTCGCCGGGGCCGAGCGTGGCGACCTGCGCGCCGGCCTTGCGCACGCCGAACTCGCCCTCATAGACGATGTAGAAGAACTCGTTGTGCCGGCCCTCGCTGAGAACCTCCACGCCGGCGGTGCAGTCCTGGAAGGCAAACTGCCCCGCGACCTTCATCAACGCGTGTGGCGGCCAGTCCGCGAAGATGGAGTTGCGTCGCAGGAACGCGCAGACCTGCACGACCTCCTGGATTTTCTTCGCGCCGAGCGTCGAGAGCAGCAGCCGGTCGAAGTCCGCCCGCTTGAGCGCGAACAGCTCCGTTTCCTCCAGCGCCACGACCGAGCTGGTGCGGGGCACCTGTTGCAGCAGGGCGATCTCGCCGAAGACCTCGCCGCGCCCGAGCTGCGCCACGGGGCGGAGCGCGCCGGCCTCGTCCTCCTTCTGCACCTCCACGCGGCCGTTGTGGAGGACGAACATGAGGTCGCCCTTGTCGCGCTCGCGGATGATGACCGCGCCGCGCTTCACGGTGAAGAACTCCATCGCGTCGGCCACCGAGCGGGTTTCCGTTTCGGACAATTGTGAAAACAGCAGCGTGCCGGAGAGGAACTTCACCGTCTCGTCCGGGCCGGGACGCTGCACGCCATCGAAGCTTTTTTGCAGCCTCGCCTCGGCGGACGAGAGCTGCGGCGCCAGCAGGCGATGGCAGGTCTTGCCTACGAGCCACAGGCCATAAACCAGCGGGGCCACGACGACGAGCGCGAGCAGAAAGATGACGGTTTGCGCGCCCGGCTCGAAGAGGACGTTCGTGTTGACGCTCGCCTGCCGCGTCATCAGCTCGGACGCGAAGCGGAACACCGCGCCGAGCCAGAGCACCGCCCAGGTCGAAAGCCCGATGAAGTAATGCTCCTCCTTGAGCGACTCCTTCCAGCTCAACATGTGCGCCAGGAACTTCTCCCGCAGGAACGTGTCCGCGCAGTGCGGCAGCTCGTGCTGCTTGCGGAAGAGCGCGTGCAGCAGCGTGTGCGCCGGCGAGCCGCCGAACGGCGACGCCAGCAGCAGCGCCGTCACATAGCCCGCCAGGAAGACCGGCGTCGAGTCCAGCGCCCAGCCGACCAGCGCGACGGCGAACGGCGCGGCCAGCATCTGCAACGCGGTCAGCACCTCCACCTTGCGCCCGCCCATGAGCGCGTCGCGCGTGTCCACGGAGAAGAACGGCAGCACCAGGTCCAGCCGCACCTCGGGCCGATACACCTCGCGGCCCAGCCCGCTGAGGACCGCGCCCGCGAGCACGTTCGCGAGGCTGAGGCCCAGCGACACGGACAGCAGCGTGAGGAACCAGCCGGCGGGATTGGGAAGCAACGACACCTCGGATACGGTCACAGCGGAGGCACCTGCCCCGATGAGGCATATCGCCAAGGCCAGTGCACCGGTCGGCGTGCAACGGACGTTCCAGCGGCGGCCCTTCGCTTGAGCGCCGGGCGGCTCCGTGTCGCCTTCGTGGAGGAAGCCCTTGGCCTGCGCCGCCAGCACAAGGTCATAGAAGGCGCGAATCTTGGGATGCCCTTCCTGGTGCAGCAAGCCTTGCAAGACCTCCTGCACCGTTTGCTCGCCGTCGAACTCCGCCAGGATGGCCTCCTGCTGCGCGGTCAGGGCCAGATACTCGCCTTGATTGGTCTGCTTGAGCAGCCGCGTGCCGTCGGGCAGCTCCTTCCGCTCCAAGGCCAGCGTGAGCCGGAGCTTCTGGTCGTTGAGTGCGGGCGTCATGGTTGGAGGACGCCGGAGTTCGTAGCAAATCCCGCCGGGTCAGGCAAGGCGGAAGCAAGTAGCTCGACATTCCAATGTCGAGACCAAGGGTTCGTGAACAGACTCGACATTGGAATGTCGAGCCACGACGCCTCAGCTCATCCGCATCGGCATCAGCACGTAGTGGAACGGTGTGTTGACCTTCACCGAGCCGGGACTCAGCTCGTCCGAAAGCTCAAGGAAGATCTCGTCCGTCTCCACCACCTTGAGCGGGTCCATGAGGTAGCCGGGGTTGAACGCGATGCTGATGTCCTTGCCCTTGTAGTTGATCGCAATGGATTCGCGCGCCTCCCCAACGTCCGCCGTGTTCGCGGTGATGGTCAGGTTGTTCTTGGTGAAGGCCAGCTTCACCGAGTTGGACTTGTCGTTGGTCATCAGCTCCGCGCGCCGCAGCGCCCCGAGGAACTCCTCGCGCATCAGCGAAATCCGTTCCTTGGCCTCCTTGGGAATGACCTGCTGGTAGTTCGGGTAGTTGCCCTCGACGAGCTTGGAGATGAGCAGCACCGAGAACGCGGACTCGTCCTTGAGCCGGAAGGAAACCTGGTTGTCGGTGAAGCGGATCTCCACGTCCCCCTTGGTCTGGAGCAGCCGGTTCAACTCGTTCACCGCCTTCGTCGGCACGATGATGTCGCCGCTCGCGGTCGAGCCGGCGGGCAAATCCTCCTCCGTCAGCGCGAGCCGCCGCCCGTCCGTCGCCACCATCACCAGCTTCTCCGGTGTGAACTTCATGAAAACCCCGTTCAGCACGTAGCGCGATTCGTCCGTCGAGATCGCGATGGCCGTCTTCTTAAGCATGGCCCGCAGCTTGTCCTGCGGCAGCGTCACCGCGCCGGTCTCCTTGAACTTGGGCAGCGGCGGGAACTCCTCCGCGCTCAGCCCGTGCATCTTGTAAAACGACGCCCCCGCGCTCAGCTTCGTCACGTTCTTGTCGTCCGTGTCCAGCTCCACCTCGCCCACGGGCAGTTCGCGCACGATGCTGAAGAACCGCTTCACCGGGATGGTCGTCGCGCCGGGGTCGCTGATCTGCGCCTCCACGCCGCAGGCCACCGTCACGTCGAGGTCAGTGGCGGTCAGGTAGAGCCGGTTGTCCTCAGCCCGGACATGGACGTTCGAGAGGATGGGCAGCGTCGTGCGGGTGCTGACGACGTTCTGCACGGCCTGCAGGCCGGCGATGAGCTGGTCCTTCGCGATGTTGAGCTTCATGGCTTACTAAAGACTGAGTGATGGAAAAGTCACCCGTAGTATTAAGGGGTGTGGATAAGGAAAACAACCGGGGGTGTCAAGGTAACATCAAGGAGTTGCGTTGCCTTCCGGCTGCCCTACAACCCCTCGCGCTCGCCGGGCAACCTTGGGTAACCCCGGCTTGTTCACACTGTTGGCGGGTTGTTCACCGCCTGCTGGCCGACAATTGGCAGGGAAACTGGCGGACGTGCGAGGCTGTTTAACGACCCAAGCTCAGCGACCCGGCCCACGAGGGCGTTCGATTGCAACCGCGACGCGATGGCCGGGTTCGCTGCAGCGCATGGTTAGGCCGCACGGTCTCTCTCACTGAAACCTCCACTTCAGAGGACTCAACTGCGGGTTCTTACTGTTGAGCGTCGCAAGGTCGGTGGCGATGCGCTGCCTCTCTGTCTCGGAGGCAACGCCAGAAACGGTGACGTGCGTGACTCCTGAACCTGGCTCGACGCGAACCTGCTGCGATGGAAGTCCCAAGTGACCGGGCAGTGCCTTGCGGTAGGCGTCAGCCTGCTGGATGTCGCGCGTCTGGATCGCGCCCACGCCTGAACCGATGCCGCGCACTGTGTCTCGGTAGCTCTCGCAGCCAACCAAGACGAAGGATGCGAGAGCGACGGCCAGAAGTTTTGTTGCGGCGTTCATGTGGTGCGATGCGTAGTGCGGCCTAACATAATGATTGAGCGACTGGATTGTCGTTAATCAGGGTCATCGGCGTGGAGGCTGAATTTCTGGCAACGCCTTGTCCAGCAGGTTCCTTCTGCAATTCGCCGGTTCATTATTGAATCGGGGAAAGCAACCGGGACTGCCCCGCCCAAACCGCCAGAAAGTTCATCCCCAATCCCAGGCTGAAGCTGCGGGAGCAAATGGGTGAGGTCATGTGGTTCAAGCACCTCTCGCATCGCACGGTGGTTGACGAGGACAGCGCAGAGCGGCTGGCAGCCCGCGCTCCGGGGAGCAGTCAGTCCGCCGCCGGCTCCACCTTGGCGGGGCGCGGGCCGAAGAGGGCGGTGCCGATGCGCACGAGGGTCGCGCCTTCCTCGACGGCGACCTCGAAGTCCCCGCTCATGCCCATGCTGAGTTGCGGCAGCGGCGCGCCGAGCAGTTGCTCGCACTCCGCCTTCAGCTCGCGCAGCCGGCGGAAGACGGGGCGCGCCCGCTCGGGCGCGGGCGTGTAGGGCGCGATGGTCATCAGGCCGTGGATTTCCAGGCGCGGGAGCCGGCTCAACGCCGGGAAGTCCGCGAGCAGCGCGGCGGGCCGGTAGCCGAACTTGCTGGCCTCGCCGGCGACGTTGACTTCGAGGAGCATGGGCATGGTCTTCGCGGCCTTCTCGCACTGGCGGTTCAGCTCCTGCGCCAGCGCAAGGCTGTCCACGCTCTGGATCAGCTCGAAGAGCGCCACGGCATCGCGGCATTTGTTGGACTGGAGGTGGCCGATCATCTGCCAGCGGGCGCGGCCGGGGCAGAGCGGGATTTTCGCCTTCGCCTCCTGCACGCGGTTCTCGCCGAAGCAGGTCAGGCCGGCGTCCAGCGCGGCGCGGACGGCTTCGGGCGGCTGGTTCTTGCTCACCGCCATGAGCGTGACGGACGCGGGGTCGCGGCCCGCGCGGGCGCAGGCGGCGGCGATGCGGTCGCGCAGGGCGGTGAGGTTGGCGGCGATGTCCACGGGGCAGCGTAGCAATAAAGAGAGCGAGCGAAGCGCGCCAGCTCGTCCGCCGCAGCCTTGGCGCAGGCGGAAGGCCGGATGAAGGGTCGGCCGCCAGCACCCGCACGGGCTAACCCCTCACCCCGGCCCTCTCCCCTTGCTCCGCCAAGGGAGAGGGAGGAGAAAGGCTATTTCAGTTCCTTGATGCGGAGGTTCTTGAACTGGACGGTCATCGGCGGGCCGGTGTGGATTTGCAGGGCGAGGATGCCTTCCTTCGCCGCCTTCGCGCCGCCCTCGTCGGTCACGTCCACGGTCTGCATGCCGTTGATGAAGTGCTGGAGGTGGTTGCCCTTGGCGATGACCACGTAGTCGTTCCAGTCCTCGTTCTTGATGGTGGCTTGTATGTCTTCGGACTTTCCGGTGGAGCCCGTGATATCCACCTTGGGCTTGCCTGCCACTTCCTTCACCACGGTCTTCTCGCCGCGCTTGGCGAGGATGCCGCGGCCCTTCTCCTCATAAAGAATGCCGCTGTAGGACTTGCCCGCCTCGAAGTCCGCCTGGTAGCCGCCGACGATGGGACCCCACTCGCCCTGTGACAGAACCTTGCTGCGATACTGAACGCCGGAGTTCCCGTTGACGATGCGGTAACTGAAGCGCAGCTCAAAATCCTTCAGAGTCAATTCCTTGTTCACCAAGAAGGTATTGTGAGTGATCGCGCCATACTTGGGGTTCTTCTCGCTGGGTGGGGTGACGCCGGTGATCGCGCCGTCCCTCACGGACCAGAGCTTGGGGTTGCCCTCCCAGCCGGCGAGGTCCTTGCCGTTGAAGATGGACTTGAAGCCGGCCTCGTCGGCGGCGAGGGCGGGCAGCGAAAGCAACGCGCTGGTGGCGAGGGTGAGCAGGGCGGAGGGAAGTTTCATAGTGTTGGCGGGCAGTGAGACATTCTGGTTGCGCGGCGAATTCAGCGGGCAAGCCCGGCGGCTGTCAACGGCGAACCCGGCAGTGGCTGAAGGAAATCCCGTGCTGGCTGCGGTGCTCACATCCGCCCGTGCCGCAGGATGGAGAGCAGGAGCCAGAAGGCCATCAGCGCGGCGAGGACGAAACCCGCCAGCCCCACCACCGGCATTTCACCGATCTTCGGCGGCAGGTTCGCCAGCACGATGAGCGACGAGCCGATGATGAGCGAGGCCAGCACGATGGCGAAGGAGAGGCGGTTGCTCACGCGCTCGGCGGAGCTGACGAGCGGCTCCAGTCCCTCGTGCTGAAAGTGGATGCGCGCCTGGCCGGACTTCATCTGCGCGGCGATGCGCCGCAGCTCCGCCGGCAGCTCGCGGGCCAGCTCGGTCACTTCCTCGCCGAAGTCGAGCAGGCCGCTCAACACGCGCTTGGGCTTGAACCGCGCCAGCCGCGCCAGCCGCATGAACGGCTCCGCCTGCTCGACGAA
This sequence comes from Limisphaerales bacterium, assembly GCA_009773355.1. GTDB lineage: Bacteria > Verrucomicrobiota > Verrucomicrobiia > Limisphaerales > SXTU01 > SXTU01. The sequence continues at coordinate 52,263 of WRPG01000013.1, forward strand.
GTTGAGCTGCGGGTCCAGCCGCCGCACCAGCGCCTCGGTCAGGCTGAGGGCCTTGAGCATGGTGAAGAGGTCCGGCGGCAGCCGCAGCCGGTTGCGCGTGGTGAGCTGGAACAGCTCCGTCACCAGTTTGCCAAACTGCAATTCGCCCACCGGCCGGTAGCAGTGCTGGTGCATGAACTCGGCGACCTCCGCCTCCAGCCCGCGCTGCGCCGGCTCGTTGTCGGTCTCGGTGAGCTTGAGCAGCGAATGCGTCACGGCGATTTCGTTCCGCTGCGCGACGCCCCAGACCAGGTCGGCGAACGACTCGCGCGTGCGCTGGTCCACGAAGCCCATCAGCCCGAAGTCGAGGAAGCAGATGCGGTTGCCCGGCAGGATGTGGATGTTGCCCGGGTGCGGGTCCGCGTGGAAAAAGCCGTGCGTGAAAATCTGCTTCATCACCAGGTCCGCGATGCGCCGGGCGATTTCCGCGCGGTCAAGCTGCGCCTCCGCCAGCGCCTCCAGCTTCGAGGCCTTGATGGCGTCCACAAACTCCATGGTCAGCACGCGCGTGGTGGTCAGGCCGTGATGCACCTGCGGCAGATGGATGGCCGGCTCGCCGGCGAACTGCCACGAGAAGCGTTCGAGGTGCGCCGCCTCGCGCGTGAAATCCAGCTCCTTCTCCAGATTGCGCGCCAGCTCGTTGACGATGGCCAGGGGCCGGTGCTGCTTCCAGCCATCGAGATGCTCCTCCGCGAACGCGGCGAGTTGCCGCAGGATGTCGAGGTCCACATCCACAACCTCCTTTACGCCGGGCCGCTGCACCTTCACCACCACCTGCTGGCCGTCGCGCAGCGCCGCGCGATGCACCTGGGCGATGGACGCGGACCCGAGCGGCTCGGCCTCCAACAAGGTGAAGATCTCGGTGAGCGGCCGCTTAAGTTCCTCCTCCAGCACGAGCCGGATGTCCGCGAACGGCGCGGGCGCGACCTGGTCCTGCAGCTTCGCCAGTTCGTCCGTGAACTCGTGCGGCAAGGTCTGCGTGCGCGAGGCGGCGAGCTGGCCCAGCTTGATGAAGGTCGGTCCCAGCTCCTCGCAGGCGAGCCGCAGGCGTTCGGCCTGCGAGCGTTGCTCAATCTCCGCCTGCGCCTCGCGGAAGCGCCGGAAAATCAGCCGCCGGGCGAGCGGCAGGTGCAGCCGGTGCGCGATGTCCTGATAGCCATACTTGAACAGCACCGCCGCGACGTGCCGCAGCCGCGCCGCGTGCTGGAGCGTCCGGCCGATCTGTTTGAAGCGTTGGAAGAGCATGGCTCGGCCTTTCAGGATGGCGGCTTGGACTGAGGCGCTTTCGTGGGCGCTGGCATTCCCGGAGCCGGCCGGCGGTAGATGACCCAATAGACCAGTCCGACCAGCACCGCCCCGCCCACGAGATTGCCCAGTGTGACGGGAACCAAGTTGTGCAGGAAGCCGCCCCAAGTCAACGCGCCGGCTGCCTCGGAGCCGCTCAGGAACAAGCCCAGCGGGATGAAATACATGTTCGCCACGCTGTGCTCGAAGCCGGCGGCGACGAACGCGGAGATGGGGAAGATGATGGCGAGGATTTTGTCCGTGACCGTGCGCCCCGCCAGCGCGAGCCAGACCGCGAGGCAGACGAGCAGGTTGCACAGCACGCCCTTGAAGAACGCCTCGGCGAAGGGCAGCGCGCACTTCGCGGTGGCGATGGCGATGGCGGTCCTGCCCAGCGCGCCGCCGTTCATGTTCGCGTGGCCGGACAGCGAGACCAGCCACGCCAGCCCGGCGGCCCCAATGAAGTTCGCAAGCAGGACGACGAGGAGGTTTTCCAGCAGCTTGGCGGTCGAGATGCGGCGCGACACCCACGCCATGACCAGCAGATTGTTGCCCGTGAACAGCTCCGCGCCGGCGATGACCACGAGGATGAGGCCGAGCGAGAAGACCAGCCCGCCGAGCAGCCGCGTGATGGCGAAGGGCAGCGAGGCGTCACTCGCCACGACCGTGAAGTAGAGCGCGCCCAACCCGATGAAGCCGCCGGCCAGCACGCCCAGCGCGGTCATGGACAGCAGCGGCAGATTCGCCTTCGTCACGCCGACGTTCTCGACCCGCTCGGCGATTTCCTTGGGCGAGTAGCAGTCGAAGCCGAAGACTTCAGGCATAGGTCACGCTTTCTCCAGCCGCACGGCCACGACCTTGTATTCCGGCGTCAACGTGACGCGGTCGCGGCCCGGGCCGGTGACTTGGTTCAGGAAAGATTCGACGGCATGGAACGTGGCGAACAGCTCGCCCGCCTTCACGCGCGGGTCCACACGGACGGGCATCGTCGCCTCGCCGTGCAGGCTGCGGACACGCACGCGGTCGCCATCACGCAGGCCGAGGCGCTCGGCGTCAGCGGGAGCGAGGTCCAGCGTGTCGGTGGCGCGGAGCAGGGCGTTCGGCGTTCGGCGCGTCATGGTGCCGGCGTTGAACTGGTAGAGCGTGCGCCCCGTGGTGAGCAGGAACGGAAACTCCTCGCACGCCGCTTGCTCGCTGGCCGCGTAATCCACGCGCTTGAGCGGCGCGCGCGGGCCGTGCGGGAAGCTCTGCGTGTGCAGGATGGCGGTGCCGGGATGATCCTCCGCCGGGCAAGGCCACTGCAACCCGCCGCGCTCAAGGCGCGCGTAGCTGATGCCCGCGCCCGCCGGCCAGACGCGCCGGACTTCGTTCCAGATTTCCTCGGGTGAGGTGAAGTTGAAACCCGTCTCCGAGTGCATCGCCTTCGCCACTTCGCAGATGATCTCCCAGTCCGGCTTCGAGTTGCCCAGCGGCTCGAAGGCCTTGCGCACGCGCTGCACGCGGCGCTCGGAGTTCATGAACGTGCCGTCCTTCTCGAACGATGAGCACGCGGACAGGAAGACATTGCCGAACTCCCGCGCCAGCTCGTTCATGAACAAGTCTTGCACGATGACGAGGTCGAGCTTGCCCAGCGCGGCGCGGGTGGCGGTGGAGTTTGGGTTGGTGAGCGCCACGTCGTAGCCGATGGCCCAGAGCGCCTTGAGCTTCCCGGTGCCGGCGGCGTCCACCATCTCCATCAGGTTCAAACCCTTGGTGTGCGGGAGCGGCACCTGCCAGGCCGTCTCGAAGAGGTCGCGCGCCTGCTCCAGCGCGACGTAGCCGGTGAGGTTGCCCGGCTCGCAGCCCATGTGCGCGGAGCCTTGCACGTTGTTCTGGCCGCGGAGCGGGTTCACGCCGGAGCCGGGCCGGCCGAAGTTGCCGGTGAGCAGCGCGAGGTTCACGAGGCACATCACGCCCTCGGTGCCCTGGATGTGTTCGGTCATGCCCAGACCGTGGAAGCACATTGCCGGCTTCGCAGTCGCGTAGAGGCGCGCGGCCTGGCGAATCAGGTCGGCGGAAACTCCGGTGAGCCGCGCAGCCCGCTCCGGCGTCCATGCGGCGATGAACTCGCGGAACGCCGCGAAATCCTCCACGCGGTCGCGCAACGCGTCGGCGTCCACGAGGTTCTCGGTCACGATGACGTGGGCGAGCGCGTTGAGGAGCGGGACGTTGGTGCCGGGATGGAGCGCGAGGTGAACGTCCGCCAGCCGGGCCAGCTCGGTCGCGCGCGGGTCAATCACGATGAGCTTCGCGCCGCGCAGCACGGCCTGCTTGATGCGCGCGCCGACGACGGGGTGGGCTTCCGTCGGGTTGCAGCCGCAGACGAGGAAGGCGCTCGCGCGCTCGATGTCGTCGAAAGAGTTCGTCGCCGCGCCGGTGCCGAGCGTGGCCTTCATGCCGGCGGCGGTCGGTCCGTGGCAGACGCGCGCGCAGCAGTCCACGTTGTTTGTGCCGAGCACGACGCGGGCGAACTTCTGCGCGAGGTAGTTTTCCTCGTTGGTCCCGCGCGCGGAGCCGAGCACGCCGATGCTGTTCGGGCCGTCCCAAGCGGCGATGGCCGAGAGGCGGCCCGCGACATAGTTTACGGCCTCGGTCCAAGTCACTTTCTGCCAAACCCCGTTGCGCCGAATCATCGGCTCGGTCACGCGGTCGGCGGCGTGGGTGAAGTCGAAGGCGTAGCGGCCCTTCACGCAGAGGTGGCCCTTGCTCACCGGCGCGTCGAGGGCGGGCTTCACCTGCACGATGCAGTTGTCGCGCGTGCCCACGAGCATTTCGCAGCCGATGCCGCAGTAGGGGCAGGTCGTGTGCGTCCACTTCTCCGGCTCGCCGAGGCGGAGGATGGACTGGTCCTCCAGCGCGCCGCTGGGGCAGGTGTCCACGCACGCGCCGCAGCTCACGCACGGGCTGGCGAGCAGCGACGGCCCGTCCGGCAGAATGCGCGTGTGCGCGCCGCGCCCGTAGGCGTGCCAGACGAACTGCCCCTGCACGTCCGCGCAGATGCGCACGCAGCGCAGGCAGTGGACGCACTTGGAAAAGTCGGCGGCGAGATACGGATGCGTCGTGTCGTGGAAGACCTCGTTGTGTGACGTGGAGGGGACGCAGGCGAACGGATGCTGCGCGTCGGCGGCCAGCTTGTTCCCGTCGGCGCCGGGGTGGACGTGGTATTGGTGGAGCAGGCGGTGAAATGGCTTCTCCGGCCATTGCCGCACCGCGTCCGCCGGGTAGTCGCGCGCGAGCATCTCCAGCAGCGCCCGCCGCGTGGCCTCCAGCTCCGGGGTGCGCGTCGTGATGGCCATGCCGTCCGCCGCCGGCGTGCTGCACGCGGGCACCGGATGCTCGCGCCCGCCCTGCTGCACGAGGCACAGGCGGCACACGCCAGCCGGGTGCAGACGGTCGTCGTGGCAAAGCGTCGGCACCTCGACACCGGCAGCGTGGCACGCCTGAAGCAGCGTGCTGCCGGGCGGCACGGCCACCGGGATTCCGTTGACGGTGAGGTTCATGGCGCGGATGGCTGGTGTTCCAGTTCACCGTGAAGCTGCGGTTTGGCCGCCTTGCCGGCTCAACTCCCGTTGCCCAGCGCTCCACGCAAATTGCCGGGGGAGGAGCAAGCCACGGCCAGCCGTGATGCAACCGCTTCGTGAAGTCAGCGTCGGGTGCGCAGTTCGGCGCGGAGCCGCTCGATTTCATCCATCAGCTCCAAGATGAGCTTGAGGCCGGACTCGTTCACCTCGCAGGTGGAACGCAGATGCTCGATGCGACGGAGCGTGCGCAGGGCCTCCGCGTCGAACTGGCCGGCATCCGGCTCGTGACCGGCGGCTGGCGAGATGAGGCCCTGCTCCTGATAATGCAGGACCGTTTGCGAAGTGACGCCGGTAAGGCTGGCAATCACGTCGAGCGTGTAGGTGGCGTCCGTGTCCGGCTCGATGAGCGGCAACCCGGGCAAATCATTCTCCGAAGGCGTGTTCATGGTCGGCTTGGGTCAGGAGGTTCGCGGATTGAAGGACGACGTTTCGCGCAACTTCTCCCACAGCGCGCGCTCGGCGTCGGTGAGTTTGGCCGGCAGTTGCACGGAGACGATGACGTGGAAGTCACCGCGTCCGTCGCCTTTGCCCTTGGGCAGGCCGCGTCCGCGCACGCGCAGTTGCTGGCCGTTGGCCGTGCCGGGCGGGATGCGCAGCTTGAGCGAGCCGTCGAGCGTGGGCACGGTCACTTCCGCGCCCAGCACCGCTTCCCACGGGGCGACATCCAGCTCATGAAACAGGTCCGCGCCGCGCGCGTGGAAGTCGGGATGCGCCGCGTGCCGCACGCGGAGGTAAAGGTCGCCCGCCGCCCCGCCGCCGTGGCCCGGCTCGCCCTGGCCCGGCACCCGGATGCGCAGGCCATCCACCGCGCCGGGCGGAATGCGCACGCGGAAGGAATGCGTCTGCGCCTCGCCGGTCTGCGGGTTCATCGTCTGGAGCGAGATGGGCCGCACGGTGCCGTGCATGGCCTCCTCCAGCGTGACCAGCACGTCGCCCTCGATGTCGCTGCCGCGCCAGGCGTGCTGGCCCGCCTCCGCGCCGGGATGACCGGCCTCCGGCGGGAACCCGTAGCGGCTGCCACCGCTGAAGAACTGCTCGAAGAAGTCGCTGAAGCCCGTGCCGCCGAAGTGAAACTCGTGGCCACCGGCCGCGCCTTCCCCGCCCGCACCCTGCCAGCCGGGCGGTGGCTGCGTCCGGCCCTCGTCCTTCCAGTTCGCGCCGAGCTGGTCGTATTTCCGGCGCTTGACCGGGTCGCTCAAGACTTCGTTGGCCTCGTTGATGGCCTTGAATTGCTCCTCGGCAGTCTTCTTGTCCTTGGCGACGTCGGGGTGGTATTGGCGGGCCAGCTTGCGGAAGGCCTTCTTGATGTCCTCGTCGCTCGCGTCACGGGGGACGCCGAGCGTGGCGTAGTAGTCTTTGAATTCAACGGGCATGGCTGGTGGTTCAGAGCATCAGCTCCGCATGAAATTCATCCGTGCCCTCGGCGTGCTTGAGCGTGAAGCCGACCTTTCGCGAGACGCGCTGCATACCGAGGTTGTCGCCGAGCATGGTGGCGGTGATGCGGGCGAGCTGCTCGTCACGCCCCGCCTGCACGAGCAGCGTGAGCAACTGCGTGCCCAGCCCGCTCTTCTGCCAGCGGTCGCTCACGGTCATCGCGAACTCCGCCTCGTTTAGCTCGTGCTGCCGGCTCAACCGGCCCACGCCGATGATTTCCGGCTCGCCGGTCTCAGGCGTGCGCCGCTCGGCCACGAGCACCATCTCGCGGTCGTAGTCCACGAAGCAGATGCGGCTGAGGCGCGCGTGGGCGACGCGCTGGTCGAGCTTAAGCGGCGTGAAGTAGCGCAGATACACGCTGCGCTCGGAGAGCGTGCCGTGGAACTTCACCAGCAACGGCTCGTCCTCGGGGCGGATGGGCCGGATGGTCACGGTCGTGCCGTCGCGCAGCGTCCACGGCATCACGTAGCGCACGGGATACGGCCGGATGGCGAGCCGGGGCAACCGCGCCTCGTCGGTGTCCGGCGCGTGCAGCACCACGCGCGCATCCAGCGCGAGCACGCGCTCGGCGGAGACCAGCAGCGGGTTCACGTCAATCTCGGCAATCCACCGCTGCTCCGCGACGAGCTGGCTGAACCGCACGAGCACCGCCTCCAGCGCGGCGAGGTCCGCCGCCCGCTGGCCGCGCACGCCCTTGAGCGCGGTGAAAACTTTCGTCTGCTCCATCAACCGGCGCGCGAGCGTGGCGTTCAACGGCGGCAGGCCGAGTGCGCGGTCTTGAAACACCTCCACCAACTGCCCGCCCGCACCGAACAGGATGACCGGGCCAAACTGCGGGTCCACGCTGCTGCCCAGAATCAGCTCGTGACCGTTGCGCGGAATCATCGGCTGCACCGTCACGCCGAGGAAGTGCTGGCCGCCGGCCTTCCCAGTCACTGACGCGCGGATGCGCTCCCACGCACCGCGCACGGCGTCGGCATCGCGGAGGTCGAGCTGCACGCCGCCCACGTCCGTCTTGTGCGTGAGCGTCTCGGAATGAAGTTTTACCGCGACCGGGAAGCCCAGCGCGGCGGCGTGATGCACGGCTTCGTCCACGCTCGTTGCCACGCGCGTCTCGACGGTCGGGATGCCGTAGGTCGCGAGGAGGCGTTTCGACTCCGCCTCGGTGAGCAGCGTGCGACCGGCCTGGCGCACGGAGGCAAGCAGTTCCCCGGCGGCGGTGCGGTTGCCAATCGCAACGCTGTCCGCGCGCAGGGACGGCGTCTCGTAGAGCGCGCGGAGATTGTCGCTGTAGCGCCACATGCGCGCGAAGGCGCGCGCGGCGGTGTCGGGATAATCAAAAGTCGGGATGCCGGCGGCGTTGAGGGCGGCGACGCCGGGGGCGACTCCGGGGCCGCCCATCCAACTCGCGAGCAGCGGCTTGCCGGGCGGCAGCTTGAGCGTGCTCATCGCCTCCGCCGTGCCCTTGGCGTCGGTCATCGCCTGCGGCGTGAGGATGACCAGCACGCCGTCGGCCTGCGGCTCGTGCGCGGCCAGTTCGATGGCGCGGGCATAACGCGGCGCGTCCGCGTCGCCGAGCACGTCAATCGGATTGCCGTGGCTCCAGTGCGGCGGGAGGAAGGCATTGAGTTCGGCGACGGTTGATTCGGACAGCGGCGCAATCTGTCCGCCGCCGGAAACAAGCGCGTCCGTGGCCAGCGCGCCGGGACCGCCGGCATTGGTCACGATGGCCAGGCGCGGCCCGCGCGGACGCGGCTGCTTGGCGATGAGTTCCGCCACGTTGAACAGCTCGCCGATGGTGTTGACCCGCACCACGCCCGCCCGGCGGAACGCGGCGTCGAGCACCGCGTCGCTGCCGGTGAGCGCGCCGGTGTGCGACGCGGCGGCCCGCGAGGCGGCCTCGGTGCGGCCGACCTTGAGCACGATGACGGGCTTGGTGAGCGCCACCTCGCGCGCGGCAGAGAGGAAGCTCCGCGCGTCGCCCACCGACTCCATGTAGCAGACGATGCTGCGCGTGCGCGGGTCGTCGCCGAAGTGCGTGATGAGGTCGCCCCAGCCCACGTCGAGCATCGAGCCGACGGACACGAACGCGCTGAAGCCGACGCGCTCGCGAAAGCTCCAATCGAGAACCGCCGTGCAAAGCGCGCCGCTCTGACTGAGGAACGCGACATTGCCCGGCGCGGCCAGGCCGTCGGCGAAGGTCGCGTTCAGCCCGGACTTCGGGACCATGAGGCCGAGACAGTTCGGGCCGAGCAAACGCATCTTGCCGCGCCGCGCCTCGGCGAGGCACTGCTGTTCCAGCTCCGCGCCCGCCGGGCCGACCTCGCGGAAGCCGGCGGAGATGATGATGGCCGCCGGCACGCCCACCGCCGCGCATTCACGGATGAGGCCGGGCACGGTGGGCGCGGGCGTGACGATGACGGCGAGGTCCACCGGCTCGGGAACGGCAGCGATGTTTGGGAACGCGACGCGGCCATTGACGGTCGCGTGCTTGGGGTTGATGGGGAAGACGCGGCCGGAGAAGCCTTCGAGATTCTTCCACACCGCGCTGCCCACGCTGCCGGGCCGCTCGGTGGCACCAATGACCGCGACACTGCGCGGAGCGAAGAGCGCCTCCAGCGGCCGGGGCCGGCCTTCATGCAGGATGTCGTCGGCCAGGCTGTGGCGGACGGAAGCGGGCGTGGTCATTGTGCAGTGCCGCCGAGTGTCTTCTCCTTTTCCAAAATCGCCAAGGTCGTCTTGAGCACGGTGTCCGGGTTCAGCGAGATGCTGTGGATGCCCTGCTCGACGAGGAACTGCGCGAATTCGGGGTAGTCGCTCGGGGCCTGGCCGCAGATGCCGATTTTGCGCCCGCGCTTGCGGCAGACGGCGATGACCTGCGCGATGAGCTTCTTCACCGCAGCGTTCCGCTCGTCGAAGATGGGCGCGACGATTTCGCTGTCGCGGTCCACGCCGAGCGTGAGCTGCGTGAGGTCGTTCGAGCCGATGCTGAAGCCGTCGAAGATGTCCGCGAACTCGTCAGCGAGGATGACGTTGCTGGGAATCTCGCACATGACATAAAGCTCCAGGCCGTTCTCGCCGCGCTTCAAGCCGTGCTTCGCCATCTCGGCCTGCACGCGACGGCCTTCCTCGACCGTGCGGCAGAAGGGAATCATCAGCTTGAGGTTGGTCAGACCCATCTCGTCGCGGACCTTTTTCACGGCCTTGCACTCCAGCGCGAAGCCCGCCTGATAGCGCGGATGGTAGTAACGGCTCGCGCCACGGAATCCAATCATCGGGTTCTCCTCAAGCGGCTCGTAGGCGCGACCACCGATTAGGTTCGCATACTCGTTGGTCTTGAAGTCGCTGAGGCGGAGAATCACGTCCTTCGGGTAGAAGGCGGCGGCAATCATCGCGACGCCCTGCGCGAGCTTGTCCACGAAGAACTGCGGCTTGTCCACGTAGCCGGCGGTGAGTGCGTCGAGCTGGGCGCGGGTGGCGGCGTCTTGTTTCTCGTAGTCCAGCAACGCCAGCGGGTGTGCCTTGATATAGGTCGTGATGATGAACTCCTCGCGGGCGAGGCCGACGCCGTCGTTCGGGATGAACGAGAGTGAGAAGGCTTCCTCGGGGTTGCCCACGTTCATCATCACCTTCGTGCGCGGGTGGCCGAGGCCCTTGAGGCTGGTGCGCGTCACATCGAACGGCAGCTTGCCGTCATACACAAAGCCCGTGTCGCCCTCGGCGCAGCTCACGGTAACCATCTGACCGTCGGTGAGCAGCTCGGTGCCGTGCTCGGTGCCGACGATGGCCGGCACGCCCAGCTCGCGGCTCACGATGGCCGCGTGGCAGGTGCGCCCGCCGCGGTTCGTCACGATGGCGGCGGCCTTCTTCATAATCGGCTCCCAGTCCGGGTCGGTCTTGTCGGTGACGAGGATTTCGCCGTCCTTGAACTGGTTGATGAACTCCGCGCTCTTGATGACGCGCACGGGGCCGGCGGCGATTTTCTCGCCGACACTGCGGCCGGTGACGAGCACTTTGCCGCGCTGCTTGAGCTTGAACGTCTCGATGATCTCGGCGGCCTTGCGCGACTGCACGGTCTCGGGCCGCGCCTGCACGATGAACAGCTCGCCGGTGCGGCCGTCCTTGGCCCACTCGATGTCCATCGGCGTGGGCTGGCCGCGCTTCGCCGAGTAGTGGTCCTCGATGACGCACGCCCAGCGCGCGAGCTGGAGGATTTCGTCGTCAGTGATGGCGAACTTCACGCGGTCGCCGGGCGAGACGGGGATGTTCTTCACCATGCGTCCGCCGCCGGTGTCATAGACCATCTTGAACTCCTTCGTGCCGGCGATTTTCTGGAGCACGGGGCGGAAGCCGGCCTTGAGCGTGGGCTTGAAGACGTAGTATTCGTCTGGGTTCACGCTGCCTTGCACGACGTTTTCGCCGAGGCCGTAGGCGGCGTTGATGAGCACGGCGTCGCGGAAACCAGTCTCGGTGTCGAGCGTGAACATGACGCCGCTGGCCGCGAGGTCCGCGCGCACCATGCGCTGCACGCCGATGCTGAGGGCAATCTTGAAGTGGTCAAAGCCCTTGTCCACGCGGTAGCTGATGGCGCGGTCGGTGAAGAGCGAGGCGAAGCACCGGCGGCAGGCGTCCACGAGCGCGAGCCGGCCCTGCACGTTGAGGTAAGTCTCCTGCTGGCCGGCGAAACTCGCGTCCGGCAAATCCTCCGCCGTTGCACTGCTGCGCACGGCCACGTCAATCGGCTCGGGCGCGTCGCCCTGCAACTCGGCGTAGGCGGTGAGAATCGCGCCTTCAAGGTCGGGTGGAAGTTCCGCCGCGAGGATGGCGTGCCGCACGCGGTTGCCGCGCAGGCGGAGATTGTCCATGTCACGCGTGTCGAGGCCGCGCAGGAGGCGGGTGATTTCCGCATCCAGCCCGGCGGAGCGCAGGAAGTGGCGGTAGGCGTCGGACGTGATGGCGAAACCGTCGGGCACCTTCACGCCCTTGGGCGCGAGTTCGCGGAACATCTCGCCGAGCGAGGCGTTCTTGCCGCCGACGAGCGGGATGTCGCCGATGCTGAGTTCGAGGAACCACTTGATGAAGACCGGCGGCGCGGGCGCGGCGGCGCGCGAAACGCGGGCGGCTTTGGCTTTGGCAGGCATGGTCAGTTCTCCTTTCCGGGTTCGGTGAGCGAGACGAATTCCGGCTCGTGCTCGCGAACCACGAGCACCGGGACGGAGGCGTGCTGCACGACGTGCTGCGCGGTGCTGCCGAGCAGCAGGTAGCGCAGCCCGGTGTAGCCGTGGGTGGAAGTGACGATGAGGCCGGCGCACACGCGGAGGGCTTCCTTGTTGATTTCCAGAAACGGGTTGCCGGCGAGCACGGTGGTCACGACGCGCAGGCCGGGCGGGAGTTTTTCAGCGCACAGGCGGGCCAGGTCACGCCGGGCGGATTCCTTCATCGCCGCTTCCTGAAGAATCGTGGTGAGATGGCTCACATCCGCCGGCAGCACGGTGGGCACGACGTGGACGAGGTGCAGCGTGGCATCGAACTCGCGCGCGAGCGCGATGCCGTAATCAAGAGCCTTGCGCGATTCGATGGAAAAGTCCGTCGCCACCAGGATGCGGCGCAGCGGCAGCAGCATGGGCGGCTGCTCGGCCTCGTTGTCGGACACGCCGGGCACCACCCAGACGGGACACGGTGCGCGGCGGACGACTTCCTCGGCGGTGTTGCTCAAGAGGCAGTGCGGCACGAGCGAATCGCCGTGCGTGGCGAGGACGACGAGGTCGGCGTTCTGCTCGCGCGCGGCCTCGGGGATTTGCAGCGGCGGCTCGCCGGCGCGGACGAGCAGGCCGGTCACGCGCTGCGCGGCGGGGCCTTGCCGGCGCACGAACTCCTCCAGCCGGCGGTGGGCGGCGGTCTTGAGCTGCTCGTCCCGGCGCGCGAGGTGCGCGTAGCCCCACTCGGGCAGCATGGACGGCGGGACGACGTGGAGCAGGACCAGCTCGCCGCCGAAACACTCGGCCAAGGCCATCGCGTAGTGATACGCGCGGAGCGAGGAGGCGGAGAAATCCAGCGGCACGAGCAGGCGGCGCAGGCGGACGGCACCCGCCGTGGCTTCGCGCAGGAATTCCGGTGCCATCTCGGTGGCTAGATTTGGCGGCGCATTCATGTTCCGGCCTCTGCGAGAACATGGCGCGCGGCCGCCGACGGGGACTCGCCGGGGCTTGCCCATTGCTGGGCAAAAATTGAGCGGGAGGAGCGCGGCCTTCAGGCTGAGGAAGCGTGCGTCGGCCGCTGGCCCTTCAACTCGAACTCCAAGGCGAGCCGGCGACGGTGTAGCGCAGACTTGCAGTCTGCTGTGTCAGCCGGCTTGCAGCCGGCAGGTCATTCGTCAGTCAGAGCCGTTCAGAAAGCGCGTGGCGGCGGCGGGTTGCAAACCCGCGAAACAGCAGGCTGCAAGCCTGCGCTACCGTTGTCGGCGTTCTGCGGCATGAATGCCGCGCCCCGTCACTTCGGCAGCGGGAGGCCGAGGGTTTCCTCCCAGAAGAAACGGAACGCGGGGATGCGGCGGCGGAGCTGCGCGGCGTCCTCGGCCCGGAGGAGCAGGCATTGGAACTCGGCCTCGGTCACCAAGGTCACGTCGGGAGAGCAGAGCAACGGCGCGGCGTTCGGCTCTATGATTTCCTCCACGCCAGCACGGCGGATTTCAAGGCCTTCGCCCAGCGGGAGCAGCAGGCTGCCGGGACTGCCGAAGGCGGTGAGCGGACGCGAACCGGCGGCGGTCGAGATGGTTTCGACCGTGACCAACGTGGCGAGTTCGCGGAGCACGGGCTGTTGCAGCGCGCGCAGGTAGGGGAAGGACTGGAGCAGCTCGCGGTTCTGCCAGAGCGCCTTGAGCTTCGGCTCGTAGCCCTGGTGGCGGATGAACTCGCGGAAGGAGCCTTCCGCAAAGGCGGTCACGGACACCGGGCTGAGGGCGACGACGGAGGCATTGCGCTGGCCCTGGCCGAGGATGACGGACATCTCGCCGATGAGTTCGCCCGCCTCCATCTGCGCGAGGAACTGCTTGCGCTCGCCGTCGTGGTGAATCACCTGCGCGTAGCCGGTGAGAATCATGTAGACGTGGCCCTCGGAGCGCGTGCCCTCGCGGATGATGATGTCGCCAGCGTTGAAGGTCATCACGCGCTGGTTGGCGAGCAGGCTGGAAATCCAGACGGGCGGCATGCCGGGGAAGTATTCGAGCAGGAACTCGATGGTGCGCGTGAGGTTGTAGTCGGTCTCGCCGCGCAGGAGGTTGAAGCGCTTGCCGCTGGAGGCGGTGCTGAAGTGCGCCTGGAACTTCTCGGAGAGATTGTCCAAGTGCAGGAAGACGATGCGTTCGGCGGGCGAGTTGATGGCGTCGGCGGGGTCGCCATGGATCTGGCCCTCGCCGCCGTCGGCCAGCAGGAGCTGCGCAGGCTGCCGGTAAAGCTCGGCGATTTGCAGGTAGCGCTCCTGGCTGATGAGGCCGGTGCGCTGGATGCGTTTCAGGTCGGCGAGCGCCTGCGTGTCGCTCGTGAAGATGAGCCGGCAGTCCTTGCCCGAATGCGAAGTCTCGAAGTAGGCACCGATGGTCGGGATGCTGTGGCTGGAGTAAAACGGCGTGATGCGCAGCCCGAAGAAGTTGGCCTCCTGGCCGGGCTGCAACGGGATGAAGATGAAGTATTCCTGCAGGCTCTCCTCGGCGTGGTCCATCAGCAGCGAGAGCTTGCGCAGCATCATGCGCCAGATGACCGGCGTGGTGAGCACCTGGATGCGGCGGTTGTATTGGAGCAGCGAGAGCAGGTTGCAGTGGTCGTCGTGGATGTGGCTGAGGAACAGCGAGTGAATCTGGTTGCGGGCGATGCCGCGCGCGCGGAGGTGGGCGTTGAGATACGGGATGGCGTCCACCAGCATGTAGTTGCCGTTGTGGCAGAGCGCGAGGCCGGACGAGGCCTGCGTGGCGCTGAAGCCGGTGGAGCCGCCGAGCACCTCGACGCCCAGCTTGACCAGCGTGGTGGGCGTGAGATCCGTGCTGACCGGATACGGCGGCGACTGCTCGTGCTCCGGGGTGAGGTCAATCGTCTTGGTGTGCCCGCCGGCGGCGATTTCGAAGTGGTTCGGCGCGACGCGGCGGAGGATGCACCAGCCGAGGTCCACCGGTTCCTCCTCCAGCACGCGGGTGGTGATGAGCGAGTCGAGCGGGAGCACCTTGCCGTGCTTGTCCTTGAGGTGGAAGGAGCGCATCTCGCGGGTCAGCTCCTCGGCCTGGGCGACGGGCATCTCCCACTCGGCCATCTGCCGGGCGTCCGGCCCGAAGAGCGTCAGCTCCAGCAGCGCGCGCGCGGCGTGGATGCGGCGCTGGTTGCCGATCAAGTCCAGCAGCTCGCCGCTGGCCAGCTTGCCGCCCACGAACAAGTGGTGGTAGAGCGGGAACTCGACGGCCACCTGCGACTCCCCGTGGCTCACCGGCTGGTCGGGCAGGAGGATGTGCTGGGGCGACTTCAGCCCGCGCTGCATCAGCACCTTGACGATCTCGGGCGGGCAGCCCGCCAGCAGCGAATGCCCGCCGGCGGAAACGTGGAACACGCCGGGGAAGATCGGCTGGACGTGCATGGGCGGATGATGGGGAAAAACGGCCCTGTCGCAAATCAAAACCGCGCCCGGCGCGGCCTCACGCCTGGCCCGACCGGAGGCGCTCGAACGCCGCCAGGGTCAGCTTGAACGCCTCCTCGATCTTGGGGATCAACGCGGGGATGCCCAGGGTGTTGCCGCCAGTGGCGAGGGTTTCCAGCTCCTGGCAGAGGTTGCCCAGGGCGTTCGCGCCCAGGTTCAGGCTCATGCCGCGGAAGACATGCGCGGCAAAGGCGAGCTGTTGCAGGTTGTCCCCGGAGGTCTTGATCTGCTCCAGATGCTTCGGGGCATTCTGGGCGAAGAGGTCAATCAGCTCGTGCAGCAGCGGCACGCCGTCCTTGGACTTCATCTCGTTCAACTCGGCGATGATGGTGGCGTCGAGGGTGGGCGCGGGCGCCGCTTCCGCCGGGATGGCTACGGCGGGCGCGCTTCCGTCGCCCGCCGGGACTGTGGCCTGCCGCTCCAGGCCCCAGCGCTCAATGACGGCTTGCAGCTCGGTGATGCGGACCGGCTTGGCCACGTAGTCGTCCATGCCGGCTTCGAGGCATTTCTCGCGGTCGCCTTCGAGGGCGTTGCCGGTCATGGCCACGAGCCGTGGCCGGCGCTGGTCCGGCCATTGGGCGTGAATGCGGCGTGCAGCCTCGAAGCCGTCCATCTCCGGCATCTGCACGTCGAGGAAGATGAGGTCGAAGGGCTGCTGTTCGAGCAGCTTGAGCACCTCGACGCCGTTGGCGGCCACCTCGGGCCGGTAGCCGAGGCGCTGGAGCATCTTCACGCCGACCTTCTGGTTGATGATGTTGTCGTCGGCCAGGAGCAGGCGCAGCGGCAGGCGCTCGGACATGGAGGCGTCGAACTCCGAGCTGACCGGGGCCTTCTTCTCCGTGCGCGGCATGTTGTCCACCGCGCGCACGAGGGCGTCGAAGATCTGCGCGGGCCGGAGCGGCTTGTAGATGAAGAGCGAGATGCCGATCGCGCCGGGCCGCCGGTCGTCGGAGCGCAGCCGCACGTCGGTCATCAAAAGAATGGGCGTCGCCTCGCAGCCGGGCACGCGGCGGACGAACTGCGCGAGCGTGAGGCCGTCCATCTCGGGCAGTTGCAGGTCGAGCACGATGGCGTCGAACCGCTCGCCGCCGCCGGAGAGCAGGTCGAGCGCCTCCTTGCTGCTGGCGACGGCGCGGAGGTCGGCGCCGGCCCAGCGGGCGTATTGGGCGAAGGCCTTGCGGTTGGAGCCGTTGTCCTCGACGACGAGGATTTTCTTCCCCTTGAGCTTCTCCCCCGGCGCGCTCACCACGTCGGGCAGCGTGGTGCGCGAGGCCTGCGTGCGCAGGATGAGGTGGAAGGTCGAGCCTTTGCCCGCCTCGCTCTCAACCCAGATCTTGCCGCCCATCAGCTCGGCGAGCCGCTTGCAGATCGCCAGCCCCAGCCCCGTGCCGCCGAACTGCCGCGTCGTCGAGCTGTCCACCTGGGTGAACGACTTGAACAGCCGGTCCATCTTGTTGGCCGGAATGCCGATGCCGGTGTCGCGCACGGAGATGCGGACGAAGAACGAGTCGGGGTCGGGCGGAACCTCCGGGGTGGCGATGTCGCCGGGATTTTCCTCGCGGCTGACCGAGATGCCCACCTCGCCCTTGGCCGTGAACTTCACCGCGTTGCTGACGAGGTTGACGATGATCTGCCGCAGGCGCGTGACGTCGCCCTCGACAATGGCCGGGAGGTTGTCCTCGACCGTGTAGACGAGATCAATTTTCTTCTCCGCCGCGCGGGGCGTGAGCAGGTCCAGCGCCTCCTCGAGGCAGGTGCGCAGCTCGAAGGGATGCCGCTCCAGGTCCAGCTTGCCCGCCTCGATCTTCGAGAAGTCGAGGATGTCGTTGATGATGTTGAGCAGCGCGTCGGCGGAGCTGCGGACGGTCTCGACGAAGTCGCGCTGCTCGTTGGTCAGCTCCGTGTCCATCAGCAGCGAGGTCATGCCGATGATGCCGTTCATCGGCGTGCGGATCTCGTGGCTGGTGTTGGCGAGGAACTCGGACTTGGCGCGCGTGGCCTCCTCGAGCTTCTGGTTCAGCGCGATGAGGGCGGTGTTGCTGTCCACGAGCTGCTGCTGGCTCTCGCGCAGCGCGCGGTAGGCCTCGTCGCGCTGAAGGGCGCTTTGATACGCCTTCGAGTGGTAGCGGATGCGCGCGATCAGCTCGACCTTGTCGGGCAGCTTGACGAGGTAGTCGTTCGCGCCGGCGGCGAAGGCCTGCGCCTTGATGGTCGGCTCCTCCTTCGTGGACAGGACGATGATGGGCGTCTCCTGCGTGCCGGGGTTCGCTCGGAACTGCCGGACGAGCGTCAGGCCGTCAATGCCCGGCATGACCAAGTCCTGCAGAATGACCGTGGGCTTGATCTGGTTCGCCAGCCGCACCGCCTCGGTAGGGTCAATGCAATAGTGGAAATCTATGTTCGGCTGGTTGGCCAGACAGCGCCGGATGGCCTCGGCCACCATGACCTGATCGTCCACCAGCAGCACCATCACCGAATAGTCGGCGGCGGCGGCGCTGCTGCCCGTCGGGCTGGCGGGCCTGGTTGGCGGCGTCGTTCCGATCATGTCAGTTGATTGGGTCTCGCGTGCTTAACGGGCATTGGATAACGGCTGGAGGGATTTTTTCCAACGTCAAAATGCGGTTCAACTCTCCGTAGTCGCAGCCTTCAGGCTGCGCGTGGCTTCGCAACCTGAAGGTTGCGCCTACGATACCGGTTGAATCTCCCGCGCCCGCAGGCACGCCACCTCGCGTCCTGCGGTGAACTCCTCCAGTGCCGGCACCGTCGCCTGGCACGCCCCGGTCGCATGCTGGCAACGCGGATGAAACGCGCAGCCGGCGGGCGGGTTCAGCGGCGAGGGCGGATCGCCCGCGAGCACGATGCGCTGGCGAAGCTTCGCCTTCACCGGGTCCGGCACCGCCACCGCGCTGACCAGCGCCTGCGCGTAGGGATGCAACGGCCGATCGAACACCTCCGCCGCCGGCCCCAGCTCGACGATCTTGCCCAGATACATCACCGCAATGCGGTCCGCGATGTGGCGCACCACCGAAAGGTCGTGCGAGATGAAGACCAGCGTCAGGCCCATCTCACGCGAGAGCTTGGCGAGCAAGTTGATGATCTGCGCCTGGATCGAGACATCCAGCGCCGACACCGGCTCATCCGCGACGATGAGCTTCGGCTCCACCGCCAGCGCGCGCGCGATGGCGATGCGCTGCCGCTGCCCGCCGCTGAACTCATGCGGATACTTCCGCTGGTAACGCGGCGCGAGGCCGACCTTCTCCATCAGCGCCGCCACGCGCGCGGGCAGCTCGTCCGCCGGCACCGCGTGATGTGCGCGGATGGCCTCCGCCAGCGTGTCGAACACCGTCATGCGCGGGTTCAGCGACGCATACGGGTCTTGGAAAATCATCTGGAAGTCCGCGCGCGCCGCCCGCAGCTCCGCGCCCCGCAACGCCGTCAGGCTCCGCCCGCCCAGCACCACCGTGCCCTCGCTCGCCGGGAGCAGTTGGAGAATCGTCCGCCCCAGCGTGGACTTCCCGCAGCCCGACTCGCCGACCAGCCCGAGGATTTCCCCCTGCCGCAGCGAGAGCGATACGCCATCCACCGCCCGCACCGTCCCCACGCGCCGCCGGAACACGAGGCCATGCTCCACCGGGAAGTGGGTCTTTACGTCGCGCAGTTCGAGGAAGGGAGTCATGGTGAAAGTTACCTCGGGACAGCAAGCCCGGCCTTCTCGAATGTGCGATTGAACTCATTCTGTGGCGATCGAGTCGTCACCGCACTCTTGGCCTGATTGCCGAAACTTTGAAGCGAGTAGCACTCGAAACAAATGAGCAGGTCAACTCTCTCGTCACCAAGTGTCGCACTGATTCCATGGCGTGGATTGAAACAAGCGGCAACAGTCCCATCTGAATCGGCGATTCCTTTGTATAGTGCCTTTAGCAAAGCCTCTCGCTGGCTCTTATCCTTAAGCTCTGCCTGTCCAAGAACACCGTAGTCATGGAAAACTTCCTTCGGCGCAGGAGTTGCCGAGTTCCGCGCAAATGGCGGGAGCGGATCAATCGCAAGCAGAACAAACTTTTCTGCGTGCTCCAAAACTCGTTGAGTTTCCACAGGTAGGACATTCTTTGTCCGGTCGAAACCCCGACGTGCTGGACGCTTCCCGAATGCCAGCCAAGCGACGCCGAGCAGGCTGACGATGCAAGTGATTGCCAGCAGAAGACGCTTGCCCTTCATACCTTCAACTCCCCCCGCTGCACCCGCACGCACGCGCTGGCGTGGCCGGGTTCAATTTCCTTCAACCCTATTTCCCCCGCCCGGCACAGGGGCTGCACGAACTCGCAGCGGTCCGCGAAGGCGCAGGCGGGGAGCGGCTTGGACACGTCGGGCGGCAGGCCGGGGATGGTGTAAAGCTCCGCGCCCTTGCCTTGCAGCGCCGGGATGCTGCGCTGGAGCGCGCGGTTGTAGGGGTGCAGCGGGCGCGCGAAGATGTCCTCCACGCGGCCGGACTCCACCACGCGGCCCGCATACATCACCAGCACGCGCCGGCAGAAGCCCGCCACCACGCCGAGGTCGTGCGAAATCCAGATGACCGCCATGCCGCGCTCGCGCTGGAGCCGCGCGATGAGGTCGAGAATCTGCGCCTGCACGGTCACGTCCAGCGCGGTGGTCGGCTCGTCGGCGATGAGCAAGTCCGGCTGCGTGATGAGCGCCATCGCGATCATCACGCGCTGCCGCATCCCGCCGCTGAACTCGTGCGGGTGGCTGCGGATGCGCCGCGCCGCGTCCGGCACGCCAACTTCCTCCAGCGCGCGGGTGGCGCGCTTCACCGCCTCGTCGCGCGGCATCTGCTCGTGGATGAGCAGCGGCTCGATGAGTTGTTCCTCGATGCGCAGATACGGGTTCAGCGATGTCATCGGGTCCTGGAAAATCATCGCGATGCGCTTGCCGCGAATCTGGTTCAGCTCCGCCTCGCCCATCGCGAGCAAGTCCGCGCCGTCGAAGCGCGCCGTGCCGGACTCGATGCGGCCCGGGGGCTTCGGAATGAGGCCCATCAGCGAGTAGCACGTCACCGACTTGCCCGACCCGCTCTCGCCCACGATGCCCAGCGTCTCGCCCTTCTCCACGCTGAACGACACGCCGTCCACCGCGCGCACAATGCCGTTGCGCGTGTGGAACGCGGTGCGGAGGTTTTGGACTTCTAGCAAAGACATGGGAAAACCACGAATGGACACAAATGGACACGAATGAAGAGGGTCATAGGACGAGGCGCTCCCATTCGAGTTTGGGGTGCTTGAAGTTCAGGATGACACCAACGCGGAGCTTGGTGATGCGGAGGTAGTTCAACATCTGGCCCCGCTCCACGTCCGTGATGCGGTCAATGACCTTCGTGTCCACGACCACGGCGTTGAAAGCAATCAGGTCAGGGACGAACTGGCCGACCTTCTGGCCTTTGTAGAGCACATCGAACTGCCGCTGCTGCTCGCAGGGAATCTTTCGCAGGCCGAACTCCACCACGAGCGCGTTCTCATAAGGCTTTTCATGCAACCCGTGGCCCAGTCCGTTCAAGACTTCCATCGCACTTCCCACCACAGCAAACACCTCCTCCTTCAGCAGCAATTTAGTGTCTGAATTCGTGTTCATTAGTGTCTATTCGTGGTTTCAACCCTTGCCAGCGTGGCCTGGCGACGCTGGGTGATGCGGGCACGGACGCGCTTGCGCAGGTCGGCCCAATCTTTGGTCGTGGGCATGAAACCCGGCTCCGCATCGCGCGCTCGCAGATAATCGTCAAGCGCGGCCTCCTGAGCTTGCCCTCTAAATTCGTGTCTATTCGTGTCCATTCGTGGTTGCTCAGTCTTTGCTCGCTCGCACATCCAGCGCGTCGCGGAGGCCGTCGCCGAGGAAGTTGAGGCAGAAAAGCGTGGTGGCCAGCGCGGTGCCGGGGGCGAGCAGGAGCCACGGAAATTCCTCCATCTTCTCGGCCCCATCTTTGATCATCGAACCCCACGAGCTCATCGGCGGCTGCACGCCGAGGCCGAGGAAGCTCAGGAAGGCTTCGAGCAACATCACCGCCGGCACGGTGAGCGTGGTGTAAACGATGACCGGCCCGAGCACGTTGGGAATCATGTGGCGCAGGATGATGCGGCGCTTGCGCAGGCCCAGCGCGTGCGCGGCCTCGACGAACTCCATGCGCTTCAGCGACGCCACCTGCCCGCGCACGATGCGCGCCATGGTGAGCCATTCCACCGCGCCGATGGCGACGAAGAGCAGGATGATGTTCCGCCCGAAGAAGACGGTGAGCAGGATGACAAAGATGGTGAACGGCAGCGAATAGAGGATGTCCACGAGGCGCATCATCACCGCGTCGGCCTTGCCGCCGAGATAGCCGGAAATCGCGCCGTAGAGCACGCCGATGGTGAGCGACACCGCCGTGGCCGCGAGGCCGACCATGAGCGAGACACGTCCGCCGTAGAGGAGGCGCGTGAGCTGGTCACGGCCCAGCGCGTCGGTGCCGAGCCAGTGCTTGGCGCTGGGCGGCGTCGCACTGAGGGCGAGGTTCTGTGCGTCGTAGGCCTGGCCCGTGAGCCACGGGCCGACGAGGCACGCGAGCGTCATGCCCACCAGCAGCACGAAGCTTGCGACCGCAGCGCGGTTCTTTTGCAGCCGATGCCACGCGTCCTGCCACAGGGACGTGCCGGCTTCGACTGGTTCGGAGGGGGCGATGGAGTTTGCAGCGGTCATCGCGGGGAAAGCGGGAAGGGGAAACTTCCAACGCTCAACGTCCAACGTCCAACCTTCAACGTGCGAGCGATTGGGGCCGCCTTGGATGTTGAACGTTGGACGTTGAGCGTTGGAAGTTTTGTCCTCATTCAAACCTCAGCTTCGGGTTCAGCCACACCTGCACCACGTCCACGATGAGGTTCAGCAGGATGATGAGCGTCGCGTAGAAGAGCACGGTGCCCAGCACGAGCGTGTAGTCGCGGTTGAACGCGGCCATCACGAAGTAGCGGCCCAGGCCGGGAATCTGGAAAATCGTCTCGATGACGAACGAGCCGGTTAGCAGGCCGGCGGTCGCGGGGCCGAGGAAGGAAACGGTCGGCAGCAGGCCGCCGCGCAGCGCGTGCCGGAAGAGGATGCGGGCGGAACCCGCACCCTTCGCGCGCGCGGTGCGGATGAAGTCCTGGTTCAGAATTTCCAGCATCCCGCTGCGCGTGAGCCGCGCGACGTAGGCGGCGTAGTGCGCGCCCAGCACGAGCGCGGGCAGCACGCGGTCGCGCGGCGAATCCCAGCCCATCGGGTTGAACCAGCCGGCCATGAGCGCAAAGACGAGGATGAGCAGCGGCCCGAGCACGAACGTGGGCAGGCAGATGCCGGCCATCGCCAGGCCCATCGGGACGTGGTCCGTGAGCGTGTTCGGATGGCGCGCGGCGATGACGCCGGCGGGAATACCCAGCGCGAGCGCGACCAGCAGCGACCAGAAGCCCAGCTCCAGCGACACCGGGAACGCGCTGGCGATGACCTCGTTGACCGTGCGGTTCTCGTATTTGAAGGACGGGCCGAGGTCGCCGCGCACGAGGCGGCTCATGTAGTCGGTGTATTGGTCCCAGAGCGGTTTGTTCAGGCCGTAGTAGGCTTCGAGGTGCTTGAGAATTTCCGCCGGCACCTTCTTCTCCGCCGAGAACGGCCCGCCCGGTGCGAGGCGCACCATGAAGAACGTCACCGTCGCCACGATGAGCAGCACCGGGATGGTCTGGAGCAGGCGGATGGCGATGAACCGGAACATGGACTCAGTTGGAAGCGCGCTTTTCCATCACCGCGTTCGGGTCCAGATACACAAACTTGTAAGGGTGGTTGTCCAGAATCGTCGGGTGCCAGCCTTTCAGCGCGGGGTGGATGAGGGCGACGCGTGTGTAAAAGTAGATGGGGAGGACGGGCGATTCATCGAGCAGGATTTCCTCGGCGCGCTGGAAGAGTTCGAGGCGCTTGGCCTGGTCAATCGTCCGGCCCGCCTCGCGGATGAGCCGGTCGTATTCCTGGTTGCTCCAGCCGGTCTCGTTCTGGCCGCCGTCGGTCAGCCACATGTCGAGGAAGCTGTTCGGGTCCACGTAATCGCCAATCCAGCCGGCCCGGCAGACCTGATAGTTCAGCGTCTTCTGCGAGTCGAGATAGACTTTCCACTCCTGGTTCACGAGCCGCGCGTCAATGCCGAGGTGCTTCTTCCACATCTGCTGGATGGCCTCGGCGATGAGGCGGTGGTTCTCGCTGGTGTTGTAAAGCAGCTCGATGGGCGGAAAGCCCCGGCCGCCGGGGAAACCCGCCTCGGCCAGGAGCCGGCGCGCCTGCTCGAAGTCCGTCGGGATGCGCGCCCGCGCGTCGAAGCCCGCCGTGCCCGGCGGCGTGAAGTGATTCGCCGGCAACTGCCCGCCGCGCGTGACGTTCTTCACCATCGCCTCGCGGTCCACGGCCATGCAGAGCGCGCGGCGCACGCGCTTGTCGTTGAGCGGCGGCTTGGTGACGTTGATGCGGTAGAAATACACGCCGAGGTAGGGGCTGATGTGAATGCGGTCGGGCGACTGCCGCTGGTAAACCTCAATCTTCGAAATCGGCGGCGGCTGCGTGGCGTGCAGCAGGCCGGCACGGAAGGCGCGCTCCTCGGTCTCCTGGCTTTCGATGGCGTGGAAGTGAATGGCGTTGAGCCGCACGTTCGCCGCGTCCCAGTAGGTCGCGCTCTTCTTCACCGTGACGGCGTAGTTGTAGCGCCACTGGTCGAGCTGGAACGGGCCGTTGCCGACGAAGTTGCCCGGGCGCGTCCAGCGGTTGCCGCGCGTGTAGGCGGAGCCGTGCCGTTCGATGGTCGGCACATGGACGGGCCACCAGGAGGTGTGGTTCATCAGCGAGAGCAGGTAGGGCGTGGGCGATTCCAGTGTGACGACGAACGTGTGGTCGTCGGGCGCCTGGTAGCCGACCTGCGAAAAGTCCTTCAGCTTGCCCTCGTTGTAAGCCTGCGCGTTCTTCACCACATGGTGCATGTAGGCGTATTGCGACGCGAGCGACGGCGTGAGGATGCGCTGGTAGGAGCGGAGGAAGTCGCGCGCGACGACCGGCTCGCCATTCGACCACTTCGCGTTCTTGCGCAGGAAGAACGTGTAGGTCAGGCCGTCGGGCGAAATCTCCCACCGCTCCGCCACGCCGGGAATCGGATGCAGGTCCACCGGATCCTCGATGACCAGCCCCTCGAGCATGGACATGATGAGGTGATGCTCCGTGACGCCCGTGACGAGCTGCGGGTCGAGGTCCTGCGGCTCCGCGCCGTTGCCGAGGTGGAGGACCTGCTCGCGGTTGCCGATGTCCACGCGCGTCTCCCGCGAGCCGCAGCCGGCGAGGGCCAGCGCGGCAAGGAGCAGGAGGACGGCGGGTTTCACGGCGCGAGCTTTTCGATTCCGGCGGAGCGAGGGAAGCGCAAACTTGCCCGCGTGCCCGCGCGTGGGCTAGCGTCCGTGCGTGTCGCGACTGCCCTTCGAGCTGCTGCTGGCGCTGCGTTACCTGCGGCCCAAGCGCACGTTCGTCTCCGTCATCACGCTCATCTCCGTCATCGGCGTGATGCTCGGCGTGGCGGTGCTCATCATCGTCATCAGCGTGATGAGCGGCTTCGACCGCCAGCTCCGCGAGAAGCTCCTCGGATTCAACGCCCATCTCCGCGTCATCCAGCCCGGTGAACTGCTGTCCAACCGCGAGGAGATCATGGCCCGTATCATGGCGAACCCGCGCGTCAAGGGCGTCGCCCCCTTCGTGCAGGGCAAGGTGCTGCTGGAAACGCAGCCGCCAGCGGGTGGTTCGCTAGTGGACGCGCCGGTGGTGCGCGGCGTGGACGCGCAGCGCGAAGGCGGCGTGAGCGACCTGCCCAAGAGCATCAAGGAAGGCGAGTTCAACCTGCGCGGCAACGGCCTCGTCCTTGGCCGCGAGCTGGCCGCCAACCTCGGTCTGCGCGTCGGCGACCGCGTCTCGATTTATTCCCCGGCGAACTTGAAGAAGCTGAAGGACAGCCGCCGCAGCGGGAAGGAGGAGGCCGTGATGCCGGACGAATACACCGTGAAGGGCATCTTCGACGTGGGCTACTACGAGTTCAACGCGAACGTCGTTGTCACCTCGCTCGCCAATGCGCAGGATCTCTACGAGCTGGAGGACAATGTCCACGGCCTGCAAATCAGGCTTCACGATCCGTCCGAAGCCGAGGCAGCGCGGAAGGAGTTACAGCGAACATTGGGCAGCGATTACTTGGTCCGCACCTGGATGGACGATAGCGCCATGATGCTGGGAGCCATCGAAGCGGAGAAGAACGTCATGTTTATCATTCTGTTCTTTGTCATAATCGTGGCGTCGTTCGGCATTACGAGCGGACAGATCTCGTTCGTCTTGCAGAAGACGCGCGAAATCGGCGTGCTCAAGGCGCTCGGCGCGACCAGTGGCCAGGTGCGCTGGCTGTTCCTGATCCAGAGCCTCATCGTGGGTTTGCTGGGCGTGATCGCCGGGTTCGCGTTAGGTTTGTTGGCGCTGCACTACCGCAACGAGTTCCTCGACTTAATGAACAGTTGGACCGGGCGTGAGTTGTTTCCGCGTCAGATTTACGCTTTCGACCGCTTGCCGATGCTCATCGTGCCGAGTGACATTGCGATCATCTGCGGCGGATCGCTCTTCATCTGCCTGCTGGCGGGTTTGCTGCCAGCTTGGAACGCAGGGCGGCTGCAACCGGTGGAGGCGCTGCGCAATGAGTGAACCGCTCCTCCGCGCCACCGGCCTGCGCAAGACCTACCAGCTCGGCTCCCGCCTCGTGGAGGTCCTGCGCGGCGTGGACCTGACCGTGGAAGCCGGCGAGTTCGTCGCGTTACGTGGCGCGTCGGGCGCGGGCAAGAGCACGCTGCTGCATCTGCTCGGCGGGCTGGACCGGCCCAACCACGGCGAAATCCATTTCCGCGACCAGAGTCTTGCCGCGCTCACCGACGGCGAGCTGGCGAAGCTCCGCGTCGCGCACGTCGGCCACATCTTTCAGGCCTATCACCTCCTGCCGGAACTCGACGCGCTGGAAAATGTTGCCCTCCCCGCCCGCGTCGCCCGGCTGGATGCCGCCGAGGCCGAGCGGCGCGCGCGCGATTTGCTGAAGCGCGTCGGCTTGGAACACCGGCTGGAGCATCGCCCAACGGAACTTTCCGGCGGCGAGCAGCAACGCGTGGCCATCGCTCGTGCGCTGGTGAACCAGCCCGCGCTCATCCTCGCCGACGAGCCAACGGGCAACCTCGACTCCCAGACCGGCGAGGAAATCCTGAACCTGCTCTGCGAACTCCGCACCGAGCACCAGGCCACGCTCGTCATCGCCACCCACGACTCGCGCGTGGCCGTGCGCGCGCCGCGCGTGGTGGAGCTGGTGGACGGGGCGTTGAAGTGAAGTTCAAAGTTCCGAGTTCAAGGTTCAAAGTTCAGAGCAGCGAACGTGCGCCCAACCTTGAACTTTGAACTTCGAACCTTGAACTCTCCGCCTGCTCACCCGCGCCGCTGGCATTCCCCGACGTAGTCGCGGAAGGCCTGCTGGAGCTGGCGCGTGAGCGGGCCAGGCTGGCCATCGCCGACCTTGCGGTCGTTGATCTGCACCACCGGCATCACCTCGTTGGTCGTGCCGAAGAGCATGGCCTCGGTGGCGCACTTCAAGTCGGTCTCGGCGACCGGGAATTCCTTCACGGGGATGCCCAGCGCGGAGCACAGGCCCAGCGCGACGAGGCGTGACACGCCGGGGAGGATGTAGTTGGTGCGCGGCGCGGTGTGGACCACGCCATCGAGCACCACCGCGAAGTTGGAGGCCGAGCCTTCCAGCGCGAAGCCGTCGCGGACGAACACGGCCTCGTGCGCGCCGGCCTCCTGCGCCTGCTGGTTAGCGAGAACGTTGGGCAGCAGCGCGACGGACTTGATGTCGCACCGCGCCCAGCGCTGGTCGGGCAGCGTGATGACCTTCACGCCCTGCTCCCATTTCTCGACGGGGTTGGTGAACGGAGCGGCGAAGGCATAGACCGTCGGCGTGGCGTCAGCGGGAAAGGCGTGCTTGCGCGGCGCGGCCCCGCGCGAGACTTGCAGGTATACGGTGGCCTCGGCGTCGGCGAGGGCGTTGCGCTTCAACAGTTCAGTGGCGATGGCCGAGAAGTCGGTGTTCGCTGGAGGAGGAATTCGCAGAGCCTGGAGGCTGCCGGCGAAACGGTCCCAGTGTTCCTTCGCGCGGAAGAGATGGCCGCGATAGGTGCGGACGACTTCATAGGCCCCGTCGGCAAAGAGGAACGCGCGGTCATCCGGTGAGATGCGGGCCTGGTCCTTGGGGAGGAACTGGCCGTTCAAATAGACAGTCATGGCGGGTGGTTAAAGCCCGAAAGCCGCGGCGGGGCAATGGGAAAGATGCCGGCGCGGTTGATCCGCCGGGGCACGGCGGCCGGGTGGCAGGAGTCTTTCCCGAGGGGGCAAGCCACGGCCAGCTCCGGGCAAACCTCAGGCAGACAGGAATTCCCCCGATGCGAGAGTCGGGAAAAGTCGAGCTTGGCGCATATGTGACTGGCGACTAAGCTGCGGCTGTGATTTCCAGTCGCGCATGAATCCGAACGGCATTCTCAAGCAGCACTGGCTGCATGTGGCCATCCACTTCGCGGTGGACGCGGTCATCTTCGCGGTGGCGTTCATCATCGGCACGGACTTCGTCATTCCCGATGACGACCTCCATATGCGGCTGGAGTCCTATCTGCCGGGCATCCTGCTGGGCGCCTGCGTGTTCCCCTGCCTGGTCTACATCTTCGGCCTCTACTCGCCCCAGAGCTACAAGCAGCGCGTGACCAAGCGGGCCATCGTGCTGGCCATCTGCCTCGTCGGCACGGTGCTGCTGGTCATCCCGCTGTTCTACCTGAAGAAATCCACGAGCATCGGGCGCGGTGTGTTCGGCATCAGCGTGGCGATTGTCTATTTCACCATCCTCATCCACCACGGCTTCCTGCTGCGCTCGCTGCGGAACTACCGCGAGCGGGTGGCCTTCATCATGACCTGCACGTTCGACGAGCTGGAGGCGCGCTTCTTCCAGTCGCTGGGCACGGAGAACATGGAGCTGGCCGGCCTCATCCACTACGACAACTACCAGCCCATCGGCGAGATGCGCGTGCTGGGCAAGGTCAGCGATCTCCAGGACATCGTGCGGCGCGAGAACATCCACCGCGTGCTCTGCACGAGCAAGAGCATCAGCGACCCCTCGATGTGCAAGGCGTTCTGCGAGCTGCGCTACTCCGGCGTGCAGGTCATGCCACTCGTGAGCCTTTTCGAGGAAGTGCATCAGCTCGTCCCGCTGGAGCTTATCACGCCGGAATGGCTGCTCGCCGCCAGCGCGCAGCCGCACATGCTCTACATCAAGAAGGTCAAGCGCGCCTTCGACATCGTGGTGTCGCTGCTCGGTCTCGTGTTCCTCGGGCCGGTCATGCTGCTGGGCATCCTCGCCACGAAACTGACCTCGGCAGGCCCCGCCTTCTACAAGCAGGTGCGCGCCGGTCGCTTCGGCCGGCCTTTCAACGTCATCAAGCTCCGCTCCATGCGCACGGACGCGGAGAAGCACGGGGCCGTCTGGTCCACCGCCGGCAAGGACCCGCGCTCCACGCCGGTGGGCAACTTCCTCCGCAAGTATCGCATTGATGAAATCCCGCAGCTCATCAACGTGCTCAAGGGCGACATGTCCTTCGTCGGCCCGCGCCCGGAGCGGCCCGTGTTCATCGAGGAGCTGGCGCAGCAAATCCCCTATTTCCAGGAACGGCTCATGGTGCAGCCCGGCATCACCGGCTGGGCGCAGGTGAATTATCCCTACGGCTCGTCGGTGGAAGACGCGAAGTGGAAGCTCGAATACGACCTCTACTACATGAAGCACATGAGCCTGTTCCTCGACCTGTTCATCCTGCTGGACACCGTCCGCATCGTGCTGCGCGGCGGGATGAAGGGCGACGCCAAGGACCGGCTCCCGCGCTACGAGGCCATCTGGTTCTTCCGCGTCTTCGGCAACGAGGAGCCGCGCGCCCCGCGCCCGCCGGCCCCGTGAGCCACCGCGTGGGGAGGCTGTAAAAGCAAAACGCCGGACGCGGGTGAACCGGCGTCCGGCGTGGGGAGGGAAGCGGGCGTCACATGTCGGCGTAACGCGCGCGGAGCATGGCGGTGAACTTCGCCACTTTGAGTTTGCGGCGCTTCTTCTCGCTCGGCTTTTCGAAGCGGCGGTGATTGCGCACTTCTTTCAAGGTGCCTTCGCGGTCAATTTTCTTTTTCAACCGCCGCAGCGCCTTTTCCACCGGCTCGCCTTTTTTGAGCTTAATTTCCGTCAAAACTGTTTCACTTCCTTCCCAGTCTGCTGCCCGGGGTTTGGCTGGCGAACTGCCAGCCCTGTCCGGGTCAGGGAGCGGCAGTCTAGGGGCCGGCGGGTTCCCGTCAACCGTCAAAACCGGCCGTCCCGGCTCTCGAAATGGGTGGGTTTGCCGAGGTCGGGGCCGCCGCGCATCACCCAGCCGGCCACCCAGCCGAGGAGTTCGCTGGCGGAAATCCGGGGCGGGCCGAAGCGTCTGCGGGCCTCGGCGGCGTTGTTCAGCAGGGCGGAGTCGGCCTCCGCACCGGTGAACGTCGCGGGGCGGTTCATGCGCCGGCCCAGCTCCTCCGCCACGTCGCGGACGCGGAGGAGTTCGGGGCCGGTGAGGTTGAGGACGAAGGGTGGCGAAGTGGTGAGGGCAAGAGCTTGGAAGGTTTGCGCGTTGGCGTCGCCCTGCCAGATGCAGTTGAACCAGCCCATGCCGAGGTCCACCGGCTGGCCCGCCCAAATCTGCTTCGCCAAGTCCACCAGCACGCCGTAGCGCAGCTCGCAGGCGTAGTTGAGGCGGAGAAGGCTGACCGGGACGCCCAGCGTGCGGCTGAAGTGCTCGAACATCCGCTCGCGCCCAAGGCAGCTCATGGCGTATTCGCCAACGGGCTGGGGGGCATCGGCCTCGACAGAGCCGCCGCCGCTCACGGGCACGAGGCCGTAAACATTGCCCGTGGAGAAGGCGACGATGCGGCTGCGGCGGAACTTGCGGCACACGACGGACGGCAGCCAGGTGTTCATCGCCCACGTCAGCGCCTCGTTGCCCGTCGCGCCGAACTTCATCGCCGCGCAATAGACGACGTTCTCGACCTCTGGTAGTTGCGCGACGGCTTCCTCGTCCATCAAGTTGCAACGAATGGTTTCGATGCCTTGCGCGTTGAGTTGCCCGATCTGGCTGGCGTCGGAGAAGCGCGAGACGCCGATCACGCGGCGGCGGATGCCGGCGGCGTCCGAGGCGCGCTTCGCCATGCGGGCGAGCGTCGGGCCCATCTTGCCGGCGACGCCAAGGAAGATGAGATCGCCCGGCAAAGAGCGGAACGTGGCGATGACACCGGGGGTTGGCTCACTCAGCCGGTCCTCCAGCTCGGCAACGGTGGCGGGTGCGTTCATTTCCTGCCGCCAAACAGGCTGCTGGCAAGGCGTGCCAGCTTGCCGCCGAGGCTGTGGTCCATCACGGTGTGTTGACCAAGGACTGTGGCGCAGCGGGAACAGAGCAGTTCAATGGTCAACGCGCTGGCGGGCCGTTCGCGCACGGGCTGAACCGAACCGCATTGGGGACAGTGGAGTTCCGCCGCCTTGAACTCGTTGAACTGGCGGCCCACGTCAGACCTTGGCGATGACGCGGAGGATGTCGCTGAGCACCTCGACGGGCGTCTGGGTGGCGTTGATGTCGTGGACGACATCCGGCCCGTAGAAGTCCAGCACGGGCTTGGTCTCCTGGTCATAGACCTGAAGGCGGGTGCGGATGACGTCGAGGTTCGCGTCGTCGAGGCGGTTGTCGCGCAGGGCGCGGCGCTGGAGGCGCTCGACCATCTTGTTCCGGTCGGGACAGGTCAGGTGGAGCAGGGCGCGGACGTCGAGCGTGCCCTGGAGCATTTTGGCCTGGGCGGCGTTGCGCGGGATGCCGTCGAGCACCACGGTGTCGCGCTCCGGGTTGAAGCGTCCGAGCATGGTGTTGGCCTGGATGTTGTTGCGCCAGAGGTCCACGGTGGCCTCGTCGGGGACAAGCTCGCCGCGGCTGGAGTATTCGAGGAAGACCCGGCCCAGGCGGCTGTCGGCGTTGAGGTTGCGG
This sequence comes from Limisphaerales bacterium, assembly GCA_009773355.1. Taxonomy (GTDB): domain Bacteria; phylum Verrucomicrobiota; class Verrucomicrobiia; order Limisphaerales; family SXTU01; genus SXTU01. The sequence goes on from WRPG01000013.1 coordinate 83,488, forward strand.
AACACGTCGCCGCAGGCGCAGTGGTAGTAGCCGGGGATGGTGCCGAGGATTTTGCCCTGCGTCCCCTTGCCGGAACCCGGCGCCCCGAAGAGCAGAATCGTGCGTAGCTTCATGCGGTCAGCCTTCCTGCGGGCGGAGGTGGATTTCCTGAACGTCGCCCAAGGGAATCGGCTGGTCGGTGAAGGACCCGTCCTCCTGCGCGGCGCTGACCACCAGCTCGGTCTGGCTGATGCTCACGACGCGCTTGCTCCAGTATTCGCCGCCGGTCGTGGTGACCCAGACCAGCCACATGTCCTTCTCGGGCGCGGCGGGCACGGCCTTGAAGAAGCCGGCGAACTTGGTCTCGATGAAGCGCTTGTTGATGTTGGTCTCGCCCTTGCGATAGACGGCCGGTTCGAGCTTGGCGGCGGCCGGTGGCGCGGGAGCTTTCACCGGGGATGGCGCCGCTGCGGCTGGCACCGCCGCGCCGGGTTTGGCGGTGGCGACGGGCTTGGGGCCGGCGGGCG
>WRPG01000013.1:84072-92374 GCA_009773355.1 Limisphaerales bacterium
CTCCGCCTTCTTGCCGAAGGAAAGACCGGGCTTTTTCTTGCCGGGGGCGGGTTTCTGCTCGGCCTTCTGCTCTTCCTTCGCGTGCTGTGCGGCGGCCTGCGCCACGGCGTTGGGCTTGGTTTCTTCCTGGGTCTTGACGGCCGGCAGGCACAGGAAGGCGATGGGGGCGAAGAAACCGACGCCGGGGATGGCGGACAAGCCCATGACCAGCGGCTTGGGCCGGCGGCGGTAAATCGCCACTTCATAGCCGGCGTAGATGATGCCCGCATAGGCCAGGACCAGGCTCAACCAGCCGACGCTCGTGCCCAACATCCCGGCGATGAGTCCGGGGCTTTCCGGCAGCGCGGGTTTGCCCTCAACTTCCTTGGGCTTTTTCCACTCGCGCTTGGGCACGGCCACCTCCGGCACGTTGACCTCCGCCCCCGCCGCGCCGCCAGGGGGCGTGGCGTCCACAATGAGCGTCTCGACAAACGGCCGCGCCTTCGGGTTCTTGGCGAACTCCTTCAGCCCCTCCTGGGTGAAATTGGTCCATGCGGCGCGGGGCAACGCGCGGCCCTCGGCGTTTTTGATCACCACGCCCTTGTCGGTGAAGGAAATCCCCTCGCCGGACAGGGTGGTGCCGTCGTTCAACTTGTAGTCCGCCGCGAGCACCACGCCGGCCAGGCTGGCCAGCACGACCGCAAGCGCGCGAAGTAACGGGAGCCGTTGCATGGTGCGCGATGTTGACCAAAAGCCCGTGACGGGCAAACAGAAAAATCGCGTTGGCGGCGAATTGGGCGGCCAATTCCTGAGTTGCGCGGCTTCCGAGCGTTCCCCTACGCTGCGCGGACGTTTTGACATGAAAGTCTATATTGACGGCAAGTTTTACGACGAGGCCAAGGCCAAGATCTCCGTGTTCGACCACGGGCTGCTCTACGGCGATGGCATCTTCGAGGGCATCCGCGCCTACCACGGGAAGGTCTTCAAGCTGAAGGAGCACATTGACCGGCTCTACTGCTCGGCCAAGGCCATCCTGCTCACCATCCCGATGACGCCCGCCGAGATGACCAAGGCGGTCGTGGACACCTGCCGGAAGAACAAGGTCTCCGACGGCTACATCCGCCTCGTGGTCACGCGCGGTGTCGGCACCCTGGGCCTGAACCCGAACCGCTGCAAAGCCCCCTCCGTCATCGTCATCGTTGGCAAGATCCAGCTCTACCCGCAGGAGTTGTATGAGCGCGGCATGGACATCGTGACCGTGGCGACCACGCGCAACCTGCACAACGCCGTCAACCCGGCCATCAAGTCGCTCAACTACCTGAACAACATCCTCGCGAAGATCGAGGCGAACAACGCGGGCGTCGAGGAGGCCATCATGCTGAACTCCGACGGCTACGTGGCCGAGTGCACGGGCGACAACCTTTTCATCATCAAGGGCAACGAGCTGCTCACGCCGCCGCTCTCGGCTGGCGCGCTCTACGGCATCACGCGCGCGACCGCGCTGGACCTGGGCCGCGAGCTGGGCCTGAAGACCGGCGAGCCGAACCTCACGCGCTACGACCTCTACAACGCCGACGAATGCTTCCTCACCGGCACCGGCGCGGAGATCATTCCCGTGGTGAAGATTGACGGGCGCGTCATCGGCAACGGCAAGCCCGGCTCGATGTCGAAGCAGCTCATCGAGAAGTATCACGCCTTGACGAAGGTGAGCGGCGAGCCAATTTAGGGCAGCACTGCTTCCCGACATTCACCGATGAAACTGCGTAAACCATCCCGCTTCGACTGCGTGGACAGGCTGCTTGATGTGGCCATCATTCTCGTGGTTGGGTTAGTCATTTTGGGACTGTTCATGCCGGCCTATCCCGCCCGCCGTCCCCTGCCCGTCGTGGTGGTTAGCGCGAAGTAGCCATGCTCTGCAACGTCTGCAAACAAAATGAAGCCAAGGTCCACCTGACCAAGATCGTCGGGGACAAGATGCAGAAGGTGGACCTGTGCGAGGATTGCTCGAAGGAGAAGGGCGTGGACGATCCCACCAGCTACTCGTCCGAGGACACGCTGCTGGGACACATCTTGTCGGGCGAGGCGACGCCGACCGAGTCTGAGCCGGCCACAGAAGCCACCGTGAAGTGCCCGACCTGCGGCTATTCCCAGGCGGACTTCAAAAAGGCCGGGCGCTTCGGCTGCTCCGACTGCTACACGACCTTCGGCGAGGGCATCGAAGGGATGCTCAAGACGATGCACAAGGGCACCAAGCACACCGGCAAGGTGCCCGCCGCGCTCCAGCAATCCCGCGCCGAGGCGCAGAAGCTCAAGCTGCTCCAGAAGCGGCTGGAGAAGGCCATTGCTGAGGAGAACTTTGAGGAAGCCGCGCAGTTGCGGGACGAAATCAAGCGGATGAAGTGACGGCGCGGCGAAAACCGCGCGTCCGCGTGAAGCTCCAATGACCAAGCTCCAAGTTCCAAAGAAGCTCCAAACTCCAAACTCCAAGTTCGTGCGCTTGAGGACTGGAACTTGGAGCTGCTTTGGAGCTTGGGATTTGGAGCTTGGAAATTATTAGCATGACCATCCACGAATTCCTGGTTCCGCCGTCCGTCTCCTGCCAGCGCACCGGCCCGAACGACAGTATCGTGATGTCCAGCCGGGTGCGGCTCGCGCGCAACCTCAAGAAGCAGCCCTTCCCCTCGTGGGCCAAGAAGCCCGACCGTCTGCGCGTGCTGGAGCTGATCCAGCCGGCCGTCCAGGGCCTGCCGCAGCTCGCGCCGCATTTCGCCGCCGCGATGGATGACTTCACCCCGCTGGACAAGCAGATCCTCGTCGAGCGCCACCTCATCAGCCGCGAGCACGCCGCCAAGGGCGCGGGCAGTGGGCTGGTCGTGAACCAGGAGGAAAGCCTCTGCGTGATGATCAACGAGGAGGACCATCTCCGCATGCAGGCGCTGCGCCCCGGCCTGCAGATCAAGGCCTGCTGGCAGGCCATTGACGCGCTCGACTCCGCGCTGGAGCCGAAGCTCGACTTCGCCTTCTCGCCGGAGCTGGGCTACCTCACCGCCTGCCCCACGAACCTCGGCACCGGCATCCGCGTCAGCGCCATGCTGCACCTGCCCGGCCTCGTGCTGGCGGAGGAGATCACCCGCATCATCAACGCCGCGAACAAGCTCGGCTTCGCCGTGCGCGGCCTCTACGGCGAGGGCACCGAGGCGCTGGGCAACGTCTTCCAGGTCTCCAACCAGATGACCCTCGGCGAGTCCGAGCTGCAGATCATCGAGCGCATCGGCAAGGCGCTCAATCAGATCATCGAGGAGGAGGAGAACGCCCGCGCGGTGCTGCTGGAGAAGAAGCCCAAGATCGTCTTCAACCACATCGGGCGCGCCTACGGCATCCTCGCCAACGCGCACACCATCACCTCGAAGGAGACGATGAACCTGCTCTCGCTCCTGCGCCTCGGCGCGGAGCTGGGCCTGTTCGAGAAGCTGAACCGCTCGCTCACCGACGAGCTGTTCCTCCTCACCCAGCCCGCGCATCTCCAGCAGCAGCACGCCGAGAAGCTCGATGCCGAGGGCCGCGACACGCTCCGGGCGGACATGCTGCGCGAGCGCCTCCGCGACGTGCCGCGCCCGCAGGCGCCGAAGTGAACGGGAAGACGGAGTATTGGAGTATTGGAGTGATGGGGCCGAAGCCAACGCTCCACTACTCCATCATTCCGCACCGCTTGTTCCCTCCCCTCGCTCAGGGCTTGTCGTAGTCCCCCAGCTTGCGCAGCCAGATGTTGCGGAAGCGCATCGGGTTGTTGTGGTCCTGGAGCTGGATGAAGACCTCGGGCGCGTGCGGTTTGCTGTAGTCGCCGTTGCGCTGGTGCGGCGTGTTGCCCTGATACTCCTTGCGGTGATGCACCACCACGCCGTTGTGGATGACCGTCACCGCCGCCTTCTTGGCGAGCTTGCCGTCGGCGTCCCAGCGCGGGGACTCGAACACGATGTCGTAGCTCTGCCACTCGCCGGGCTTCTTGCTCGCGTTGACCAGCGGCGGCGACTGCCCGTAAAGCCCGGCGCACTGGCCGTCGGGGTAGGTCGGGTTCTGGTAGGAGTCGAGCACCTGCACCTCGTAGATGCCGTTGAAGAGCACGCCGCTGTTGCCGCGGCCCTGACTGTTGCCCTCGACCTTCGCCGGCGTGGCGAACTCCAGGTGCAACTGGAAATCGGCGAACCCGTCCCTGGTCCGGATGCTGCCGCTCTTGGGCGCGACCTCCATGTAGCCGCCTTCCAGCTTCCACGCGGCGTCGCCCTTCGGCCCGCTCCACTTGGACAAGTCCTTCCCATCGAACAGCACCACGGCATCCGAGGGCGGCGGAGCCTGATGGCTGAAGGTCGCGGCCGGCGTCACGACGCGCGGCGCGGGCCGGGTGCCGTCGTGGACGTGCCACTTGGTGCCGGGGATGAGCGGGGACGTGGCCTCGTAGCCGAGGCTTTTCTTGGCGGCGTCCGCGGCGGTCAGGGCGGCGGCGGCTCCGACGATGACGGCGGGGACAATGAACTTGGGAGCGAGGAATTGCTTGAGCATGGCGCGCATCATTTCGGCGGAGGGGAAAAACGCAAGCCCGTTTCCGGCGGGTGATGCCGTAGTCGCAACCTTCAGTTTGCGCGTCGCTGCGGAATCCACTCGCAGGCTGAAGCCCGCGCCTACGGCGAGACGGCCAGCCGCTCCTCCGCCTGCGCGTGGCCCATGAGCACGCCCTGCTCCTTGTAGGTCTTGAGCATGAAGTGCGTGGAGGTGGAGATGACGCCCTGGATGGTGGAGAGCTTTTCCGCCACGAAGGTGGCGAGCGAACGCAGGTTGTCGCCCTCCAGCACGACGAGCAGGTCGTAGCCGCCGCTCATCAGGTAGCAGGTCTTCACCTCGTCATACTTGGCGATGCGCTCGGCCAGCCGGTCGAAGCCGCCGCCGCGCTCGGGCGTGATCTTCACCTCGATGACGGCGCGCACGACATCGTCGGCCAGCTTCTCCTCGTTGAGCACGGTGCGGTAGCCGAGGATGATGCCGCCGGCTTCGAGCGCCTTGATCTTCGCGGCGACCTCCGCCTCGGAGAGGTTGAGCATGGCGGCGAGCTGCGCGGGCTTCAGGGAGGCATCGTCGCGGAGCAGTTTCAGCAAAGTGTCCATGCGCAAGGTGTAGCGGGAAGCCGCGCGGCTGCGAAGACTTTTCCATGTTGCGGGCCGGGCGAAGGTGCTTCAATCCGGCCCAGCCAGCCATGAAACGCGCGCCGTCCGCTCCTCCGCTCGTCTTCCACAACGGCACCGCCATCCTGCCGGACAAACTGCTGCCGGACGCTGTGGTCGTGTGCGACGGCGGTCGTATCCGACACCTGGGCCGCATGCGCAAGCTCCCGCGTGACGCAACGCTCGTGGACGCGAAGGGTGGCTACATCACGCCCGGCTTCGTGGACATCCACGTCCACGGTGGCGCCGGCGCGGACTTCATGGATGGCACCGCCGAGGCGGTTCGCACCGCCTGCCGCGCGCACGCACGGCATGGGACGACGAGCATTTTCCCGACGACCACGACCGGCTCGCCCGCGCAGCTCGCCGCGATGCTCAAGGCGTGCCTTGAAGCGCGGCGCGACGGAACCGCCGCCGATGGCGCACGCATTGCGGGCGTTCACTTCTACGGCCCCTACTTCGCGCCGGACAAGGTCGGTTGTCATTCGCAGGCCGGGCGGCGCGACCCGGATGCGCGCGAGTATCGGCGGCACTTCGCCACCGGCATCATCCGCATCGCGACGTGCGCGGCGGAGCTGCCGGGAGCAGAGGCGTTTTACCGTGAGGCCAGGCGGCGCGGTTGTCTCGTCACTTGCGGCCACTCGAACGCGACGTGGGCGGAGATGGCCCGCGCCTTCCGCGCCGGGATGCGGCATGTGGACCACTTCTGGTGCGCCATGAGTTCGGTGGCGTCGCTCCGCCAGCGCTACGGCACGCCGATGCAGGCCAGCATGGAGCAGTTCGTCCTTGCGCATGAGGCGATGAGCACCGAGGTCATCGCGGACGGCTGCCATCTCTCACCGGAACTGCTGGAGTTCGCGTATCGCCAGCTCGGCCCGCGCCGCCTGTGCCTTGTGACCGATGCGAACCGAGCGCTCGACATGCCGCCCGGTCGTTACCGCTTCGGCTGCGCGGCGGATGGCGAATGGATTGAGAGCGACGGCCGGGTCGGCTTTGTGCCCGGCGGCGGCGCGCTGGCCAGTTCCGTCGTCGGCCTCGACACGATGGTGCGGAACCTGAAGGCGATGACCTCGGCGACGCTGCCCGAGGTCATTCGCATGGCAAGCCTCACGCCGGCGGAGCGCGCCGGAGTTGCCCGGGAAGCCGGCAGCCTCGCGCCCGGCAAGCGCGCGGATGTCCTCGTGCTGAACCGGCGCTTGCAGGTGAAGCGCGTGTTCATCGGTGGCGAACCTTACGCCGAGTAATCGAGATAGACCGTCTTGAGCTTCGAGTAGAACTCGACCGCGCCGGCCCCCTGCTCCTTGAACGAGTCGGTGCTGCTCTTCTTCACTCCGCCAAAGGGAGCCTGCAACGCGAGGCCGGTGGAAATCTGGTTCACCTTCACCACGCCGGCCTGGATGCGCTCGGTGTAAAGCATCGCCTTCTTCAAGTCGCGCGTGACGAGGCTGGCGCTGAGGCCCACGTCCACGCTGTTCGCCACGGCGAGCGCCTCGTCGAAGCCGTCCACCGGGATGATGCCGACGACGGGGCCGAAGACTTCCTCGCAGGCGATGCGCGCGGCAGGCGCGACATTGCCGAGCACGGTGGGCTGCATGAAATGGCCGTGCGCGAGGTCGCCCTCGGTGAGCCGTGCGCCGCCGCAGAGCAGCGATGCGCCTTCCTGCTGGGCGATGGCGACGTAGTTCAAGTTGCCTTCGAGCTGCGCCTTGCTCACGGCGGGGCCCATCGTGACGCCGGACTTCAAGCCATTGCCGACGACGATGGCCTTGGCCTTCTCGATCAGCTTCGCGGCAAACGCGTCCGCCACGCTGCGCTCGACGATGACGCGGCTGGTCGCCGTGCAGGCCTGGCCGGTGAGGCCGAAGCCCGCGATGGCCACGAGGCGCGCGGCGAGGTCGAGGTCGGCGTCCGCCAGCACGATGGTCGGGTTCTTGCCGCCCATCTCCATCTGCGCGCGGGCCATGCGCGGCGCGAGCTGCTGGTAGATTTGCGAGCCGACGCCGAGCGAGCCGGTGAAGGAGAGCGCGACGACGGCGGGATTGGTCGCGAGCTCGCCGCCGACTTCCTTGCCGTTACCGATGACGACGTTGAGCACGCCCTTGGGCAGGCCAGCCTCGGCGAGGATGCGCGCCAGCTCGCAGGTCAGCGCGGGGGCCTGCGAGGCGGGCTTGATGATGACTGCGTTGCCGCTCACGAGCGCGGGGGCCATTTTCCAAGCCGGGATGGCGATGGGGAAATTCCAAGGCGTGATGAGCGCGACGACGCCCAGCGGCTCGCGGCGGGTGTAGAGCAACTGGCTCGGCAAATCGTGCGGGATGGTCTGGCCGCCGAGCTGGTAGCTCAGGCCGCCGAAGAAGCGGAAGATGTCGGCGGTGCGCTGCACTTCGCCGGTGGCCTCGGCGAGCGTCTTGCCTTCCTCGCGTGTCAGGAGATCGGCCAATTCGGGCTTGCGCGCCTCAATGAGCTGCGAGGCCTTGCTCAGGATGCGCCCACGGGCGACGGAAGTTTGCGCGGCCCAGCCGGGAAAGGCGGCCTGCGCGGCGGCGATGGCGGCGAGCGCATCGGCGCGTCCGCTCTGCGGATACTGAGCGATGGCCTCGCGCGTGTCGGCGGGGTTGGAGTTGGTGAAGGTCTGGCAGGACGCGGCGGGCACCCATTCGCCGGCGATGAAATTCTGGTAGCTGCGCATGGGGCGGTCATAGCACGAGGGCGGGGCGGGCGGAAGCGTTTCGGCGAATTGCTTTGCCGTGCCCGCGAGCCGCTTGGTTTAGTGGGTGCGACTTGAGCGACCGCAAGTTCACCATCGCGCACACGGAAACCTCGCTGGGCTGGGGCGGGCAGGAGATCCGCATCCTGACGGAAATGGAGGCGCTGCGCCGCCGGGGGCACCGGCTGCTGCTGGCCGCGCCGGAGCGGAGCCAGGTGTTCGCGCGGGCGGCGGAGCGCGGGTTTGCCCCGCAACCGCTCGATGACCGCAAAGGGAGGTTTCCCGCCGCCGTGCTGGGGCTGGCGCGGTGGTTCCGGCGGGAGCGCGTGGACGTGGTGTGCCCGCACAGCTCGCGCGACGGCTGGCTGGCGGGGCTGGCGGGCCGGCTGGCGGGCGTGCCGCT
>WRPG01000013.1:92496-129226 GCA_009773355.1 Limisphaerales bacterium
TGACCTGGAGGTCTTTTCCCCGGCCGGGACGAAGGCGGAGTTCCCCGCGCCGCCCGAGCAGGCGGGGTGGCCGCTGATCGGGATGGTCGCGGTGCTGCGGCAGGCGAAGGGGCACCTCACGCTCGTGCGCGCGGCGCGGCGGCTGCGGGACGAGGGCCGGCCGGTGCGGCTGGTGTTCGTGGGCGAGGGGCCGTCGAAGGCGCCGATTGACGCGGAGATCGCGCGGCGGCAACTCGGGGACGCGGTGCAATTCACGGGCTACCGGGACGACATTCCCGCCGTGCTGCGCGCGCTGGACGCGCTGGCGATTCCGTCATTGCACGAGGGCATCCCGCAGACGGCCTTGCAGGCGCTGGCGTGCCAGACGCCGGTGGTGGGCAGCGACGTGGGCGGCATCCCGTCGGTGATCGAGGCGGGGGTGACGGGCCGGCTGGTGCCCGCCGGGGATGACGCGGCGCTGGCGGCGGCGTTGCGCGAGACGTTCACGAACCGCGCGGCAACCCAGGCGATGCGGGAGCGCGGGCGCGCGCGGGTCGAGGAACGGCACAGCATCGCGCGCATGGCGGACGCGGTGGAGGCGCTTTACCGGAAGCGGCTGGGCCGCTGACGGCCGGCTCAGCGGCGGTCGTAGGTCATGCCCGGCACGCCGCCCTCCCAGCTCTTGGGCGAGTTCCACGGGCGGGCGGACTGGTTGTCCGGCTCGGTGGTGCCGCAGCCGGTGACCAGCGCCAGCGCGCCGAGCACCGCCACGAAAAGCAAAGCGCGGCCGAATTGGAGGAGGCGTGCGTTCATGTCACTTTTGCGGGGGGAGCGCGACGGAGGACGGGGTAAGAACCGCGTCGCCCTCGCGGATTTCGCTCTTCTTGAGCAAGACGTTGGCAATGGAGTAATCGGTTTCGAGGCGGGAAACCTTCACTCGGGCGACGAGCTTGCCTTCGCGGCTGATGGTCAGCTCGCCATTCTTGAGCAGGCCGTGGTTGGCCCCCATGTCCAGGATGACGAAGTCCCACTTGGGGTCCACGGCGGTGACCTTGCCGCTGAGGCTGGGCAGCACCACCGCGCCCTTGGGGTTGAGAAAAGACTGCAGCTCGCTGGTGGCCTTGATGTGCTGGGTCATCAGCACGCGCTGCTCGGACTTGAGGGTGCTGAGTTCGTTGGTGGCCTTGGGCAGCTCGGTGTGGATGCGCTTGATGACCTGCGGGGTCAGGCCGTCCTTTTGCAGGTCGAAGTATTCGACGCTCATGGCCTTGATGGTGGCGGTCTCCTGCTTGGCCTTGTTGGTTTCCTGCGCGGCGGCGACGGCCTTTTGCTTCTCGGCCGCCGCAGCCTTCATGGCGTCAGCCTCGGACTTTTTGGACTGGTCGAGGTCGTTTTTCAGCGCGTCGCGCTCCTGCTCGGCGCCCTTGGCGCGGGTTTCCTGCTTGGTCCGCTCCTGCTGCTCCTTGGTCAGGTCGTCCGAGGTCTTCTTCTGCTTTTCGGCCAGGCTGTCCAGGTGGGGCTTGAGCTTGAGCTCGCCGATCACGATGACGCCGGCACTGGCGAGGATGACCAGGAAGAGGATGAGTCGCAGGGCGAGCATTGGTTTGGGTCGTTCGGTTAAATCGGCAAGGATAATTAGCGGCGGTTCAAGGGGGTGTCAACGTCCGCCTTGGTCAGTAGAGCACCGTGAAGCTCCCGTCCGGCTCGGCCACCGCCGCCGCCAGGCCCCAGACCGGGATGCCGTCGCGCCGCTGCGGCGGGCCGGCGGGCTTGCCCTCGGCACCGAACAACTGCCAGGCCAGCGCGCCGCCGCGCTGCCAGCCGGTGCCCTCCGTCCAGACCAGCAGCGTCTCGCCCGCCTGGTTGACGGCCACGACGGGGTGTTTGCCTTTGGCCATCATCGTCGGGCTGATCGCCGGCGCGGCCTTGACGGTGCTGGCGTCGAGCGCGGCGAACTGCACCGGCCCCGCCGTCTCCCATGCGCCGAACACCTTGCCACCCATCTCGGTGAACGCCTCGCTGCTCATCGGACACTGGCCCACGCGCCACTGGTGGACGTAGTCGCCCTTGAAGCGCTCGCCGCGGTCGCGGGAAACCAGCAGCATCATGTGGCGGTCCAGCGCGGTGGAGGCGGTGCGGAAGAGCGCGAAGACGGTGCCCTGCCCATCCACGAAGGCCCGCATCCCGCAGCAGCCGCACGCGCCGCTGGCCTCCGGGCTGACCTCACGCTCGCGATCGAAGGTCTTGCCATCATCCTTCGACCGCGCGAGGAACACCGCGCGGCTGGTCTCGCCCTGGCTTCCCTCCGGCGCACCATGCCAGAGCGCATAGACGTTGCCGTCCCTGTCGGCGGCCACCGTCCCGCCGCCATCGAGGTGCAATGTGTTGCGGATGAGGTTGCGCTGCGGCTCGAAGGCGGTGCCCGCGTCGTTGAGCCGGGTGTAGAGGAGTGGGGCACTCTGCGTCGCGGGCTTGGGCGCGGCCTGGCCGGAGCCGTTCCACACAACGTGAACGCGCCCGCCCTTGCCCAGCGCAAACTGTGCGCCGCGAATGGTGCCGACGGCGACCGCGCTGCCGGGCTGGCTGTTCACCCGCAACGGCGCGGCGAACTCGGTTTTGCCCGGCTCGCGGCGCGCGTAGAAGACGTCGCACGCCTTCGGGTCGCCCTTGAGATAGACGAGGTGCAGCATACCGCGCGCGTCCATGACCGCCTGCGGCTGGAGCGCGCCGGCCGGGGCGCGCTGCACGCGGATCTCAGCGGCGGACGCGACGAGGCAGGCCCAAAAGAGGGCGGCGGACACGGCGGCGGACAAGGTCTTCATGCCCGCCAGCAAAGCGCATTCGGCGGCGGCTCGCAAAGCCAATCTTGTTGAACTCCGTCCCGCCTCCGCCAACACTGGCCGCCACATGCGGCATCTCGCCAACATCGTCCATTTCGGCTGGCCTTATCTGCGCCGGTATTGGACGCGGATGGTCGCGGGCATCCTGCTTGGCGTGCTGTTCGGCCTGTCCAACGCGAGCTTCATCTGGGCGACGCAGACGCTGTTCGAGCGGCTGGATTCCAAGCCCAAAATTGAGGAGAAGGACACCGACCAGCTTTCCCGGCTTAACCTTCCCTTCGCCGACTCCGCCCGGGCCGCGCTCAAGGAACTCAAACAGGCAACCGACCAGGGCATTGACCCGTGGCTGCCGCGCGCGGGTCGCGGGCTGGATGGCCGGCAGATTTTCGGCGGGCTGCTGTTTCTGCCGGTGCTCGTCGGGCTGCGCGGCTTTCTTGGCTACCTGAGCACCTACTGCACGAGCTGGGTGAGCTACCGCTTCATCCGCGACCTCCGCGTGGACGTGCTGGCCAAGCTGCAAAGCCTCTCGCTCGCCTACCATCAGCGCGCCACCACCGGCGACCTGCTCACGCGCATCAACAGCGACACCTCGGCGCTGCACCGTTGCATGATCCTGGGCTTCGCGGACCTGACCAAGGAGCCAGTGACGATCATCTTCCTCACCATCGGCCTGCTGCTGGTGAACGTGAAGCTGACGCTGCTCATCCTCGTGTTCGTGCCGCTCTGCATCATTCCGCTGGCCGTCCTGGGCAAGAAGGTCCGTCGCGCCAACGTCGGCGTGACCAGCGCCATCGTCTCGCAGGCCAGCCTGCTCGTGGAGGCCATGTCCAGCATCCGCGTGGTGAAGGCGTTCGGCATGGAGGACGCACAGCTCAAGCGCTACGCCGAGTTCAACACCCAGCAGGTCTCGCACAGCATGAAGATCACCCAGGCCAAGGAGCTGGTGAATCCGCTCATCGAGACCATCTCCATGATCGGCCTCGGCGTGCTGGTCGTGCTCATCTTCTACAACCAGACGAGCATCCCGGACCTCGTGGGCTTCCTCACCGGCGTTGTCCTGCTTTTTAACCCGATCAAAAAGCTCGGCGCCATCCACGTCCTGTTCCGCGAAACCAGCGTCGGCGTGGACCGCCTCGCGCAAGTGCTCGCCGAGCAGCCGACGGTGAAGGAGCCGGTCGCGCCCAAACCGCTCGCGCCGTTCAGCACCGCCATCACGCTGGAGAACGTCACCTTCAGCTATGGCGACAAGCCGGTGCTGAACGAGGTCAACCTCACCATCCCGCGCGGCTTCAAGCTCGGCGTCGCGGGCGAGAGCGGCTCCGGCAAAAGCTCGCTGGTCAACCTGCTATTCCGCTTTTACGACCCGACCGGCGGGGCCATCAAGTTCGACGGCGCGGACGTGCGCGAGTTCGCGCTCGCCGACCTCCGCCACCAGATGGCGCTCGTGAGCCAGGAAATTGTCCTCTTCGACGAGTCCATCGCGGAAAACATCGCGCGTGGCAAGTCCGGCGCAACGCGCGAGGAGATCGAGGCCGCCGCCCGCGCCGCCAATGCCCACGAGTTCATCCTCCAGCAGCCACAGGGCTACGAAACCCGCGTCGGCGAACGCGGCGAACTGCTTTCCGGCGGCCAGCGCCAGCGGCTGGCCATCGCGCGCGCCTTCGTCCGCAATGCGCCCATCCTCGTGCTCGACGAGGCCACCTCCGCCCTCGACTCACAGTCCGAGGCCGAGGTGCAGGCCGCCATCGAGAAGCTGGAGCAGAACCGCACCGTCGTCTGCGTCGCGCACCGGCTGTCCACCCTTGCCAACATGGACCGCATCCTCGTCCTGGTGGACGGGCGCATTGTCGAGCAGGGCCGCTTTGATGAACTGCTTGCGCGCGGCGGCCTCTTCGCCAGCATGGCCCGCCGCCAAGGCTTGGAAACCAAACCCACGACCGCCGCCGCTTCACCCGCATGAGTGTTTCGTTCGATCACCTCAAGGAGTTCATCACCGCCGAGCTGGCGCATCGCAAGGCCCAGCCCGCCGGCGTGCTCTCGCCGTCCGACTACTGGCTCGACTACAACCGCTTCTCCTCCTACGTCCGCACGCTGCCGGATCACGAGTTGGAGCTGATCCGCCATCACACTTGGCATCTCACGGGCGACATTTACTCGGCCTACCACTTCATCTCCCGGCGCGCGAAGGCGGAGATCATCTCGATGTATGAGGAAGTGCTGCCGCGCCTCGGCGGCTTCCAGCCCTGCGAGCCGCCCGGTGGCATCGGCGTGGACACGCCGCACGGCCGGCTCAACAGCGGCATCCTCCGCTACTCGGTTGTGTTGAGCGACCTCTACACCCACGGCTTCCTGCCGCGCACCGGCGCGAAGCGGCTGCTGGAAATCGGCGGCGGATACGGCGGCCTCGCCTTGATGTGCCAGCAGTTCAACCCGGAGATCAGCTACGTCATCTGCGACCTCGAGGAGACGCTCTTCTTCCAAGGCGTCTTCCTCACGTTGCACCTCGGCGCTGACCGCGTGCATCTCGTGCGCGGCGAGAATGGCGACCTGGACAACTTGCAGCCCGGCCACGTTTATCTGCTGCCGCAGACGCGCGTCGCCGCGCTGGAGCGGCTGCGCTTCGACCTCGCGATGAACCAGCAGTCCATGCAGGAGATGACGCGTCCGCAGGTCGAGCGCTATTGCGATGTGCTGGAAAAGTGCGCGGCGCAGTTCTACTCGTGCAACCGCAAGAGCCACGGCGCGGGCGTGGTCGAGTCCAAGGGCCTCGTGGCCGACCTGCACGACTTTCTCGCCGCGCGCTTCCGCATCGCGTGGGACAGCACCGAGCACATCAGCCCGCTCGCGCGCGCGTGTCTGCGGAACAAACCGCTGCGCAAGGTCGTCACGGCCATCATCGGCAAATCCTTCCTCCCCCGGGGCGAGGCGTCCTTCCTGCGCTTCGTCTATGACTGCCGCAAGGCGGCGTAGCGCGCCGTGTCCTTCACCTCCTGGCAATACCCGCTCTTCCTGCTCGGCGTCGTGCTGCTCTACTGGCGGCTGCCGCCGCGCGGGCGGCTCACGCTGTTGCTCATCACGAGCTACGTCTTCTACGGCGTGTGGGACGTGCGCTTCCTCGCGCTGCTGCTCACCTCGACGTGCATTGATTACTACTGTGGTAGAGCCATCGTCGGCGAACGCGCGCCGGTGAAACAGGTCTTCGGCGCGGCGCTTCTGCCGCTGCTGTGGCTTGGTGGTTGCGCGGCTTTCACCGAGAAGTCCGGCGCGGTGCAAACTTGGATTCTCGGCGCCGCCGCCGCCTTCCCGCTGCTCTTCACCGCGCTCTATGAATTGCTATGGCGCAAGCCCGAGGCCGCGCAACGCCGCGCCTTCCTCCTCCTGAGCATCCTCACGAACCTCGCCGTCCTAGGCTTCTTCAAATACTTCAACTTCTTCGCCGACTCCCTGCTGTCGCTCGCGGGCCAGTTCGGCTTTGCCCCGGGCTGGATGCTCCCGACCATCATCCTGCCCGTCGCCATCTCGTTCTACACCTTCCAGTCCATCGCCTACTCGGTGGACATTTATCGCGGCAAGGCCCAGCCCGCGCGCGACCTGCTCACCTTCGCGGCCTACCTCTCCTTCTTCCCGCAGCTCGTCGCCGGCCCCATCGAGCGGCCCAACGACCTGCTGCCGCAGTTCACCAAGACCGCCGAGTTCGCGTGGGAGCACATCCATCGCGGCCTGCGGCTGCTGCTCATCGGCCTGTTCAAGAAAATCTTCGTGGCCGACAACTGCGCGCTGCTCGCCAACCACGTCTTCAACGGCCAGGCCGAGCTGAACGCACCGTGGGCCATGCTCGGCGTGGTCGCGTTCGCGTTCCAGATCTACGGCGACTTCTCCGGCTACACCGACCTCGCGCGCGGTTCGGCCCGGCTGCTGGGCATTCACCTCAACCCGAACTTCCGCCTCCCCTACGCCGCGCGCGGGCCGTCGGACTTCTGGACGCGCTGGCACATCACGCTCTCCGCATGGTTCCGCGACTACGTCTACATCCCGCTCGGCGGCAACCGCGCCGGCACCGCGCGCACGCTGGGCAACCTCTGGGTCGCCATGCTTCTCGCCGGCCTGTGGCACGGCGCGAGTTGGATCTTCGTGCTCTGGGGCGCGTATCACGCCGCGCTGCTCACGCTCTACCGCCTCGTCCCATGGCTGCGGAAGTTGGAACAAGGGGGGCTGGCTGCTGCTGCTCCCCCGCCCGCACCGCGTGAGCCGGGCGCTGAACCCGTGCCGGCGACTTGCAGTCGCCGTCCGTCGGCTCCAGACGCGCCACGCGGCGACTGCAAGTCGCCGGCACTGGCCATCGCCGTGATGTTCTGCTTCACCCTCATCGGCTGGGCGATCTTCCGCGCGCCAAATCTCGCTGTGCTCGGCAACTGGTTCGCCGCCTTCGGGAACTGGTCGCCCGTCGCCGAGGCGTGGGTGAAGCCTTCGCTCTGGCTCGCGCTGCACGCCGCCCCGCTCCTGCTGCTGCAATGGGCCACGCGCCGCGCCCGCGATGAAGTCGAACTGCCCGACTGGCCCTGGCCCGTGCGCGGGCTGGCCTTCGTAGTCCTGTTCCTCGCCATCGCCAGCTCGGCGGTGAGCGAGCAGGAGTTCATTTACTTCCAGTTCTGATGCGCGCCGCGACGAAGCCCTTCCTCCTGTGCCTCGCGCTGCTCGTCGGCGCGGAGCTGGTGGTGCGCGTGTTCTTCGCGCGCAGCATGTCGGGGCGCTTCGACTACGGCTACCACCCGACCGCCGGCTTCGTGGAGCAGCCGGATGGCACGGTGCGCCTGGAGCGCGCGGGTGGGCGGCGCTTCTTCCCGCAGACCTTCAGCCGCGAGCGCCCGGCGGACACTTTCCGCATCTTCGTCATCGGCGATTCCGTGGCGCGCGGGACGAGCGTGGCGAGTTCCTACGCCGGCCAGCTCGGCGAACTGCTCCGCGCGCGCGGCGTGAAGGTGGAAAGTTTCAACCTGTCCGTCCCCGGTTACGGCGCGCGGCGCAAGCACCTCGTGCTCGAACAGGCGCTCCAGTATCAGCCCAGCCTGGTCATCCTGCACTTGAACAACTCGAACGAATACGAGGACGAGCGCGAGTGGCGGCGGCGCGAGGAGTTCCGCGGCTGGCATCCGAGGAACTGGCTGATGAAAAGCCTCGTCGTCCGCCGGCTGCACGAGATGAAGCAGGAGAAGGTGTATTGGGAATGGCTGCCCGCGAGCGTCCGCCAGCAGCGGGCCGCCAGCGACGCCGACGCGGAATTGAAGTCGTCGCTCAATGCGGACAAGGTCCGGCAGTGGAACGAGCTTGTCCGCAGGCAGACCGGCGAGAGCGTCCGCCTGGCCCGGGAGCGGGGCGCGCGGGTGCTGGTGGTCGCACAGGCCACAGCCGCGAAGGACGCGGCGGGCAAGCCGGCGCTGGACGACAATTCACTCGATGAACTCGCCACCCGGATGCGCGCGGAGGGAGCGGCGACGCTCTCGATGAAGGAGCTGCTCTCCCGCCGCGACTGGCCGCCGCTCTTCGCCGACGGCTCGCACCTGCGGCCGGACGGACACATGGTTTTGGCGGAATCGCTGGCGGAGTCGCTGCGGCGGGAGAAGTGGGTGCCGTAACCGCCGGGGGCGGCTGCCGGCCTACTTCGCAAACTCCACCGCGCGCGTCTCGCGGACGACGGTCACGCGGATTTGGCCGGGGTATTGCATCTCGTCCTCGATCTTGCGGCAGAGGTTGCGCGCGAGGGCGGCGGCCTGGTCGTCGGTCACGGCCTCGGGCTGGACGAAGACGCGGAGTTCGCGGCCCGCCTGCACGGCGTAGCACTTGTCCACGCCGGGGAAGCTCAGGCCGATCTTCTCCAGGTTTTCCAGCCGCTTCACGTAAGTGTCCATCGTCTCCGAGCGCGCTCCGGGACGGCTGGCGCTGATGGCGTCGGCGGCGCTCACGAGGATGCCCCAAAGGCAGGTGTGCGGCACTTCGTCATGGTGCGAGGCGACGCCATTGACGATGTCCTCGGCCTCGCCGAGGCGCTTGAGGAACTCCGCGCCAATGATGGCGTGCGAGCCTTCCATGTCCTGCTGGAGCGCCTTGCCGAGGTCGTGGAGCAGGCCGGCGCGCTTGGCGGAGGCGACGCACAGGCCGAGTTCCGCCGCCATCAGGCCGGTGAGGTGCGCGACCTCGACGGAGTGGTCGAGCACGTTCTGTGAGAAGCTCATGCGGAACTTCAGCTTGCCGAGCATCTGCGCGATGTCCTCGTGCAGCGGCGGCACGCCCGCGCGGAAGATGGCGTCCTCGCCGGCTTTGCGCACGTTCTCGTCCATCTCCTCCTTCACCTTCGCGACGACCTCCTCGATGCGCGTCGGGTGGATGCGGCCGTCGAGGATGAGCCGCTGCATCGCCTCGCGCGCAATCTCGCGGCGCACGGGGTCGAAGCCGCTCAACACGACCGCGCCGGGCGTGTCGTCAATCAGCACGGTCACGCCGGTCAGCGCCTCGAACGCGCGGATGTTCCGGCCCTCGCGGCCGATGATGCGGCCTTTGATCTCGTCGCCGGTGAGCGTGATGGTGGCTGTGGTGGTCTCGTAAGTGTGCTGCGCCGCGTAGCGCTGGATGGCCAGCGACACGATGCGCTTGGCCTGCTCCTCGGCGCGGTTCTTCGCGTCGGACAGGATGCGCCGGGAAAGCTCGTTGGCGTCGCGCAACGCGGCCTGCTCGCACTCCTGTAGGAACTGCGCGCGGGCGTCGGCCTCGGAGAGGTTCGCCAGCCTCGCAAGCTGGGCGCGGCGCTCGCGGGCAAGGGCGTCGGTCTCGGCGCGGGCCTTTTCCAGCGCGCACTCCTTCGTGTCGAGCGCGGCCTGCTGGCTCTGGATGTTTTTCTCGCGCTGGAGGAAGCCCTCGAGCTGCGTGTTGATGAGCTGCTCGCGTTGTGAGAGGCGCTGTTCGGCGCCGGCAATTTCCTGCTGGCGCGTGACATAGGCGAGTTCGGCCTGGTTGCGCAGCTTGATGGCCTCCTCGTTCGCGGCCACGCGCGCCTCGCGCAGGAGCGCCTCGGCCTCGCGCTTGGCGGATTCAATCGCCGCGCGCCGCGCGTCGGCGAGCTGTTGCCTGCGGACGCGCTCCTTGTAGCGCACGTAGGCGTAGCCGAACGCGCCACCCAGCAGAATCCAGCCGGCATCCGAGAGGTCGAAGGCGGCGAGGAGGCTCATGCGGGGGAAAGGGGGAAACGCCCAACGTCCAACGTCCAACGCTCAATGGTCAACACCCCGAAGCCACCAGCCGCCGGACGCCCCTCTGGACGTTGGAAGTTGAGCGTTGGACGTTGGACGTTTTGCATTTCAGCTTTGTGCTTTCTGCGCCCTTTCGCGGCTAATCTGACCTTGCTTGCAGCCACCGCGTCGGCGTGACGACCGCGTCGAGGGCGATGTCGTGCGGCTCGCGCGGCACCTCGGTCACGATTTGAAAGTCGAATGCCACGCCAATTTTCATCCCGGTGAAGCCGGCCAACAGCCGATCGTAATGTCCCTTGCCGCGCCCGAGGCGATGCCCGCGAGCGTCGAAGCCTAGCCCCGGCACGAGCGCCAAGTCCAGTCGGTTCAACGCCACCACGGGACACGCGGCCACCGGCTCATGCACTTGGAAGGGACCGATGACCAGTTCGCGCACGGGGTCAATGACGCGCACCGCCTCGTAGGCATTCGCGGCCGGGTCGAAGCGCGGGAGGGCGAGCAGCTTGCCGGCGGCGAGCGCGTCAGCGAGCAGCGGGGCGATGTCCGGCTCGCTGGGAACGGGGAAGAAGAGCAGGACGGCGCGGGCGTTTTGCCAGGCGGAGGAGTTGCGCACGCGCGCGCAAAGCCCGGCGGAGGCGGAAGCACGGGCATCGGCGGCCAGCGCCTTCAACTCCGCGCGCAGGCGAGAACGCAGGGCAGCCTTACTTTCAGCGGGCAAAGTCATGCGGGGTCAAAACTCCAAACCAGGCGGCCGCGCCACAACCCCGTGCCGGCGACTTACAGTCGCCGTTTGGCGGGTGGACTGCTCGGAGCGGCCTCGAACTGCTGCTCCCAACCGACGGCGACTGCAAGTCGCCGGCACAGGGTTGAAGCACGGTGGCCTCGGGTCGCTCTTGGAGCTTTTCATTTTGGCTTCGCCTCTGCCGCCAGCGCCCGCCACTTCTCCACGCGCTCCTTGATTTTCTTCTCCACGCCCTGCTCGGTCGGCTCGTAGTAGCGGCGGGCTTCGGTCAGGTAGTTCTGCGCGACGAAGTGGCCTTCGCCGTCGTGCGCATACTGGTAGCCCTCGCCGTGGCCTAGACGCTTCGCCCCCTTGTAGCTCGCGTCGCGCAAGTGCTCGGGCACCGGCAGCGTGCGGCCGGAGCGCACGTCTTCGAGGGCGGCGTCAATGGCCTTGTAGGCGCTGTTGCTCTTGTTCGCCGTGGCGATGTAGATGGCCGCTTCCGCAATGGGAATCCGTGCCTCGGGCCAGCCGACGAACTCGGCGACTTGATGCGCGGCCTGCGCGAGCACGAGAGCCATCGGGTCCGCGAGGCCCACGTCCTCGGCGGCGCAGATGAGGATGCGGCGCGAGATGAAGCGCGGGTCTTCGCCGGCGTGGATCATCTTCGCCAGCCAGTAGAGCGCGGCGTCGGGGTCGCTGCCGCGCATGGACTTGATGAACGCGCTGATGGTGTCGTAGTGCGCGTCGCCGTCGCCGTCATAGACGATGGCCTTTTTCTGAATGCACTGCTCGGCCACCTCCATCGTGATGCGGATGGTGCCGTCGGATTCCGGCGCGGTGGTGAGCGCGGCGATTTCCAGCGAGTTGAGCGCCTTGCGCGCGTCGCCGTCGGCCACGCGGGCAAGGTGCTGCGCGGCTTCCTTCGCGATCTTGATCTTCAGGTAGCCGATGCCGCGCTCGGCATCCATGAGCGCGCGGGCAATGAGGTCGAAGAGGTCGTCCTCGGAAAGCGGCTTCAGCTCGAAAATTTGCGAGCGCGAGACGAGCGGCGAGTTGACGAAGAAGAACGGGTTGTGCGTGGTCGCGCCGATGAGCCGGATGACGCCGCTCTCCACGTCCGGCAGCAGCACGTCCTGCTGCGACTTGTTGAAGCGGTGGATTTCGTCCACGAAGAGAATCGTAGTCTGGCCGGTGTTTTCGAGGCGGTTGGCCGCGCCCTGGAGCACGCGCCGCATGTCCGCGACGTTCGACTCGACGCCGCTGAGGCGCTCGAACTTGCACTTGGTCTGCCGCGCGATGATTTGCGCGAGCGAGGTTTTTCCCGTGCCCGGCGGCCCGTAGAAGATGAGCGATTGGATGCGGTCCGCCTCGATGGCGCGGCGCAGGAGCATCCCCGGCGCAAGGATGTGCTGCTGGCCGCAATACTCGTCAAGGTTGCGCGGCCTCATGCGCGCAGCGAGCGGCACGGCGGCGGACGGGTCCGCATGTGAATGCTCTGACGGTGTCGCCGACGCGGGAGGCGTCTCGGCTGGGGCGAACAGATCGTCGCGCGGCATGAGGCGAACCTACCAGCGCGGGGCGGGCGCGGAAAGAGCTGAACGCGTGCGGTTGGGTGGCGGCGGGGTGAAGACCGCGTCGTGCTGGAAGAGCGAGGCCCATTCCTGCGCGGCCTGATGGTCGGACGCCGAGCCGCCGTGCAGTTCGTAGCGACCGTCACCACGACGGTGCAAGGTGGCTTGGCCGAAGCTTGCCACCGCTTCGAGGCGATGGCTCCAGGAGGAGAGGATGTTTTTCACGCCGCGAGTCTGCGGGTGGCGGTGGGACAAGGACTGTCCGGGTTTCGCCGTGGATTACCCTTTTTTCATCGCCCGTTTTCCGGTTTCATCGGGGCGATGATTACGCGCTATTCCCGCCCCGAAATGCGGGCCATCTGGACCGACGAAAACAAACTCAAGATCTGGTTGCAGATCGAACTCCTCGCCAGCGAAGCCTTGGTCAAGGAAGGCGTCGTCCCCGCCAAGGATTTTAAGAAGATCAAAGCCGGCTGTGACAAATGGTTCGCCGATCTCCCCGGCCTCGTTGCCCGCCAGCGCGAATTGGAAAAGACGCTCAATCACGACGTCATCGGCTTCACCACCGCCGTCGCCGAGGCCATCAACGACGACGCGAGCCGCTGGTTTCATTTCGGTCTCACCAGCAGCGACGTGGGCGACACCTGTTACGCCGTGCAGATGATGCAGAGCGCGGACATCCTCATCGCCGACGTGAAGGCGGTGCTGCCCGTCATCGCGCGCCGCGCGAAGGAGCACAAGTTCACGCCGTGCATGGGCCGCAGCCACGGCATCCACGGCGAACCTACGACGTTCGGCCTCAAGCTCGCGTTGATGCACGATGAATTCACCCGCGCCCTCCGTCGCCTCGAATCCGTGCGCGATGTCGTCGCCGTTGGCAAAATTTCTGGCGCTGTCGGCACGAGCGCGCACTTGTCGCCGCGCGTGGAGGCTTACGTTTGCAAGAAGCTCGGCATTCAACCCGCGCCCATCGCCACGCAAGTCGTGCAGCGCGACATCCACGCCGAATTCCAACTCGCGATGGCCCTTGTCGGCGCGAGCATCGAACGTTGGGCGGTGGAGTTCCGCCACTTGCAGCGCACCGAAGTGCTCGAAGCCGAAGAACCGTTCACCAAAGGCCAGAAAGGCAGCAGCGCCATGCCGCACAAACGCAATCCCATCACGTGGGAACGTCTCACCGGCCTCGCGCGCGTGTTGCGCGGCAACGCGATGGCGTCGCTGGAAAACGTCGCCCTCTGGCACGAGCGCGACATCAGCCACAGCAGCGTCGAGCGCATCATCTTCCCCGATTCCTGCACGCTGCTGGATTACATGTTCGCCTTGCTCACGCGGCTGATGGACGGCTTGAACGTCTATCCCGAGAACATGAAGAGGAATCTCGGCCTCTCGCTCGGCATGTGGAACAGCCAGACCGTCCTGCTCGCGCTGATCAAGAAAGGCCTGACCCGCGAAGCTGCCTACAAACTCGTGCAAGACGCCGCGATGAAGACCTGGGAAGTCAAACACGCCGGCCGCGACGACGCGGATTTCGTGGAAGTCCTCAAAGCCACGCCCGAAGTCGCGAAGCATTTCAAGAAAGGCGAACTCGAAGCGCTCTGCTCGCTGGATTTCCATTTCAAGGAAGTGAACAACCGGTTTAAGAAGTTGGGGCTTTGACCATGCCAGACAATAGGACCAAGAAGACCAATGCGACAAAGAAGGCCGCAGCGAGCCATGCGTCGTCTGAGTCTTCGCCGTCCTATCCCGGCTTCATCCCGCCGCATGGCGGTTACGAAAAACTCTTGGCCTACCGGAAATCCGAGATCATCTACGACGCCACCGTCCGCTTCTGCGACCGCTTCATAGACAAGCGCTCGCGCACTCACGACCAGATGGTGCAAGCCGCGCGCAGCGGCAACAAGAACATCGCCGAAGGCAGCCAGATTTCCGGCACGTCCAAGGAAGGCGAGATCAAACTCACCAACGTGGCCCGCGCCAGCCTGGAAGAACTCCTCGGTGATTACCGCGATTACCTCCGCCAACGCGGTTTACGCAAATGGGAGCCAAACGACCGTGAAGCCTTATTCGTTCGCAAACTCCGTGCGCGCAACAGTGAGTCCTACGAGTCCTATCGGTCGTTCATCGAGACCCGCCCCGCCGAAACCGTAGCCAACATCCTCATCTGCCTGATCCATCAAGCCAATTACCTGCTGGACCAGCAACTCCGGCAACTCGAACAAGAATTCCTCCAGGCCGGCGGCCTGCGCGAACGTATGACCCGCGCCCGCCTCGCCGTGCGCGACGGAAAAACGCGTAACACATCATGATCAGCCACATTGAACCCGCTGCCGGCAAAAGCAGCGCGCCAACCTACCAACTCAAGATCGTCCTGCTCGGCTCGAAGCCACCCATCTGGCGGCGGCTGCAAGTGCCGGGCGACGCCAGCCTCGGCTGGTTGCACGCCGTCTTGCAAGTGGCCCTGGGCTGGACCAACAGCCACCTCCACCATTTCCTCACCCGCGACGCGCTCTACGCCGATCCGCGCGACAACGAAGACATGGGTTTTGGCGAGCAACCCGATCGTGATGAGGCGAAGGCGACACTCGCGCAGGTCGCGCCGGACGCAGACGCGCAATTCGGCTACGAATACGACTTCGGGGATTCGTGGGAACACGAAATCACCGTCGAGAAAATCCTGCCCGGCGAAGCCGCCACCGCCACGACCGCGCTCTGCCTCGACGGCGCTCGCGCGTGCCCGCCGGAGGATTGTGGCGGCATCTGGGGCTACGCGGAACTGCTCAAGACCCTCAAAAACCCGAAACACCCCGAGCACAAGACCATGAAGGAATGGCTGGGCCGCCCGTTCGATGCCGCCGCCTTCGATGTGGCGAAAACCAACCTCTGGCTGCGGAAACTGAAATGGCCGCGCGTCACCGAAGCCCAACTCCGCAAAGTCCTCATGGGCCGCGACGACTACCACGAGTGACGCCGAAACCGAATCGCCGCGAAAGAACGTAAAAAACTTCTCCCTCTCCGCGCTGGGGAGAGGGCCGGGATGAGGTGCTTCCAACCGCTGATGGACGCTGATGGACGCTGATGCAGGAGGGCTGACGCGAATTTCACGAATTGGCGCTAAACCAAACTGACTTGCCCCAACGGGGCAACGGAAATTAGCCCGGGGTTGCTTTGCGACAAGCACGGGGATTTAACGACTCCTCACCCCGGCCCTCCTCCTCGTTCGGCGAGGAGAGGGAGAATTATTTTGTGGGACGTTTACCCGGGGTAGGTGCTTGCGCACGGCCACCGGCGCACCAACCCCGGGCTAATTTCCGTAGCGCCTTCAGCGCATTTGAATTCGCGTCAGCCCCTCTTGAATCCGTGTCCTTTGGTGTTCTTCCGTGGTTAAAACCTTTTGCCCGCCCGCCATTTTTGTTACGAATGCTCGCGTGGAACTGAAAGACCAAGCCACCACGCCAACGCTCGCCCACAAGCTGGACGACACGGTGCACGTCTCTGGTTTGGCGATCCGGTTGGCGCGCGAGAGCGGCGCGGGCAAACGGTTGCCGGAATGGTTGCTCAAGGTCGCCATCGCGCGCGGGGCAAATCATTACCGGCGGGAGTTCGATCCGACTTTGCCTGCGGATTTGCCTGCCATCAGCGATGAAGAAATCGGGGTGGCGCTTTGCCTCGGTCAGAATCCTTACAGCCTGGACGCGTTGCGCGTGGCGGCGCAGTTCTTGAGTTCCCCGCGCATCAATGCCGCGCGCCTCTGCCATCTCGCGGTTCAGGAACGGTGCGAGCCGGTGTTGCTGCACATCGCCGAAGTCGCCAAGAAATACGCACCGGAACAAGAGCCGTGGGCCACGTTGCGGAATCAACTCTCCCCACGCCATGTCCCGCGCACCGACGCGTTGCCGCACTGGACACGCCTCGTCAGCCACACTGGCGTGACGGCAAACGGCGGTTCGCCGCGCACCGACTGGCTCTGCCGCCATGAATAACCCGCTCCACATTCTCCAGACGCTGGATCGCCACCTGACCAAGCCGGCGGAGATCACGATCTTCGGACGCGCGGCGCTGGCGCTGGGTTTTCCCAACAGCCCGGCAGCGTTTGCCACAACGCACGCCGTGGACGCCATTCTTCCACTTTCGTGGCTTGCCGCCGAAGACGAGAACATGGATTTCTGGCAGGCCCAGCAGAAAGCGAATGCGGAGCTTGAACCGTCCGGCCTCTACATCACGCATCTATTCCGCGAACTGGAAATTATTCTCACGCCCGATTGGCTGACCCGGCGCGTCCGCGTTCCGCTAGAATTGCGACAGTTGACTGTCTTCCGCCCGTCCGCACTTGATTTGATCCTGACCAAGATGGCGCGTGGCGATGCGAACGATCTGGCTGACATCCGGTTTCTGCTCCAACAGGAAACCGTTTCCACCGACCAGATCCGCGCCGCCTTCATCCGTGCTCGTGTGCCGGATGTGCCAGAACTTTGCGAGTTATTCCGGGAATCGCAGGCCAAGGTGTTGGCGTTGGCTGCCGACCAGGATTAATCATGGCCTTCCGAATCCATGACAGCGTGGTGCGCGGTAAGATTGACAACCGCGTGAAGGGCATCGTGCGCGGCCAGATCTGGGTCGAGGGCCGTGCCGAACCCGTTGTGCTCGAACTGAAGGGCAACGCGTGGCCCGACCTCGCCGGTTGTCTGCTCACGTTCAGCAATCCGCAGAAGCGTGTCCCGCATCACGGGTTGGATTCGCTCCACCCGGTCCAGCGCGGCAGCATCGGCGACCTGACGGCGTCACGGAAGGTGCGCGTGTTTGATGTGCCTCTCACGGAGGCGCTCGACATGATCCATCGCCAGGAGAAGCCGCCGGAGCACATGGCCAATTCGCTTTATCTCGAATGGTTCAGCGAGGCGAACGGGCGGGTCGTGGTCGAGAGCGCGGATTACGAACTCACGATCTCCGCGCCGGAATGGCGGCTGACTCCGAAGGAAGACGAAGAGCGCGCCAGACAAGCCGCCGCCGGCATGGATGATTTCATGCAGAAACTCACCGAGGCCATCGAGCAGCACCAGCGCGGGCAGAAGGACCCCGAGGAGCCGTGGGACGAGCACGACTACGAGAAGTTCCTGAAGGAATCGGACGCGCGCACGGACAAATACATGGAATTGCAGGAGAAATACGGCGACTCGGACGAGGCGGAGGAGAAGATCGCCAAGGAAATGGGCTGGGACCGCGAGCTGACTGAGGAAGAGGCGGAGGAGGAGCGCAAGCGCATCGAGGAAATGAACCGCGCCTGCGAGGAGGCGTTAAACGAGCCGGAGCCAGAGCCGGACCCGGCGCGCGAGGGCATTGACTGGATTCGCACGAAGCGCGGCGACTTGCGGCATCCGCTCCAGCACCGGTGCTTTGAGAGCGCCATCCGGCTGGGCAAGCGCGTGGACAAGCTGGGGGTGAAGCGATCCGAGCATGCGGATGTGCAACAGTTCATTTTCGAGTTTCAGACGACTGGGGTGAAGCTGGCGGGCGCGCTCAACGGCGTCGCCGAGGGGCGCGGGTGTCGCGACAACGCCTTCACGGTCGCGTATCTGAAGCGCGCGTTGGACCACTTGCACAAGGCGCAGGCGGGCCTTGAAGCGGTCGCCACCCGGAAGCTGCTGCCGGGGACATTGCTCACTGAGGCGCGCAAGGAACTGTTCGAAATCCGCGAGGGCATCCTCAAGTTGATGGATGAATTTCGCGGTCGGAAACACTGACCCTGCCGGCGCGGCGTCCCTTGCCAGGCAGCAAAACCCGGTTCAGGAAATCGGGCCGTCGGCCGCGCCGGCGGCGACAGGGGCAACGCGGGGGGCCGGATCCTGCGCGCGTGCCACCGGCGGAGCGAGGTTGAACCCTCCGCGGGTTCAGTCGGTGGCCACGAACCAGCGCAGGTGCTTGTTGATGACGGGCTGCTCCTTCGCGGCGGCTCGCACGGCCTTCTCGCGGAACTCGGAGCGGACTTGGGTGAGTTCGCCCACGTCCAGCCAGTTCCCGCCGCATTGGGGGCAGGCGTCCACCTGCGTGCGCCGCAGGGCGGTGCAGAAATGACGCATCATCGGGACGGCGCACTTGGGGCACTGGCGCTTCGCCTGGTAGTCCACCTCCACGGACATGTCCACGGGCACCATCAGCAGCGCCTCGGCCGCCGCCAGTTCGTGCGGCTCGTCAAAGCGCGCCAGCTCGAAGTTGTCAAACCACAGCCCGCCGCAGCCGCCCTCGCAAGTGTCCACCTCGACGCCTTCGACGTGCAGCTTGCGGAGCGGGTTGGCACAGGCGGGGCAGTTCATGGCGGGTGAGGCGGAAGCTAGCCATGCCGGGCAGGCGCGTCAACCTGGGGTCTTGCGCTGTCGGAACTCCATGAAAATGTCCCCAAGGTAACTCGATAAGAATGTCCCCTTGGCGGCGGGTTTGCGAAAGCAACCCGCCAACCACATGGAGACATTGACAATGAGCCGGAAAGAACGGGCACGACTGACGATCATGACCGGGGTCACGGACGGGAAGCTGACGGTGGTGCAGGCGGCGGAGCTGATGGGGGTGTGCTACCGCCAGGGCAAGCGCATCTGGCAGCGCTATCGGGCCGACGGCGACGCCGGGTTGGTGCACCGGCTGCGCAGCAAGGCCAGCGCGCGGCGCAAGCCCGCCGCGCTGCGGGAGCAAGTGCTGGCCCTGTATGCCCAGGAACGCTACGCCGACTTTGGCCCGACGCTGATGGCCGAGCAACTGGCCAAGCAAAAGCTGGTCGTGGACCACGAGACCCTGCGGCGCTGGCGCATGGCGGCTGGCCAACACGTGGTGCGGCGGCGCAAGCAGGCGCACCGGCAGTGGCGGGAACGCAAACCCAGCTTCGGAGCGATGGTGCAACTGGACGGCTCGCACCACGACTGGTTCGAGGGCCGGGGCCCCAAGTGCGTGCTGATGGTGATGGTGGACGACGCGACCAACCGGATGCGGGCGCGCTTCTTTGAGGAAGAGACCACGCGTGCCAGCTACGACGTGCTGGAAGGCTGGGTGAGCAAGCACGGCCTGCCCGCCAGCCTGTATGTGGACCGGGACAGCATCTACCGGTGCGAGGGCGAACCCAGCATCGCGCAACAACTGGCCGGCAAAGCGCCGCAGACGCAGTTTGGGCGGGCCATGGAGCACCTGGGGGTGGAACTGATCCTGGCCCATAGCCCGCAAGCCAAAGGGCGGGTAGAGCGGATGAACGGGACGTTGCAAGACCGGCTGGTCAAGGAACTGAGACTGGCCGGGATCAGCGACATCGAGAGTGCGAACCGGTTTCTGGACGCGAAGTATCTGCGGGCGTTCCACCGGCAGTTTGGGCGGGTGGCGGCGAGTCCGCTGGACGTGCATCGCGCCGTGCCGCGGAACCTGGGCGAGGTGTTGAGCTGGGAGGAAGAGCGCGTGGTGCAGGGGGACTGGACGGTGACGTGCGGCGGGCAGCGCTATCAGTTGGACCGGCAGCACGAGGCGATGAGCCTGGTGCGGCGCAAGGTGATCGTGCGGCGCCTGCGCACCGGGCGAGTGCAGTTGGTGCACCGGGGCAAGGCGCTCAAATGGCGGGCCCTGCCGGCCGGCGCGCCGAGGAAGCAAGGCGTGGCGAAGCAGAAGCCCGAGCCCCGGCCCACCCCGAAAGCGAACGTGCCTGCGGAAAGCCATCCGTGGCGGCGCGCGGGAGTGGGGGCCGGGAGAAGGTTTTGGCAGGAGGTCCGAGCGCGTGGGAAGCAGATGCGTATGGCGGCGCGGCTGGGGGTGCGGGACTCCGGTCGGCCTCCGCTCCGCTCCGGCCTCCCTGCGTCCCGCACCCCCAGCCGGGGAAACGGACAAGCAACAACACAGGGGACATTCTCTCGTGAGTTAAACAGGGGACATTTCTAAAGAGTTTTGACACCTGGGGTCTTGCGCGAACCCGCTCCGCTCGCCATCGTCGGCCAATGCGCCCGCTCCTCCTGCTTTGCGCCGTCCTTGCGGCTCTGCGTCCCTGCGTTGAACCCGCCGCCGCCGCCCCGCGCCCGCCCAACGTCGTCTTCATCATCGCCGACGACCTCGGCTGGGGCGACCTCGGCTGTTACGGGCAGAAGCTCATCCGCACGCCGCACCTCGACCGCATGGCCGCCGAGGGGATGCGCTTCACGCAGCATTACTCCGGCAACGCCGTGTGCGCGCCGTCGCGCTGCGTGCTGATGACCGGCAAGCACCCCGGCCACGCCTACATCCGCGACAACCGGCAATACCGCCCCAAGCCCGAGGAAGGCCAGGAGCCAATTCCCGCCGCCAGCGTGACCGTGGCGAAGCTTTTCCAGCAGCGCGGCTATGCGACCGGCGGTTTCGGCAAGTGGGGCCTCGGCGGCCCGGGCACGACGGGCGAGCCGCTCAAGCAGGGCTTCACCCGCTGGTTTGGCTACAACTGCCAGGGCGTCGCGCACAACTTCTACCCGACTTACCTCTGGGACAACGACCGGAAGGTGCCGCTGAAGAACGCCGAGTTCTCCGCGCACGACACGCTCAAGCCCGGCGAAGACCCGCAGGACCCGAAGACTTACGCGCGCTTCCAGGGCCGGGAGTATTCCGCCGACCTGATCGCGGAGCAGGCGCGCGCGTTCATCCGGGCGAGCAAGGACAAGCCGTTCTTCTGCTACGTGCCGACGACCGTGCCGCATCTCGCGCTGCAAGTGCCGGATGACTCGCTCGCGGAGTATGCCGGCAAGTTCCCGGATCCGCCCTACGCCGGCGGCAAGGGCTACATCCCGCATTTCAAGCCGCGCGCCGCCTACGCCGCGATGATCACGCGCATGGACAAGGAAATCGGCGCGATGATGAAGCTCGTCGCCGACCTCGGCCTCGATGAGAACACGATCTGGGTGTTCACGTCGGACAACGGCCCGCTGCACGGACGGCACGAGGGCCTGGCCGGGACGGACGCGACCTTCTTCAACTCCAGCGGCGGCCTGCGCGACGGCAAGGGCACGCTCTTCGAAGGCGGCTTCCGCGTGCCGGGCATTGTTCGTTGGAAAGGCAAAATCGCGCCGGGCCAGACCAGCGACCGCGTGACCGGCTTCGAGGACTGGATGCCGACGCTGATGGAACTCACCGGCGCGAAGGAGACTTCGCCGAAGGACAGCGATGGCATCAGCTTCGCGCCGACGCTGCTCGGGCAGCGCCAGCCGGAGCGGCCGTTCCTCTACCGCGAGTTTCCCGGTTACGGCGGCCAGCAATGCGTCCGCATCGGCGACTGGAAGGGCCTGCGGCAAAACCTGAAGCCCGGACCCGCCGCGAAGAAAGCCCCGGACTTCACCATCCAGCTCTTCAACCTCCGCGATGACCCGGCGGAGACGACCAACGTGGCCGCCAAGTATCCCGACATCCTCAACAAGCTCGCCGACGTGATGCGCGCCCAGCACGTCGCCTCGGCGGAGTTTCCGCTGCCGGCGCTGGACAAGCGTTAACCTCCGACCCTTCCTGCGCCGTCTGACGCGGGGTATGCTCACATCCATGCGCTCCGCCTGCCTTGCTTTCGTCGCGGCACTTTGTGTCCTCGCCAGCCATGCCTCCGCTGCCGCGAAGCCCAACATCCTGATCTTCCTCGCGGACGACTCCGGCTGGGGCGACTACTCGTTCAACGGCAACACGAACATCCGCACGCCGAACATTGATTCCCTCGGCCGCCACGGCGCGTCGCTCGACCGCTTCTACGTTTGTTCGGTGTGCGCGCCGACGCGGGCGGAGTTGCTCACGGGCCGCTACCACCCGCGCGGCGGCGTGCGCGGCGTCTCGACGGGACTGGAGCGCCTGAACGTGGACGAACGAACCATCGCTGACGCCTTCAAGGCGGCTGGCTACGCGACCGGTGCTTTCGGCAAATGGCACAACGGCTCGCAATGGCCGTTCCACCCCAACGCGCGCGGCTTCGACGAATACTACGGCTTCACCTCCGGCCACTGGGGCGAATACTTCGACCCGCCGCTGGAGCACAATGGCCAGCTCGTGCGCGGCAAAGGCTTCGTGGCCGACGACCTCACCAGCCACGCCATCGAGTTCATCGAGCGGAACCGGGCGAAGCCGTTCTTCTGCTACGTGCCCTACAACACGCCGCACTCCCCGTGGGCCGTGCCGCAGGAGTATTGGCAGCGCTTCAAGAACGACTCCGTCAGGCTGCGCGCCAGGCCCGGCGACCCGGAGGAGCTGGACCAGACCCGCTGCGCGCTCGCGATGGTCGAGAACCTCGACTGGAACGTGGGCCGCGTGCTCCAGCGCCTCGACGAACTCAAGCTCGCCGACAACACCATCGTCCTCTACTTCTCCGACAACGGCCCGAACTCGTGGCGCTGGAACGGCGGCATGAAGGGCCGCAAAGGCTCGACGGACGAGGGCGGCGTGCGCTCGACGTGCTTCATCCGCTGGCCGGGCCAGATCCGGGCCAACACGACCGTCACCCAAATCGCCGGGGCCATTGACCTGCTGCCCACGCTCACCGCGCTGGCCGGGGTGAAGCGCGTGGGCGACAAGCCGCTCGATGGCCACGACCTCTCGGCGCTGCTGCGCGGCGCAAAGGCGCAGTGGCCCGACCGCACCATTTTCTCGCATTGGAACGGCAACGTCAGCGCCCGCTCGCAGCAGTATCGCTTCAGCAACACCGGCGAGCTGTTCGACATGGTCGCCGACCCCGGCCAGACGAAGAACATCGCCGCCGGGAAGCCCGAGGTCGCCGCGAAGTTCGCCGCCGCCGTCACCGACTGGCGGCGCGACGTGCTGGGCCGCACCACCGCGCCCGTTCCCAACGCGAAGGGCAAAGGCAAAGGCGGCGGCCTCCCGCCCGACGACCGGCCGTATCCCGTCGGCGCGGGCGGGGCGAAGTTTCCCATCACGCCGCTGCCCGCGCGCGACGGCCTCGCCCACGGGGGCGTCAAGCGCAGCGCCAGCGCGCCGAACTCCTCCTACTTCGTGAACTGGAAATCCTTGGAGGACACAATCACCTGGGACGTGGAAGTCAGCACGGCGGGCAGCTACGACGTGGTCATCCAGCACACCGCCGCGGACGCCGGTGCAACGGTGGAACTCAGCCTCAATGGCAGCCGGCTCGCCGGCAAAGTCCCCGCCGTCTGGAACCCGCCGCTCTACGCGAACCAGGACACCATCGCCCGCCCGCCCGCCGAATCCACGATGAAGGAGTTCCGCCCGCTCAACCTCGGCGTCATCCGCCTGGATCGGGGGCGCGGCCCGCTGACCTTGCGCGCGCTGGAGATTCCCGGCGCGAGTGTGATGGACGTGCGGCAGGTGACGCTCACGCTGCGGCCGTGAGCCGGGTTCAGTGTTCAGTAACCAGTAATCAGTTTTCAGTTCAGCCTCCGTTTTCTGCCATGTCCTCCCTCATCCAACTTCATCGTGGTCTCCGGCTCGCCCTCCTGCTGGCCGTGTTCGCACTGAACACTGAACACTGGATACTGAACACTGCCGCCGCCGTGCGCCGTCCGAACGTCATCTTCTTCCTCGTGGACGACATGGGCTGGATGGACTGCGGCGCCTACGGCTCGAAGTATTACCCGACGCCGAACATGGACCGCTTCGCCACGCGGGCGCTGCGTTTCACGGATGCTTACGCGCAGCCGCTCTGCTCGCCCACGCGCGCATCGCTGCTCACGGGGAAGTATTCCGCCAGGCACGGCATCACGAGCGCGACCGGCCACCAGCCGCCGCAGCCGGCGGGGCACAAGTTCCTGCCCGGCTCCGCGCCAGCGAACCGCCCGCTGCTCGCGCCCGAGAGCAAGAATTACCTGGAGCCGTCCGAGCTCACGCTGGCCGAGGCGTTGCGCGCGGCGGGCTACCGCACCGCGCACATCGGCAAGTGGCACCTCGGTCTCACGCCGCCGCACTGGCCGGAGCAGCAAGGCTTCGATGTCGCGTTCCATTGCCATCCCGACCCCGGCCCGCCGGGCAATTACTTCTCCCCCTATGGCGTGAAGTCCGACGGCGAGCCGCGTGGCCAGCAGCGCGTCGGCACCATCACCGACGGCCCGCCCGGCGAATACATCGTGGACCGCGTCACGGACGAGGCCGTGAAGTTCATCGAGGCGAACCGCGAGCGCCCGTTCTTCCTCAACCTCTGGCAATACGGCGTCCACGGCCCGTGGGGGCACAAGGAGGCTTACACGCGCGAGCTTGCGAAGCTCAAGGACCCGCGTGGCAAACAGGGCAACCCCATCATGGCCTCCATGCTCCGCAGCGTGGACGAGAGTTTCGGCCGCGTTCTCGACACGCTCGACCGGCTCAAGCTCGCGGAGAACACCATCGTCATCTTCAACTCCGACAACGGCGGCAACGTCCACAGCAACGTCCCCGACACGGCCAAGACCGCGAAGGCCGAGAAGAACAAGTCCGCGCAGCTCACCGACTGGCGCAAGTGGGCCGGCGATCTCCCGCCCACGAGCAACGACCCGCTCCGCGACGGCAAGGGCACGCTCTACGAGGGCGGCACGCGCGTCCCGCTGATGTGGGCGTGGGCCGGCCGCATCCAGCCCGGCCTCGCGCACGACGTCGTTGGGCACATAGACCTCTACCCGACCGTGCTCGACCTCATCGGCGTGCCGCGCCCCGCGCAGCAGAAGTTCGACGGCGTGAGCTACGCCCGCGTGCTGCGCGGCGAGGGCCGGCTCGACCGCGCCGCGTTCTTCAACTACTTCCCGCACGCCCGCAACGGCGGCGGCGTGTGGGTGCGCGCGGGCGACTGGAAGCTGATCCGCTGGTTTGACCCCGGCACGCCGCGCGAGCTGTTCAACCTGAAAGCCGACTTGGGCGAAACGAACAACCTCGCCGCCGCCCAGCCCGCGAAGGTGAAGGAACTCGACGCGCTCATGGACGGCTTCTTGAAAGACACCGGCGCGACTTACCCGCGCCCGAACCCGGCTTACAAGGCCGTTGCCAATCCCGCTGCGGCTGCGGCGTCCGCCCCGAAAGCCGCCGCCGCGCTCGGCGGCTGGGTGCCGAAGTTCTCCACGACGGAAATCAAGGATGGTGCGCTGGTCGTGACCGCCGATGGCCGCACGCCGTTCCTCGGCCTCACCGGGCTGAAGCATGCCGGCCCCGTCACGCTCTCGCTCCGCGCGAAGAGCGCCGGCGGCCTCGCGAAGGTCCAGTGGCGCACCGCCGACCAGGAAACCTTTCCCGCGAGCGGACAGGTCTCCGAGTTCGCGCTGCCCGGCAGCGCCGACTGGGCCGAGGCGAAAGTCACGCTGCCCGTGACCGGTTCGCTGCTGCATCTCCGCCTCTACCTTCCCGCCCAGGCCAGCCCCGTCACCCTCGATTGGGTGGAGTTGAAGCCCGCCACGGGCAAACCGCAGCGGTGGGATTTCTGATTTCAGAGCGCGCAGCGCACGCAGCTTTGGGCATGGACACCCGGCGGAACCGGAGTAGCCTCGCGCCAACTCATCACCGCCATGAAACGGCCCTCCGCCCTCCTCCGCCCTGCCACCGGCTTCACGCTCATAGAATTGCTGGTGGTCATCGCCATCATCGCGATTCTCGCGGGGATGCTCCTGCCCGCCCTCACCAAGGCGAAACAGAAATCCCAAGGCACGCTGTGCGCGAGCAACCTCAAACAGCTCCAGCTCGGCTTCAACCTCTACTCACCCGACTACGATGGGAAGTTCATCCCGAACTGGCCGGGCAGTTGGTGCCCCAACGCGATGGGCACCGCGCCGAACACGCCAGGCAACACCAACTGGTCCGCCATTCAAAACAACTCCCACCTGTCGCCCTACGTCGCGAAAAACTACGCCATTTACAAGTGTCCCGCCGATAAGAGCGCCGACCTGGGCAATGGTATCCCGCGAGTCCGCAGCGTGGCCATGAACCAAGGCGTCGGCTGGGGCGCTTCCGCCTCATGGCAGGATCGGAACTATGCCACCTTCCGCCCCTCCCAACTCTTCATGATCTACCAGCGCGAGTCCGACGTCGTCCGCCCCAGTCCCTCCGACCTGTTCGTGATGACCGACGAGCACCCGTCCATCATCAACGACGACGCGTTCGGTGTCGTCATGAAGACCAACCCCGCCGCGTCCGGACTCCTCATAGACTTCCCGGCCAACTACCACAACCTTGCGAGCGCCTTCTCCTTCATGGACGGCCACACCGAACTGCACAAGTGGACCGAGCCGGTGCTGCAGGCGGCGATTCGCTATCCCGCCGGCCCGCCCGGCAACCAGTCCATCGTGGACGCCCAGTGGCTGTCCGACCACGCTTCCGCGCCCAAGTGAAACCCATGAAGTTTCAGCTCCTGATCTGTGCGCTGTTGTTGGTCAGCGCGGCCTGCCGCAAGCGCCAGCCCGTCGCACCGCCGCCTCCGCCGGAGGCCGCCAGCCCGGCGGCACCAGCTCAAAAACTGGCGACTGGCCATGTCGTGCCCACGACGGTCAAGGAGTTCGAGTCCAGCGCGGTCCTTGCCGATTTGAACAAGAACCTGCAAATTTTCCTGATTCAAAAGCAACGCCTCCCCGCCGATTTGAACGAGCTGGCGCGCGACAGCGGGATGCCCATCCCCAAGCCGCCGCCGGGCACCAAGCTGGTGATTGACGTGAAGGCGAAAGCGGTGAAGGTCGTGTCGCAGTAGCCCGTGCCGGCGACTTGCAGTCGCCGCCCGTTGGCTGCTGGAGGAGATTGGGTTTCGAGCCATCCGCCCGCAACGCGGCGACTGCAAGTCGCCGGCACGGGTCACTTCGCCATCACCACGTCCAAATCGCGCGGGGCGGCTTCGGGAGCGGACGCGCTGGCTTCGAGGCGCACGCCGTCGCGCACGCCGTTGAGCTGCTCCTGCTCCTTGCACCAGCCCTTGATTTCCACGTCGTTGAAGATCTTGCCCAGCACGCGGCGGAGGAGGCCCTTGAGGTTCGGGTTCTCCAAGTCGCGCAGGCAGCGGATGGCTTCTTCCTTGTAGGTTTCGAGCAGGGTCTTGGCGCGGAGGTCGGCACCGAGTTCGGTGTAGAGAACCTCGATGTCCTTCACGCTGACACCGGCGGGGAGTTGGCGACGCCACACGCTCGCGAGCAGTTCCTTCTGCGCATCCTTGGCCTTCTCGTGCGCGACGGCGAGCAGGAGGCTTGGGCGCAGGCCGGCGATGTCGTTGGTCTCGCCGGTGTCGCCGAGGTCGCTGAGGTCGTCGCGAATCTGGTAGGCGATGCCGAGTGCCTCGCTGTAGACGTGCAGCACGTCCTCGACTTCCTCGTGCTGGTCCACGCCCGCGTAGAGCGCGCCGACACGCAACGCGACCTCGAAGGCCGGCGCGGTCTTCTTGCGGAAAATGTCGAGCACCTGATGCTGCGTGAGCGACTGTGGGCGGCTTGCCCAGCAAAGTTCCGCGCCCTGGCCGCGGCAAAGCTCGCGCTGGCCTTCGCTGGCGATGCGCACCATCTCGGCCTTCTGCGCCGGGCTGGCCTTGCAGGCGGCGAGCAGGCGGTAGCCTTCGCCGATGAGCAGGTCGCCGACGTTGAGCGCCACGGCGGTGCCGTATTCCTCGTGCAGAGTTTTCTCGCCATAGCGCAGCGCGTCGTTGTCCTCGATGTCGTCGTGGATGAGCGAGGCCTTGTGGAAGCACTCGACGGCGACGGCCACCTTCTTGATGTCCTCGGGCAACGGCTTGCCGAGATCGCGGCGCAGCGCCTGAAACGCGGACACGACGAGGAAGGGCCGCCAGCGCTTGCCGGCGCGCATGAGCCACTCGCGCGCGATGCGCTCCGTCTCGCCCTCGGCGTTGCCCATGATGGTGTCGAGCGCCACGGGGCTGAACCAGAAGTCCACATCGTCGCGCAGCGCGCCGAGGTCGAGCCGGCGCGTCTGGTCGTCGCTGGTGAGGTGGATGTAATCCCACACCCAGTCGAGGTCCACGGTGGTGTCAATGCAGTCGTCTTGCAGCAGCGGGATGGCGACGCCGGGAATCGCAGCGGCTTCCATGTAAGGGAAGGCGCGTTCCAGCACGCTCAGGCAGCTCACACCGACGATGGCCTCGATTTTGCCGGTCTGGATGAGCGACATGACGATGGCGGAGCCTTCCGCCACGAGCGTCGCATAGCCGAGCTTCTCCGCCTCCGCCTGCAAGTCCTGAATCGTGCAGAGGCCGCACTGCTTGCACAGCAGGCCGAACTCATCGAAGGGCGCGGGGCACTTGCTCTCGACGCGCAGGCACTTGGGCAGCAGCAGCAGCCGGCGCTCGAACGGCACGGCGGCGATCTGCTCGCGCCACATCTCGTTGTTGATGAGCACGCCGATGTAGTCGCGGTAGATGGGGTCGCACTTGAGCATCCCGATGACGCGGTCGGCGTGGACCTTCAGCTCGTCCGCCGGCATGGGCGGCACGGGGTTGAACTCGGCGACGTAGTTGCGGATGACGTGGAGGAAGTGGTTCCGCTCGATGGGCGTCTGGGGGATGTTCTTTTTCGGCGTGCGGAAGCGCTGCTGGACGACGTGCTTCGGGACGGCGGCAGAGGAGTAGCTGCCGGGCGGCTTGAAGGCGATGGTCTCGGTCATAAAGAAAGTTGCGGCGTTGGACGTTCTCGCGCGGTCGCTCAGTCAAAGTCTCGGCTGCCGGAAAACAGTGCGCGTTCCCCGTCCGCTGGTCTAGTCAGGAATTGAACTGCCAAGGCCAAGCCACGGTCCCCCGCACTTTCCCGGCTGGTCAACGCCCGGCCCGCAGGGTAAGCAACCGCCGTCAACTCCATGAACGACCCGCACCTCATCCTCGGCGTGGACATCGGCGGCACCAGCATCAAGGCCGCCGTGGTGGACACCCGCAAGGGCGCGCTCACCACCACCGTCGTGCGCGCGAAGACCCCGCAGCCCGCCACACCCAAGGGCGTCGTCGCCGCCATCGGCGAGCTGGCCAGGCGTCTCAAGTGGCGCGGCCCCGTGGGCGTGGGCTTTCCCGGCCTCATCAAGCACGGCGTCGTGCGTCGCGCGCCGAACCTTGATCCCGCGT
This sequence comes from Limisphaerales bacterium, assembly GCA_009773355.1. GTDB lineage: Bacteria > Verrucomicrobiota > Verrucomicrobiia > Limisphaerales > SXTU01 > SXTU01. Next base: position 121,836 of record WRPG01000013.1, read on the forward strand.
GGGTGCGCCATGAGATCGTGGATCATCTGCGCCGGGCCTTGGACGCGAGCCACGTCGCCGTGGGCAACGATGCCGACGCCGCCGGTCTCGCCGAGGCGCGCTTTGGCGCGGGCCGGGGCGTGCGCGGCACCGTCGTGCTCGTCACGCTCGGCACGGGCATCGGTTCCGCCGTGCTGCACAATGGCTCCTTGCTGCCGGACACGGAGCTGGGCCATCTGGAAGTCGGCGGGCAGGACGCGGAGAAGTTCGCTTCCACCGTCGCCCGCGAGCGCAACAAGTGGAGCTGGGAGCAATGGGGCAAAAACGTGGACCGCTACCTGACCACGCTGGAATACATGCTCGCACCCGACCTCTTCATCATCGGCGGCGGCGTGAGCGCGGAGCCGGAGAATTTTTTCCGCTACCTGGAGAACGTGGAGGCCAAGATCGTCCCGGCCACGATGGGCAACGATGCCGGCATCGTCGGCGCGGCGCTCTTCGCCGTGCATGGGGTCAAAACCCTGGCGAGAAAGCGGAAACGGAGCGCGCGGTAGGCCGGAGCCGCGGCACCGCCGGGGGTGAGCCGCGCCCGCCGCCGAAATTCCCCGTTGCCAAGCGGAGAGGGCTGGGCCACGTTCGCACAAGCCCAAAAGCCATGAACTTGCCGACTTCCTCCCGCTCGGCCGCGCCCGCGCCCGGCTTCACCCTGATCGAACTGCTCGTCGTCATCGCCATCATCGCGATCCTGGCCGGGATGCTGTTGCCGGCGCTCTCCAAAGCCAAGGGCAAGGCGCACACGATCAAGTGCCTTGGCAATCAGCGCCAGATCGGAATGGCGACCAAGCTCTACGCTGGTGACAATGACGACAAGTATCCGCACGGACAGGACATCAATGGCCCCTCCGGAGCCGGTGGCGTGGCCACGGCCAACGCCCCCGATGCGTGGAACAACGTCCTTCTGCCTTACCTCGGGATCAAGGGCACCCCGACGTCAGTCCCCGTCTATGATTGCCCGGCCAAGGTTGACGTTTCGCTGGTTCAGGCCGGCGTGCAGTATGCGCAAACATACCGGGCCAACGAGCACATCTACCGCTTCGCCACGGGCACGCGGTATCCGGCGCCCTTGAGAGAGTCAGGGATTCAGGCTCCAGCCTCCATCCTGATGATGGTGGAGAAGAATCGGAACAACATGCAGTATCAATACCAGCAGAATAATCTCGATGCCAACCGCCTCGCCTGGCACAACTTCAACGCCAACGGACTGCCTTCCAACAACGGAATGACCAAGCACCAGGACGGCACGACTTCCTTCGCGGCGGATGGCCACGCCGAGCATCTGCGGCTTCCCCCCCATGTGCGCGGCTCGACCACTCCGCCGGCCGACATGCAGGACATGGGTGACTGTCGGGGCAATCCTACGGGTGGCAACCAGCCAAACAACTTCGTGTCCACCCGGGCCAAACTCTGGATGCGCGAAACCACCACCTGGCCGGGGTTCTAAGCGGGGGACAACGACTGCGCCAGAACACGGGCCGAATTGCGCTCCCCCCGGCGCGTCTGCTTTCATCATGTTCATTCTCGACGCCCATCTCGACCTCGCCATGAACGCGCTGGAGTGGAACCGCGATCTCACGTGGTCCCTCGAACGCATCCGCCGCCGCGAACTCAACCAGACCGACAAGAAGGACCGCGGCAACAACACGCTGTGCTTCCCCGAGCTGCGCCGCGCGGAGATCGGCATCTGCGTCGCCACGCAGATCGGGCGGTGGTCGCCTTACTTCCACCGGCTGCCGGGCTGGGCCTCGCCGCATCAGGCCTGGGCGCAGACGCAGGGCCAGCTCGCGTGGTATCGCGCGATGGAGGAGGAGGGCGAGCTGGTGCAAATCCGCAACCGCGCCCAGCTCGAAGCGCACTTCAAGCTCTGGCAAAAGCTCCCGCCGCCGGATGCGAAGGCTTACGTCGTCGAGTCCCGCCGGCAACCCGCCAAGCCGCCCATCGGCTACATCCTCAGCCTCGAAGGCGCGGATTCGCTCATCACCTTGAAGCATCTGGAGCGCAGCTACGCGGACGGCCTCCGCGCGCTCGGCCCCGCGCACTACGGCCCCGGCGTCTATGCCCACGGCACGGACGCGCTCGATCCGTTGCCCGCGCGCGGCAAAGAGCTGCTCAAGGAGATGGACCGGCTCGGCATGATCCTCGACAGCACTCATCTCAACGATGCGTGCTTCTGGGAGGCGCTGGACGTTTTCCAAGGTCCGGTCTGGGCCAGCCACCAGAACTGCCGCGTGCTCGCGCCGTGGAACCGCCAGTTCGCCGACGACCAGATCAAGGCCGTCGTCGAGCGCGGCGGCGTGCTGGGCATGGCCTTCGACGCGATCATGATGGTGCCCGGCTGGATTCACAACCGCAGCAAGCCCTCGGACTTCAACCTCAAGATCGAGCGCATCTGCGAGCACATTGACCGCATCTGCCAGCTCGCCGGCAGCGCCAAGCACGTCGGCATCGGCACCGACCTCGACGGCGGCTTCGGCAACGAGCAGACGCCGATGGACCTGAACTCGATCTACGACCTCCAGACGATTCCCGGCCTGCTGAAGAAGCGCGGCTACAAGAAGGCGGAGATCGAAGGCATCATGTCGGGCAACTTCCTGAACTTTCTGCGCAAGCAGCTGCCCGCGTAACGGGGTTGCCAAGATTGCGAGGAACCGCCCTGTTCGCCTGCCGCGACAGGGGGCCAACTGGTTCTCGCCAAACGACGCGACCGGTTTGCGCGCTTGCCCGGTGAGGGCACGCGGTTGGTCAGCCCGGCTAGGGCCGAAATACTCCTTGCCAAAGGCATCAGGCAGGCAAAGGGTCGGCCAGCTTCCAACCAACCGTCCTTCGGGGACAAACCTCCGCACTCCCGTGCCCATGAATGCTCACCCCAGCAGAAAGGCCCCTGGCTTCACCCTCATCGAGTTGCTCGTCGTCATCGCGATCATCGCGATCCTGGCCGGCATGCTCCTGCCCGCCCTCAGCAAGGCCAAGCAAAAGGGCCACGGGATCAAGTGCCTGAACAACATGCGCGGCCTGACGCTGGGCTGGGCGATTTACGCCTCGGACCACGATGACCGCATCCCCTTCGCCGGCAGCGGCACCGGGGTCTCGGGGTCATGGATCAGCGGCACGATGAACTTCAATCCCGCCAACGCCTCGAACTGGGACGTGACGGTGGATTTGGAGAAGAGCGTCCTGTGGCCGTATTGCGGCAAGGCCGCCGCAGTGTTCAAGTGCCCGGCGGACCGCTCCATGATCACCCCCAGTTCCGGGCCGTTTGCCGGGCGGCCAGTGCCGCGCATCCGCACCATGTCCATGAGCCAGTGGTTCGGCGGCTTCGGCAATTCGACGATGGTCTTCACCGGCAAGCCCGGCTGGTCCAGCCCGCCGTGGAAGATGTATCGCCGCATGGGCGACCTGGTGGATCCCGGCCCCTCGAACACCATCCTGTTTTTCGACATGCGCGAGGACGCGATCAACTCCGGCGGCCTGCTGGTCAGCATGGCGGGCTACCCGAGCACCCCGAACCAGACGGAGTGGGTGGATTACGACCTGCCGGCCAGCTACCACAACAAGGCGGGCGGGCTGTCCTTCGCGGACGGGCACTCCGAAGTCCACCGGTGGCAGGATCCGCGCACCATGCCGTTGGCCGTTCCGGGTGTGTTGCTGGCCAATCAAGGCCCCAGCCCGAACAATCCCGACATCATCTGGATGCAGCAGCGCGCGACGCGGTAGTGAGCGTGGCCCTTTCCTGCGGTGAAGTGAGGCCTGATCCGTTGGCAAGGGCTGAAAGCCCGCCATTCGAAAGCTTGGGGTAAGTGAGCGCAGCGAACGCGGCCCCAGGTCAACGATGAGAAAACAAGTTGAGGGCTGAAAGCCCGGCACATTGAGCGTGGGATAGGACGGATTGTTTCGCGCTTACAGCGCTGGCTCCATTTTCCCCTACGAACCTGGGCCTCCGCTCGCGCTGCTCGCTTCAGCCCAGGCTGGCGAATGACGGGCTTTCAGCCCTCAGTTTTGCGCCTCAGCGCCTTTGGCCTTTGCGTTGATTCCCTAAGCCGGGACTGGGTCGAACCGCTGACGCGGTTGCGGTGTTGCCAATCGGTTCCGGAGGTTGCCCTCGCGTGGCTCGCTTCACCCCCGGCTACTCACGTTTGGCCCCGCTGGGGCCTTTGAGCGGACTCGCTCGCTTGCGCCAAGCGCTTCCGTTCCAAGCCCTCCAGATGCACCTTGCGCGCGGCGGCCTTACGCTTCCGGAGTTCACGTCGGCAGTCGTGGCAATGGATCGCAATCGCTTCGATCTCGCCGCCCTGTTCCTCATACCACCGCTGTTGTTGTCGAGCGGTCCAAACTTCCGTCTTGCCGCACAGTTTGCAGGTAAACGTCCGGTCTTGCCAAAAATCTGGGATGCGCGGAATCGCGCAGCGCGAAGTAATCTTGGATTTAACCACTGGAACAGCCCGACCCTGTAGGACTTCCTGAAGAAGGGCCTTCTTCCAAGTCCTCATGTGTTCAGCGTCCTGAACGGCTCGCAACTGTTCGCGTCTCTCTTTGTTGTGCTTGCCTCTGGGCATGGGGAAGAATTGCCAATTCAGCCCTGCGCTTTGTCCTCCATCCCCAGCTTCACCGCGTAGATCATCACGTCCTGGAACACGCCCATGAAGCGGCGCTCGGCCTTGATGTCCACGCCCAGCGAGTAGGTGTAGCCGGCGTCCTCGAGGATTTTCAGGAAGCGGCTCATCTTCACCTCGGTCGTGCCGTAGCGGTGGTGATACTCGATGGCCATGCGGTGGATGCGCCCCAGCTTGCCGCTCGCCACCAGGTCCGCGAAGACCTCCCACTCGCCGCCCTCGATGTCGAGCTTGAGCAGGTCCACGTCCTCATGGATGGAGTCGGAGAGCTTCACCAGCCGCACCTCGATGGGCACGGTCTTCTGCTTCTCGTCGCGGTTGCCGATGGCGCTGCTCATCGGCGAGAAGCCGGGGTTCACGTGGAAGGTTGTCGTGCCCTCCGCGCTGGCGCACGCGGCCTGCACGAGCGCGACGTTCTTCAAGCTGTTCGCCCCGACGTTCTGCTTGAGCATCTCAAAGCAATACGGATTCGGCTCGAAGGCGAGGATGCGCGCGTCCGGGTAGTGCAGCTTGAAGTAGAGCGTGGCGCAGCCGATGTTCGCGCCGCAATCAATGATGAACGGGTCGCGGCGCGGGAGCTTCACCAGATACTCGTTGCCGATGAAGACCTCGTTGAAGAGAAACTCCAGCTCCAGCCAGTTCTGCGCGTGGATGACGGTGTTGCCCAGCTCAATGGTGAGCGGCTTGTCGCGGTTGGCCTTCGGGTAGCGGCGGAGCTGGAGCCAGGCGTGGTAGATGGCCCGCGCGCTCGGTTTGGCGCTGGGCAGGCGCAGGATGCGGCGGCGGTCGCGGATGAACTCGAAGGTGGAGAGCAAAGAGGGCATGTTTAGAAGCTCCAAATCCCAAGCTCCAAGCTCCAAAGAAATCCCAAATTCCAAGCTCCAAAATCCAAGCCGGCGCGGTGGCCGTTTTGGAGCTTGGAGCTTGGAGCTTCTTTGGAACTTGGGATTTGGAGCTTGGAGCTTTTCATCGGGTCAAATCTCAATCAGCGGCAGATGCTTCACGCGCTCCCACTGCTCGTCGAGCGAGGCTTCGCGCATCCGCGGGGCGCAGGGGTAGAAGGCTTCCTCCGGCGTGAACTCGGCCACCTTCCCCTGCCCCACGTCGCGGCGGATGAAGAAGGCGTTCGCGCCCGAGGTGTCGCATCCGGCAAGGAAGTAGCCCTTCTTCGCCGCGAGCTTCGTGAACGCCGTGAGTGACGCGCCATGATACCAGCCGCTTTCGTGATGCGCGTAGCGCTCGAACGACGGCTCGTAAGGCACCGTCACGCTGCGCGTCGGGCCGAAGCTGGCGTTGAACTCGATGATGAGCAGGCGCGGCGAGACGACCGTGACCGCGTCCCAAATCCAGTAGTCCACGCCGTCAATGTCAATGGACAGCATGTCCAGCTCGCCCTTGAAGCCGTATTGGGCGAAGAGGTCGTTGACGTTCTCCTTCGTGATGAAGTTGGTGCGAATCTGGACGTGCTGCGGCGCGATGCCGTGGCGGCGGTGGTAGAAGGTCCGCGCGCGGTCGGCGAGGGAATCGCTGCCGTCTATGAGCAGTCCACCCCAGCCGAAGTGCAGCGCGAGGTTCGCGGCGTTGCACTCCGTGCCGTCCTCGATGCCGAACTCGATGAAGGTCTTGTTCGGCGCGCCGATCTGGGAAAAGAAGTGCAGCAGCAGCCCGTCCTCGCCGAACTGCGAGTGAATCTTGCGCTCGTGGCTGGCGAGGAGCTTGCGCTGGTCCGGCGCGTGGATGAGCGCGGCGTATTGCTCGCGCAGGGCGTTGACCTCGTTCTGGTCGCCGACGTGGCGCTGCCACCAGGCCTGCATGCCTTTGAGGCGCGGGAGGTTCTTGCCGGTGCTGGCCCAGCGCGCGGCCTTCTTCAAGCCGCGCTTGGCGGCGTCTTTGAGCAGGTCAGACATGGTTTGAAAACGGGGAGAGGAAACCACGAACGGGCGCGGATGGGCACGAAGAAAAGTGTGGCGGAGGTTCCGGCACCAGAAACCCCTGACTTGCCCAAGGCGCGGAACCGGTGCTATGAATGTGCCGTGAGCACGCTCGCTGAAATCGAATCCGCCGTGGACGTGCTGCCATTGCCGCAGCAGCAGGAACTGCTGCATCACTTGGAAGCCCGCCTGAAGCAACCGCCCGCCGCCCGCCGCCTTCCGCTGGTGCCCGCCACGGGGCAGCCCATCACCCAGGAACAGATTGACGATGCCCTCGACGCCGACTGAGGCCCTGCTGGACGTGAACGTGGTCATCGCCTCGGTCTTCGCCGACCATGTGAACCACGCAGTGGCCCGGAAGTTCGTGGAAGGCTTGGCGCGGTTCCATACCACCCCGACCATCCAAGGCGGTTTTCTGCGCTTCGCCACGCGCCCGTGGAAGAATGAGCGCAAGGAAGAGCAACCGCCGCGACTCACGATGGCCGCCGCGCTCGCCCGCTTGCGCGAGTTCACCTCCGTCTCGGGCCACGCGTTCCTGCCGGACGACGCGCCTTTCACCAACCTCGGCCTGCGTTCCATGCAGGGGCACCGGCAATGGACTGACGCCTACCTGTTGCACCTCGCCCGAGCGCACGGCCTCGCGCTGGTCTCTTTGGAAAGCCGGATGTCGAACCTCGACGACGCGGCCAAACCGGTATTGTTCGTCGTGGCTTAAGGAAACGCTGAACAAAGGCTGATTTTCAAACTCCGACTTCTGCGGGCCGTGCCGACGAGGGCTTCCGCCGATTTTGGGGCTGCGCGCGCTTGACCCCAG
>WRPG01000141.1 GCA_009773355.1 Limisphaerales bacterium
CGTAGCGGCATAGAAGAAATAGGTGACTGTGGGGCTGTTGAAAAAGTCCTTGCCTAAACGGCATGAGTTTGATATATAAGCAGTCGTTAAGGGGGGCGACATGCAGACGCGCAAAGACCGTTGGCAAGACGATTTGTTTGTGGCGGGGCCGCTTTCGAGCCTGATTCCGGACGACCATCTGTTGAAACGCGTGGACAAGGTCCTGGACGTGTCGTGGCTGCACGAGGAGGTCCGGGACTGCTATTGCCAGGACAACGGACGGCCCAGCATCGACCCGGAGGCGGCGCTTCGCCTGATGCTGGCGGGCTTTTTCGAAGGGATCGTGCACGACCGCAAACTGATGCAGCGCGCCCAGACGGACCTTTCGTTCCGGTGGTTTGCGGGCTACGCCCTGCACGAGCGCCTGCCCGAGCACAGCAGCCTGACGCGGATTCGCCAGCGCTGGGGCGCCGAGCGGTTCCGGCGCATCTTTGAGAAAACGGTGGAGGCCTGCCTTAAGGCGGGGCTGGTGAACGGCCAGACGGTCCACGTCGACGCGAGCCTGATTCGGGCCGATGTGAGTTGGAAAAGCATCACGGTGCAGCACGTGGAACGGGTGGTCGAGGCCAACGTCGAGGACGCGGTGTCCGCCTCGGACGACGACGAACCGCCCCGGAGGGGCCGCGGCCGCCCCGCCGGCGCGCCCAAGTCGAAGAAAGTGAGCACCACCGACCCGGACACCAGCCTGGCGACCAGCCGCAGTGACTATCCGTTGCAGCCCTGCTATAAGCAGCACACCGCGGTCGACGACCATGCGGGCGTTATCGTGGACGTGGCGCTCACCACGGGCGAAGCCAGCGAAGGCCAGTACCTGCTCGAGCAGCTCGAACGCGTCGAGGCGCTCACGGGCAGGCCGGTGGAGCGGGTCACGGCGGACGCAGGCTACGCCCACGGCACCAACTACGCGCGCCTGGAAGAGCGGCGGACCGACGCGGTGATTCCGCCCCAACGTCCGCCTCGCCACCCCAAGCGGATTCCCGCGCGCCGCTTCAAATACGACGCGCGCCACCGCCTCGTGCGCTGTCCGGCGGGCAAGACCCTGGAACGCAAGAGCCGCACGGAACACCCGAGCGGCTGGCGCTACGCCGCACGGGCCTGCGACTGTGCGGCGTGTCCGCTGCGGGCGCGCTGCTTTTCCGAATCGGCCCGCGTGCGCATCGTTTTGATCGCCGACGGCCACGAGGCTCGCCTGCGAGCCCGCCGGCGCAAGGAGCAGGGCTGGGACGAACCCACGCGAGAATGGTACGACCGCCATCGCTGGCGTGCCGAAGGCGCGCACGGCGAAGCCAAAACCCAGCACGGCCTTTCGCGGGCCGTGCGGCGCGGCACGGACAACGTGGCCATTCAGGTCTATCTGACCGCCGCAGTGATGAACCTCAAGCGCCTGGCGCGGGCGGCGGTAGCCCCCACCGGCTCTCTGGTCCGCACAACAGGCACCCTAACGACACTCAAACGGCTCTGGAGCCGACTGAAACGCGTTGGCCGCTTGGACACCGTAGACACCGCGTTCAACCGAACCGCGCTCGGTCTAGCCGCATGAAACCCAAATGGCGGGCTTTCTCAACGGCCCCACAGTCCCTGTTTTCCGGACTTATGGCGAATGATGGGAGGGCCGCTTGGGAGCGAGATGGACTCGGGCTAGAAGGGCTGCTGGCATTTTGTGCAGTTGAGTTTTGGGAGGAAGGATTCGGGG
>WRPG01000092.1 GCA_009773355.1 Limisphaerales bacterium
CAATGTCTCCATGTGGTTGGCAGTCTGCTTTCGCAAACCCGCCGCCATGGGGACATTCTTATCGAGTTACCATAGGGACATTCTCACGGAGTTCCGACATTCGTCCGGGGGTTCGTTGACGTGGGCGAAACGCGCCGATACGTTCCCCGCACATGATGGCTGGAACCGCAAGCCCGACCGCTGCCGCCCCCCAACCAAGTTTCCGCGTGGGCGACGAGCGGCTGATCAAGCTCACCGCGAACGCGGCGAAGAAGGTTTCCACCCTGCTCACCAAGCAGGGCCGGCCCGCCGGCGTGCTGCGCGTGGCGGTGATCGGCGGCGGCTGCTCCGGCCTGCAATACAAGATGGACCTCCAGGACCGCCCGCAGAACCGCGACTTCCTCGTCGAGAGCGCGGGCGTGAAGGTGGTCGTGGACCCGAAGAGCGCGCTCTACGTGACCGGCAGCGAGCTGGACTACGTGGAGGCGCTGACCGACGGCGGCTTCAAGGTGACGAATCCCAACGCCGCCACGAGCTGCTCCTGCGGCGAGAGCTTCAGCGCGTAGCCCAGCATGAAGGCGAGCCCGCGCCAAACCTTCGGAGTGCTCTTGATGTGCTTGGGTGCGCTCATTGTTGTCTTCAGCGAGAAAATCGTCTTTCCCGGACTCGAAGTCCTGCTGGGAATCGAAACCATCGTTGGCAGGGAATCCGTTCACTATTTGGCTGGCGGCGGCTACGTGTTCACGAATCCGGGCGCGATGGTGCGGTGGATGTTGAGCGTCGCGGTGGTCGGCGTCAGCGTCGCCTCTTTTGGAATGTGGCTTTTGTGGAACGCGCCGAACCGCGACCGCGAGTCATGACCGACTGCTTCGCCCTGCTCAACGAGCCGCGCCGCCCGTGGCTGGCCACGGACGCGCTCAAGGCCAAGTTCTTCGCCCGGTCCGCCGAGGTGCATCCCGACCGCGTCCACAGCGCGCCCGAGGCCGAGCGCGCCGCCGCGCAGGAGCGCTACACCGCGCTGAACGCCGCGTTCAACACGCTGCGTGAGCCGAAGGACCGCTTGCAGCACCTGCTGGAACTGGAGTCCGGCGCGAAGCCGGGCAACATCCAGTCCACGCCCGCCGAACTCACCGACCTGTTCTTCGAGGTAGGCCGCCTGTGCCGCGACGTGGATTTCTTTCTACTGGAAAAGGGCCGCGCCAACTCGCCATTGCTCAAGGTGAAGATGTTCCAGCGCGCGATGGACTGGACGAGCCAAATCAACGCGCTGCAACAGCGGCTCAACGCGAAGCGCGGGGAGCTGGAGACCGAACTGGCGGCGATGAACGAGACTTGGGCGGCGGCGCCAACGGAGCCTGAGGTCCGGCGCGCGGCACTGCCGCTGGCGCGGCTGGAGCAGCTTTACCGCCCGTTCAGCTTTCTCAGCCGGTGGACGGCGCAGTTGCAGGAGCGCGTGGTGCAACTGGCTTTCTGACTCAGCCGCCCTTGCGCTCCACTCGGTCGGGCGTTACCGTCCGCGCACCAAATGAACGAACCTAAGAACAGTTTGCTGGTGCCGATGGTCGTGGAGCAGACGGGGCGCGGCGAGCGCGGCTACGACATCTACTCGCGGTTGCTGATTGACCGCATCGTCTTCCTCGGCACGCCGGTGGACGACATGGTGGCCAACGTCATCATCGCTCAGCTCCTCTTCCTCCAGATGAACGACCCGAAGAAGGACATTCATCTCTACATCAACTCCCCCGGCGGCAGCGTCACGGCGGGCCTCGCAATTTACGACACGATGCAGTTCATGACCTGCGACGTGAACACCTACTGCATCGGCCAGGCGGCGAGCATGGGTGCGGTGCTGCTTTGCGGCGGCACGAAGGGCAAGCGCTACGCCCTCCCGAATGCAAACATCATGATTCACCAGGTGCTCGGCGGCGCGGAAGGCCAGGCCAGCGACGTGGAAATCCGCGTCAAATACATGCTCAAGCTCAAGCAGCGCCTCAACGAAATCATCGCCAAGCACACCGGCCAGCCCGTGGACGTGGTGGAGAAGGCGTGCGACCGCGACAACTTCATGTCCGCCGACGAGGCGAAGAAGTTCGGCCTCGTGGACGAGGTCGTTGCCAACCGCAAGGAAATCGCCGGCCTGCCGGAGAAAAGCAGCGTGGTGAGCTGACCCGTTCCGCAATCCGAGTTCCGCACTTCCGCATTCAAATGGCCCGCCCGCACAACCTCACGCTCTGCTCCTTCTGCGGCAAGTCGCACGCCGAGGTGAAGAAGCTCATCGCCGGCCCCGGGGTTTATATCTGCGACAACTGCATCCACGTCTGCAAGGGCGTCCTCGACAAGGAACTCGCCGCCGATACCAAGCGCACCACGCCCAAGCTCAAGATTCCCAAGCCCAGCGTCATCAAGGCCGAGCTGGACCGCTACTGCATCGGGCAGGACCACGCCAAGAAGACGTTGGCCGTCGCGGTGCACAATCACTACAAGCGCATCATCCACGAGCGGAAGGCCAGCGGCCCCGGCGCGTCGGCGCGCGAGGCAAAGCACGACGACGTGGAGATCGAGAAGAGCAACATCCTGCTTATCGGCCCCACCGGTTCCGGCAAGACGCTGCTGGCCCGCACGCTGGCGCGCATCCTCGACGTGCCGTTCGCCATCGCCGATGCCACCACCCTCACCGAAGCCGGCTACGTGGGCGAGGACGTGGAGAACATCATTCTCCGCCTGCTCCAGGCGTCCGACTACGACGTGGGCCGCGCGCAGGTCGGCATCGTCTATGTGGACGAGATAGACAAGATTGCCCGTAAGACGGAGAACGTCTCCATCACGCGCGACGTGTCCGGCGAGGGTGTGCAGCAGGCGCTGCTCAAGATGCTCGAGGGCACCATCTGCAACGTCCCGCCCACCGGTGGACGCAAGCATCCGCAGCAGGAATACATCAAGGTGGACACCACCAACATCCTGTTCATCTGCGGCGGCGCATTCGTGGGGCTGGACAAAGTCATCCAGCGCCGGCTGGGCAACCGCGTGATGGGTTTCAGCGCCGCGCAGCACGCGCTCAGTTCCGTCGAGAAGCGCGAGGTGCTGGCGAAGGTCGAGCCGGAAGACCTGCTGGCCTTCGGTTACATCCCCGAGTTGATTGGCCGCCTGCCGATGACCACCGTGCTGGAGGAGCTTACCGAGGAACAGCTCGTCACCATCCTCACCGAGCCGCGCAACGCGTTGGTGAAGCAATACGGCAAGCTGCTCGGCATGGAGGACGTCGCCCTCGAAATCACGCCCGACGCGCTCCGCGAACTCGCCGCGCAGGCCATCAAGAAGGGCACCGGCGCGCGCGCCCTTCGCGCGTTGCTGGAGAAGCTCATGCTCGACGTGATGTATGACATCCCCGGCGCGGACGACGTGGAGACCGTGAAAATCACCGCCGCCGTGGTGCGCGGGGAACAGCCGCCCTTGGTCCAGCGCAAGCCCGCGCAGGCGGCGGCATAGCGCAGTGGAGTGCGGACGCCCACGTCCGCAGCCCGAGGTTCTGATGCGGACGTGGGCGTCCGCGCTCCTTCACCCCACTGGCAGCGTGATGGTGAAGGTCGTTCCCTTGCCGGCCTTGGAGTCCACCTTCACCTCGCCCCGATGCGTCTCAATCACCCGGGCCACAATGGCCAGGCCCAGCCCGGTGCCCTTCGCCTTCGTCGTGGCGAGCAGCGAACTGAAGGCTTTCTGCTGCTGCTCCTCGGTCATGCCCGCGCCCGTGTCCGAGAACTCGATGAGGACGTGTGTCGACTCCTTGCGCGTGCGCGGCTGACGAAGCGACCGCGTGGTGATGGTGAGTTTTCCGCCCTCCGGCATGGCCTCTACCGCGTTGAGCGTGAGGTTCAGGAACGCCTGCTCCAACTGCGTCGCGTCGCCCTGAATTGCCGGGAGGTGCGGGTCCAGCTCGCGCACGACCTGGACGCGCTGCTGACGGAGCTTGTGGCGCGTGAGCAGGCTGAGGTCGTCGAGGAGCTGGTTCACGTTCACCGGCACGAGACGCGGCTCGGTGCTGCGCGCGAAGTCGAGCACCTGCTCCACGACGCGGTTCAGGTGGTCCATTTTCTCGCCCATGATTTTGGTGTCCTGCCCGCGCGGGTCGCCGGCCGGGAACTTCAGGTCGAGCGAGTGGAAAAGCATCTTCATCACCGTGAGCGGATTGCGAATCTCATGCGCGACCTCGGCGGCGAGCAGGCCCAGCGCGGAGAGGCGCTCGTTCTGCCGGAGCTGCTCCTCCACGTCCACGATGCGCTCGTAGAGCCGCGCCTTCTCGATGGCGATGCCGGACAGCTCGGCGAGCGCGGCGAGGATGCGGACCTCCTCGTTCGAGAAGATGTGCGGCTTGGCCATGTAAACATTCAGCACGCCGAGCGCCTGCCCGCCAAAGAGCAACGGCACGCTCAACAGCGCGACCAGTCCCTCCTGCCGCGCCATCTGAACATTCTGGTAACGCCCCGAGGTCTGCACGTTCTGGTCCTGAATGGGCCGGCGGCGGCGCACCACGTTGCCAACGAGGCTTTCCGCGAGACTCAGGCGCGGCTTGTTCAAGTAGGCCGGCCCCGCGCCGTGGCTGGCGCGCAGTTCGAGCCACTCGCGCTTGTCGTCGAGCAGGAGCAGCGAGGCCATCTTCGCGTCCATGAGCTGGCAGGCCTCGCGCGTGATGACGCTCAGGGCGTCGTCGAGGTTGAGCGTGGAGTTGATGGTCTGGCTGACGCTGGCGAGCGACTCGAAGAGCCGGGCCTTGAGGCGAAGCTGCTCATAAAGCCAGGTGTTCTGGATGACGCGCGCGGCCTGCAATGCGAGTTCCTCGAGCAAGGCCTGGTCGTCCGCCGTGAAGGCGTCGAGGCGTTCGGAATCCACGTTGAGCACGCCGCGCACCTCGTTGTTGAGCAGCAGCGGCACGGCCAGCTCGGAATTGACCTCCATCCGCAGGCGGACGTAACGGCGGTCGCGGGTCACATCGCCGACGCGCGCGGGCTTGCCGGTGCGCGCGACCCAGCCGGTGATGCCGATGCCGATGGGCAGCTTGAAGTCCGCGAGGTCCGGCGGCAGGCCGTGCGCGGCCTGGATTTCGAGGAAGCGCGAGGTCGGGTTGACCAGCACGACCGAGCCGCTGGACGCGCGCATGAGCCGCACCGCCTCGCGCAGGATGAGCTGGAGCGCCTCCTGCGCATCGAGCGTCGAGTGCAGGACGTGGCCGACCTGGTTGAGCAGTTCGAGCCGCTCGCAGCGGGCGCGGAGTTGGTCGAGTTCGGTGCTCATGGGAGCAACGTGTTTCGTGTTTCGTGTTCCGTGTTTCGCGTTTGGTGCGCAGTCGCGGGCCGGAAATGCCAGACGCATTCGGTCATCGTCACGCAACACGCAGCACGCAACACGCGCTTCGCGCTCATCGCAACCTCCTCGTCAGCTCGATGCCCACTGCCGCGAAAATCACATTCGGCGCCCAGCCCGCCACCCAGCCGGGCACATGGCCGCCCGTGCCCAGCACGAGCGAGAGCCGCGACAACACGAAGAACGCAAACCCGATGCCGATGCTCGCCGCCACGCCGATGGCGACGTTGCGCCGGCCCGGCGCGGCCCCAAACGGCAGCGCGAGCAGCACCACGACGAAGCAGGTGAACGGCGCGGCGAGCCGGCCGTGAAACTGCGTGTTCAACTCGTCGGCCTTGCTGCCGGTCAGGCGCGGATGGAGCCGCTGGTAGTCGAGGATTTCCGCGAGGCTGAACCGCAGCTTCTTCGCCATCTTGTCGAGGGTGAAGGTGTTGATCTTGATTTCGCTCTTGATGAGGCGCGGCAACTCGTCCAGTTCGGGAAAGACCACGAGATTCGTCCGGGTGCGCAATGGGAAGTCGAGGTTCGGCGGCACGTAAGCCCACAGCTCCGCGTCGGTGAAATGCCAGACGCCGTTCGTGTGGCCGGCGCGGTTGGCGAAGAGGATGCGGCGGACGTTGTCCCGCCCCGTCCACGTCACGTTGACGCGCAGCATCTCGTGGGTGAGCAGGCCGAACGCGCCGATTTTCCATTCATGCCCGGCCACGTCGTTGTTGAAGTTCACGTCCCGCTTCCACTGCAGCTCGGTCTGCTGTTCGAGCTTGTTCCGGTAGCGGTTCAACACGTCCTCCGTCGCCGCCTGCGCGTGCGGGCCGATGATCTCGCTCGCGATGAACAACGCCACGCTCGCCACGGCGCCGACCGCCAGATACGGCGCGGCCAGCCGCCAGAGGCTCACGCCCGCCGCACGGATGGCGACCAGCTCGTGATGCTTGCCGTGCTGCGCCAGCGCGTAGAGCAGCGCGAGCAGCAGGCCCATCGGCAGCACGGTGGGGAGCAGTTCCGGCGACTTGAACACGTAGTATTCCGCGATGTCCCAGCCATTGAGTCCCCTGCCTTGGAGCATCGGCAGCTCGTTCATCAGGTCGGCGGAGACGAAGAAAATGAGGAACCCGCCCAGGCAGTAAAGCAGGGGAACCATCAACTCGCGCAGCAGATAGCGGTCGAGCAGGCGCATCGGCCCGCAGCGTAGCGGCAGCGCGCCGGGGCTGGCAAGCAAGCCGCCTGCTGCCGGCGGCGCGGACAATGCCAGCCGCGCCTTCTCCGTGCCTGCGGCGCGCACCACGTCGAGGCGCGCATGTGGAACCGGGAGGACACGAGCTGCCTCGCCGCACCGAAGTGAAGGCGGCGGCGCAACCGCCAGCTCCTTTCCGCCAGCTCCCGCGGGATGAGGATGTCTTCCCTTGGCTGGCGCGGCGCCATGACGTAGCTTCCCAGCGTCAAGCACACTGATGCCATGCGGCCGCAAGCCAACCGCCCGGTGACACCCGCCAGCGAGCTGATGAAGCGCGCGCTGCGCTCCGTCGCGGTTGGCTGGGGCGTCCTGGCCGCCGTCAGCGGGACGTGCCTCGCGGAGGAGGCCCGTCCGGCCGCGCTGGTCCCGCCCACCTTCGAGCAGCTCGCCTCCAACGTCGTCGCGCGCTCGAAGTGGGAGCGCACGCAGAACACGACGGCGCAGTTCACGTTCGGCAAGTCGCGTGTGTTCGAGGAGTTCGACAGCAAGGGCAGGCTGGAGGACAGCAAGCGCTCGCGGCAGGAGTGGTTTCCCATTGATGGCAAGCCGTTCGCCCGGCTCGTGGAGCGAAACGGCCAGCCGCTCACGGACAAGGAGCGCAAGGCCGAGGCGGAGCGCGAGGCCGCCGTGCGTGCGGGCCAGAAGCCGGCGCGCAGTCCCGAGGCCTCCAAGCGCGACAAGGAATGGCAGTTCACTGAGGAGATGCTGGCGCGCTACACCTTCAAGGTCACGGGACAGGAGATCGTGCGCGGCCGACCCGCGTGGGTGGTGGAGTTTGCGCCGCGCAGCAAGGACTTGCCGGTCAGGAACCTGCCCGACCGCGTGGCGAACAAGGTCGCGGGCAAGGTGTGGGTGGACGCGGAGGACTGGGAGCTGGCGCGGATGAAATTCTGGCTGACCGACGAGGTTTCGCTCATCGGGGGCATCGTGGGCGTGCTGCGAAGGTTTGAGCTGCTGCTGGAGCGCACGCGCGTCGAGCCAAACGCGTGGCTGCCGACGATCGTGGACTTCAACATGGCCGGCCGCGAACTGCTCGTCAGCAAGCGCATCCACTACCGCGAGGACGCGAAGGATTTCAAACGCGTCATGCCCGCGCCTGCCGTGGCCGCCCCGAACACAACGCCGGCTGGCGGTCAGTGAACCAGCCTGCTTTCATCCGCCTGTGATTACCGTCGTCGGCAGCTTCAACATGGACCTCTTCATTGAGGCGCCGCGCTTCCCCGCGCCGGGCGAGGCGATTCTGGGGAAGAACTTCCGCCGCGCGCCCGGTGGCAAGGGCGCGAACCAGGCCTTCGCCATCGCGCGCATGGGCATGCCCGCCGCCATCATCGGCGCGGTGGGCCAGGACGCGTTCGGCGACGAGATGGTGGCGAACCTGATGGAGGCCGGCGTCAGCACGCGGGGTGTCGCACGACGCGCGGACGTGGCCAGCGGCACGGCGATGATTGTCCTCGACGCCACGGGCCAGAACCAAATCGTCGTGGCCAACGGCGCGAACGACACGCTCACCGCCGCAGACGTGGAGGCGCACCGAGACCTGTTCGCGCAGTCGAAGGCTGTCGTCGTGCAACTGGAGACACCCTTGCCTTCCGTAGAAGCGACGTTGCGGCTCGCGCGAGAGGCACGCGTGCCAGCCATCCTGAACCCCGCGCCCTTCGCGCCCGTCGGCGACGCGCTGCTGCACCTCTGCGACTGGATCATCCCGAACGAAAACGAGGCTGCCAAACTCAGCGGCTCCGAGGTGCGCGACGCCGCGAGCGCCGCCGGGGCCGCCGTCGCCATCAAGATGCGCTCTGCCTGTCCGCGCGTGCTCGTGACGCTCGGTGCGGACGGCGTGTGGCTCGACACGCCGGAGTTCACCGGCCATGTGCCGGGCTACAAGGTCAAGGCCGTGGACACCGTCGGCGCGGGCGACACCTTCATCGGCGCGTTCGTCACCCGGCTCCTGGACGGTGCTGGTCCGCGCGAGGCGGCGCGCTTCGGGTGCGCGGCGGCAGCCATCGCCGTCACGCGACGCGGCGCGCAGGCGAGCATCCCGACGCGGCGGGAAGTCGAAGCGTGGCTGAAACATCCCGGAGCAACCACATGAGTCCCATCACCCACTTCCTTGCGGGCTGGGCGCTGGCGCACACGGCAGAGCTGAACCCGCGCGAGCGGATGCTGGTGAGCGTGGCCGGCGTCATCCCCGACTTGGACGGTTTCGGCATCGTCGTGGACCTGGCCACGCGCGGCGCGACGGACTGGTGGGGAAAGTATCACCATGAACTGGGACACAACCTCGGTTTCTGCCTGTTCGTGACCGTGGCCTTCGCCTACCTGGCGAAGCGCAAGGGAACGACCGCGCTGCTCGTGTTCCTGAGTTTTCACCTCCACCTGCTCTGCGACATCATCGGCGCGCGCGGCCCGGATGGTGACCAGTGGCCAATCCCCTACCTCGAACCCTTTTCCGCCGACCCGCGCCTGATCTGGAGTGGCCAATGGGCGCTCAACGCCTGGCCGAACATGGTCATCACCGCCATCCTGATCGCGCTCGCGGTGCGCTGGGCGTGGCAGCGCGGCTACTCGCCGCTGGAGATGGTGAGCGCGCGGGCGGATGCGGTGTTCGTGGAGACGCTGCGGCGGAGGTTTCCGGCGGGGGAGGGGAAGTAATTAGTGATTAGTCGTGCATCGGGCGCTGACCGCTGCTGGCTGGCCGCCGCCTCCGACTATTTACTAATTACTAATCACTCTTTTTTCCCCACTCTCTCCCCGTGTCGCTCGCGCACACCCAAGTCACCTTCCACTACGAACGCCTCCGCGCGGCGGCGACGGGCATCATGGAGGCGGCGGGCACGACGTTCCTGCTGCTCATCGCGGTGCGGCATTTCGAGGCGGGGCCGACGGCCAAGGCGCTCATCGCCGCCGGCGGCAGCGTGGGCCACGTCATCAGCCCGCTCGTGGTGAACCAGGCGGCGAAGCTCGGCTGGCCCGTGGCGCAGGCAGCGTCGCGTGTCAGCTTCATGGGCGCGGCGGCGCTGCTGCTTGCGGTGTTCGCGCCGGGGCTGCCGTTGTTCGTGCTGGGCAGCGTCATCGCCACGACGTGCGCCTCGGCGGCGATTCCGCTGATGATTCAGGTGTATCAGACGAACTACCCACCGATGGAACGCGGACGGCTGTTCTCCAAGGCAATGGTCGTCCGCATCGGCATGGCGGCGCTGGCGAACGAGCTGGGCGGCCGACTGCTCGCGGTGCACATGGAATACTTCCGCGGGCTGCTGCTGTTCTTCGCGGCGGCGTTCGCGTTCGGCGCGTGGTGCCAGTCGCAGGTTCCCTCCGAACCACTCACCGTCACCGCCGGCACGCATCCGCTGCGGGCGATGCGTTACGCGCGCGAGGACCGGCTGTTCCGGCTCACGCTCATCTCGTGGATGTTCATGGGCATGGGCAACCTGATGATGTTCCCGCTGCGCGTCGAATATCTGGCCAATGAGAAATACGGCCTCAAGCTGGACGTGACGATGGTGGCCTTGTTTGTCGGCGTGATTCCCAACATGGCGCGGCTGGTGTGCAGCCCGGTCTGGGGCTGGCTCTTCGATCGGATGAACTTCTTCGCGTTGCGCGCGGTGCTGAACGTAGGTTTCGCACTCGGCATCCTGTCGTTCTTCGTGAGCGACAGCTACGCGGGGCTGGCGCTGGGCGCAGTCATCTTCGGCGTGTCCAACGCCGGCGGCGACGTGGCGTGGAGCTTGTGGGTGACGAAGTTCGCGCCGCCCGAGCGCGTGGCGGACTACATGAGCGTCCACACGTTCTTCACCGGCATCCGGGGCGTGGCCGCGCCGCTCATCGCGTTCCACCTCGTCGGCACGATGGGCATGACGAACCTGGCGTGGCTGTGCACCGCGCTCATCGCCGTGAGCGTGGTGATGCTGGGGACGGAAGTGCCGCTGGGTCGGAAGGCGAAGCCGGCGACGCCGACGACGGAGGAAGTTTCGGAGTGAACCGACCCGGTTCAACGCAAAGGCGCAAGGGCGCGAAGTCGCGGAGAAATCCATTCCTCCTTTCCCTGCGGCTTTGCGCCTTTGCGTCCTGGCGTTAAATCGCGGACTCCAACAAACGCAATAGGTCATCCTTCGCTGCCAGCAGGCTTTTGTAATCCAGCATCGTGTCCGGCATCGTGCGCAGGGCGCGGGCGAGGCCACACGCGGCGGCGGGATGGCGCTTCACCTCGGCGAGCGGAATCACGGTCATGCGGATGCCGAAGAGCACGCCGCGACTCTCCGGCAACGCGACGAGCGCCTGGTCCTCGACGCGCAGCCAGACCTCGTCCTCGCGCAGCGGCGGGCGGAGCTTGGGCAGGCCGCGCGCGGGATGCTGGTTCAACTCCGGCGAGCGGCTCAGGCCCCAGTTCGCGCGACACCACGCGGCTCCGGGCTTGATGCGGGAGAGGAAGTTGTGGATGGGCGAGGCGAGCTGCTCGTTCAAGTGCGGCACCGGCGTGTGGATGACTTCGAGCGGCCTGCCCACCTTCTCCTCGAAGCGCCACGACGATGGGAAGCACACGCAGCCACCGAGCAGGTGGAAGCGTCCAGTCGCGGCGTCCTGTTTCAGCAGCAGGTAGTCCGGCTCCCAAGCCCCGCCGAGCGCGAGGCAGTCGGCAAAATCGGAGCGCCGGTGTCCAACCGGCGAGTCGAGAGTCGTTGCTTCACGCCGGTTGGACACCGGCGCTCCCCACTGCCGCGCGAACGCGATAGTTTCCTCCAGCAACGACTCGGCTCCCGGCAGCAGCGCAGCGCAGCGGGCGGGGTCGTTGCGCAGCCAGTGCCGACGTTGGGCTAGCAGGTCGGCGTGCCGTTCTGTCGGGGCGAAGAACTTTTCCGCGCTGCCGGCCTTGAGGCCGAAGCTGTGCTGGTAATCCTCGTCCGGCAGGACGCTGGCCCACGCTGGCGTCGGTTCACTCACGGCACGCGCAGCACGCGGAAGAAGAGGCGGTTGGTGGACGCCGGGAAGTTGGTGAAACTGCCGTTCGTCGTCGTGGGCACGACCGGATTGCCGGCGCGGAACCAGTTCGTGAAGTCCGTCGTGGCCTCGACCTCATAGACCTCGTAGGCGGTGGCTAGCCAGTTCAAGCCGGTTGCGGAAGTGGACGTGAAGCGCAGCACCGAGTTTGCATCCACCGGGCTGGTGCCAAGGCGGAACTCATTCCGGTTGCTCACGCCATCACCGTCGTTGTCATCGTTGGGTCCGCGCAGCGAGCCAGCCCCCGGATTTGCGCTGCCGAAGAACTGCGTCATCCAGTTATCCGGCATCCCGTCGGAGAAAGTGTCCGCGTTGAAGGAGAGCACCCGGACTTCGATGAAAGGAGAACTGTTTGTGCCATCCGAGTAGCGCAACAATGCACGGTCGTAAAAACCCGTGCCTGCGGGGTCAAGCCGCGTCGAGTCAGAGAAGAAAGCAGACGGTGTGAAGCGCAGGGTGCTTCCACCAAGGCTGAAAGAGCCGTTGTTTGCCGTAGAGCTAACCACGCTCAAAGTCAGTGAGTTGGTTTGCAGGTCATAGCCCCGCATCTCCACCTCGTTGATACCAGTGATGCTTGGCGCAGCAGCGGCGGTGACAACGTGGAGCATCCGATGGTAGCCGTAGGGCGGCGTATTGTTTGTTGGATATGCCTGCTGCACGACGGGCGGGTCGTAGCTGCCGAGCGTCGCGCCGCGGCCATCGGCGTGGACTTGGAAATACATGGTGGCCTGCTGAAGCGTGGTGTTCGGCTCGGAAGGGTTCTCGCTCGAATGATCCATGCTCAAGACGTGACCGATTTCGTGGCAGAGCACCTCCTCGAAAGAGCTGAGAGTTTGCAGCGCGGCCTGCGTGTGCTTCATCACGAGATAGCCTCGCTTGCAAAGCATAAACTCGTTGCCAGCGATGCTCCCACCTTCGCCACCGCTGGCAAACCCAGAGAAGGAGGTTCCGCCGATGCCCAGCGTTGAGGAGCCGGAGATGTAATTGAAATTGTCGTGGAGCTGCAGGCGGATGCGGCCGTCGTTGGTGGAGACGTTCGCGGCGGCGACGCCAAAGCTGGTGACTCCCGCGAACGCGAAGCGCAGGCTCGTAACGTTCGCCCACGCGCGGAAGGCGTTGCTCACGGCGTTGAGCGCCTGCGCCTGCGTCAGGCCGGCGGGGAGCGCGTCGGCGTCCACGAGATACTCGATGGGTTCGCCCCGATCGCCGGCGGTGAAGCGGCGGGAGACGCCGGACGCGTTCGTGGACAAGCCGGGCACGGCGAGCGGCACCCGCAGGCTCGCCGCCTGCGCGGTCAAGTCCGGCCCAGTGGCGCTCGGATAACGGGTGCGCGCGGCAGACAGGAGCGCGACGGCATTCGGGTCGGTCACGCTGACGCTCGCCGGCTTCACCGCACCCGCGCGGGCGAGTGCCGGCGCGCCGCTGGAGCCATTATCCACGAAGAGCGTGCCGTCCGCGCGCTGGCCGAGCAGGAAGAGGCGCTCGTCCCCGGCGTTCAGCCGAGGCGCATCGCTGGAGACTTCGCCTTCCTCGCCAACCCTGCCGCCGCGATGGATCACCGTGATGGTCGCGGGGAATTTTCCCTTGAACGCCTCGTTCACCCGCAGCCACGTCCGCGTGTGGATGCGGCCGTCGGCCTCGCTGCGGAAACTTTCCGCGCCGAGCACCGTCGCATGGCAGATGGCGGCGGCGTTTTGCACGCGCTCATCCGGTGTGGCGGGAGCAATGGAGAGGGAGAAGCCGGGCCGCGCGCCGGCCAGCAGACACGCCACCGCGAGGGCGAACGGGAGTCGCTTCATGGTGCGGGAAAGATGGGCCACCCCTTGCGCCGGCGCAAGGGGCGGCGCGGCTTCACCGGGCCGCCGGCCGGCCGAACCACGCGCGCAGCTTCGCCAGCGCGTTTGCCCGGTGGCTGAGGCCGTTCTTCACGTCCTCGCCCAGTTCGGCGAAGGACTGCTCCTGCCCCAGCGGAATGAACAGCGGGTCGTAGCCGAAGCCGCCGGCCCCGCGCGGCGCAAAATCAATCCGTCCCTCGCAGGCTCCCTCGAACAACTGGGGTGCGGTAGGGACGCGCGGACGCGCGTCCTGGCCGACCGGCAGGCCGGCCCGGCCATCGCACACCTCCACCAGCGCGAGCACGCAGCGGAAGCGCGCGGTGCGCCGGGCCGGCGGCACG
>WRPG01000093.1 GCA_009773355.1 Limisphaerales bacterium
GAACCCCACCGGCCGGCCAACCCCAAAAACATCCGACCGGAAGTCTTCTCCTTAAAAGTGGCCTTCTTTTTTCTTCCCAACTCAAGACCGTATCTCCGGGGGCGTGCGCGGATGCGCCTGCTCAACCGAACAGCCCCATGACCGGCTTGCCCGAGGAGAACGGCGGGCGGATGATGCCGGTGTTCTTGCCGAGGTCGCTGAGGGGCACGCCCAACGCGTGGAGGATGGTGGCGTGGAGGTCTTGCGGCGTGACGGGGTTGCTCTTCGGAGCGGCACCGGTTTTGTCCGACTCGCCATAGACCGCCCCGCCACGGATGCCGCAGCCGGCCACGATCGCGGAGAAGCATTGCGGCCAGTGCTGCCGGCCAGGCGGCCCCTGCGTGAGGATGACCGGGGTGCGTCCGAACTCACCCACGGCGACCACCATGGTGTCCTCTAGCATCCCGCGCTCCTTGAGATCGGTGAGCAGCGCGGAAAGCGCCTCATCCAGGCGCGGCAGGCAGTGGTTCATGCCGTAGGAACCATTGCTGAAGGCGTTGCCCATGCCCATGTTGCCGCCGTGCATGTCCCAACTGGAGGCAGGCGGTCCACCGCCGGTTTCCCCCGGCGCGGGACCGACCCAGCCGTTCACGGTCACGAAGCGCACGCCGGCCTCCACCATCCGCCGCGCGAGCAGCAGGTTCTGGCCGAGCGGGTGCATGCCATAGCGTTCGCGGACGGACAACGGCTCCTTGTGCAAATCAAAGGCCTCGCGTCCCTCGGGCCGGGTCATCGCGTCGTAGGCCAGCTCGCGCAAGTCGCCCCAGTCCTTCGCCTGCGCATCTTCCGACAGGCGGTCGGACTCCAGGCTGGCCAGCAGTTTGCGCCGCTCCTGCATCCGGGCGGGATTCCCCATGTCGTAGATCTCCGGCAGCTTGAACTTCGGCATCGCCGGATGATTGTCCGCCGAGCCGATGAACACCGGCGCGTAGCTCGAACCGAGGTAACCGCCCGAGCCGATGTTCGGCGCGCAGAAGACCGGCGCGCCCACGCACTTGATGAGCCACGCGTTGGTGAGCAGGTTGCGGTCACTGGAGAGGTGCTTGGCCACCACGGACCCGATGTAGGGCAGGTCGTCGGGGACGCCTTCGCGCACGCGCTCGACCACCTGCCCGCACAGCAGGTTGTGCATGGCGTCGAAGTGGTTGTTGATCGGGCGCGGATGCGTCATCGAGCGGATGAGGCAGAACTGGTCGGTGACTTGGGAGAGCTTGGGGTGCAGTTCGCTCAACTGCATGCCCGGCACCTTGGAGCGGATGGGCTTGTAAGGGCCGCGAATCTCGGACGGCGCGTCCGGCTTCAAGTCCCAGGTGTCAATGTGGCTGGGGCCGCCGCATAGCAGGACGAAGATGCAGCACTTCTTCGAGGCCACGGCCTTGCCCGAGGCGTCGAACTTGTCCTTGCCGACGACGAGGCCGGGGACCGCGAGGTTGAGCAGGCCGACGCCGCCGGCTTTGAGCACCTGACGCCGGGAAGTCTTGGGTAGGTTCATGGGCAATGCGTGGTTGAGCTGAACTGACTGGACTAGAGCGGGAGCCTACCTTCTGTTCGCCCCGAGGCAATGAGAATACTTCAGGCGCGGGCGCATCACCCAAGTCAGCGCTCCGGCAGCTCACCTGTCACTCCCCGCACCGCCCGGCCCGGTCGTGCATCCTTCACCAACTGGCCGTCCCGCACGACGAAAGTCCCGTTCACGATGACATGGGGAATGCCGGCGGAAGGCGTGGTGGGGGCCTCAAAAGTTGCGCGGTCGCGGACCGTGGCGGGATCAAACACCGTGAGGTCGGCATCCGCCCCCACCGCGATGCGGCCCTTGGTCTTCATCGCGGGCACATGGCCTTCCAGGCGGCGGGCGGGCAGGATGGTCATCTTGGCGAGCGCCTCCATGAGCGGGAGCAGCTTCTTTTCGCGTGAGTAGTGGCCGAGCACGCGCGCAAACGTGCCGGCGCCGCGCGGATGGCCTTTGCCCGCGATGAAGGGCACGCCATCGCTGGCGATCATCACGCCGGGATGGGCGATGGCCCGCTCGACGTGCTCGTCCTTCATCATGTGGAGGATGACCCAGCCGCCCTGCCGGCGGTAACGCTCGAAGCTCTCCTTCGTCAGCCGCTCGCCCGTGGCCGACCACGCCAGGTCGCCGTAATCAATCTTGAGGTTGGCCTGCCAGCCGGGGTTGAACATCGCCGACTCCAGCATCGTGGAGGCGGCGGTGTAAGGATAGACCTCCGTGCTGATGTCCATGCCGGCGGCCTTGCTGGCGTCAATCAACCGCAAGACCGCCGGCAGATCGCCGATGCTGCTGCTGCCGACGTGGACCAAGTGCAGCGCCGCGCCGGTGGTCTGCGCCGTGGTGATCGCCTCCTGAATCGCCGCAATGCCAAACGCGCGCGTGTGGACGAAGACCGGCACCTTGCGTTCAGTCGCCACGCGGAACATCGCTGCGATCTCGCCGGTCTCGGCCGCCGGCGTGTAGTTGATGCCAAAGCCGACGCCCAGCGCGCCTTCATCCAGTCCCCGGCGGATCGCCTCGCGCATCGCGCTCAATTCCGCCGCGCCCGCCGCCCGGTTCGCTCCCGCCGGAGCCACTCCCAGACCGGCGACCACGGCCCGCCGGGTCACCCAGTGGCCGACTTCAAGTCCCGGATGAAACGCGGTGAACCGTGCCGCGATGTGGCTGACCGTCGCGCCGTAGTTGAGCGGGGCCTTGCCTGCCACCGCCTCATACCACGCGGCCACCGGATACACGCCCACCTCCAGGTCGAGCGCGGTGGTGACGCCATCCCGCGCCTGGATCTGCATGTCGCCCGTGGTCTGACCGTGCGCGTGAAGGTCAATGAATCCCGGCGCCACCACCTGACCGGAAACCGTCACCACCTCGGCGCCGGCCAGCGGGGTTTCGGAGATCGCCCGGATCTTGCCCCCGCGGATGCCGAGATGCCGGACCGCATCCAGCCCCGAGGCCGGATCCATCACGCGCCCGTCGGCGAGCACCAGGTCGTAACTCGGAGCGGTGGCACAGCCCGCCAGCGACAAGGCGGCGCCGGCTCCCGCCGACAAGGCCAGGCGGCGAACGAATGAAATCATGCCGGAGAGATACTGGCTTGCTCCCCGAAAAGGCAACAGCGCCGCGCGGTCATCAGGCCTCAAGTTGAACGCCGCCAGTCTCCGGGGCCGGGCTGCACCGGAAAGGAAGCAAGGGTTTCTGTGGTCATGGATGGCTGCGCGTCTCGGTAAAGCCAGGCGTCATGCGGAGTTGCGGGACTGTGAGAAGACTGGTGCGCCGGGCAGGACTCGAACCTGCAACCTTCTGATCCGAAGTCAGAAGCTCTATCCAATTGAGCTACCAGCGCATGACGCGGGAGACTAGGCCGCGCGCCCGCCAAGTCAACGCGGCGCGTTGCGCGCTCGACTATCCCGGCCGACTGGGAGAATCTCGCCGCTGCTTGGTCGCAGGATGAATCCCAGCCCAGACAACCCGCCCAGCGCCGCCCGCTCCCTGGTCTTCCGCGCGCGGGGGCTGACGAAGGTTTACGGCAGCGGCGACGCCGAGGTCCGCGCGCTGGCGGGCGTGGACCTGGACTTGCCGGCGGGCGAGCTGGTCGTCCTGCTCGGGCCGTCCGGCAGCGGCAAGACCACGCTGCTGAACCAGCTCGGTGGCCTCGACAATCCCACCGCTGGCGAGCTGTGGTATCGCGACCTGGACCTCACCCACGCCGACGAGACGCAGCTCACGCGTTACCGGCGCGACTCCGTGGGCTTCATTTTCCAGTTCTACAATCTCATCCCCAGCCTCACCGCGCGGGAGAACGTCGGCCTCATCACGGAGATCGCGCGCGACCCGATGGCTCCGGAGGTAGCGCTGGAAATGGTCGGCCTCAGCCCGCGGCTCGACCACTTTCCGGCCCAGCTTTCCGGCGGCGAGCAGCAGCGCGTCGCCATCGCGCGCGCCATCGCCAAGCGGCCCGAGGTGCTGCTCTGCGATGAGCCGACCGGCGCGCTGGACGTGCGCACGGGCATCGTGGTGCTCGAAGCCATCGAGCGCGTGAACCGCGAGCTGGGCACGCTCACAATCGTCATCACGCACAACGCCGTCATGGCGGACATGGCCGACCGCGTGATCCACTTCTCCGACGGGCGGGTGCATGACATCCGTGAAAACCCCAGCCGCGCCCGGCCGGACAGCCTGAAGTGGTGATGCTCCCGCACCTCGACCGCAAACTCTGGCGCGACCTGGGCCACATGAAGGGCCAGGCGATTGCGGTGTCCCTGGTGATGGCGTGCGGGCTGACGATGCTGATCATGGCGCGCAGCCTGATCTACTCGCTGGAGTCCACGCGGGACGAATACTACCGGGCGAACCGTTTCGCCGAGGTCTTCGCCCACCTCAAGCGCGCCCCGTTCTCGCTGCTGGAGCGCGTGCGCACGATCCCCGGCGTGGCCGTTGCGCAGCCGGGCATCTCCGTGCAGGTCACGCTCGACATTCCGGGCCTCGACGAGCCGGCGAGCGGCAACGTCCGTTCGCTGCCCGATTTCGGCGAGCCGGACTTGAACCGCCTGTTTCTCCGGCGCGGCCAGTGGCTCCAGCCCGGCAAGCGTCGCGAAGTGCTCGTGAGCGAGGCCTTCGCCGACGCCAACCGGCTCGAGCCGGGCCATGAGATCGCCCTGCTCCTCAACGGGCGGCGGCAGAACTTCCGCGTCGCCGGCATCGTGCTCTCGCCCGAGTTCATCTTCGAGTCGCGGCCGGGCGCGGCGCTGCCGGACAACCGCACCTACGGCGTGTTCTGGATGGCCTACGAGGAGCTTGCCTACGCGTTCGATCTCTACGGCGCCTTCAACTCGCTCGCCCTCATGCTCGAGCCGGGCGCGAACGAGCGCGCGGTCATCGCCGCGCTGGACCCGTTGCTCGAGCCGTTCGGCGGGCGCGGCGCGTTCGGGCGCGCGGACCACCCGTCCCACATCCGCGTGCTGGACGAGATCGGCGTCCTGCGGACGCTGGCCATCGCGTTTCCCATCGTGTTCCTCAGCGTGGCGGCGTTCATGACCAACGCGGTGCTTTCCCGCCTGCTGAACCTGCAGCGCGAGCAGATCGCGATCCTGAAGGCCTTCGGCTTCGCGAACCGGCAGATCATCGCGCACTACCTGAAGTTCGCGTTCGTCATGGTGGCCGCCGGCACGGTGCTGGGCAGCCTGGGCGGCTACTTCCAGGGCCGGCAGCTCGTGAAGATGTATCACCTCTTTTTCCGCTTCCCGGACCTCGCCTTCCAGCTCGACCGCAGCGCGTTCGTGGTGGCGCTGCTGGTGAGCGCGCTCGCGGCGGTGGTGGGCGTGTTTGGCGCGGTGCGCCGCGCGGCGAAGCTGCCGCCCGCCGACGCCATGCGCCCCGAACCACCGGCCAACTACCGGCCCGCGTTGCTGGAACGCACCGGCATCGCGCACCTGCTCTCGCACTCGTTCCGCATCGCGGTGCGCAATCTGGAGCGTCGGCCGGTGCAGGCGTTCTTCACCGTCGCCGGGCTCGCGCTCGCCACGGGGATCATGATCGTGCCGAACTGTTTTCGCGACAGCGTGACGCATGTGCTGGGCTTCCAGTGGGACGTGGTGCAGCGGCAGGACATCACCGTCGGCCTCATCGAGCCGTCGAGCAGCCGCGCCCGGCACGCCTTCGCCCATCTGCCGGGCGTGCTCGCGGTCGAGCCGCTGCGCAACGCGGCGGCGCGCATCAGCTTCCAGCACCGGCACCGGCAGATCGGGATCCAGGGCCAGCCGCGCGCGGGCCAGCACAGCCGCGTGGTGGCGAAGGGCAACACGCAGATCGCGCTGCCCAGCGAAGGCATCGTCGTCTCCGCGAAGCTGGCCGAAGTGCTCGGCGCGAAGGTGGGCGACGAGCTGCGCGTGGAGTTTCTGGAAGGGAAACGGCTCGTGCGGAACGTGACGCTGCTTGGCCTCGCGGAGGATCTCGCCGGCATCTCGGCCTACATGGAACTGGATGGCCTCAACCGGCTGCTCGGCGAGGGCGACGTGGTGACGGGCGCGAGCTTCACGGTGGACGCCGCGCAGAAGGCGGACTTTCTCCGCGCGCTCAAGACGGTGCCGCGCATCGGCTGGGTGGCCATCAAGGAGTCGTTGCGCGAGAACTTCGCCAAGACCACCGCCGCCAGCATCAACCTCATCCAGATGATTTACCTCACCTTCGCGACGGTCGTGGCCTTCGGGGTGGTTTACAACAACGCGCGCATCTCGCTGGCCGAGCGGTCGCGCGAGCTGGCCACGCTGCGGGTGGTGGGCTTCTCGCAGCGCGAGGTGGGCGCGGTGCTGGTGACGGAGCTGGTCATCCTCGCGCTGTGCGCCGTGCCGCTGGGGCTGCTGCTGGGGACGGGCTTCGCCACGGCCATCGTGACCCAGGTCAACACGGAAACCGTGCGCTTGCCGCTGGTGTTCACGACGCGCAATTATGCCTTCGCCGTGATGGTGGTGACCATTGCCTCGACCTTGTCCGGCCTGCTGGTGCTGCGCCGGCTGAACCAGTTGAACCTCGTCGGCGCCCTGCGCGCGCCGGAGTGAACTTGATTTGATGAGCACGCCTGCCGCTCCGACTCCCGCCGCCCGCCGCAACGGGCAGCGCCATTTCTTCCGGCGCCTCGTGCCGTGGCTCGGCGCGCTGGCGCTCCTCGGCCTGCTCGTTGCGGGCTTGTGGCCCAAGCCCGTGATCGTCGAGACCACGCGGGTCGTCACCGGCCCGCTGCGGGTCACGGTCAACGAGGAGGGCAAGACGCGCATCAAGCAGCGCTACCTCGTCGCCGCGCCAGTGGCGGGCTACCTGCGCCGCATCCCGTGGAAGGCCGGGGCCGGGGTCGTGGCGAATGAGACCTTGCTGGCCGTCATCGAGCCGTTGCCGCCCGCGCTGCTCGATGTGCGGGCGCGCACGCTGGCCGAGGCCAGGCGTGACGTGGCGGGGGCGAGCGTGGCGAAGGCGAAGGAGGCGCACCGGTTCGCCGCCAGCGAACTCAGGCGCGTCGAGCGGCTGGGCAAGGACCAGGTGGTTTCGCCGCAGGAGCTGGAGAGCGTCCAGTCACGCGAGTCGGCGACCGCGCGCGAGCTGGCCCTGGCCGAAAGCACCTTGAAGCAGGCCGAGGCCGAGCTGCTGGAGTTCGCTGTCGCCCCGGGCGCAACGAACACGATACGCGCGCCGGTCGAGGTCAAGGCTCCGGTCACGGGCCGCGTGCTGCGGGTGATCGAGGAGAGCGCGCGGGTGGTCAATCCCGGCGCTCCGCTGGTCGAGCTGGGCAATCCCGCCGACCTGGAGGCGGTCATCGAGGTGCTGTCGCGCGATGGCGCGGCCCTCACGCCGGGCACGAAGGTCGAGCTGGAGCACTGGGGCGGTCCGCAGCCGCTGCGCGCGCAGGTGCGGCTCGTGGAGCCGGCGGCGTTCACGAAGGTTTCCGCGCTCGGCGTCGAGGAGCAGCGCGTGAACGTGGTGGTGGACCTGCTCACCCCGGTCGGAGAGCGGCTGAGCTTGGGCGACAACTTCCGCGTCGAGGGCCGCATCATCCTGTGGGAGGAAGCCCGCGCGTTGAAGGTCTCGTCCGGCGCGCTGTTCCGCAAGGGGCCGGACTGGGCCGCCTTCATTCTGGCCACGAACTCGGTGCAGCTTCGCCTGGTCAAGACCGGCCGCACCAGCGGCGCGGAGACGCAGATCCTCTCGGGTCTGAAGGACGGCGACGAGGTGGTGCTCTACCCCGGCGACCGGCTGCATGACGGGCAGCGCGTCCAGCCCACGGTCATCTCCGTGGGCCAGTGAGGTGGCAAGGTTTCCCTTTTCAAGCGCGGCGCAGTGACTAGCATTCGCCCGTGCAGCGCGTTGAAATCTGAGTCCGGGCATTGTCATGGATGCACCAAGGACAACTCCCGGCGCGAACGGCTCCGACGACGATGGCCGGCTCAAAATCTATTTCCTGCCGAACCTGATGACGGCGGGGAACCTGTTCTGCGGGTTCCTGGCCATCACGAAGATTGTGGAGGCCAAGCTCGACCCGGTGGTGGACCCGACCTACCCGAACATCCGCTCGGCGCTGTTCTACATCCTGCTGGCGTGCATCTTCGACCTGCTGGACGGGCGCGTGGCGCGGATGGTGGGCAAGGAAAGTCCGTTCGGCCGCGAGTTCGACTCCCTGGCGGACATCGTGTCGTTTGGCGTGGCGCCAGCGTTCTTGGTTCACCGCATCGTGCTGCGCGATGTTTTCCAAGGCATTCCAGAACTGGGCTGGCTCATCGCGGCCATCTTTCTCATTTGCGGTGCCTTCCGCCTGGCGCGGTTCAACTGCCTCGCTGCGATGCCGCAGTCGCAGCAGAACACCTCGGGCGAGTTCACCGGCGTGCCCATCCCGGCGGCGGCGGGCATGGTGGCGTCGCTGACGCTGTTGCTGATCCATGTGGAAGGGAAGGAATTCGCCGCCGGCAACTGGCGCTATGTTCTGCCGGTGCTCCTGGTGTTCCTCTCCTACCTGATGGTCAGCGAGGTGAAATACCCGTCGTTCAAGAAGTTCAACTGGCGGGCGACCAAGCCGTTCAGCAAGATGCTGATCATCCTGGTGGTGCTGGCCTTTTTCTTCGCGCTGTGGGAGCGCATCCTGCCGGTCGTCGCCCCGCTGATCTTCACGGCCTACCTGGTCTATGGCTTCATCCGGCCCAAGATTTCGCGCCAGATGCGGCATGACATTGAGGAGGATGACGAGGACGACGAGGGCGATGGCAAGTCCGTCCCGCCCGACGCCTGACCCATGCTCGCCGATTACCCGTATCTGGAAGCGCTCCTGACCGGCCTCATCAGCGGCTTCCTCGTGTCCATCCCGGTCGGCCCCATCAACGTCACCATCATCCACGAGGGCGCGGAGCGCGGGTTCCGGTGGGCGTGCTTCATCGGGTTTGGCGCGGTGCTGATGGAGGCCATCTACTGCGCCATCGGCTTCGCGGGCTTTTCGGAGCTGTTCACCACGAACGTCGCGAAGGCTGTCCTCCAGCTCGCCAGCTTCGCCCTGATGGCCTACCTCGGCATCAAATACCTCTTCGCCAAGGAGGTGAAAACCACCTCGCGCGGGGCCGAGCGCATGGAGGATCGTTTTCACCCGCACACCGCCTTCATGACCGGCTTCGTCCGGACGCTGGGCAACCCTGGCGTGCTGCTGCTGTGGGTCGCGCTCTCCGCCACCTTCCTCGCGCACGAGTGGGTGGAGCCGACGTGGCGGAGCAAGTCGCTGTGCATCGCCGGCGTGGCGACCGGTGGGTTGGTGTGGTTCACGCTCCTGAGTTACGTGGTCTCCGTCGGCCACAAGCATCTCTCGGACAAGTCCCTGCTGAACATGACCCGCTCCGCCGGCGGAATGCTCCTCGTGGCCGCGCTCGCGCTGGGCTACAAGCTCGCCCTCCTGCTGGCCATCGTGCTGAAAGGCGCGGGCACGGTGAAACCCTGAGCGCGGTGCTCCCTCCTCACGCCAGCGCCCGCTCAATCACGTTCCCCGCCACGTCGGTCAGCCGCTCCTCGCGCCCGCCGTGCCGGAACGTCAGCCGCTCATGGTCGAAGCCCATCAAGTGCAGCAACGTCGCGTGGACATCGTGAACATGCGTCTTGTCCACCGCCGCGCGCAGGCCCACGTCGTCCGTCGCGCCGATGACCGTGCCGCCCTTTGCGCCGCCGCCCGCCAGCCACATGCAGAAACCGTGCGGGTTGTGATCGCGCCCGTCCGGGCCTTCGCTCATCGGCATCCGCCCGAACTCGCCACCCCACACGACCAGCGTGTCGTCCAGCATTCCGCGCGACTTCAAATCCTTGAGCAAGCCCGCCACCGGCAAATCGCTCTGCGCGCACAGCCGCGAATGGTTCTCGTCCATCTTCGAGTGGCCGTCCCAGCCGTTCGTGTCGCCGCAATACACCTGCACGAACCGCACGCCGCGCTCCACCATCCGCCGCGCCAGCAGGCAGCGCAGGCCAAACTCCGCCGTCACCGGCCGGTCGAGACCGTAGAGCTTCCGCGTCGCCGCGCTCTCGCCGCCCACGTTCACTACCTCGTGCGCGTGGCTCTGCATGCGGAAAGCGAGTTCGTAGGCCGAGATGCGCGCGGCCAGTTCGGAATCCTGCTCGCTTGGTGCGAGGCCCTCGCGGTTCAACTGGTTGATGAGGCCAACGGTCGCCTGCTGCTGCGTCGCGCTGATGCCGTCGGGCGTGTTCAAGTGCAGAATCGGCGACGCCCCGCCGCGCAAGACCGTCCCCTGATACGCCGCCGGCAGGAAGCCATTGCCCCACGCGGGCGCGCCGCCCTTCACCCAGCCCGACGGGTCCGGCATCACCACGAACGCTGGCATGTTCTGGTTCTCCGTGCCGAGACCGTAGGCCGCCCACGCGCCGAGGCTGGGCTTGCCCATGAGAATCGAGCCGGTGTTCATCATGTAGACCGACTCCGGGTGCGTGACGCTGTCGCCGTGGCAGCCGCGCAGCAGGCAGATGTCATCGGCGCATGAGGCGATGTGCGGCAGCCAGGCCGAGATTTCCATGCCGCACTGCCCGTGCGCGCGGTAAGGCCGCAGCGACGGCAGCAGCTTGTTCTTCGCCACGTTGCGCCGTGTCTTGAAGCTGCCGAACGACTCGGGAATCGGCTGCCCGGCGAGGCGCACCAGCTCCGGCTTCGGCTCGAACAAGTCCACATGACTCGGCCCGCCGGACATGAAGAGGAAGATGACCCGCTTGGCACGCGGCGCGAAGTGGGTGGTCTGCGGCGCGAGCGGGTTCGTGATGCGTGAAGCCGGCGAAGGCGACGCGAGCAAACTGTCCTGCTTCAACAACGACGCCAGCGCGACCATGCCGAAGCCACCTCCGGCGCGCTCAAGAAACCTGCGGCGCGAAACTGGCAGCGCAGCCGGGGTGTTCGGTCCGGGACAGGATGCTGGCATGTCAGTAGGCATACACGAACTCGTTCAGGTTGAACAGCGCCCGGCAAAATTCCGTGAGCGGCGACTGGGTGAGGAACTGTCTTGCGACGGTTTGCTCCCGCTCCGTCGGCGGACGGTTCAGGATGAGCCGATACGCCAGCGCCACGCGTTCGCGCGGTTCCTTCGCCTCGCGCTCCAGCCGGGCGGTGACAGCGCGGCTGGCCGCGAGCACCTCCTCCGCGTTGAGCAACGTGAGCGACTGCGGGGCGGTGGTGCTGCGGCCGCGTTCCGGGCAGGTCAGGTTGCTGTCCGGCGCGTCGAAGACTTCGAGGAACGGGAAGCGCAGGTTGCGCTTGGCGAAGATGTAGAGGCTGCGCCGCTCGTGCTCGCGTGCGTCCGCCGTGACATTCCAGCCCTTCGCACCCTTGATGGCATCGGCGGGGATGGGCGGAAACACGCCCGGCCCGCCGGGCTTGGGATTCAGCCGCCCGCTTACCGAGAGCAGGCTGTCGCGGATGACCTCGCCTTCGAGGCGGAGGCGGTTCATGCGCCAGCGGAGGCGGTTTTCGGGGTCAATGGAGTGGTGGAGTGATGGAGTATTGGAGTGCTGGCCAGCGGTTTGCCTTGCATCACTCCGCTTCTCCATCACTCCATCACTCCGCTGTCGGTAGGCTTCACTCGTCACCATCAGCCGGTGCAGCTTCTTGAGACTCCATCCACCGGCAACGAACTCGCTCGCCAGCCAGTCGAGCAGCTCCGGATGCGACGGCTTCGCACCGCGCGTGCCGAACTCGCTTGGGGTCGCCACCAGCCCACGACCGAAATGATGCTGCCAGACGCGGTTCACGATTATGCGCGCGGTCAGCGGGTTCTCCAGGCTGGCAATCCACTCAGCGAGCTGCGCGCGTGGGCTGGCCCGGTGGGGCGAGGCTCCTGCCGAGCCGGCGTGCGGACCAACGGAAGATACCCCGGCTCGGCGGGAGTCTCGCCCCACCAGCACTTCGGGAAAGCCTGCCGGCACCAAGTCGCGCGGCTGGTTGTAGTCGCCGCGATTCAGCAGGTGCGCGCGGGCGGGCACCGCGTTGCTCGTCGCCAAGGTCAGCGCCGTGGGCAGCGGCGTGGGCGCTGAAAACTGCTTCGCCGCGTCCGCCAGTTCGCGCCGGCGCTCCTTGTCCGCACTGCCCAACGCGGCCAGCAGCTCCTTCTCCGTGACTTCGACTGCCTTGGCCGTCTCGAACGCCAGATTCGCCTGCGCAGCCGTGCGCTGCTCCGGCGCAGTGTGGTGCGCCTCGCGAACTTCGGGCGGCTGCTTGGCGAGCTTCGCGGCGCGGAGCCGCTCGCGATACGGCGCTTCGAGCGCGACGAGTTCGCGCACGGCGGGGCGCGCTTCGTATTCCTTCACGGCGCGCTCATGGGCGGCGCGTTCCTCCGGCGTCGGCACCGGCGTCTCGCGCTTGAACGCGGCGGGCATGAAGAACGCCTGCATCGCGAAGTAATCCCGCTGCGCGAACGGCTCGAACTTGTGGTCGTGGCACCGCGCGCAGCCGAACGTCTGGCCGAGGAACACCGACGCCGTCGCGTCCGTCATGTCGTTGAGCGTGTTGAGCCGGCGCTGAATCTGGTCCGAGCTGTCCGTCATGTCCGGGCCGATGAGGTTGAAGCCCGTGGCGATGAGCGCGTCGCGGTCGCCGGGCCACAACTCGTCGCCGGCAATCTGCTCGCGCACGAAGCGGTCGTAGGGCTTGTCCGCGTTGAGCGAGCGCACCACGTAGTCGCGGTAGCGCCACGCGTTCGGCCGCGTCACGTCGTGCTCGAAGCCCTCCGTGTCCGCGTAGCGCGCGAGGTCCAGCCAGTGCCGCCCCCAACGCTCGCCGTAATGCGGCGACGCGAGCAGCCGGTCCACGACCTTCGCCCACGCGCCCGGCGAAGTGTCGGCGAGGAAGGCATCCAGTTCCGCGAGCGACGGCGGCAGCCCAATCAAGTCCAGCGACACGCGGCGCAACTGCGCCTCCTTCGTGGCGGGCGGCGAGAACGTCAGCCCGGCGGCGTGGAGCTTCGCGAGGAGGAAGGCATCAATCGCGTTCCCGGTAGCAGCCGACATGAGGAGGCGTTGATTTTTCTCCGCGTTCCGAGTTTCGCGTTCCGAGTTTGAGTGGAGCCTCCTCACGTCGGCTGCTACCGGAGGCACCGGCGGCCGCTTCACCGGTTGAAACGCCCAGTGCGCCCGGTCAGCTTCGGTGATGGCGAACTCGCGTGGCGCGGCGGACACCACCACCGCCGCGACGAGCAGCAGCGCAAGCAGGAAGATTTCTTTGGCAGGCCGGGGCCGGGGCATCGGCAGGTCAGACGGGCGGGCGCGGCGACGGTTTCAACTTCCCGCCAGCCCGGCCAGGTCGTTCTCCAGCGCGCGGCGCTCCTCCGCGTCGGCCACCAGCGCGGCGAGCCGGCGGGCCTCGGCGAGATGCCGCTGCGCGGCGGCGGAATTGCCCGCG
>WRPG01000094.1 GCA_009773355.1 Limisphaerales bacterium
CTCGCGGCGGTGCTCGTGCCGGTGGTGCTCGCGTTTGCGGTCGCGCCGGGGGCGGGCTGGAACGCGCTGCAACGCTGGGCCGCGCCCGTCGCGGGCATCCCGCGCTACACGTTCATCGCGCTGGAGAACGTGCCGGCGCAGCTCGTCGTGCCGCACGGCGAGCCGTTCGAGCTGGTGGCCAAGGTGAATTACCGCTCGTTCTGGAAGCCCGCGAGCGCGAGCGGGCGCTTCGAGTTGCAGACCAAACTTTCCGCGCCGGTGAAGAACGGTTCCGTGAAGCTCACCATCCCCGGCCAGACGCAGAACGGTTCGCTCCGCGTCCGCCTCGGCGACGCGACGCACACCATCGCCGTGAAGCCGCTGCATCGGCCCGCGCTCAAGCAGCTCGCGGCGAACGTCACGCTCCCGGATTACCTCCAGTATCCGCCGACGAACCAAGTCGTGCAGAACGCCACGCTGCCTGTGCTCGAAGGCAGCCGCGTCACGCTCAACGGCACGGCCACGCGCCCACTCGCGTCGGCGGAGGTGACGGTGGACAAGACCGAGCCGGTGTCGCTGTTGCTCTCGGGCGAGAAGTTCAACAGCGGCTCGCTCAAGCTGGACGCGTCGTCGCAGGCCACGTTCGATTGGCGCGATGAGTTCGGACTGAAGCCCGTCGCGCCGTGGCTGCTGGCCTTGCGCCCGACCAAGGACGGCGCGCCGCGCGTGGATTTGGGCGATTTGCCGCTGGAGCTTTCCATCCTCGAAACCGATGTGCTGCCGCTGAAGTTCGCCGCATCGGACGACTTCGGCGTGCGCGAGGGCGCGGTGGGCACGGAGATTGTCGCGTCGCTCGACCCGACCAACACGCCGGCGATTTCGCAGTTCAAGAAGTCGGCGGCGGGCGCGCAGGAGCGGCGCTTCACGAACACCTTCCTCTTCAGCCCCACCGTGCTGCGCATTCCGGCGGACTCGGTCGTCGAGGTGAAGGGCTTGGCGACGGACTTCCTCCCGGGTCGCGAGCCGGCGGAGTCCGCGACACACCGCATCAACATCGTCAGCCTCTCCAAGCACGCCGAGCTGGTGCGGCAGCAGCTCGACGCGTTGTTCGCGCAGGTCGAGGAAGTCACGCGCAAGGAGGAGGCCATCGCCGCCGCCACGCGCGAGTTGATGGGCCTGCCGGAGGACAAGCTGAAGTCCGAGGAGGCCGGGAAGAAGGCCGGCGAGCAGGCCGAGGAGCAGGCGCGCAACGCCGCGCAGCTCGACCGCATCGCGCAGCAGGGGCAGGACATTGTGCGCGAGGCGATGCGCAACCCCACGCTCACGCAGCAGACGCTCCGCGAGTGGACGCAGAACCTCGCGCAGATGAAGTCGCTGGCGCAGGGCGAGATGAAGGACGCGCAGCAGTCACTCCAGAAGGCGCAGGAGAGCAGCTCGCCACAAGAGCGCGCCGAGGAGGCCACGAAGGCGCGCGACGCCGAGGAGAAGGCGTTGGACAAGCTGCAGGCGCTCCAGAAGAAGATGAACGACGGCCTCGACAACTTGCAGGCGCTCACGCTGTCGCAGCGCTTGAAGAAACTTTCCGAGTCGGAGAAGGGCCTGGGCGAGCAGCTCGGCAAAGTGGTGGGCGAGACGATTGGCCTGCTGCCGCGCGAGCTGCCGGAGCGGTTCAAGAAGATCAACACGTCACTGGCCGGCGACCAGGGCGGCGTGAAGGCCGAGGCCGAGAAGGTCGTGGCCGAGATGAGCCGGTTCTTCGACCGCACGCAGCGCGAGAACTACGGCGAAGTGGCCAAGGAGATGAAGCAGGTCAACACCACCGCCGAGCTGGACCGCGTGCGCGGACTGATTGACGCGAACATCTCGATGGACGCGATGGGCAACCTCGCGACCTGGACGAAGCGCTTTGCCGACTGGTCGAAGAAGCTGGAGCCGCCCGAGGAGGAGAGCCAGGGCGGCGAGGGCCAGGGTCAGCCGAAGGAGGACAAGTGGCTCAAGATGCTCATGGCCGCCATCCGCCTGCGCGCGGGCGAGGCGCGCGTGCTCCAGCAGACGACGCTGCTCGACGAGGAGAAGGCGCGGCACCCGCGCTTCGCCGAGGCCGCATCGAAGGTGGCGGAGCAGCAGCGGGCGTTGCGCGGCGACCTGACGAAATTGCAGATGAGCAACGACCTCGAACCGGCCCGGGAATTCCTGCTCAACACGCAGGACGGGATGCGCGACGCGGAGTCGGCGCTCTTTGACAAGCTCACGGGCGAGCCGGCGCAGAAGCCGGAGAACGACGCGCTCCTGCACCTCACCGACCTCATCAACCTCATCAACGAGCAGGCCAAGCGGCAGAAGAGCAGCAGCCAGCAGCAACAACAGCAGGCGCAGGCGGAGGCCGAGATGATGATGCAGATGGCGCAGCAGGAGCAGCAGGTTGGGATGAAGCCGGGCCAGCAGCCCGGGCAGAACGCCAACGGCGGCACGACCGACAAGGCCAGCCCCGGCACGACCGGCGACGCGAGGGGCGCGGAAGCCGCCGCCCGCCGCATGGGCAAGGGCAGCGGCGTGACGCGCCCGGTGCCGGCGGAGTTCCGCGAGGCGCTCGAACAGTTCTTCAAGGCCGTGGAGGCGAAGCCGTGAAAAGCTCCAAATCCCAAGCTCCAAATTCCAAAGAAGACTCAAGCTTCAAGCTCCAAGGGGCTACGTGGAGTTCGAGCACGATTGGAATTTGGAGCTTGGTGTTTCTTTGGAACTTGGGATTTGGGATTTGGAGCTTCGCGCCGCGCGCGTCCGCCCAGCAGCTCTTCATCGAGAAGTCCGACGCCAGTCCGGCGGCGATTGACGTGATGTATGTGAAGGGCTTGCAGTTTCTCACCAAGTCGCAGTCGCCGGAGGGCGCGTGGGCGGATGTGTATGGGCGGCAGCCGGGTGTCATCGGCCTGTGCGTGGTGGCGATGCTCGCGCACGGCGACGACCCGAACGTCGGCCCCTATGCGTCGGCCATCAAGCGCGGGCTGAACGCCATTCTCGCGGCGCAGAACAAGGACACCGGCTACCTCGGCACCTCGATGTATAACCACGGCTTCGCCGCGCTCGCGCTCGCGGAGGCTTACGGCGCGGTGGACGATGTGCGGCTCGGCCCCGCCCTCCAGCGCGCCATCAACCTCATCGTCGCCTCGCAGGCGCGCAACCCGCACGGCGGCTGGCGTTATTCTCCCGAAAGTTCCGACGCGGACACGACCGTCAGCGGCGCGCAGATGGTCGCGATGTTCGCCGCGCGCAACGCGGGCCTGGCGGTGCCGGAGGACGCGATTCAGAAGGGCCTCAAGTATTTCACGAGCTGCAAGACTCCCGAGGGCGGCTACGGCTACACGGGCGCGAGCGGGCCGAACGCCGCGCGCTGCGCCATCGGCGTGCTGGTGCTGGCGCTGGGCAAGCAGAAGGACACGGCGGAGTTCAAGGGCGCGTGGCAATACTTGCAGAACGTCGGCGGTGACTCGCACTACCAGCAATACTATCTCTACTACGGCGCGCAGGCCTACTTCCACGCCTCGCCCGACGCGTGGCGCAAGTGGAACGGCGCGAACATCAAATCCCTCGCCGCCACCCAGAACAAGGACGGGAGCTGGGACGGGTCGTTTGGAAACTCGTTCGGCACGGCGGCCTCACTGTTGTCGCTGGCGTTGAACTATCGCTTTCTGCCCATCTATGAACGTTGAGGAATGACCAAGGCCCAATGACCAGTTCCCAATGAATGCTCAATGCCCAATGCCCGGCGGCTCGCACGGCGCGGCGGGAGCGCCGGTGTCCAACCGGCGCGATGGGTGGCCTTCGCGGGACGCAGGTTGGACACCTGCGCTCCGGCCTGCGGTCATTGGTCATTGGTCATTGGTCATTCTTTCGTCATTGGTCATTGGTCATTGGTCATTCGCGCAAAGCAACCTCCCCCCTGCCACCGTCTCCTTCCTCGACGGCTCGTTCCTGCGCGGGGGGATCGGCTCGTTGAACAGTGACACGCTCCGGTGGCTGCACCCGAACGCCCGCGCGCCCATCGAGTTCAGCACCACGAACCTGAACCTCATCCGGCTGCCCACGCGTTCGACGAACTTGCCGACGAATGCCGGCCCCGTCTGCCGCGTCGTGCTCGCCAGCGGCGACGAGTTCGAGGGGCAGTTGCTCTCGCTCGACGCCGACAGCTTCGAGATTGAGACGTGGTTCGCGGGGAAGCTGCGCGGGCAGCGCGCGGGCCTGGCGAGCCTGGCCTTTTACGGCAGCAGCCAGTCCGCGCTCTACGACGGCCCGCGCGCGGCGGAGGAGTGGAAGGTCAGCACCGGCGCGGCCACCGTGAACCGCGTGGGCGTGAACATTCTGGGTGGCAGGAATTTCATCTTCGGCGGGGCTGTCCCGGCCGCGCCCGCCGTCCCCGTTGCTCCACAGGCGGTTCCCATTCCAGCGCCGGCCGTGCCGCAGCAGCTTCCCATCCGCGCCCTGCCCATCGCGCCGAACCGCGTGGCTCCGCCGCCCGCGCCAGCCGTTGACCCGGTCGTCCAAGCCGTGCGTGCCGAAGTCGAGCGTGCGATTGGCAAAGCCGCCGCGCCCGGCGCGTTGCCCGTGCTGCCACCCGCCGATTTGACCGCGAGGGCCGCCGTCCCAAAGCGGGTTTTCACCGTGGAAGAACTCGGGCGTCTCAGCGACGACGCCGAGCGTGCCGCCACGCTCGCCGTGTTTCTCAAGACCGACTTGGTGAAGGAGGCGCTCCAAGCCGGCCAGACCTCGCCGACCGCGCTGGAGCGGTGGTTCGCCGACTTCAAGGATCCGAACGACTGGGCCAAGGACGAGGCCAAGGCCGCGCGCTTCAAGGTCATGCTGCGCGCGGAGGTGGACGTGCTCGTGCGCCGGTTGCAAGGCCGCGCCGCGCCGTTT
Organism: Limisphaerales bacterium; assembly: GCA_009773355.1. Classification (GTDB taxonomy): domain Bacteria; phylum Verrucomicrobiota; class Verrucomicrobiia; order Limisphaerales; family SXTU01; genus SXTU01. The sequence continues at coordinate 4,891 of WRPG01000094.1, forward strand.
TTCGAGGCCGCGCCGGGCCTGGCACCGCTGCCGTTGCCCGGTGCGGTGCCGCCCCCTGTGGCTGGCGTGGACTTGGTGCAAGGCCGCGCCGTCGGCGAAATCCTGAAACAGCAGGGGGCCGCCATGGCCGCCGTCAGCCCAGAGGAGTTTTTGAAGTCGGACTTGGTTCAAGCCGCCGTGGATGCGGGCCTCGCCTCGCGCCGGGCTGAGGAGGAATGGCTTGCCCGCTACGAACGCGACCTTCAGGCCAGCGCTGCGGCGTTGCGGGTGGGACAGATGAAACTGGTCATCCATGCCGAGGCCGCTCACCTCGCCATCCGTCTCTTGCAAGCCCGGGCGCCAGACCGGGCCGCGCAGTATGTTCCGGGCATGGAGCAGACCCGCGAACGCAATCTGGGCATGGTCGCCCAGCAACTCGAAGCCCGCGCCGTCGGCAATGCCGCCGCCAACGCCCTCGCCGACGCCCGCGTGCGGGCGCTCGATGCGCTGCGGCTGAACAACCCGAACCTCGCCGTGGCCATCGGCGCGGAGGGCGCGCTTGCCGGCCGCGCCGCCGTCGCGGGCGCGGCGAATCCGAACGCCGCCTGGCAGTTCCGCGACGGCGCGTATTACTCGGCCGGCGTGGGCACGCTCGGGCGCGAGTGCCAGTTGCCCACGAAGACACGCATCGAATTCGACCTCGCGTGGAAGGGCCAGCCCTACTTCCGCTTCTCTTTCTTCACGCGCAGCACGGAACATTACGATTACAGCGACGGCTGGCAGTTCTACACCTCGTCCTCCGGCTACATCTATTCGATGCGCCGCTCGGGCATGGGCGCGACCAGTTCTTCCGGCGCGCGCGTGCCGCAGATGCTCGCGAAGAACACCGTGCGCTTCACCTTCCTCGTCAACACCGAGGCGGAGACCGTCGTCCTGCTGGCCGATGGCGAAAAGGTCCATGAGTGGAAAGGCCTGGGGTCGCCCGGCCCCGGCACGGGCATCGTCTTCTACAACTACAACTCGAACTCCCGCGTCCGCCTCAGCGACATCCGCGTCGCGCCCTGGGACGGGCGCGAGCGTGACGCCGTCGAGCCGCTGGGGGCGCCGGGCACCGACCCGGACAAGCTCGTCGAGGTGCCGCCGGCGGACAGCGCGGTGGTCGAGTTCGCGAACCGCGATCGCGCCACGGGCACTTTGCACGGCATCCGCGACGGCCGGCTCTCGTTCAACCCGGCGGGCACCAAGCTGGAGATTCCCCTCGCGCGCGCGGCGTTGATTGCCTTCCCGGTGGGCGACGCGCCGGCCTTGCCGAAGGTCGAGGGCGTGCAGGTGACGCTGCATCGCAACGAGCGGCTCACGCTCGCGCTGGAGAAGTGGGAGGCGGCGGAAATCATCGCGGTCAGCCCGGTCTTCGGGCGGCTGAAGCTCAAGCCGGAAGCCGTCCGCGCGCTGCGCTTCAACCCGTCGGCAACGCGCGGCCCGGTGGATGAATGGAGCGGACCGTGAGCGCTTCTATTCCCGCGCGTGTGATGGACTGTTGCGTGTTGCGTGTTGCGTGTTCCAACGAGGCTCGTCAGGGCCGTGAGGGGAAAACGTCCAACGTCCAACGTCCAACGCTCAACATTCAAAGCGGCGTTCGTTCGCCACGGGCCTTTGTTGAACGTTGGATGTTGAATGTTGGACGTTGGATGTTTGCCATTTTCTCCTTGTTGGCCGCCGCGTCCACCCTCCGCTCCCAGCCCGCCGTGGATGTCTTCCAACTCCTCGACGGCTCGACGCTGCACGGCGCGCTGGAGGCGATTGACCCGGCGAAGGGCATCCGGTGGAAACACCCCGCGTCCGCCGCGCCCATCGAGTTTCTCCCGCGCAACGCGCACCAGATTCGCTTCGCGCAAGTCGCACCACCACCCGCGCAGGCCGGCACGCACCACACCTGCCGCTTCCGTTTCATCAACGGCGACGAGCTGACCGGCAACCTGCTGGCGCTCGATGCGACGCACATTGAGCTGGAGACGTGGTTCGCCGGAAAGCTCCGCGCGCCGCGGGTGGGCGTGCAGTCGCTCGCGTTCCTCGCGCGCGGCTTCGCCACGATTTACGACGGACCGGACGGCACGACCGGCTGGGCCACCGGGCCGACACCGACCGCGTGGTCGTTCCGCGACGGCGTGCTCACCGGCGGCGCGAATGCCTTCATGGGCCGCGACCTCAAGCTGCCGCCGCAGTCGCGCGTCGAGTTCGAGGTCGGCGCGGCGAACTCGCTGAACCTCTACCTCAGCCTCTACACCGACGCGACAGAGCGGTTCAACTTCGCCAGCAGCGGCTATCAGTTCAACCTCGGCCTCGGCTACGTGAACCTCATGCGCGGGCAGGGGCAGTTCGGGATGCAGCATCTCGGCCAGGCACAGATTCCCGTGCCGCTGCCGGGCCGCAAGCTGCGCGTCGAAATCCGCGCGGACCTGCTGGCCGGTGCGCTCACGCTGCTCGTGGACGGCAACGTGGTTCAGCAGTGGAACGACCCGAACGTCGCCAAGCCCGCCGAGCCGGCGATTGATCCGAACCTCCCGCCGACCGTTGCCGACGCGGTGCGCGATGCCGCGCGTGCGCGCGGGCCGGTGCTGCCGGGCACGGGCCTCTCGTTCTTCATGCTGAACGGGGGCATCCAGTTGAGCGGCATCAAGGTCTCGGCGTGGGACGGGCGGCCCATCGAGCCGGAGCTGGTCGCGACGAACTTCACCGGCCACCTCGTCCGCCTGGCGAACCAGGACCGCGCGCTGGGCGACGTGCGCGCCATCCGCGATGGCCGGCTCACGCTGGCCTCGGCGGCGGGCAGCTTGGAAATCCCTTTGACCCGCGTGACGCAGGTCATCCTCGCGCCCATCGCGCCGCCCGCCACGAATCGTCCGGCCGGCGAAACGCACGCGCGTCTGAGCAGCGGCGAGACGGTCGCGCTCACGCAGCCGCGTTGGGACGGACGCCAGCTCGCCGGGGTCAGCCCGCACTTCGGCCCGCTGCAACTCGACACGCGCTGGGTGCGGATGCTGCGCTTCAACCCCGGTCGCGAACCCGCCGAGCTCGATCTCCCGTTCCTCGGGTCGGGCCTGCAACAATTCTTTGAGCGATGAGAAACGTGTTGCGTGCTGCGTGTTGCGTGTTGCGTGTGCTTGCCCGCACGGGTCCGGCGTCACTCACGCAACACGCAACACGCAGCACGCTGTTCGTTCTTCTTCTCGTCACCCTCACCGCCTCCGCCTCCACTCCCCAGGCCATCCTCTTCCGCAACGGCGACCTGCTCACCGGCCAGCTCGAATCCATCACGCCCACCAACGGCCTGCGCTGGCGGCACGCGGACGCGGCGGCGGCCATTGAGTTGCAACCCAGCGCACTGGCGGAAGTCCACCTCGGCGCGCAGTCGCCGCCGCCCGCAACCGCACTGAACTTCTGCTTCGTGCGCCTCACAAACGGCGACGAGCTATCCGGCAACCTCAAGTCGCTCGACGAGCAGCAGGTCGTCCTCGAAACGTGGTTCGCCGGCACGCTGACTTTGCCGCGCTCGCGCGTCGCCAGCCTGCGCCCGGCGGGGCCGTCGCCGCGCGCGATTTTCGCGGGACCGGACGGCCTCGACGGCTGGACGATGGGCAAGGCGCTGCCCGGCAACATCAATCCCGGCCAGTGGCACTTCGCCAACGGCGCGTTCGTGGCGACACAGCCATCGTCCATCGCGCGGGACGTGAAGCTGCCGCCGAGTTCCACGCTCGAGTTCGACCTCGCGTGGCAGGGCACCTTCGCGCTGGCCATCGCGCTTTACACGGATTCGCTCCAGCCCGTGCGCCTCGCGCAGACGGCGGACGAGCCGCCCTTCGGCGGCTTCTACAGCCTCCAGTTGAACAGCTATTCGTCGCAGCTCCTGCTCGTGCGGCACAAGGACTCGGTGCGTCAGCTCGGCATGGCCGTCATCCCGCTGCTCCAGCAGACCAACCGCGCGCGCGTCGCCATCAAGACCAGCCGCGAGCAGAAGACCATCACGCTGCTGCTCAACGGCGTGGTGGCGAAGCAGTGGGCGGACACCGAGGGCTTCGGCGGCGAGGGCACCGGCATCCGCCTCGTGCATCAGGGCCAGGGGCCGATGCGCGTGGCGAACCTGCGCGTGACCGAGTGGGATGGCCGGCTGGAGGAAAACGTCGCGCCGCTCGTGCCCAACGTGAAGACCGACGTGGGCCGTCTCGTGAACCGCGACTCGGTGGCGGGCCGGCTGGTGGAGTTGAAGGAGGGCAGGCTCCGCTTCGCCGTCGCCGACAATTTCATCGAGATTCCGCTGGACCGCGTGGCGCAGGTGGACTTCGCGACCGAGCGCGCCCAGACCGTGCCGTTGCAGGCCGGCGACATCCGGGTGTTCTTCGCCGGACGCGGCAGCCTGACGTTCGCGCTGGAGAGCTGGACGGAGCAGGGCGTGCGCGCGAGCAGCGGGAATTTCGGGAAGGCGCAGTTCGCGCCGCGGGCGTTCAGCCGGATTGTCTTCCAGCCGCAGCCGTGAAAGACGGCGTAAAACGTAATGCGTAAGCGGTGATGCTCGCTGCCTGCACGAGACCGGGCACTTTCCGGCGAATTGCGCGTTACGCATTGCGTTTTTCCCCTTACGTTTTACGCATTACGTATTACGTGCCCCATGAAACTCTACTTCCTCCGCCACGCCGCCGCGCTGGACGGCGTGGATGACGCGAGGCGCCCGCTCTCGCCCACGGGCCGGCGGCAGGCGCGCAAGCTCGCGCGCTGCCTGCGCCGCGCGGGCATCGCCTTCGACCTCGCGTTCACCAGCCCGCTCGTGCGCGCGAAGCAGACGCTCGCCATCGTGCTGGACATTGCCAACGAGGCGCGGCCCATCCGCGCGCAGGAAGTCCCGGTCCTGCTCAACGAGACGGACCCCGACACCTTTGCGGACTGGCTCGTGCGGCTCCCGCCCGACGCGGGCCACGTCCTGCTCGTCGGCCACGAGCCGTCGCTCTCCGCGCGGGTGCGGCGGCTGCTCGGCCTGGGGCGCGCGGAGGCGCTGGAGTTGTCCAAGGGCGCGGTCGCCTGCGTGAAGACGGCGGACAAGCGCGCCGGCACGCTCAAATTTCTCCTCACCCCCAAGGCGCTCGGCGCGGGCGGCACACGACAGGCATGAACGAGGGATTGCAGACCGAGTTGCAGCGGCTCGTCGCCGAACTGGGCGTGGAGAAGTTCCGCCGCCACATCTTCCTCTGCGCGGACCAGACCAAGCCCAAGTGCAGCCCGCGCGAGGCCAGCGTCGAGTCGTGGGAATACCTCAAGCGCCGGCTGAAGGAGCTGGGCCTCGTCGGCCCGCAGGCGCTGGTCTATCGCACCAAGGTCAACTGCCTCCAGGTCTGTGCGCGCGGCCCCATCGCCGTCGTGTATCCCGAGGGCACCTGGTATCACTCCTGCGCCCCGGCGGTCTTGGAGCGCATCATCCGGGAACACCTCGTCGGCGGGCGGCCCGTGGCGGAGTTCGCCTTCGCGCAGCATCCGCTTGGAACAGGTCGTTTGGGTGGAAATCACACTGCGGATGGCACTCCGACTGGACCGCAGGGGTGAAGGGCGGGCGAGGCGTAGGGCGGCTTCGGCGTCGGCGACGCCGGTGGGCTCAAAGCCGGCGGCACGGTTCGGTTGGCGCGTCCAGAGGTCACGGACGCGGGATCGTCATCCACGAGGGCGAGGGAAACCAGCGGGTTCATGCGGCGTGATGTCCGCGCATGATGACCGGAAAGCCGGGGCGCAACGCAATGCGTCCGATGACCGACAGGGGGCGGGAAGGGAAGAAGCGGACGAGGGCCGGCGAAAAGAAGCGCCGACGGAAGGACAGGTGAGGTGCCGCTGCCCTACTTGGCGGGGCGGCCAGCTTCTCACAGCGTGAACTGGGCGAAATCGAGGGGCTGGCCGTTTTTCCCCTGGGGCACGGCGGGCAGGAATTTTCGCTGCACCATCTCGGGCCAGCCATTGGGAAAGCTCCCCGTTTTTTGAAGTATTGGCGGTAGGCCGCTCTGACTTCCCTCGCGTTGGCTGGTTCGCCTGGATGCGGCCCAACTGACTTGCAAGCGCGAGAAGCTCAACTTGATTTGAGCTTCAAACCTCACGGTCCAAGCGTGGCCCACTCTGCGTATTGTCGGAAATCGAGAGGTTTGCCGTTCTTGCCCAGCGGAACTCCGCGGAGGTATTTGCGGTCAATCAGTTGCTGCCAAGAGTTTGGAAAGCTTCCCACCTGATCAAAGTATTTTTCAGGCAAGCCTCGCAGTTCGGCAGGATTGGCCGGTTCCCCCGGGTGGCCGGCGCGAGATGGAAGCTGAGGATGCACAGCCACTGGCGGAGGGGCGCTTCCCTGTCGGCTAGGAGTCGCAGGTGAAGAAGCGACGGGAGCGGCCTGCTCCTGCGGGGCAGGAACCTCCTCTATCGGGCGAGTCTTCCGACGACAACCAGACAGAGCGATCAGTAAAACGAGAAGCCAGCGCATTAAAGGGAAGATTGGAGAGAGATTGGTGGTCAGTCAGAAGGCTAGCGGAACGATGCCTTGTTGGTGAGATAAACCCAATCCAAATTGAGTCCCGCGCTGGCAAACGGCCCAGTCCCAGTGCCGTTCCACATCCGGGTTCGCCCGTCCTGCACCTTGACCAACTCCGTGTGCCCATCGCTGAAGTTTAGCGGATACGCGCCGTCGTGATGTGACGCAGGGACATCATTCTGACTGGTCTGCGTGGTCATATGCGTGAGGAAGAAGCCGTCGTTCAAGCTGCGCTCGTTCTCATCAAGGAAAACGTAGCGGTTGGACGGCTGATCGATTTCGCCCAGGCGGTAGAAAACCTTTGCGCCAGTGTTGAAATTGTCGCGCCCAGCCATGAAATTGTTGGCCGAGTAGCTTCTCAAGCGATCCATGCCGGCGGTGGGACCCGTCGGGTTCTTGAACTTGTCGGCGGGGCACTTGTAGGCCTTGAAGTTGCCCGCCATGTAACGGTTAAAGAGAGGCCGCGTGATGCCGTAGGAGTTCGTCGGATACCCCATGTAGCCGGCATCGGTGTAAGCGGCGTCCGCCGGCAACAACGATGTCATATTGTAAAAGGAGTTATCCGTCATATCCCCAATCACCCAGGCTTGGGGATTCCTCCGGCTCGTGTTGCCCCACACCCCGCCCCCCAGTGGGTTATAGTAGAGATGCACTTGCACGAGCCGGTCGTCGGACTCTGACAAATAAAGCTGCCACGCGGTGCCAAGCTGTTTGAGGTTGTTCAGCGTGAGCGTGGCAGTGGCCTTCATCTTGGCCTTGCTCAAGGCCGGCAGGAGCATCCCCGCCAGGATCGCGATGATGGCGATGACGACGAGCAGTTCGATGAGCGTGAACGCACGCCGCGCGGCGTGGCCTTGAGGGGAACTGGAGGAGCGCATGGGCATGAATGGTTTCGATTTAGCTGCTGGCACCTTAGCCAACGCCGCCTGCTTGGCAAGTGGCAGTTTGGCGTCAGCCGCCAAGGAGACGCACCTTGTCACCCGCACCACGGCAGACGAACCCCCTACCCCTGAGCCGGAGCGCGGCCCTCTGGGCCGCAGCGGGAACTTGCGTAATGGGGCGTGCGGAGGTCCAAAGCATTTCTGGGCGGGGTGGGCCGCTGCGGGCGGGACGCCCGCGCTCCGGTTCATGGAGAGGGTGGGGGAGAGGGGAGCGTGGACCAGCCAGTCGTTGCGCCCCTCCTCTCCCCGGCCCTCTCCTCCATCCGATGGAGGAGAGGGAGTGGTCTTTCTCGGTCGGATGGTGCGGGCGGCAAGCTGCGTCCCCGCCAAGGAGACGCTGAACCCGAATTCGGAAGCCGGCCGAAAGGAGCGGAGGAAAACGAAAGGGAGAGAAGGCCTTGGCGGACACGAGGCGGAACTATTTCCCCCACCCTTTCCCGGTTGCCGTCACTATTCTTCTCGGCAGCTTTCGTTTCTTTCGGCCATTCCATTTCGGAGTTCGGGCTGAATTGACCACGAATGGACACCAATGGACACGAATTCCCCGGCCTGTGTCGTGAGGATTTCAAAGGCGGACAAAAGTGTGCGAGCAAAGGCGGACAGATTTACTGGGCGCGGATTTGGAGGAGGAGCGCGGGGCGTTCGCCGG
>WRPG01000014.1 GCA_009773355.1 Limisphaerales bacterium
CGGCGAACGCCCCGCGCTCCTCCTCCAAATCCGCGCCCAGTAAATCTGTCCGCCTTTGCTCGCACACTTTTGTCCGCCTTTGAAATCCTCACGACAGGCGATAGTTTCAAGGTTGCAAAAACTCGTGGCATCCTCCGGCTCGACAGGAGCCTCGCCCCACCGGCATGCGGTGATGAAAGTATGTTTATTCTGCCAACGACTCGTCGGGCAGCACGACCCACAGCTCGCCGTCCACCTCCACGACGCGCAGCGCCTTCAAGCTCAGGCCGCCGCACGGCCCGTGGATGCACCGGCCATTGAGCGGCTCGTAAATCGCGCCGTGCGTGCGGCAGATGAAGAAGTTGCCGTCGGTGGTGAAGAAGTCGCTGTCATCGTCCAGCGGCATGGGGATGTGCCGGCAGGCGTTCTCGTAGGCGACGAGGTGGCCGCGCACGTTGGCCGCGAAGCCCTCGCGCCGGATGCCCTCGTGGGTGAAGTCGAACTTGCGCGTCGTGCCGGGCGGGAGGTCGGCGATGGGGCAAAGGGGCTGGGTGCGGGTCATGAGCCTGAGTTCAGCGCAAGGTAATCGTGCCACGCTTTTAGCAGCGCCTTGAACTCGTGGATTTCCACCCGCGCAGGCGGATGCAACTGATAGTCGTGTTCTACGAGAACCTCACCGGAGGTCAAAGTAAGGCTGTGTGAGTCTCCTCCATAAACAGAGTCGCGCTTTGCGTTCGTAGCTGAGTTGAGCCAGTTCTCGAACGACTGGAAACTTAACTCGCTTCGCAGTTCGCTTTCCAAAAAAGACTCGAGGACGAGATACGGCTCACCTAGGCAAGCGTGACATTCGCCTTTCGTGTCCCTTGAGAATTGCGGTGCCAGCATGGGACTTTCACAGCCGCGCAATCAGCAGCTCCCGCTGGAAGATGATTTCTTTCGGCAAATGCGAGTAGAGCTTGATGAACAGCTCGTCCTGTTGGAGCACCTCGCGCCGCCACTCCTCTATGTCCGTGCTCTGTGCCTGCTCCAGCCGCTCGGCGTTGAAGCCGTCGAGGCCGTCGAGGTCGAAGTCGTGCGCGCTGGGCACCCAGCCGAGCAGCGCCTCGTTCGCGTTCGCATCGCCCCGGCAGCGGTCCACGATCCACTTGAGCACCCTCATGTTTTCGCTGTAGCCGGGCCAGAGGAACCTGCCATCGGCGTCCTTGCGGAACCAGTTCACGTTGAAGATGCGCGGCGGGTGCTGGATGAGTCGGCGCATGAACAGCCAATGGCGGAAGTAGTCGCCCATGTTGTAGCCGCAGAAGGGCAGCATCGCCATCGGGTCGCGGCGGACGTGGCCCACCGCGCCGGTGGCGGCGGCGGTGGTCTCGGAGCCGATGGTCGCGCCGACATAGACGCCGTGGACCCAGTTAAAGGCCTGATACACGAGCGGCATCGTGTTCGTGCGGCGGCCTCCGAAGATGATCGCGCTGATGGGCACGCCGGCGGGGTCGTTGACCTCGGGCGCGAGCATGGGGTTGTTGGTCATCGGCGCGCAGAAGCGGCTGTTCGGGTGCGCGGCCTTCTCCTTCGAGTCGGGTGTCCAACGCTGCCCGCGCCAGTCGAGGCACTCGGCGGGCGGCGGGTTGTCCTTGCCCTCCCACCACACGTCGCCGTCGGCGGTGAGCGCGACGTTCGTGAAGATGGTGTCCTTTCTCATGCACTCCATCGCGTTGGGGTTCGACTTGTAGTTCGTCCCCGGCACGACGCCGAAGTAACCGGTCTCCGGGTTGATGGCGAAGAGGCGGCCATCGGGGCCGGGTTTCATCCACGCGATGTCGTCGCCGACGGTCCAGACCTTCCAGCCGGCAAAGCGCGCGGGCGGGTGGAGCATGGCGAAGTTCGTCTTGCCGCACGCGCTCGGGAACGCGCCGGCCACGAAAGTCTTCTTCCCGTCCGGCGTCTCGACGCCCAGCACGAGCATGTGCTCCGCGAGCCAGCCTTCGTCGCGGCCCCAGTGCGACGCGAGGCGCAGCGCCATGCACTTCTTGCCGAGCAGCACGTTGCCGCCGTAGTTCGAGCCGACGGAGATGAGCGTGTTCTCCTTGGGGAAGTGCGCGATGTAGCGGCGGTCGGGATGCACGTCGAGCATCGAGTGGATGCCGTGCGTGAAGTCCTCGCCCGAGCCGAGCTGCTCCCACGCCACGCGCCCCATGCGCGTCATGATGCCCATGCTCAGGACGACGTAAATCGAGTCGGTCAGCTCGACGCCCACGCGCGCGAGCGGCGAACCGGGCGGCCCCATGAGGAAAGGCACGACATACATCGTCCGCCCGCGCATCGCGCCGGCGAGCAGGCCGCGCAGCTTGGCGTGCATCTCGGCGGGCGCGGCCCAGTTGTTCGTCGGGCCGGCCTCCTCCGGCGTGGGCGTGCAGATGAAGGTGCATTGCTCCACGCGCGCCACGTCGTTCGGGTTCGAGCGATGGTAATGGCAGCCGGGCCATTTCTGCTGGTCGAGCGGGATGAGGATGTCGCGCGCGACGGCTTCAGCGGTGAGCGCCTGTTTTTCCGCTGCCGAGCCGTCGCACCAGTAAATTGCATCGGGCTGGCAGAGCGTGGCGACTTCCTCAATCCAGCGGGTGACGTGGACGTTGTCCGTGTTGCAGGAGCCGGGGCGATTGGTGTTCATGGCGAGGAAACCGTGTCGTGTCGAAGCCGGGGGCAACGTAGCCGAAGGCGCGTCCGGCTCGAAGCCAAATTCCGCAGCGGCCCATGAAATGATTTGCCCGCCAGGACGGAGGTTTGGTAATGGGCCGCTACCGGGTCAGCCAGTGGAAAAACCAAAAGACACCCCCTCCGGCCCCGAGAATCACTGCCCAGCGGACGACATTGGCAACGAGCTGCTCCTTCGTCCGGCTGTCCAGCCGGGTCGTTCTCAGCGCGGCGACAAATCTTTCAAGCTGCCGGGGATCGAAGTGGCGGGGATGACCGCTCTGAATCTGGGCGGCGATGGTTTTCAAGTCCGCCTGGCTCAGGCAATGGGTGGAAGTCATCTCGTGCTTGGCCTTGTCCACAACGTCGGCTGGCAAATGCCCGCAACGGTGGCAGCGCACCCAGGGACCATGCTTCAAAGTCCCGCACTTCAGGCAGACGGCCTCGCTCATACCATTCGCCGTATGGCCCCTGCGGATGCCACCCCCCCGGACCGAGTTCAGTCCGCGTCGCCGGGACCGGTTTGATGTTTGAACCGACTGAGCATAGCACCGCGCCTCCCAGCGGGCAATCTGCCGAATGGGAGGTCCGCCCCCTTGGGTGAGCACCGCCAGGCTGAGAGGGCAGCCGCCCGGCCCTACTGCCACGGCAGCTTGTCCAAATCCACGTTCCCGCCGGTGAAGATGACGCCCACGCGCCGGCCGCGAAACTGCTCCGGCGCGGCGAGCACGGCGGCAAGCGGGACGACACCAGAAGGCTCCACCACCAGTTTCATCCGCTCCCACACGAGGCGCATGGCGGCGATGATTTGCTCCTCCGTCACGGTGATGATGCCGCGCGCGTGCCGGCGGATGATGCCGAAGGTGCGCTCGCTCAGGGACGCGCGGAGGCCGTCGGCAATGGTCGCGGGGTTGGTGTTGGTGAGCAGCCGGCCCTCGCGGAACGACCGGAAGGCATCGTCCGCCAAGGCCGGCTCCGCGCCCCAGACCTCGGTTTGGGGCGCAAGCGCGGCGGCGGCGAGGCACAGGCCGCTCAGCAGCCCGCCGCCGCTGACGGGACCGACGAGCGCGTCGAGCGGGCCGGCTTGTTCGAGCAGTTCGAGCGCGACCGTCGCCTGGCCCGCGATGACGACGGGATCGTCGTAGGGGTGGATGAACACGGCACCCGTCTCGCGCTGGATGCGGTCGGCCTCGGCCTGACGCGCGGTCAGCGTCGGCTCACAGAGCGTGAGCTGGCCGCCGTAGGCCGTGATGGCGCGCTGCTTGATGAGCGGCGAGTTGCGGGGGACGACGATGTAGGCCGGGATGCCGCGCTGGCGGGCGGCGAGCGCAAGGCAGGTGGCGTGGTTGCCGGAGGAATGCGTGACCACACCATGCCGGGCCTGCTCGTCGGTGAGGGCGCGCACGGCGTTGAGCGCGCCGCGGAACTTGTAAGCGCCGCCCTTCTGGAAGTTCTCGCACTTGCAGTGGAGCGTCGCGCCCGTGAGCGCGTCCAGGCTGGCGCTGGTCAGCACCGGCGTGCGGTGCGCGGTGCCGGCGAGGCGGCCGGCGGCGGAGCGGATGTCGGCAAGGGTCGGAGCCACAAAGGCGGCGAGTGTAGGAAGCGGCGCGGGCGGAGCGCAATCCCGCCGTGCAACATCAGCGTTCCGCCGGGGCGGCGGCGGCGGCGTCCAGCCGGCTGATGTCCAGCCGGATCACTTCCAGCAGGTCGAGCCGCTCCAGCACTTCCTTGATGGCGAGCTTGGCGTCGGCCTGCTTGGCCGTCGCCTTCGAGGAGAATTCCGTCCGGCGCTTCAAGTAGGTGAGCAATGCCAGCCGGTAATCGCTGATGAGCCGGGCGAGTTCGACGGGTGCGGTGACTTGGAGAAGTTGCAGTTGCAGGTTCGCTTGCGCGACGGCGAACTCGTGCTGCGCATACTCCGTGTGGGCGATGACCTCGCGGAGGGGCAGTTCCTTGCGGCCCGGCACTGTGTTCGTGCCGTGGCGGACGGCGATGGAGGACGCGAGGATTTCGTCCAGTTGGCGCAGGCTCTTGTCCGCCGAGAAGCGCATGTGCCGGTCGCGCCCGGTGAAGTTCATCCAGACGACCGCCCACCATTTTTCGGCGTCGAGCATGGTCGGGAAGTGCTGTGGAAAGCCGCGCAGGAACGCGAGCTGGCTGTTCAGATAGCCGGGCAACTGGCGGAGAAACGCCTGCAGGCCGGCACGCCCGTCCGGGAGATAGAGCAGCTCGGCGACGAGCAACTGCGCGGTGCGGCGGAAGACCTCCCATGATTCCTCATCGAACTGGCCGGGCTGTGCCAGGCTCAGGTCCGCGAACGACGCCAGCCCGCGCCCCAGCAACTGCCGGCGGGCCTCCAGAAACACGTCGGGATGCGCCGCCTGCACGACGGACGTGAGCGTGCGGATTTCGGGCACCAGGGCGTCGCCGTGCAGGGCCAGCAGGTGCGTGGCAAGCCCCTCCTCCAGCCATAGGGGAATCTCGGCGAGCCGCTGCGACGGGTTGCCCCGGTTCGCGATTTCCAACAGCAGCGCGCGGGTCAGCGCCCGCATGAGCCGGGCGCGCTCCAGTTGCCCCGGGACGATGAGCTGGTAACGCCAGCCCCCGGGATACCACTGGGACTCGACCACGACCGGCTCCGTGGGACGCTTCGCCCCGCGCACGTTGATTTGAATCCGGCCCGTCCACGCGTCGCCAAGGCCCAGCTCCTCCAGCAACACCGTCTTCACCCGCTCGCACGTCAACACCAGCAGCGTCGGGTCCATCTGCAGATGGTTCGTCTCGAGGAGGGACAGCGACGGCGGCCCCAGGGCGGTGCCCGGCAGCGCGCCGAAGACGACGAACTGCTGCGAGCGGCTTTCCAGCCGCATCATTCCCTGCGCGGGTGTCAGCGGTTGCGCCGCTGCGGAAACGCCGAGCCAGCCGGCGGCCAAGCCGGCCACCCAAACTGCCTGCAGCAGCGGGCGCAGCGACTTGGCAGGGCGGGGAAACATGGCTCAGGTCGCGGCAGGCTTCGCCTTGGCCGGCTTGCTCTCGGGCTTGGCGGACGCGGCCGGCTTGCTGTCGGACCCGCCCTTGCTCTCGCCGCCGGAACTGGCGGCGGGAGCGGAGTCCTGCTTCGCCCGCTGCTTGTAGTTCTCGCTGCGGTAGTCGGTGATGTAGAAGCCGCTGCCCTTGAAGATCAGGCCCGCGCCCGCGCCGAGGACGCGGTGGACCTTGCCCTTGCCCCAGCCCTTCTGGCCGCACACTTCCTTCGGACAGGTGGTCAGCCGGGCGTCCTTCATGGACTGGACCTGTTCGAACTGGAGACCGCACTTGTCGCACACGTAGTCGTAAGTAGGCATAGCGTTCGGAATCGGAGACTGCGCCGTGGATAATGGCACCCGGCGGCGAAGCGTCAAGGCACGCGGCCAACTTCGCGCGGCGGCCGGGTGGCAAGTCATCGCGCCCTGGCCGGCACGAACTCCGCCGCGCGCCGGCGGCCTTCGGCCATCTGCGCGGCGGACATTTTTTGCGCCACCAGGCCGCGATTCTTCATCGCTTCCTGGTCGCCTTTGAGCGCGGCGAGATGCAGCCACTTGTAGGCTTCCACCGGGTCCTTCGCCACGCCCTGACCGAGGAACAGCATCGCGCCGAGGTTCGCCTGCGCCCGCACGAGGCCCTGCGCGGCGGCCAGCCGATACAACTTCACGGCCTCGGGCAGATCCTTCGGCACGCCCTCGCCCGTGCCGTAGATCGAGGCCAGCACGCCCTGCGACCGCGCATCGCCCCGCTCGGCGGCGGCCCGGAACCAGCGCACCGCTTCCTCCGGGCTTTTCGCCACGCCCACGCCGGTCCGATGCGCGGCGGCGAGATGAGCCTGCGCGTCCACGTTGCCCCGCTCGGCCGCCAGCGTGAAGAGTTTCACCGCCTCCGCCGGGTCTCTGGCCGCGCCTTTCCCATTCCACAACCTCAACCCCGCCTGAAACTGTTCCTCCGGCGTGCGCGGAGCCGGCGGCCTGGCCGGCGCATTCGTTGGTGAGGGTGGAGGCGGAGGAAGGATGGCCGGAGGCGCGTTCGTCCGGTGAGGGGGCGGCGACTTTTGCTTGCCGGCATCACAGGCCGTTCCGCCCAGCAGGGCGAGCACGACCCCGGCCACGGCGACGAGGCGGGTGGTCTGCGGCGGGATGGACGCCAGTCCGGTCATGCGTTGGGCAACCCTGCCCGTCCGTCCCGGAACTGGGAAGCCCAGTCGCGGCAGATCCTGGCGGCGGAAAGCGGGCTCCCTTGCGCTGAAAATGGTGGAGCCGATAGGATTCGAACCTACGACCCCCACAATGCCATTGTGGTGCTCTACCAACTGAGCTACGACCCCAACCAGTCAGTGCGGGGCGGACGGTAGGAATGGGCCGGGGCTTTGTCAAAAACATTTCTGGCGCGCCTGGCGCAGCCGCCGGTTGCAAACTCGCCGTCCCTGCCGTATCCCCAAACCATGTCGCTGCACCTCATCACCGACGAACGCTGCGCCAGCTACCACCTGGCCGGCCACCCAGAGCGTCCGCAGCGCATCACGCGCACGCTGGAGAAGCTCCGCGCCCAGCAGGAACTCAAGCTGGCGTGGGACCAGCCCGCCGCCGTGCCGGAGGAAACCATCCTCCGCGCGCACACCAAGGAGCACCTCGCCCGCGTGAAGGCGGCCACCGGCGATTTCGACGGCGACACCCCGGCGCACGCGGGCATCCACGAGCACGCGCTCCGTTCCATCGGCGGTGGCTTGCGCGCCCTCGCCCTCGCGCGGAAGGGCGTCATGCCCTTCAGCCTGCTCCGCCCGCCCGGCCATCACGCCACCGGCAGTCGGGCGATGGGCTTCTGCTACTTGAACCAGGTCGCCATCACCGTGCTGGAGGCGCTCGCCACCGGCGCGAAGCGCGCGGCGGTCTATGACTTCGATGTCCACCACGGCAACGGCACCGAGGCCATCCTGCTCGGCCGGCCCGGCGCGTTCTTCCACTCCATCCACCAGCACCCGTGCTATCCCGGCACCGGCACGAAGGACGTCGGCGACAACTGCTTCAACTACCCCGTCGCTCCGCGCACGCCGCGCGAGGACTACCGCAAGGTGCTCACCCGCGCCCTCGACGCCCTCAAGGCGCAAAAGCCCGACGTGGTCGTCGTCAGCGCCGGCTTCGACGCCTACGCGCGCGACCCGCTCGCGCAGGAGACGCTGGAGGCCGAGGATTACCACTGGCTCGGCCAGTCCTTCCGCGCGCTCGGCGTGCCCGTGGTCAGCGTGCTCGAAGGCGGCTACAGCAACGACCTGCCCGAACTCATCCTCGCCTACCTGCGCGGGCTGGCTGGTCGCTGAGGGGAAGTCGGGCAGAACGCGCCGGCCTATTTGGCTGGCTCCGCCGGCTTGGGCAGCAGGCGGCTCAAGACGAAGAGCAGCACCGCGACCACCGCCACCAGCACGCCCCAGAAGAGCGCATTGCCCTTCGTCCCCGCGAGCGATTCGCCAAGTGGTTTGCCCTTCAACGCCTCCTCGGGGCCGAGCGTGGCTTGGATTTTCGGCGCGGAGAATATCTGGCGGGCAACGAGGTCGAGGTCGTAGCGGGGGAAGGCGACCTGGATGTTGCCGTAGTAGAGTGCGGGCGCACTGCCGTCGGCAGCGCGGAAGAGCAGGCGGGCGGTCGTGTGCCAGGCAGTGAAGGCGGTGAGTTCCAGCGGCGGGTTGTCGCCGTTCTCCATTTCGAGCCAGAGACGGTCGGTGGTCGGAGGTTGATTCAACGCGATGACCAGCTTGCCCGGCTTGTGCTCCGGCGTGCGGACCCACGTCGCGTTGCCGAGCGCGACGCGATGCTTCTCGCCGCGTGAGTCGGGACGCTCCTCGAAGACCGTCACCTCGCGACGGAACAGCGGCGCGCCCGTCTCGCAGGTCAGGCGCGTGAGCGGCAGCGACTTGTGCGGCAAGGCGAGTTCCCACCGGCTGGTCTTCGGACGCTTCGGATCGTCGGCCTTGCTGGTAGCGACCGGGAAGCTCCGCTGAATCGGCGTGCGTTCGAGGATGAATGGCACCTGCTGGCCGGCGGCGACGACGCGCAGGTCCGCGAAGCTTGCGGCGCAGCGGGCGAGTGTTTCGAGGTCGAGTTCCAACTGCTGGATGCCGGGGCCGACGAGGCGCACGGCCTTGCGGAAACGCCACGGGTTCACGTCCAGCGGCGTCGTGCCGGCGGCGAGCATCGCGAGCGGGTCGGGCGCGGTGAACTTGGGATTGGCCGTGAGCGCTCCGGCCTGCGCCGTCACGACCGGGACGGTGCGCAAGTCGCGGCGGAGCGCGGCCAGGTCGTATTTGGGCGCGGCGCACTGCGCGTTGCCGGAGAGCAGTTGCAGCGGGCCGGGCCGGTCGTTGAGCAGCACGGCGAAGACCGGGCGGCGCTTCGCTTCAATCGTGGTGAGATTCAGCGGCGGGTTGTCGTCGTTGTGGATCGTGAGCAGAAGTTCGCGCGATTGCACGGGCACATCCACGGCGAAGGTGATGTTTGACACCGCAGGCCGGCCTTCCAGTGCGAGGCGGTAGAGGAAAGCCGTGGCCAGCGGCGTCTCACGCACCTCGCCCTCGCTGAGGGTGCGCTGCGCGAGCGTGACTCGGCGGGAGAAGAGCGCGTCGCCGGTCACGAGGCTGAGGCCGGCGAGCGTGACGTTGCCGCCGTTAAGCCGGAGCGTGAGGCGGGTCTCCTTGTCCGTCTCGGCGCGTTCGGTGATTTCGAGGCCGAGTGGTTCGGTGGGCGCGGATTCCGCTGTCTCGGGATGCAGCGTGGCACCGGTGATGGGAATGGGTGCGGCGCGCCGGTCATCAAGCGTGACGCGCAAGTGTGGCCAGAGACCGGCGGGGAAGTTCACGCACAACTGGGTCGCGCCACCGGCCAGCACGAAGATCGGCTGGCCGTCCACGATGGTCGCCCAGAGCTTGCCGTCGCTGCTGCCCTCGACACGGACAGGCTTGAGAAAGTCGCGGGCGGGCGTCTGCAACGTCACGCCGACGACCGGCTGCGCTTGCCCGGTTTCGAGGAGCACGACCGTCGAAGCGCCTTCAATCTTGGAGCCGAACTTGCGCGGGGCGGCGGTCAGCACGGCGCGCTGCACGGGGCGGTCGAGGTCGAAGGGAATTTCGCGAGCCGCCGCGTCGTGGATGCGCAAGTCTTCCAAGCCGGGACGCGCGGCATCGAGTGTTTCCAGCGGCACGGAGAAGCGGACGAGGCCGGGCTGCGAGAGCGTGAGGGGCTGGGAGTTTTTCCAGGCAGCGGGGAATTCAGCGGAGTGGGCGAGGTAGGCGAGCACCAAAGCTCCAAAACCCAAGCTCCAAGCGCCAAAGAAACCCCAAGCTCCAAACTTCAATCTGAGGCCGGAGCGCAACAGGATTTCCTTGGAGCTTGGTGTTTGGAGCTTCTTTGGAGCTTGGAGCTTGGGTTTTGGAGTTTCCTTCATGGTTTGTCTTTCGGTTCTCCGTCAGCCGTTGGCTCAACCTTCTCCGCCTCCGTCGCGAGGAACTTTTGGTAGAACATCGAGACGAGGATGAGCACGACCGCGAGGCCGATGAGCGAGCCGATGCGATAGAGGCCCCCTTGGTGCCAAAGGTCATGGAAGAAGAGTTTTACCAAGGTCACGCCGAGCAGCGCCATCCCAGCGCGGCGCGCGGCGATGACACGTTGCTTGAACCCGATGACGAGCAGCACGAAGGCAAACGCCGCCCACGCCAGCGAATAGGTCATGTCGCGCCCGAGCTGCTTCTCGCGCGACAGCCCGCCGCCGAACAGCTCGAACGTCGTGCGCGTGCCTTCGCTGAAGTAGTCGGCGATCTCGATGTTCACGAGGATGAACGCGAGCACGGTGCCGAGACTGTAGAGCAGCGGCAATACGTTGAAGTCCCGAACCACGTTGCGCGGCGGGGCGAGCAGCCGCGCGCCGGCGAAGAGGCAAACGGTCACGATGCCGTAGGTGTAGAGATACCAGTTGAGCAGCGGCGTGTCGCTGCGCGGGTGGTAGCTGAAGACCGCGCCGTTGAAGGCCAGCCGCGCGAAGGCCACGCACAGCAGCGCGACGCCGACGAGCGGCAGCCCCGGATGTGGCACGCGATGGAAGAGCCAGAGCAGCGCAACGCCTTCGAGCGCCCACGCGACGGTGAGCCATTGCTTCTCGAACTGAATCGGGAAGATGAGCGTGATGAAGAACAGTCCCACGCCGCCGAAGAGCGCGAGCAGCGCGTTGCGGCCTTCGTTGTCGGCAGGAAGTTTCTTCAGCAGCCAGACGAGTCCGGCGAAGGCGGGCAGCGCGCAGACGGCGGGCACGAGACCGAGGTAGTCGAAGGCGGGGAGGTTCGCCTTGCAGAGCTGGTAGATGAGATGGAAGTGCAGAGGCAGCGCGAGCGCGGCGGTGGCCCACGGCAGTCGGCGCTCGGCGATTTGGCGGTGACAGACAAACGGGAAAAGCGTGAACACGGCGGAGAACCCGGCATACCACGCGAGCGGCAGCCAGTCGGGCGCTTCACCGGTGCCGGCGAAGTGCCGCGTGTGCCAGACGAACTCCAGCAGCAGCGTGCAGCCCAGCGCGACGGGCGCGAGCAGGTCTGTGCCGAAGCGCCGGACCACGCCGAGCAGCAACGCAATGAGCAGCACGGCGAGGCCGAAGACGGGCGAGGGATTTGTGAGCGGCAGGCGGAGGACGACCATCGTCAGCAGCAGGAATGGCAGCACGGCGGCCATCGAGCTGAGTTGCACGGCGAGTTCCGGCGTGACTGAGCCGGAGAGCGGCAGACCGGAAGTGTTCTTCGCATCGGCCTTCGCCGCTTCGAGCTTGGGCAGGATTCGCTTCAGCGCGAAGAACGCGGCGGCGAAGAAGAAGACCGCGAAGCCGCCGATGACGAGAAGCATTCCCGGCAGACCAGTCCAGCCGGTGAGCACCGCCGGCACTTTCATGATCCAGCACGCGGTCACGAACATCGTCAGCAGCAGCACGACCGCGACGGAGACGAGCGACGCGGTGAACAGCGCGAGGCCGATGGCGAGCACGTCCACGAGCAGCACCACGGGCCAGACGAGGAACGACGGCGCGTCGAGCTTCATCAGCGGGATGAGCAGCAGCAGCAGCGCGACCGGCGGGAAGAGGTGCATCCACCAGACGGGCGAGAGGTTCGGCTGGAGGCGCTGTTGCACGACGGGGAAGACCGAGTGCAGCACGGCGAAGAGCAGGGTGAAGCCGAGCGACCAGTTGAGCAGGTCGTTGGTGAGGTAGCCGCCGGTCCAGACCATCAGCAGGAAGAACGACGCGCCGCCGCCGAGGAGTTGCACGGGCCGGAGCTTGTCGCGCGTCCACGCGACGCCGAGCAGCGCAAGGTCGAGCAGGAAGATGAACGAGAACATCAGGCCGGGGCGGTCGCATAGGTCGCGGTAGGGCTTGAGGAAGACGCATAGCGCGAAAAGCAAACCGACGGATGGCAGCAGCACGGCGGCGGCGGAACTCCACTTGTCCACGGCCTCGGCGCTCTTCTCCGCGACGCGGTGGACGAGCGTGAAGAACGCGAAGAACAGCGCGCTGAAGAACACGAAGACGGTCATCGCGGTGTTGATCTTCTCGACTGCGAAGAACTCGCCGGCCCACGCGATCTGCATGAGCACAGTGGCGATGCCCGCGAGCAACGTGAGGTGCAGCCAGCGTTGCCGCAGCGCGACGGCGAGCAGGCCGATGTCCAGCAACGCGACGTAGCCGAAGAGGCCGAGCGGGTTGTCGTGGCCGGTGCGGATGAGGACGGGCGTGAGGAAGCCGCCGAGCAGGCCAAGGATGGCGACGGCCTGCGCGTTGAGTCGCACCGCGAGGAAGAACGCGACGGCGGTGACCAGCGACATGAGCGCAAAGGTCGCGTAGGGACTCTCGATGAGCTTGTAGAGCGCGTGCGCCGTGAAGAAGTCCGCGTAGAGGATGACAACGCCCGCGCCGCAGAGGGACTGCACGGTGACGGCGTAGCGCTCGCGGTTGAGCTTCAAGGCACCGACGAGCAGGCTGATGCCGATGACCAGCCCGCCGGCGACGCGCACGGCAGGGCTTACCCAGCCTTGGTCGAAGGAGTATTTCAACGCAAACGCAACCGCGAGGAAGCCGACGAAAGCCCCGATCCACGCGAACAGTTTCACGCCGAGGAACTGCTCGAAGTTGAACGCGGGCTGCGGGGGTGTGAGAACGGCAGGTGCGGGCGGCTTCGGCGGAGGCGGTGCCGGGATGGACGTAGCAACGACAGGTGACGATGGCACCGCGCCACTCAGCGTCGTCAGGGCTGCGGCTGGGATGGGCGGTGGAGCCGGCGGCCGTGGGATGGCTTCCGAAGGAATCGGCTCGGCCGTCCGCGCCAGAACTGCGACGAGTTGCTCGGGCGGCACCGAAGCGACCGGTTGTGCCGGCTCAGGGGCCTTGGCCTCGACCCCTGCGGGCGCGGCGGCACGCTCGGCGGCGAGCAGACGGACAGTCTCAAGCTCTTTCTCCGTCCTTGCCAGCCGGCGCTCCAGGTCTGTCGCCAGGGCTTTTAGTTCTCGCTGCTCTGCTTCTGCGGCGCGTGACCGCCGCCACAAGATGAACGGCATGACCAGCACGTAGAGCCAGAAAAGGGGTTCAAGCATTCTCATGGTTGCCTCCGGTGGCGCACAGGCGCGGTTTTAGGCGGACGGATTTCACGGTTCGCAGAGTGCCAGAGCGCGAGGGCTTCGTGTGAATCGTTTTTTCGGCCCCGGCCATCGGGGACGGAGATGCGGCTGGGCTTCCCCTTACGTTTTACGCGTTACGCATTACGTTTGCCGCACCGCGTAATGCGTAAAACGTAAGCTCACTTCGCCTCCGCCACCGCCTTCGCCCAGTCCTTCAGGAAGATGTCCAGCCCCACGTCCGTGAGCGGGTGATCGTAGAGCAGCTTCAGCGTGTCGAAGAACATCGTGCAGACATCGGAGCCGGCCAGCGCGGCCTGGAGGACATGCTCGGGATGGCGGATGGCGGCGGTGAGGATCTGCGTCTCGTAGCCGTAGTTGTCGTAGATGGTGCGAATCTGCCGGACGAGGTCCATGCCGGTGTGACCCACGGCGTCGAGCCGGCCCACGAACGGGCTGATGTAGGTCGCGCCGCACTTGGCGGCGAGCAGCGCCTGAAGCGGGGAGAAGTTCAGCGTGACGTTGGTCTTGATGCCGTCGGCGGACAGCTCCTTCACCGCCTTCAAACCCTCGCGAATGACGGGCACTTTCACGACGACGTTCTTGCCGAGCCTCGCGAGCTTGCGGCCTTCCTTCACGATTTCCTTCGCGTCGAGCGCGATGGTTTCGAGGCTCACGGGGCCGTCCGTGAGCGCGAGGATTTCGCGATAGACCTCCAGCGGCCTGCGCCCGGTCTTCATCACATGGGTCGGGTTGGTGGTCACGCCGTCCACGATGCCCCAGCTCAGGGCTTCCTTGATTTGCGCGACGTCGGCGGTGTCTATGAAGAGTTGCATGGCAGTGTGGCGAATTGGCCGCACTCTGCGCCGGCCGGGGAAAAGGGGCAAGCGCGCTCCGGAGGACGCGTGACGCTGATTGCACCGGTCAGCACAAGGAGGCATTCTGAGCAAAATTATGTGGCTATTCACAACGCTCGGCTTTTTCAGTGTGGTTCAGAAACCAGGCGAGATGCAGTTGACTGTGCGTGCCCGCGTGGACGCCGACCTTGACCGGCTCCGCGAACGCTATCTGCCCACGCTGTCCGCGACGGTGGCCAACGCCGGGACTGACTATCCCTTCCGGGCGCGGGTGTCGCGCAAGGCGTTCAGCGAGGCGATGGCGCAGATGGCAGAGGACATTGATTACTCGAATTTCAAGGACGAGGTCGCTAGGGTCAGTGGTAGAGGCCGGGCGCACATCTACAGTGGCGTGTGGACGCAGCTGCTGGCTCTATCGAAGTGCGCGGACGCTCCAGCAAGCTCTGATCGCACGGAGCCAAACGATGTGGGGCTGGTCGCCGCCTTTGCCACGGCACAAAAAGACAACTACCTCGGCAACCCGACATGCATTGACTCGCTGTTGCGAGTGATGTGCGCGAAAATGCTGGACGCCGTCCACGATGAGGAACTCGACAATCAGGCGACCAACGAACGGCTAAACGTGCTGGAAAGAGAAGCGGCGGAAGTCCTGCTCGGCATGAACAAAGGCTACATCCCAATTATTGGCTGGAATCAGCCGGGCGGCGTGGACTTAGCCGTGGCGAAGGAGTTCAACATCAAAGACTGCCCTCCGCTGCAATGCGTTTGCCTCGGCCTCCGTGAACTGTGGCTCAAGGAAATCCTCGAACTGGCGAAGCAGGAGGCGAACGGGATGCCACTGGAGAACACGCGCTGGCAGGCGGAAGCCGCCTTCGAGCAGTTCACGAAACTGTTCATGGGACTGCCAATGGACAAGCCCGGCCTGGAGGACGAGTGAGCCATCTCCAAAGCACCAAGACCACCGGTGAATCCCCAAACTAAAGCAACCAACCCTATGATCGAGCAGTTACTCGCAGACGTGGACGATGCTGAGAACGCGTTCAGGAGCGCCGCCGGAATCCCGTGCAACAAGTTCACCGGGGCTGTCACCACTGAACGACTTCGCAACTGCCTCTTGGCTGCTCTGGGTGGATGCGTCGTGCTCTCTCCGAGAGATTCTTTCATCATGGGTGTCCCATTGGAAATTGACCTGCTGGTTCTGCGGCCAGACGCGAAGCCTGCGCATCTCATCTGCTACCAGCCACGTGATGTTATCGCTGCGTTGGAGGTCAAGAACGTGGGATCATTCGGCAAGGCTACGATACAGAGCGTGAAGACCAATTTTGAGCGAATCCGGGCGGCTGCACCTTCCGCTCAGTGTTGCTACGTGGCGCTTACAGAGCGGCAAGGGTTCAGGTGGGCTGTGACGAAAGAAGGAACCGGCTTTCCAGCCTATACGCTTTCGAGCCATAAAACTTGGATGAAACCATTTACTGACCGGACACCGACTGGTGATCTTGATAGCCTAGTTCAAGACTTGAGGGAGTGGGCAGCCTAGCAGGCAGCTTTGTCCATCGACCATCGACGGACGGCTACTTCTTCCGCGCGAAGACGTGGGTGGCGTGGCCGTAGAAGACCTCGGCGCTTTCCATCAACGTCTCGGAGAGGGTCGGGTGCGGGTGAACGCAGAGGGAAAGGTCTTTCGCGGTCGCGCCCATCTCGACGGCGAGCACGCCTTCGGCGATGAGTTCACCCGCGCCGTGGCCGACGATGCCCACGCCCAGCACGCGCTCGGTCGCGGGGTCAATGATGAGCTTCGTCATGCCGTCGGTGCGGTCGAAGGTCAGCGCGCGGCCGCTGGCACCCCACGGGAATTTCGCGACGGTGACTTCGATGCCTTTGGCTTTGGCCTCGGCTTCGGTGAGGCCGCACCAGGCGACCTCGGGGTCGGTGAAGACGACGGCGGGGATGATGGCTTTGTCCGCGCCGGTGGCCTCGCCGGTGATAATCTCGACGGCGGTGCGGGCTTCGCGGGAGGCCTTGTGCGCGAGCATGACGCCGCCAGCGATGTCGCCGATGGCGTAGAGGGCGGGGTCGGTGGTCTGCTGCTTGTCGTTGACCACGAGGAAGCCCTTTTCGTCGAGCTTGGCCTTGGTGTTTTCGAGGCCGAGGTCTTCGCTGTTCGGCGCGCGGCCCACGGAGACGAGGACGCGGTCGTAGAGTTCTTCCTTCTGCTGGCCTTCGTGCTCGGAGATGACTTTGATCTGCTTCCCGACGGTGGACATCTTGAGGACCTTCGCCTTGACGCGGACCTCGGAGAAATTCTTCTTCGCAAAGGCCATCACGGGGCGGGCGAGGTCGGGGTCGGCCCCGAGGAGGATGCTGTTGAGCGCTTCGATGACGGTGATTTTGCTGCCCAGCGCGGCATAGACGGTGCCGAGTTCCATGCCGATGTAGCCGCCGCCGATGACGAGGAGCTTCTCGGGGATTTCCTCAATCTCCAGCGCCTCGGTGGAGGTCATGACGCGGGGGTTGCCGAGGTCGAAGGCCTTCGGCAGCGCGGGCTTGGAGCCGACGGCGACGATGGCGTGGTCGTAGGCGATGAACTGCTGGCCGGCCTCGGTCTCGACGCGCAGGGAGTTCGATCCCTCGAAGTAGCCGCGCCCGTGAATGACGGTGACGCCGCGCTTCGACGCGAGCTGGGTGATGCCGCCCGAAAGCTTCGCGATGATGGAGTCCTTCCACGCGCGGAGCTTGTCCAACTCAATCTGCGGCGTGCCGAAGGTGATGCCGCGATGCGCGGATTCCTTCGCGCCGCTGATGGTGTGGGCGGCGTAGAGCAGGGCCTTCGACGGGATGCAGCCGCGGTTGAGGCACACGCCGCCGAGCTTGGGATCGCGCTCGAGGAGGATGACTTTCTTGCCGAGGTCAGCGGCATAAAAGGCGGCGGCGTATCCGCCGGGGCCGCCACCTACTACTACGAGTTCTGTTTTGGTCGGTTCCATAAAGAGAGGAGGGAGAGATGGAGTGATAGGGGGATGGCGTGCGACTCACGGCTTCGAATCGCCGCTTCTTTCATTAGCACCGGGCTTCAGCCCGGTGTCAGGCCGAACGACAGAACCCCCAGCCGCTTCAGCGGCTTCCCTAACGCGCGAGGAAGCCGTTGAAACGGCTGGGCACCCGGGTTGCCGGGCGGACACCCGGCTGAAGCCGGGTGCTAATGAGAGGGGTGTTCGCACGTGGTGACGGGGTTGGTGACGTTCGTTTGATGGCAAGGCTGCCAGCCGGCCTTTGGCTAGATGGCCACATCCTTCTCCGCAAAGGCCTCAATGGCTGCGAGCAGGTCCACGGTGAAGCGCGCGGCTGCGCCTCCATCAATGACGCGATGGTCGTAGCTGATGGCGATGGGGAGCATCATGCGCTGGACGATTTGCTTCTCGCGCACGACGGCTTTCAGCACGCCCTTGCCGAGGCCGAGGATGGCGACTTCCGGCTTGTTCACGATGGGTGTGAAGTGCGCGCCGCCGATGCCGCCTTGGTTCGAGATGGTGAAGGTGCCGCCCTTGAGTTCGTCGCCGGAGACCTTGCGGTCGCGGGCTTTCTTCGCGAACTCCTCGATGTCCTTGGACAGCTCCAGCAGGCTCTTCTTGTCCGCGTCGCGGATGACGGGGACGATGAGGCCGGCGTCGGTGTCCACGGCGAGGCCGAGGTGGACGTATTCCTTGAGCACGATTTCCTCGGCTACCTCATCGAGCGAGCTGTTGAAGATGGGATGCTTCTTGAGCGTGGCGGCAACGGCCTTGAGCGCGAAGGAAGTCAGCGTGAGCCGCGTGCCCTTGGCCTCGTAGGCGGGGGCGAACTTCTTGCGCAGCTCCAAGAGCGCGGTGATGTCGGCGTCGTCGAACTGCGTGACGTGCGGGATGGCGTTCCAGTTCTCGGTCATGCGGCGCGCGATGACTTTGCGCAGCATGGACATGGGCTTCTTCGAGACCTCACCCCACTTGGAGAAGTCCACGCGCTCGGCGGCGGGCTTCTCGGCCGCGGCGGTAGCGGCAGCGGCGGGCGCGGCCTTCGGAGCGGCGGCGAGGCGCTGCAAGTGGGCGATGTAAGCCCGCACGTCGGCCATCACGATGCGGCCACCGCGCTCGCTCGCGCGGACCTGCGTGAGGTCAATGCCCAGCTCGCGGGCCATCCTGCGAATGGAGGGCGAGGCGGTGGGCTCCACGCCGGGCTGAGCCGGAGGCAGGTCGGGGAGGGGAGCTTCGGCGGCGGCGGGCGGTGCGGCTGCTGGAGCGGGAGCGCGCTTGGCTGGAGCTGCCGGGGCAGGGGAGGCGGTGGGAGGCGGGGTTGCGCTGCCGGCCTCGTCGAGGGCCAGCAGGCGCTGGCCGACGCTGACCTTGTCGCCGATTTTGATAAAGAGTTGCGTGACCACACCGGCTTCGGGGGCCGGGATGGTGGCGACGGCCTTTTCGCTTTCGAGTTCGAGGAGGCCTTGGCCAGCGGTGACGGTGTCGCCTGCTTTGACGAGCAGGTTGACGACGGTGCCGGTGTCGGCGCCTTCGCCGAGGTTGGGGAGTTTAACGTCCATACGGTGTTGCCTTAATTGCAGTGTCCAAAATCAAATTCTATCACGCTACCCAGAGGAGCCGTGCTGACCAACCCGAGAGCCTCGCGAAAATTGGGCGCGAGGAATGAGTAGCTTATGACGTGCTGCTCGCTTCCCAAGAGACCTACCCAGCCAAGTGCTTTGCCGTGGACAATAGCCACCGTTTGCCCAAGTTCTGTCGTCAGGTTCTTCACTAGTTCCATGCGCCGCGACCCAGCAGGTTCAACAGGATGCACCATCCCATAGGTGAATACACCCAGGGTGGAAATGAGACACAGATTCATGGCACCGTGGTCGTTTGCAATCTCGCAGATTCTGGTGATGGTTCTTACATCCTGCTCGGTCCCGCCAGTATTCGTCAGGACAAGGACGATCTCGATTGGCTTCTCTTCCGGTGCGGGGAACTGGCAGTCTGCTGACAAAAGCTCTCTGACGACCTTTTCTACAGGGCCTTTTTCCTTCTTTTTGCGGCTACCCCAGAACACAAGTTTTATCAGGCTTAAAGGAGCACCGGCGCGAGTTTCTCCGGGTCCACGTTCAAATCCTTGATGGCCTGCGCGGCGACGGTGCGCTCTATGGCTCCCTTCTTCGCGAGTGCGTGCAAGGTGGCGATGACGGTCAGTTCCGCGTCCACCTCGAAGAAGCGGCGGAGACGCTCGCGGGTGTCGCTGCGGCCGAAGCCATCCGTGCCGAGCGTGGTGAGACCGCCGGGCACCCACGGCGCAATTTGGTCCGGCACAATCTTCATGTTGTCGGACACGGCGACGAAGACGCCCTGTTCCTTCTCCAGCATCTCGGTGACGCGCGGCTTCTTCGCGGGTTCGGTGGGATGCAGCATGTTCCAACGCTCGCACCGGAGGGCGTCGTTGCGGAGGAGTTTGTAGTTCGTCGCGCTCCAGACATCGGCGGAGACGTTGTAGCGCTCGAGGATTTCCTGCGCGCGCGTGGCACTGTTGATGATGGGGCCGCTGCCGATGAGGTGGGCCTTGTGCGCTTTGCCCGTCGCACCGGGGCGGAACTTGTAGAGGCCGTCGAGGATGCCTTGCTCGACGCCGGGGGGCATCGCGGGCTGGGCGTAGTTGTCGTTGTAGAGACAGAGGTAGTAGAAGATTTCCTCGCCCTCCAGATACATGCGGCGCAGGCCGTCCGCGATGATGACGGCGACTTCGTAGGCGAAGGCGGCGTCGTAAGCCATCAAGGTCGGAATGGTGCTCGCGAGCAGCAGGCTGTGGCCGTCCTGGTGTTGCAAGCCCTCGCCGTTGAGCGAAGTGCGGCCGCTGGTGGCACCGAGCAGGAAGCCCTTGGCCTTGATGTCGCCGGCGAGCCAGACTTGGTCGCCGATGCGCTGGAAGCCGAACATCGAGTAGTAGGTGTAGAAGGGAATCATGTTCACGCCGTGCGTGGCGTAAGCCGTGCCCGCCGCGATGAATGAAGCCATCGAGCCGGCCTCGGTGATGCCTTCCTCGAGAATCTGTCCGTCCTTGGTCTCGTGATAGTAGAGGAGGGATTTCTTGTCCACCGGCTCGTAGAGCTGGCCCTTGTGCGCGTAGATGCCGACCTCGCGGAAGAGCGCGTCCATGCCGAACGTGCGCGCTTCGTCGGGGATGATGGGGACGATGTTGCGGCCGATGGCGGGGTTCTTCAGCAGGCCGCGCAGCAGACCGACGAAGGCCATCGTGGTCGAGGCCGCCGCCTTGCCGGAGCCTTTGAACGAGTCGGCGAAGAACTCGAGCTTGGGCACGTTGAGCGGCGGGGCGTTGACGATGCGCTTGGGGAGGAAGCCGCCGAGTTTCTTGCGGCGCTCGAGCAGATACTTCGTCTCCGCGCTGTCGGGCGCGGGCCGGTAGAAGGGCATCTCGGCAATCTCGTCGTCGCCGATGGGAACGTTGAAGCGCGCGCGGAACTCGCGCAGCTCCTTCTCGTTCATCTTCTTTTGGTTGTGGGAAATGTTGCGGCCCTCGCCCGCCTCGCCGAGGCCGTAGCCCTTGATGGTCTTCGCGAGAATGACCGTGGGCGAGCCCTTGTGCTCCACCGCAGCCTTGTAGGCGGCATAAACTTTCCGCGTGTCGTGGCCGCCGCGCATGAGCTTGCGAAGCTGCTCGTCCGTGAGGTGGTTCACGATGGGGAGCAGCTCGGGATACTTGCCGAAGAAATGCTTCCGGATGTAGCTGCCCGGCTCGACGGTGTATTTCTGGAAGTCACCGTCCACGGCCTCCTCCATGCGCTTGAGCAGCAGGCCTGTGGTGTCGCGCGCGAGCAGGTCGTCCCAATCGCTGCCCCAGATGACCTTGATGACATTCCAGCCGGCGCCGCGGAAGAGGGCTTCCAGCTCTTGGATGATTTTGCTGTTGCCGCGCACCGGGCCGTCAAGGCGCTGGAGGTTGCAATTGATGACCCAGACGAGGTTGTCGAGGTTCTCGCGGGAACCGAGGGTGATGGAGCCGAGGGACTCCGGTTCATCGCTCTCGCCGTCACCGACAAAGCACCAGACCTTCGACTCCTCGCCCTTGATGAAGCCGCGCGCCTTGAGGTAGCGATTGAACCGCGCCTGATAGATGGAACCGATGGGGCCGAGGCCCATCGAGACGGTCGGAAACTGCCAGAACTCCGGCATCAGATACGGATGCGGATACGACGAGAGGCCACCGCCCTCCGCGAGTTCTTGGCGGAAGTTGTCGAGCTGCTTCTCGTCCAGCCGTCGCTCCAGAAACGCCCGCGCGTAAACGCCCGGCGACGCGTGGCCTTGGAAGTAAACGAGGTCGCCGCTGAAGTCGTCCGTGCGACCACGAAAGAAGTTGTTGAACGCCACGTCATACAGCGTCGCGCTCGACGCGAACGACGAGATGTGCCCGCCGACATTCGTGTGCGAGTTGGCGCGGACGACCATGGCCATCGCGTTCCAGCGGATGAGGTTCTTGATTTTGACCTCCATCTGCCAGTCGCCGGGATACGCCGGTTGGTCCTCGACCGAGATGGTGTTGACGTAAGGCGTCTGGACCGTGTGCGGCACTTCGAGCCCCGCTTCGCGCAGGCGCGCGACAATCTTCTCCAAGAACAGCGTCGCCGACTCCGGCTCCTGCGAACTCAGCGTGTGCGCGAGGAAGTCCTCGAGCGCATCAAACACGCGGCGCGCTTCCACGCGGGCGAGCAGGCGGGAGTTGTCCGGTCGGGCACTGGCGGGCGCTGATGATTTGTGACGTTGCATTCGCAGTCAGTCGTTGGCGGCACACAGGCGGGCGCGAGAATAAGGCGGGAGATTCATTTCGCCGAAAACGAACAGGCGGCCGTCCCCGGCCGCCCGTGCATCCCAGCCTGTGTCCGGAGGAGAGGGTGGCGGATTTGCTTCTCTCGTCCGGGGTCATCTTACGATGCCCCACGCCTCGCACAACCAAATATCTTGGCTTGCGAACCGCCTTTGCGCTCGACTCCCGCTGGCCGCCTCTCAACCATCCGCGCATGAATTTCGTCACCCACCTGGAGTGCGCCAATTGCGTCACGCGCTACGACGCGGACAAGGTGCATAACCTTTGTCCCGCCTGCCAGAAGCCGCTGTGGGTCAAATACGATCTCGACGCGCTCAAGAAGAAGTTTCCCAAGAAGGCGCTTTTCGGACGGCCACCGACCATCTGGCGCTACCTCGAAATGCTCCCGGTGCGCGACGCGGAGAAGATCGTTTCGCTGACGGAGACGATCACGCCGATTCTCGAAACCAAGCGGCTGGCGGCGCATTTTGGCGTGAAACACCTCTTCGTGAAAGACGAGAGCCGCCTGCCGACGGGGAGCTTCAAGGCGCGCGGCATGGCGATGGCCATCACGATGGCGAACGAATTCGGCACTAGGCGCGTCGCGTGTCCCACCGCCGGCAACGCGGGCGGCGCGATGGCCGCCTACGCTGCGCGCGCGGGCATGGAGGCGTATGTGTTCATGCCGGAGGACACGCCGGTCATCAACCAGAAGGAGTGTTTCCTCGCCGGCGCGAAGACCTTCCTCGTCAACGGCCTCATCACCGACTGCGGGCGCATCGTGGGCGAGGGCAAGGCGAAGAAGGGCTGGTTCGATGTCTCCACGCTCAAGGAGCCGTATCGCATCGAGGGCAAGAAGACGATGGGCCTCGAACTCGCCGAGCAGTTCGACTGGGTGCTGCCCGACGTGATCCTCTACCCGACCGGCGGCGGCACGGGCCTCATCGGCATGTGGAAGGCATTTGCTGAACTTGAGGCGATGGGCTGGCTCAAGTCGGCGAAGAAGCCGAGAATGATTTCCTGCCAGAGCACGGGCTGCGCGCCCATCGCGGAGGCGTTCAAGAAAGGCGACCGCTTCGCTAAGAAGTTCGAGAACGCTGCGACCATCGCCAGCGGTATCCGCGTGCCGGCGGCGGTGGGCGACTTCATGATTCTCGACGCCGTGCGCGCCAGCGGCGGCGTGGCGCTGGCGACGCCCGAGGCGGACATTCCCAAGTGGATGCAGCTCGCGTCGTCGCGGGAGGGCATCGCGCTGTGCCCGGAGACGGCCGTCTGTCTCGGCGCGCTCGAAGTGCTGCTCAAGGAAGGCAAGATCAAGCCGACCGAGCGCATCGTGGTGTTCAACACGGGCGCGGCGCAGAAATATCCCGAGGCCGTGCGTGAGCAGTTGCCGCGCGTGGACTGCACGAAGCCGATTGAGTGGGAGAAGATTTAGGGGCGCGGCGTTCACGCCGCTTCAACGTGCTAATCCCAAGTCGTATCGAAGCGGCCTGAAGGCCGCGCTCCACCAAACCGTATGGACATCCTCATCACTGAAGACCTGCAAGCGCCGGCCATTGACGCGCTGGCCGCGAAGTTCTCCGTCGTGCGCGAGCCGGCGCTGTGGAAAGACACGGAGAAGCTGAAGGCGGCGCTCGCCGAAGCGCGCACCGTCATGGTGCGGAACCAGACGCAGCTCACGGCGGACGTGCTTGCCGCCGCGCCGAAGCTCATCGGCATCGGGCGGGTCGGCGTGGGGCTGGACAACATTGACCTGAAGACGGCGACGGAGCGCGGCATCACCGTCATCGCGCCGTTGGATGCGAACGCGGTCAGCGTGGCGGAACTCACTCTGGGCCTGCTGCTCGCGCTGGCGCGGAAGATTCCGCAGGCCGACCGCTCGACGAAGGCCGGCGGCTGGGACCGGCGTGGTTGCACGGGCATCGAACTGGCGGGCAAGACGCTGGCGATCTGCGGCTTCGGTCGCATCGGCAAGCTAGTGGCGAAGCGCGCGGCGGCGTTCGGAATGCGGCTCGTGGTGTCCGATCCGTTCGTGAAGCCGGGTGATGTCACATTGGCAGAAACCGCCGCGACGCTTTGCACAACGCTGGAGGACGCATTGGCGCAAGCCGACTTTGTGACCACGCACTCACCGCTCACACCGGAGACGAAGCACATGTTCAATGCGCAGACTTTCGCCGTGATGAAGCCCGGCGCGTTCTTCGTGAACACCTCGCGCGGCGGCGTGGTGGATGAGGCGGCATTGCTCGCGGCGTTGCAGAGCGGACACCTCGCCGGTGCCGCGTTGGACGTGCGCGAGGTGGAGCCACCGAAGGAACGCAGCGCCTTCGAGACCATGGAGAACGTCATCCTGCTGCCGCACGTCGGCTCATTCACACACGAGGCGCAGACGCGGACGTTTGAAGCAGTCTGCACGGACTTGGAGAGGCTGCTGCGCGGAGAACCGGCACTGAATATGGTGAACATTCCCCGACTGTGACGATGACTGTTTTCAGTGGATACTGGTGGCAGCTTAACTGAGGGCGGGCTAAACTCGCTGGCACATTCCTTGAGCATCCGGTCTATACTCACCCAACTAATAGCTTGGACTGCCTTCTTCTATCTCATTCTCAGCCTCTCCGGCGCAGCAGAGAGACGAGCGGCAGTTGCTGCTGGCTCGGAGCACTCCGTCGAATTCGCGCATTGGGCTCAAACCATCGAAGCTTTCTGGAAGTCAAAGGCCGAGAAAGACCCCGTGGAAGCCAAGCGCATCGGAGGCGAGATAATGATGGCCAGACGAATGGTGCGCGCTGGCTGTGCAGTCGTCTTGGCCAGCATGACCGTATGGCTCGCGATGAGGAGAACAGGCCGGACGAACTTGGATGAAAAGAAGTTGGGGTAGGAGGACTCATGTTTCGCCCCGAGTCCGGTGGCTGTCTCACTCCCGCTTCCGAAACGCTCGCCCTACCCAATTTGACTACTTCTCGCTGAAGAGCGCCTCGGCGAATTGCTTCGCGTCGAAGGGCTGGAGGTCGTCGGGCTGCTCGCCGACGCCGATGAACTTGATGGGCAGGCCCAGCTCTTTCTGAATCGCCACGACCATCCCGCCCTTGCTGGTGCCGTCGAGCTTGGTGATGACGAGGCCGGTGAGGGTGACGGCCTTGTGAAACTCGCGCGCCTGCTGGAGCGCGTTCATGCCGGTCGTGGCGTCTAGGACGAGGAGGACTTCGTGCGGCGCGTCGGGGAGCTGCTTGCCCATCACGCGATGCACCTTCTGCAATTCCTTCATCAGGTTGCTCTTGGTGTGGAGGCGGCCGGCGGTGTCCACCAGCAGGTAATTCGCGCCGCGTGATTTCGCAGCGGAGATGGCATCGTGCGCGACGGCGGCGGGATCGGCGTGGTAAGCCCCGGCGACGACCTCGACCTTGAGGCGTGTGCCCCAGAGCTTGAGCTGCTCGATGGCGGCGGCGCGGAAGGTGTCGCAGGCGGCGAGGACGACGGACTTGCCCTGCGATTGCAGCAAGTGCGCGAGTTTCGCGGAGGTGGTGGTCTTGCCTGTGCCGTTGACGCCGACAATGGAGACGACGGTCAAGCCGTCTGGCTGGCGGCGGAGCGCGGCGTTGGTGGAGGACAGGCTGCGTTCAACTTCTGCCGTCGCGATGGCGAAGACATCGAGGCCGCCGCTGCCCTGCGACTCGTAGGCCTGCTTCACGGCGGACAAAATCTGCTGCGTCATCGCCATGCCAAGGTCGGCGGCGAGGAGGGCGTGTTCGAGCTGCTCCAGCGTCTGGCCGGTCAGCTTGGGCGAGCCGGTGACGATACGCTTGATCTCGTGGCCCAGCTTGGCGGCGGTCTTGTGCAGGCCTTCCTTGATTTTGGAAAACAATCCCATGGGTGCGTGGTGCGTGGTGCGTGCGGAAGTCGCGGACTTGGAGCGGCGGGGGAAGAATCAGTTCACGCTGCGGCCAGCGTCTTCTCCCTTATGGCGCGGGCGC
Source organism: Limisphaerales bacterium (assembly GCA_009773355.1). Classification (GTDB taxonomy): domain Bacteria; phylum Verrucomicrobiota; class Verrucomicrobiia; order Limisphaerales; family SXTU01; genus SXTU01. The sequence continues at coordinate 25,990 of WRPG01000014.1, forward strand.
GGGCTTCGAGCTGGCGGACGTGGATGACCGGCAGCTTGATGCCGCCCATGAGCGGCCGGCCTTTGTTCATGCCGTGGCAGTCGGAGCCGCCGGTGATGGCCAAGCCATAGTGCTCGGCCAGCAGCAGGTAGTGCTGGCTGGCGGCGGTGGAGTGGCGCGTGTGGAAGCATTCGATGCCGTCAATCCCGGCCTCGACCAGCGGCGGGATGATGTCGTCGCTCTTGTTCAGCGCGGGATGCGCGATGACCGCAACGCCGCCGGCATGGTGGATCAGCTCGATGGCCTCGTAGGCGGAAATCTTGAACTTCGGCACCCACGCGGGCCGGTGCTTCTTGAGGAAGCGCTCGAACGCCTCGTCCATTGAACCGCACAGCCCCGCCTGCACCAGCGCGCGGGCGACGTGCGGCCGGCCCGGCGACTCGCACTTGGCGATGGCGAAGACGGCCTCGGCCTGGAGCGGAATTCCCTGCGCCTGCAAACGCGCCGCCATCTCGTGGATGCGCTGCTGCCGGGCGCGCTGGAACTTCACCAAGTTGGAGAGAAAGTGCGCGTCGGTCGGGTCCAGAAAATAGCCGAGGATGTGCACTTCCACGCCATCCACCTCGCCGGTCAGCTCCGTGGCTTGCACGAACTCGATGCCCAGCCGCGCGCACTCGGCGGCCATCCGCGCGCAGCCGGCGACCGTGTCGTGGTCGGTCAGCGCCACGCAGGCGAGCTGGTGCCGGTGCGCCGCCTGCGCCATCTCTTCCGGGGAGAACGTCCCGTCCGAGAAGGTCGTGTGCATGTGAAGGTCGGCGAACATGGCGGCGTGGTCAGGACTTGGTCACAGGGCCGCGCGCGGGGCGCATGAGTCCGCCGCGCACCTTGTCGAGGATGCCGTTGACGAACTTGCCGCTGTCGTCGGTGGAGAATTTCTTCGCGATGTCCACCGCCTCGTTGATGCTGACCACGGGCGGGATGTCGTCGCGATGCAGCATCTCGAAGATGGCGAGGCGGAGGATGTTCCGGTCCACGGCGGCCATGCGGGGGAGGTCCCAGTTTTTCGCGTGCTGGGTGATGACGGCGTCCACCTCGGCGCGGTGCTGGAGGGTGCCCTTGATGAGCGGGTCGGCAAAAAGGCGGAGCGCCGCCTCGGCGGTGGTGGGCGGGGGCAGTTCGATTTGCTCGCCCCAGGTCGCCTTGCCATCGGAGGCCTGGGCGAGCGCGGCGCGGCGTTGCGAGTCCCAAAACTGGTCGAGCGCCTCGTCGAGCTTGTCCGGGGCGTTCAAATCACATTGAAAGAGAAACTGGACGGCACGTTCCCGCGCCTCGCGTCGCATTCCCATGCGGCGAGCATAAACCGGCGGGAGCAGGGCGGAAGCCTTTTTTCCAACCCGGGTGAAAGGGAGCGGGAAAGTGGTGCACCCGCCAGGAGTTGAACCTGGAACCTGCTGATCCGTAGTTGGCTAAGAAGGAAACTTCACCAGCGGTCGGGAGGGGTCAAAACCTTGCTAATTAAGGACAAAACGAGTGCTTGCAGCTCGTCACGAAACTTCACGGGCAGGCGTTCGCCTGGTATTCTGGAAGGTATGCCACGCCGGTTTGCCTTTTACGGGTAGGAAGCTTATTTCTGAGCCTCCGCGCCAGTTGGGTGGGACCGCTCCATAGGTCGAGGCAATGATGGCGGCTCCGGTGCGGTCCCCGATTTCAGCGGCAATCTGTCCGTCGCTGATCCCTTGGGACCGTCGCACGGTCACAAAGAAGGCTCTGAGGCCGTGCGCCGTCCTTTTTGCCTGGCAGACGACGGGACTAATCCTTCGGAGGGCATGGCTGAGGGCGCAATCGTCCACGGGCTGGGTCGGGTCGTCGGGGGACGGAAAATACCAGGGAGAGGACGGAAAGCGGCTCCTGCGCCAAGCGGCGAGCGCGGTGAGGCATTTCTGTAAGGCTGGATGAATCATCGCGAACGGGTTCACCCCGCCTTTGGACCGGCGCAGCCAAAGCCACTCCTTTTCGACGAAGCCGGGTTCCTTGGGTTTGGCATTCCATTGGAGCCTGAGCGCCTCGGACGTTCGCGTTCCCGTCATTGCTTGGAGGAGGAGTTGCCAGCCGAGCACTTCGGACTTGGGCGACTCGAAAAGCGTCGCGGCCAGCGTGTGCAGCTCGTCGCCGGATGCCGGCGCGAATTCCCGGCAGTGTCTCGCCTTGGAAGCCTGGTAGAAGCGTGGCCGGCTGCTCGACAGTGGGTTGTGCGGTGCCAGGCCCTGCAGCACGCCAAAGTGAAGCGCGGTCGAGAGCGTCGAAAGCTCCATGTCAATGGACCTGCCGCCGTCCGTGCCGCGCGGCATTTCCTTCCGGCGATGTGAGGCGTAAGCCTGGCACGTCGCTGGGGTTATTTCCGCCGGCGTTTTGGGTCCCCACCAGGCGGAGAGCTTCTCGACGTGCTTTTTTGTGTCGTAAGGAATCTCTCCTCGATGCTCGCCGCTGCGTTTGGGTCCCCCGGCCGAAAGCCAGGCATCGAGAATTGCTCTTACAAGGACAATTGGCTTGTGGGTGTAGGGGTCTTCGGCCAGGCCAAACCTGGAGCGCCCCTGGAGCGTTCGCTTCGCGGCGAGTTCCTCCTTCGCGATCTTGATGGACCGTGCCAGCAGCACGCGGAAGGTTCGCCTGCCGTGGATGGTGGGCCGTTCGTAAAGGTGGCCCGTCCTGGAATCGCGGTAGATGCCTTCGGCAACGCGCGTGTAGCTCATGCTGCAATGCCCAGTTCTTGGAGGATGATGCGGCGTGTTTCTGGCTGCGAGTAGGACGGCTGGCACTCGATGTGCAAGATGCGCAAACCGGCTTCGGTGAAAGCTTGGTCAATGAGCTGGTCGCGTTTCCGCCTGTCTGCCCGGTCGTGGCTGCGGTCGTCGAGTTCAACGATTCCGGCGACTTCTAGCGAGGCTGAATGACACAGGACGAAGTCCACATGCTTCTGAGCAATTGCATTCCAAGCCTTGGCCCCGTTGGACGAGTAGCGGTGTTCAATCGGATTGATGAGGTCCGTAACACGCATCTTCGGAAAAACGACCAGCTCGGGATAAACGGCATGTGCCAGCGCGGCGTAAAAATTTAGTTCCGCCTTGGTCAAAACTCCTCCGGTGCGCTTGTATCGAGGGGCATCTTCCTGATTGGCCGATTCTGCTGTTCTTGGTTCTAGGTCTGAACGTCGGACGCCAAGTTTCTTGAGAACTAGAAACATGACTCCGATGCCTAGTCCTAGGACGACGACGATCAGGAAGGGCCCCAAGATAAACCACAGTGAGTTCATTTGAAGTTAACGAAAATGACGTTGCCAGTTAAGCGGCACGTCGAGCCTTGGGGGGTTCAGTAACACTCGAATGTTTGCTGAGGAGCTTCGCTTCGAGTGCCGGCAAACCTTCTTCAATGGCCTTCCGAGCGATTTGGGAAAGCGTCCTGTCGTCTGCTTTCGCTAATCGCTCAAGGCGTTCCCTCGTTTCTGTGTCCAACCGCACCCCCAGCGTTTCGGACTTCAGGGTCTTCATGGCTGGACTTTCATGGAAAACCGGCGTGCAAGCAAAAATAATTCTTGCAACGATGTTCAACATTGATAACAATGCAAATCATGCAAACCGAATCGCCCTACATGACGCGGACTGAGGCGGCTGCCTGGTTGCGTTGTTCGGTGGAGACGGTGGACCGGGAAATCACCCGGCGAGGCTGGAAGACTTTCCTGCACAACCGGCGCGTTTTGGTCAGGCGCTCGGACGTGGAGGCATCGGTAAAACCGCAAAACAAGAGACTGAAAAATGAGCACGAAAACCAAGCGCAAGCGCAAATCTCGGCAGACTCGCGGCGCGGTCAAGAAGCTGGGGGTCTTCCTCCAGGGCGGCCGTTCGTTCACCGTGCGGCTGTTCACCAAAACTAAGCGCGGGCCCGAATTGCAGTTCCGCGAGAAATGGTCCCGCAGTCCCTCCGTTTTGTCCCTCGCTGAAGCTGTTGGCATCGCCGAGCGGCTCCAGTTCGGTCTGCTGCCTCTCGGCTCGGAAACCTCTGACCTTCACCAGAATGGCCGCAACCCATGACCTGCGATGAAATCCAAATTTGTGGCCGAGCAATTCGACTTCCCCTTCATGGGCTGCGTGACGGTGGAGCGTTCCTCAACGGCAGCGGAGAGGTTTGGGCAATACGCGCGTGGGGAATTGAGCGAGTCGGGCATCAGCCGACACGTGAGCAGTTGGAATCCGCCGCTGCGGTCGCGGCTCACGAAGCCGAAGGACTGGGTGCGGTTGGCGGGCCTTGCGCTCTTGTGGAAGCGGACGCCACGCGGCACGCCGCAAAAGTTGCGGCTGGTCAGTGTGAGAATCGGGAAGGCGGTGCTTCGTGACTCCTGAACAAGCGCAAGTGTTGGACTGGATGATTCATTTTACGACTCACTGTCAGTGCAATGGCATGGCTGGAATGTTTGCAGCCGACGAGGTTCTGAGGCTTGGGAAGCCAGTCGAGGAACTAAACCTTAAGGAGTTCTCCGAGGCCATCGAGCGTGGATACGAAATCTATCGCCAGAAGTGGAACCAACTCAATGGAGGCGCGCCGTGACGAGCGGTGAATTCTACTGGTTCACCAACGGCTTTGCTCTAGGCATGGCGTTTTTGGGCTTGCTAGTGCACTTCGGTTTTCGTCGGCACCGTGCGCGCATCGAGGCTGCCGCCAGGCCAACCGCGCCAGCGGCAGTCCCCCCGTCCGGGGAGAGGACAGAAGCAGCGGCTACCGGCGGAGGGAAGGAAACCGGTGCCCGACGCAACCAGCGGCTTCCAGGGCGCGAGGAAAGCCCTTCCTAGAAGCAGTCTTTAATTTCCCCTCGTAGGGGCAAAACCGGCGCGGACGCCCGACCGCAACCGGACAAACAAGGGCCAGAAAGAACAAACCGAAATGAAAACCAGTGAACTGACTCCCGCACTGCTCAAGGGTGAACTGCTCGCCGTTGGCGAGCTGCTCGAATGGCAGGACGCGAAGGAGTTCCCAGCGAAGGACAAGCATCGGAATGAAATCCCCGGCAAGTTCAACGTGCGGAGCGTCGCCAAGGTGCTGCTCGGAACCGAAACCGTGGAAGTCGGAGACTTCCTCAAGGTCAAGCGGGCCACCGAAGCTCCTGCCCGGCCCGAATGGGCCAAGCCCCGCGCCCGCGTTGTCCTCAAGCTCAAGGGACTCAGCCGGACGGCCTACGGTGTCCGAGCCGACGGCGAAATCATGCCTCTCGAAGCATGATTCTCAGGGAACCGGGGACGGCGCGGGAGGACGCGAAGCGGCCCCCGCGCCGGACCCCGGTTCCCTTCCTTGTCTTTTTGTATCAACTCAACCGAATCATGAGAAAAACGCCCACTCGCATAGGAGTGAAAGAAGCGAGACGGATTCGCTTCCTGCTCAAACTTTTCGCCCTGTTTTACGTGACGGAAGCTGCCTGCAAGGAAGTGTCACGCGCCGCAGCTATCTTGCAAAAAAAGCGGAGACGCTCTTCCAAAACCTCGACCACATGATTGCCCGGAACAGCATTCAAAGAGTCGGGTTTGTGACGCTGACCTTCGCGGAGAATCTGACCGACTACAAAGAGGCCCAACGCCGGCTGAACTCCTTTGCGACGCACGTCCTTCGGAACCTCTGCACCGAGTGGATCACGGCCGTTGAGCGACAGGCACGCGGCGCGATTCACTACCATCTGTGCGCCGTATTCACCGAAGACATCCGGACGGGCTTCAACTTTGAGGCGTGCTGGGCGGCAGCCAACGAACGCCAGACGAATGGGCAGACCGTGGCTTTTCGTTCCTTCCAACGGGCCTACTTCCAAAGCGCCAATGCGGCTCTGAGGCGCGTTTGGGACACCATCCGGGCCAAGGCACCCCTCTACGGCTTCGGACGCTGTGAGACCCTGCCCGTGCGCAGCAACACGCAAGCCGTCGCCCGTTACGTCGGCGCGTATGTGGGCAAGGAAGCGGCCAAGCGAGACGTGCGCGACAAGGGCATGAGGTCAGTGCGCTACTCGCTCGAAGAACGCAAGGCGTCGGCACGGTTCTCCTGGGTGGACGGCGCGGGCAAGAACTGGCGGCTGGGCTGCTCCGTCTTTGCGTCGTTCGTTGGCAGCGGGGAATTCCGTGAAGTGCTGGGCGACCGTTGGGCTTGGTCGTGGCGTGAAGTCATCGGCGAATTCGGCCGGCATTTTGAACGCGCCTGCGAGTTGTTGCCGGCATACCTCGAACGCTCCAGTGGCGGATTTCTCGAACACGATCTGCAATCCGCCTGCCTGCTTGCCCTACGGCTGAAGATGGAAGGAAAGGAAAAAGATGTATCGAACCCCTAAATTCAAAGAGGCACGGCAAGCCTGTCGTTGGCACGCGTGCTGGTGGCAATTCTTCGCGCATGGCGGACGGCCCAACCTTTCGGCCAGGCAGAACGCTGGATTCGCGAAGCTGCACCTGCAATGGGCCAAGGACGAACGCGACACCAAAAATCGAGAGGAGGCAGAATGCAGACTGCACCAATGATGATTGTGGAGACGGAAGTTGGCTTCGCAGAAATGACGCGTCGCTTCGTTGCGATGCCTGTTCGCCTGGCGGCTACTTTCGACGGAGTTACACCGGAGGCCGTTTATGGCCGCATCAATCGGGGAAGACAGCCCTGGGCGAGCGTCTGGGGTGAGATTTGGGTTCTAAGGCCAAATTGTTATCTACTGGCTAACTCCCGCGCGACTGGAAATCACCGATAATTGGCGCGTTCGCACCGGCAACTTCCGGCCAACACGGCGCGGGGTCGAGCGAAGCAAGAGAAAGGCAACACAGTGAAGTTCCTCGAAAACATCAAGTCGGGCTTCGCCGCCACCGTGGAAGGCGCGAAGCGTTTGGGGCAGTCGTTGGTCAGCGGCGGCAAGCGCGTCGTCGCGGTCCTGACGGGCCTCGCGGTCGGCGCGCAGGTCGCGACGGCGCAGACCGCCGCCACGCTGCCGGACGTCAGCGCGACGATGGACACCGTGAAGGGCCTCGCCTACACGGCCATCACCATCGCCGTCGCCATTGTCGGCGTGAAGATGGGCATTCGGTTCGTGAAGTGGGTCCGCGGCTAAGGCGCACCGCTGGCGTTCATCGGGCCGGGCGTGCGAACCACGTCCGGCCCTTTTCCTTCCATGTCCCTTCTGCTCGAACAATTGCTATGCGTCGTCTTCGGCTTCTCCTGTGCTTGGCTGGTCTGGCGTGCGTTGTCCCGACGCTGAGGGCGCAGTATCAAGCTCCTCCCGCCGGCACGGTTGCCACGGCAGTTCACGTCGTGAATGCGGACGCGATGGGGCAGGCCGTGGGTGCTGCTGTCAGCGGTCCACTTGTCAACGCTTTCAACCAATTCAACGGCACAGCCGGCAACATCAATGCCACGTTGGCGGGCTTGAACCTCACGATGGCAAACCTCTCCGGTTCAATGGCGGGCGTGGCGGAAGGCACCATCTCGACCGCCCAGCAGCTCTCCCTGCTGAACGGCGCAATGGCCGGATTTCAACAACAGGTTTGGCAGTTCGGGACGCACGTCTTCAATATGTCGGCGAGCATCAACAACCTCAATGCGCAGGTTGCTGGCGTTCAAGCGGCAGTCAACGGATTGGGCGGACAGGTGAGCGCGGCCATCACTGCCGGCATGGCCGCGAACGGCAACGCTAATCAGTCCATGCTCGCGAAACTCGACGGCATCAAGGACGTGCTCATGACGAACAACCTCGGCAGCACGAACAATTTCACGCTCAACAGCACGAACGGGAACATCTCAATTACGAACATCGTGCAGGCCAATTTCCCGCAGTTGGCGGACGTCGAAAGTTTCGCGTTCCGGTCGAAGACCAATGCTGACCTCCTCGGTGGGTTCAATCCCTCGACCGACTCCATAAATGAAGTCCAGTCCGCGACAGACACGGCCAACCAAACCACGCCCAACTTTGGCATTCTCGCCTCTGGTTACGTGCCTGTTCAAGTGGGTGGCGGCTTCTCCGAAGGGTTCCTCAAGATGGTGATTCCAAAGCCGGCGGGCTTCCCCGGCGTCGCATCTGACTACACCATAGACATGAACCCGTGGACGCTGCACCAAGGTGCGCTCCAAGGCACACTGAACTGGTTCCGTGCTGCGTGTGCGTGGCTGTTCACCGTCCTTTTCCTCATCAAGTGCAACGGCATCGCAGAAAACTATTTCTTGCAAATGGGAAAGGTTGGGCAGTTGCACACGCCGAAGTTCACCGTCCTTGGAACACACGTTGGGAAACTCGCGTGGCCCATCTACCGCGTAACCTTCCTCGGCCTCGCGGTTGCTCTGCAAGCGAGCATCACCCTGATGCTCACGGGTGCGTCTGGCCTTGGCATCGAGGCCACAACGGGCGGCGTCACTGGCGGCGTTGCCGGCCTCGTCGGCAATCTGACGCGTGATGTCTTCATCGGGTTGACGGGTGACGTTGTTTTGCTCTTGGACAAGATTTTCCCGTTGGCCCTCATGGTCAGTCAGCTCCTTTTCCTGCTCACCAGCCGCTTTCATCTCATGGTCGCATGGTGGTCTTACCAGATGGCTATTCGCCTCCTCCCGGCATGAGCTTTCAATTCGTAAACGTGTCGGGCCAGAACCTCAGCTTGAACCTCTCTGGTGAGCAGGTTTGCTTTTGCCCTCCGGGCTTTTCCGGGGCGGTCAACCTCAATGGGACGGTCGAGGTCTTCAAGCTCGGCGTGGAACTCGTAACGACGAACTTCCTCGGTGCGAACCTCTCAGTAAGCGGTGGCGGAACCGTCCTGACGAATACGGACAATCAGCGCGTTGTTGTGGCAACCGGCCTTGCAACCGACCCGCCGTTTTCATTCTTCGCCGGTTCGGTGAACATCGCCAATCTCTACATCAACGACAGTTACAACCTCGCCTACACTTACGACGGGGTTGCCGTGAACTTTGTTGGCTCGGATGCATCCTTGGAACCAAACACCATTTCCATCACCGACTTGACCGGCGGCGGAATCACCACCAACGGCAACGGTTCGGTGCTGCTGGGAACTTTCGACGCTGGCGGTGGCACAAGGGAAGTTGTTGCTGGCGTCAGCGCCTTGAACGTCTCCACCTATGCCGGGCACGTCGAGGCGTTCGGCTGGGGCCTCGCCTTGGGTGTCGTCGTTTTCGGCTATCGCTGGGTCTGCAACGTCATCGGGAGCATTGGGAGGGAACAAGATTTATGAGCGTCAGCTTCATCGTCGGAAAACCCGGTGGGGGAAAATCCATGCTCGCCACTCGCGTTGTCCTGAACGAGCTGGTTACTACCGACCGTTACGTCGTCACCAATGTCCCCTTGCGGCCCAAGCGGCTTATCGAATACGCGCTTGCGAAGTATGGTGCCCACGTCAACCCGGCTCGCATCCGGATTCTGAACGATGAGGAGACCAAGCAGTTCTTCCTGCACCGTGCCGGCAACCACGTCGCCGCGATGCCTCCCGATGGCACCAACGGAGTTGTTGACTACAAGCGTTGCACCGGGCCGGACGGCATCGAGCGCGATAACGGCGAGTTGCTGCCTGTGTTCTACGTCATTGATGAGGCGCACCTGCACTTTGGAGCGCGGGATTGGGCCAAGACTGGCAAGCCGGCGATGTGGTATCTGAGCCAGCATCGGCACTTCGGGGACAATGTGGTTTTCGTCACACAGTCATGGAAGAACGTGGACGGAGCATTCCGGCGACTGGCGCAGGAATTCACAACCTGTGTGAACCTCTCGAAGCGGCGGGCGTTCGGCTTCCGCTTGCCGCCGGTGTTCATGCTCCGCACCTTCGACCAAGAGCCGACGCCCTACGCAACGGAAGTGTCCAGCGAAGCGCACCGCATGGACGCGGAAGGCTTGGCTTCGTGCTACGACACGGCGGCGGGCGTGGGCATTACCACGGGCCTTGCCGACACGCGGGACAAGCCGACTGGTTTCCATTGGGGTTGGGGTTTGGCGTGCGTTGCCTTGGTGCTTGCGTGCGTCGGCTTGATGCCGCTCCTGATGGGCAAGGGCGCGGAAAAGTTCCTGCACGGTGCGACGGGCCAAGTGAAGCTCACGAACGCGGCCCCGGCCGTGATGACGAACACGCCGCCGCCTCGTCACGTGCCGGCGATCGTGACGAACTTTCCTCCTTCGGCTGCGGCCTCCGGCAACTTCGTGACTGTCCAGGGTGCGCCCCGTGTCCAGCCCGTGAGCTACCAGCCGTCCAGCATCCTGCTGGCGGAAACGAACGGCACGCGTCTCATGCTCACGAAGTCCATTGACCTCGAACCAACGCCGAAGGTGAAGTTCTTCATCCGGCGCGAGAACTTCGTTGTGCTCGGTCTCGACAGCGGCGACGTGCTGACGGTCGGCGACGGCCGTTTGGTCGTGGCGGGAAAGATTGCGGTAGTGGATGGCAATCGGGCTTACCGACTGCCTGAATGAAGAATGGTATGCCGAACGGTATTCGGGGTTGTGGGAAGTGCTGAAAACTGGTGCACCCGCCAGGAGTTGAACCTGGAACCTGCTGATCCGTAGTCAGCCGCTCTATCCAATTGAGCTACGGGTGCAACCGTGGGCGCGGAATGTAGGAAACGTGGTGCGGTCGGCGCAAGTGATTATTTGCCGCGTCCGCCTTGAAGCCAGCGGGCGGCGGCTGGCGATGGTGAGCCAGTCAACCTTGGGCCGGTGGTTCAGGCGTAGGCGCGGCGCCGGCTGGACTCAGCTTGATCACGGTCTCCCGCATTTCCTTGCCGGCCTTGAACTTCACAATGGCGCGCGGCGGGATGGGCACATCGGTGGCGGGGGCGTTGGGGTTCCGCCCGATGCGCGCCTTGCGAACCTTGACCTCGAAGACGCCGAAGTTCCGCAGCTCGACCGTCTCGCCCTTGGCCAGCGCCTCGGTGATGTAATCCAGCGTCTTCTGCACCACTTCCAACACCTGCTGCTGGACGAGGCCGGTCTCGCTGCTGATGCGGAGGACAAGATCGCGCTTGGTCATAGGATGCTCCGGATTGGGTCGGTTTAACGAGTTGGTGCCCAAGACATAACGGAGGCGGGCGTGCCGGTCAAGCGCAGGCAGACCCTGATTCTTTGCCGTCCGCCAGGTGGATGGCGGCGGCTTTGGCATTGAGCGGACGTGGGCACTTGCCTAGGCTGCCCGCCCATGAACGTCTTTGTCACGGGTGGCGCGGGCTACATCGGGTCGGTGTGTGTCGAGGAACTGCTCCACTCCGGGCACGCGGTCACGGTTTTCGACAATCTCTCCGAAGGGCATCGCTCGGCGGTGGACCCGCGGGCCAAGTTCATCCTCGGCGATCTCGCCGACCGCGAGCTGGTCGCGCGGGCGCTGGCGGATTCCCAGGCGGAGGCCGTCATTCATTTCGCCGCGCACGCGCTGGTGGGCGAGTCCATGCAGAACCCGGGAAAGTATTTCCGCAACAACGTGGCGAACGGCCTGAACCTGCTGGACGCCGCCGTGGCCGCGCGGGTGCGGAAGTTCGTCTTCAGCTCGACGTGCGCGACCTACGGCGTGCCGGAGCAGATGCCGATGGACGAATCGCTCCCGCAACGCCCCGTGAATCCTTACGGCGAGTCGAAGCTGATGTTCGAGACCATGCTGCGGTGGTATCAGCAGCTTCACGGGCTGGAGTTCGTGGCGTTCCGCTACTTCAACGCGGCGGGCGCGAGCAAGAAGTTCGGCGAGCACCACCGCATCGAGACCCATCTCATCCCGAACGTGCTCAAGGTCGCGCTCGGCCAGAAGCCGCAGTGCGAAATCTTCGGCACGGACTACCCGACACCCGACGGCACCTGCGTCCGGGATTACATTCACATCGTGGACCTCGCGCAGGCGCACATCCTCGCGCTCGCGCCGGGCAAGGCGGGCTTCTTCAACCTCGGCAACGGCTCGGGCTACTCGGTGCGCGAGGTCATCCAGACGTGCGAACGCGTTTCCGGACAGCCGATCAAGGCGGAGGAGCAGCCGCGCCGCCCCGGCGATCCGCCGCGGCTGGTGGCTGCGGCGGACAAGGCGCTCGGTGAACTGGGCTGGCAGCCGAAGTATCCGAAGCTGGAGGACATCGTGGCGACCGCGTGGGACTGGCACAAACGCCACCCGCAGGGGTATCGGGACTGAATTGGAGCGCCGGTCTCCGCCCCGGCGTGCCCGTAGCTCGACATTCCAATGTCGAGTGCTTCGGAGCCAACCGCACACGCCCCTCTCGACATTGGAATGTCGAGCTACGGATTTCCCCCTAACCGCATCTTTTGCACAAATCCGCCGCCCGCGTTGTCTATGAGGCGAAGTGACCAGCAACGCAGCATCGGCGGGTGATTGGTGCCGGGAGTTGTTCGAGGCCCAGGCCGCCAAACTGATTCTCTACGGTCGCGCGCTCGGCCTCTCGCACGCCGAGGCGGAGGATGTGGTGCAGGAGGTGTTTCTGGAACTTCTGCGGCGCACGGAGCCGCCCGAGCAGCAGGAGCGGTTTCTCGTCCGCGCGTTCCGCAACCGCACCTTCAACCACCGCCGCAGCCTGTGGCGTCGGCTCGCGCGCGAGTTTGAGTCCGCGAGCTGGTTTGACACCCGGCCCGACACCGCCCCCGCCGAACGTGCAGCGATGAAGGCCCTTGCGCGCCTGCCTGCCGGGCAGCGCGAGGTCATCGTGCTGAAGCTCTGGCACCAGCACACCTTCGAGGAAATCGCCGCCCTCGTGGAATTGTCGCCGAACACCGTCGCGGCCCGCTACCGCTATGGCCTGCTCAAGCTGCGGGCCGCTTTGAAAGGAAAAGACCATGAAGACCTGGAACGACTCGGAAACGCAGATGAGCCGGTGGACGCCGCGTCCGCCCTCGGACCGGCTGACCCGGACCATCTTCGGGCCGCCGCGCTCTGAGGTGAAGTGCGCCGAACGGGGCGCGGCCATCCTGGCCGCAGTGGGCACCGGCCTCAAAGTCGGACACGAAAACACCTTTCCCGCCGCTGCGGCCAGGATGGCCGCGCTCCGCCCGCGCTGGGAGGAGGTCGCTTTGCGCCAATGGGCCGTCGGACTGGCCGGCTGCCTCGCGTTGCTGGTGGCCGTGCAGCCCGGCGAAGGCAGGTTGGCCCGCGCCCGGCTGGCGGACCAGAGCGTCTTCCCGCTGCTCTCCGTCCTGAGCAACCAGCAGTCCGCCGCGTTCCATTCCACGCACGCGCACAGCGAGTGGAACCACTGCGCGCGCCCGCTTTTGGAATGGACAAACACCAGTCGTTCGCCTTCAAGTATGGCCTCTTTTTTCGGCCCTAAGGCCAACTGAATTCCGACCGCATGAGCGCCGACAAAGCCAAGCCCAACGGCCCCAAAAAGCCCGAGGCGAAGTCCAAGCCTTCGCCCGCCCCCACCAAAGCCGCCGCCCCGGCTGCGGCTCCAGTTCCCGGCCCGGTGGCCCCGCTGTTCCAAAAAGCGGACTGGCTCACCTTTGCCATCACGACCTTCGTGGTGTTCATCGGGTATTACTTCTCGCTGGCCCCGGACCTGACGCTGGAGGACTCCGGTGAACTGGCGGTCGGCTCCATGTATGCCGGCGTGCCGCACCCGCCGGGCTATCCGGTCTGGACGCTCTTCACCTGGCTGATCTGCGAGCTGGTGCCCTTTTACAACATCGCCTGGCGCGTGGCGCTGGCCTCGGCCATCTGCGGCGCGCTGGCGTGCGGCTTCATCGGCATGATGGTGTCGCGGGGCAGCGCGATGATCATCGAGGGCTTCGAGAGCCTCAAGGGCATCGAGCCGAAGGTGCGCAACGCCATCTGCGTGGTGTCCGGCTACGTGGGCGGGATGGTGATGGCCTTCAACGGCTTCCTCTGGAGCCAGGCGGTCATTGTCGAAGTGTATGCCATCAGCGCGCTCTCACTGGTGCTGATGCTGATCTCGATCATGCGCTGGATGCACGCGCCGCACCAGTCGCGCTACATCTGGTGGGCATCGTTCTGGCTGGGCATCTGTTTCACCAACCACCAGACGCTGCTCGTGGCGGTGCTGGGCCTGCAAGTCGCCGTGCTGGCGCGCGATGCAAAGCTGGGCCGCGACGTGTTCTTCGGCAACGTGGTCATCTTCCTCCTGGTGGGCCTGGGTCTGCTGGTGCGCTATGGGGGTGCGCAGGGCATCGCCAGCTCCGGGTTGAACATCGCCTACTTCAAGGCCTTCGTGGTCATCGGCCTCGCGTCCATCGTCGTTACGATCGCGCTGCTGATTCACACAGGCGGCAGGCTGGGGACGGAGTTCTGGCCCGCCTTCGGAATGGGAATCGCATTCTGTTTGGGCGCGGGCTTCTACCTCTACATGCCGCTGGCGGGCATGACCATTCCGCCGATGCAATGGGGCTATCCGCGCACCATCGAGGGCTTCATGCACGCCCTGACGCGCGGCCAATACGAGAAGGGCAACCCCACCTCCGGCCTTGACCGCTTCTTCGGCCAGATTCAGACCTACGTCGAGGCCTCCATCGAGGAGATGAACCTCGTCTATCTCGTCATCGGCCTCCTCCCGCTGGCGGTGATCTTCTACCGGCGCATTGAGCAGGAGGAAAAAGTCTGGCTCGGCGCGATCTCCGGCATCTACGGCTTCTTCTGCCTGCTCAAGCTGGCGATGAACTTTGCCGACTACAAGCCGGTCGTGCCCGGCATGATCTGCGGCTATGTCTTCCTGCTCATCGGCATCATCCCGTTCCTGTTCTTCCGGCACGCGGGCGGCCGGCCGGAGCGCGCGTGGCTGGCGGGGTTGACGACCGTGTTCCTGTTCCTGTCGCTGATGCTCATCTACCTGCTGAACCCGCCGCCCGACCGGCAGAGCCAGGGGTTGAACAAGGTGTTTTTCACCGCCTCCTACGTGCCGATCTCGATGCTGGTAGGCTACGGCCTCGCGATGATCGCGGCGGCGGCGGTGGCAAACTACGCGGTGTTCCGCCGCTGGCTGCTGATCGGCAGCGCGATTGCCGGCGCGGTGGCCTGGTATGCGCACTCGATCAACGAGGTGCAGTATCCGCTGGTCACCTTCACCACGAAGTTTGGCATGGGCCTGGCGGTGGCCTTCATCGCCCTCTTCCTCGTCGCGCGCACCAAGCTGCCGGTGCTGCTGCTGCTCGCGCTCTACTGCGTCCTGCCCGCGCACACCATCCTCTCCCACTGGGCGGAGAACGAGCAGCGCGGCCACCTCTTCGGCTTCTGGTTCGGCCATGACATGTTCACGCCGCCGTTCGAGGACAGCAAAGGCAACCTTAGCTACGACAAGAAGGAGCGTGAGGCCGCGCTCAAGGACCCCGCCCGCGCCAAGTTCACCTACCCGGAGATGACGCGGGACACCGTCCTCTACGGCGGCACGGACCCCGGCCGCTTCTGCCCGACCTACATGATTTTCTGCGAGAGCTTCATCAAGCCCGAGCAGCGCCGGAACCCCGACTTCGACCGCCGCGACGTTTATCTCATCACCCAGAACGCCCTCGCGGACGCCACCTACCTGATGTATATCCGGTCCCACTACAACCGGAGCAACCAGAAGGACCCGCCTTTCTTCGCCGGCTCGGTGGACTACTTGCAGAGCATGGTCCTCGGGAGCAAGGCGCGCACCGCCAAGCAGCAAGGCCAGCCTTACGAAGCCGGCGCGCTCGCCAAGCTCGTCGGCCTCCTCCACGGCCCCGCCAAGCCGCTCGACTGGCTCTTCGGCGAGAAGATCGGCAAGGCCATCGAGCGCAAGCGTCGCGCGGGCAGCTCCCTCTTCGAGCCGGAACACTTCACCAACGTCAAGGCCCTCGCCGCCAAACTCGCGCCCGGCCCGCAGCAGGACGCGCTATCCAAATGGCTCGTCGAGCAGTTCACGCCGGAGACCCGCACGCTGCTTGCCGGCGGAAACGAGTCCGCGCTCCGCAAGGCGCTGGCGAATGAGTTCAACCTGCTCATCGAGCGTGAGATGCCGGAGCGCTGGAAGCTCTTCGAGGACTTGCACCGCATCCACGCCGAGCACGCCGAGGCCGAGGCCCGGGCCTCGCAGCAGGGCAACGAGTTGCAGAACTCCCTCCAGGCGCAGGCGCAGCAGCAGAAGGCGGACCTCAAGCTGTTGCAGCAAACCCTTGCCCGCGTGCAGGCCGAGACTGCGGCGAAGATTCAAGGCGTCCAAACTGGGCGCGAGCAGGCCAAGCAGGCGCGGCGCGAGCAGTTCTTCAACTCCCCTGCCCCGTTCTACAGCACCAACCGCTTCGCCCATGTGAAGCTCGACTCGCGGATGACGCGCTTCACCCGGCAGGATCTCACCTGGGCCAGCATCCGTCTCAACCGCCTGCTGCTGGAAGCCGCTTATCCCGACGCCATCGCCAAGAGCGAGGGCGGTGTTTATCCCGACCTCGAAATCCTGAGCGCCACTGTCGAGGATTCCTCCAAGGCCTTCACCGAATATGTCGAGGACGCCCGCCGCCGCCTTGACCACGACGTGAAGTTCCCCAACGAACCGCGCCAGATCCGCCCCGGCGAGGACGTGCGCTACGACGAGGCCACGGGCCGCATCCAGGTCAGCGGCCAGGTCGCCGTCATGTCCATCAACGGCCTGCTCACCAAGGTGATGTTCGACAAGAACCCCGACCACGAGTTCTACGTCGAGGAGAGCTTCCCGCTGGACTGGATGTATCCGCACCTCACCCCGTCCGGCATCATCATGAAGATCAACCGCCAGCCGCTGCTGGAGATGACGCAGGAGGTCGTGGACCGTGACCACCGCTTCTGGAGCAAGTATTCCGAGCGCCTCATCGGCAACTGGATCAACTACGACACCTCCGTCTCGAACATCTGCCGCGTCGCCGAGCAGGTCTATGTGAAGCGCAACTACAAGAACCTCAAGGTGGACGGCAAGGACGTGCTGCCTGACTCGCGTTTCGTCCGCGACGACGACGCGCAAAAGGCCTTCTCCAAGCTGCGCAGCGCCATCGCGGGCGTCTATTTCTGGCGCATCAACGAGGCGGGCCGGCGCGGCAACCTCGCCGAGCAGCAGCGCATGATCAAGGAGTGCGACTTCGCCTTCCGCCAGGCCTTCGCCTTCTGCCCGTTCAGCCCCGAGGCCGTCTTCCGCTACACCAACCTCCTCATCAGCCTCGGGCGCACCGAGGACGCGCTGATGATCGCCCGCACCTTCCAGAAGCTCGACCCGAACAACCGCTCGGCGAAGGACCTAATTGACCAGCTCTCCTCCATCCGCCAGGCGCAGGGTGCGAACGCGCAGGTGCAAAACCAGATCGCCCAGATGGACGCCTCCTACCGCGCCAACCCCGCCAACGCCCAGGTGGGCCTCCAGCTCGTCGGTGCCTATGTGCAGACGCGCCAGACAAACCAGGCCATCGCCGTCCTCGACAGCCTCTCCCAGGCCGCAAGCACCGACGCCGTCACGCTCGTCCCCGTCGCGCAGGCCTACCAGCAGCTCGGCCAGCCCGCCAAATCGCAGCTCACCCTCACGCGCTTGCTTCCGCTCAGTGAGCAGATTCTCGCCGACCCGCAGGCCAGCGGCGCCCGGCTCCAGGCCGCGCTCCAGGCCTTCCAACTGGCCGGCAACGTGGCCAAAATGGAGGCGGCCTTGCAGCGCCTCGTCAAACTCAGCCCCACCAACCCCGAGCTTTGGTATGACCTCGGCGCGCTGCTCACCTTCCAGGCCAGGACCAACGCCGCCATCGCCGCCGTCAGCAACGCCGTCCAGCACAGCAACACGCGCCTGAAGCAAACCCCCGGCGCGCAGGATCTCCGCGTGATGGCCACCACCGACGGCCGCTTCAACGCCATCCGCGCCCACCCCGACTTCCAAAAAGTCATCGCGCCGAAGTAGCCCCCGGCGCGCGGGTGTCCTCACCCGCAGCCGGCTGCGTCGGCCCCGGCAGGTGGAACTTGAAAGTGCGGTCCGGGGTTCCTCCGACTGAATGCCTGGCCGGACCGGTTGCCCTTCCGGTCTTCAAACGCACCGATGCGATGGCAAGCGGAAGGGGCAACCGAATTCATTCCGCCCATTCGCCTGCCAAACTTTTTCTCCCGGCTCACTTCGCGTTGAACTGGAACCAGTCCACGTTCATCAGGCCGCCCTTGCCGGGGTTGACGAAGACGGCGACGATGTCGCCTCGGCTGGCCGGCGGCTTCAACTCGGCGGTCACGTCTCTCCACGCATCCCACTTGCCGGTGTTCTCGACCTTGAGTGTGGCGAGCAGCTCGCCCGCAGCGGAGCCGGCGCGGAGTTCGATGCTGCCGCCCACGCCGCCGCTGGCCACGCGCGCAGTCACGCTGGCGGTGTCGGCGAGGTTGAGGTTGGTGAACTTCACCGAATGGCCGTGGTTGATGGAGCCGATGTGGTTGCCGGAAATTTTCGCGCCGGACACCAAGCCGCTTTCTGCTTCGAGACGGCGGCTGCGAAGCTGCACGGTCGAGCGACCCGCGAGCGAACCCGCCGGACCACGGCCCATGTCCGTGTAGGTCGCCTCCAGGCTGGCGAGGCGCAGGGCGTTGTCCTTCGGCGCGGTCACGTTGCCGCCGAGGCCACGGGTCATCGCGCCACCGGTCTTGCCCGGCTCCAGCCCAAAGACCCAGCGGACCATGAGCTGCACCTGGTCGGTGGTGAAGGCCTCGTGCGGCAGCATCGGCACCTCGCTCCAGACGCGGCTGCTGCCCTTGATGACGCGCTGCACGCTGGCGTCCAGCGCGCCCGCCTGCCCGCGATACTTGTTCGCCACTTCGAGGAACGCGGGGCCGACGACCTTCGTCTCGACGGCGTGGCAGTTGAAGCAGTCGCTCTGCTTCATGAGCGCGAGGCCCGGCTCGTCCACGCTGTCCTTGCCGTCGCCCTTGCTGAACTTCGCGGTGACGAAGACGCGCGCGTCCATCAGCTCGTCGTTCTGCGCGGAGGTGCCATCCTCGGTGTCGGTGACGGAGACTTTGTAAGCGAGCGGCTTGCCGGGCGTGAAGAAGTCGCCGTCCGCCGGAGCCGTGAAGCGCACGGCGGGCGCGGTGTTGCCGACAATGAGCGGCAAGCTGGTCTGGCTGCTCGCGCCCTTGCTGTCGGAGACGCGCAGTTCGACGATGTAATTGCCGGGCTGGGAGACGGAAAGCTTGGCTTCCGAGGTGGAGGCGACGAGCTTCGCGGCAGGCGCTGGGGAACTAGCGGGAGATTTGCCCGGCGCATTGGTAGCTGCGCTCGTTGGCCCGTGCAGCCGCCACTCGAACTTCAGCGCGTCGCCCTCGTGGTCCTTCGAGCCGGCGGCGGAGAGCGCGACTTGCAGCGGCTCGCGTCCGGCGGCGGGCGTGGCGGTGGCCTTCGCGACGGGCGCGAGGTTGCCCCACTGGTAGGAAATCTTGAGCAGCTTCGCGTCAGGATTGCCGCCCCACGTCTCGCCGTAGTCGAGCAGGTAAAGGCAGCCGTCGGGACCGAATTGCGCGTCCACGGGGCGGCGGATGACGAACGCCCCGGCGCGCTCGGCGTCGGCCATCTTGTCCTTCGCGTTCGCAAGTGCAATGGCGGCGGTGAACGGCTCGATGCCCGCGAGCCGCGAGTCGCTGTCCAGCCGCGCCCATTTCATGAAGGGCCGCTGCCAGTCCCAGAACAGCAGGCAGCGGTCGAAGTGCTCGGGGAAGCCGCCGGTGTTCTTGAACTCCGGCTTGAAGTAGAAGACCGGCCCGGCGCAAGCGGTGCGCCCGCCCTGGCCGAGCATCGGAAACTCCTTCGATTCGCCGTAAGGCCAGTAGATGAACGCCGGCTGCGCGGGCGGGAGGACCTTGCTGCCGGTGTTGTTGGGCGAGGAGTTCGTGGGCCGCGCGGGGTCGAAGTGCGGACCGACGGCCTTGGTGGCGAAGTCGTATTTCGCGTAGGTGAAGTTGCTGCCGACGAAAAGCGGCCAGCCGAAGTTGCCGGCCTTGCGCGCCTGGTTGATTTCGTCGTAGCCACGCGAGCCGCGCGGGCCATCACCGCCCGCGTCCGGCCCGACCTCGCCCCAATAAACAATGCCCGTGCGCGAGTCCACGCTCATGCGCCACGGGTTGCGGCAGCCCATCACGTAAATCTCCGGGCGGCCCGCCGGACCGTCCTTCGGAAACAGATTGCCATCGGGAATCGTGTAGCCACCGTCAGGCGTGAGGCGGATGCGAAGAATTTTGCCGCGCAGGTCGTGCGTGTTGGCCGCCGACTTCTGCGCGTCCCACGGCTCCTGACCAGGCCGCTCGTCAATCGGCGCGTAGCCCGCCGTGTCGCCGCCGGGATGCGTGTTGTCACCGGTCGAGATGAGCAGGCAGCCGTCCGGCGCAAACTCGACCGAGCCGGCGTGATGACAGCACTCGCGCCGCTGTTCGCCGAACTCCAGGATGACCTTCTCGCTGGTGTTGTCCAACGCATCGCCGCGCATGACGAAGCGGCTCAGGCGCTGACCGGTGTAGTTCGTCGGCGAGTAGAAGAGATAGATGAACTGGTTCTGCGCGAACTTCGGGTCGAGCGCGAAGCCGAGGAAGCCGTTCTCCTGCGCGCCGAAAACCGGGACGGTGCCCACCTCGACGATTTGCCCGCCGGGCTTCCAAAGCTTCAGCTTGCCGCTGATCTCGTTCCAGAAGATGCGTCCGTCGGGCGCGACCTCTAGTTCCATCGGCTGCGGCATGTTGCCGGCGGCAAGGATCTCGACCTTGAAGCGGTAGTCGGGTGGAACGGGAGCGGCGGCGGAGAGCACCGCGACAGTGGCGAACAACACTTGGGCGAACGCAGGCAACTTCATGCGGGAGGCAGACTAGCCTCGCACGCCGGGAATTCGAGCCGGGAAAGCCGTTGAACAAACTCGTCGTTCAACTTCGCAGAATCTCGCCCACCAGCCGCGCCTTCTGGCCGTCCACGAGGGACATCTCCGTGCCGTTGCGCTTGAAGGTGAGCTTCTGATAGTCGAGGCCGAAGAGGTGCAGCAGCGTCGCGTGGTAGTCGTAGTGGTTCACGATGTCCTTCACCGCATGGTGGCCGAACTCGTCGGTCTCGCCGTAGGTGATGCCGTGCTTGAAACCGCCGCCGGCGACCCACATCGAGAAGCCGTAGGTGTTATGATCGCGGCCCACCTTGTCGCGGCCCACGTCGTTTTGAATCGTCGGCAGCCGGCCCATCTCGCCGCCCCAGTGGACGACCGTCGAGTCGAGCAGGCCGCGCGCCTTGAGGTCGGTGACGAGGCCGGCGGAGCCTTTGTCCACGTATTTGCACGCCGCCGGCAGGCTGCTGCGGATGCTGCCGTGGTGGTCCCACGACTGGTTGCCCGTGTAGAGCTGCACGAAGCGCACGCCGCGCTCGACCAGCCGCCGCGCGATGAGGCAGCGCGTGCCGAACTCCGCCGTGGCCGGCACATCAATGCCGTAGAGCGCCTTCGTCGCCGCGCTCTCGCCGCTGATGTCCATGGCCTCCTTCGCGGCGGTCTGCATCTTGGCGGCCAGCTCGTAGCTGGCGATGCGGGCCTGCAAGTCCGTCTCGCCCGGATGCTCGCGGAGATGCTCGCGGTTCAGCTTGTCGAGGAACGAAAGGTAGTTCTCCTGCGCGGTGCCGCGCAGGTGCGGCGGCGGGTCGAGGTTCGGGATGCGCGGCTCCTTCGAGCGGACGGCGGTGCCTTGGAAGAGCGACGGCAGCCAGCCGTTTTCCCAGTTCGCCACGCCGAGCACGGGCAGGCCGCGCGGGTCCGTGAGCGCGACGAACGCCGGGAGGTTGCTCGTCTCGGAGCCGAGCGCGTAGGTGAGCCAGCTCCCGAGCGTGGGCCGGCCGCCGAGGATGCGCCCGTTTTGCAGCGCGTAGATGGACTGGCCGTGGTTGTTCACGCCCGTGTGCATCCCGCGCAGCAGGCATACGTCGTCCACGATGCCCGCGAAGTGCGGCAGCAGCTCGCTGACCTCGGTGCCGCACCGGCCGTGCTTCTGAAATTTCCACGGACTGCCGAGCACCTTCGGGCTGGCCTGCGCGGCGTTGTCGAACTTGACCTCGCCGGGGAACTTCTGGCCGTCAAGCTTGTCGAGCATCGGCTTGGGGTCGAACAAGTCCATGTGGCTCGGCCCGCCCTGCATGAACATGGAGATCATCGCCTTGGCGCGCGGCTCGAAGTGCGGGCGCTTGGGCAGCAGGTCGAAGTTCTTCGGGTCGAGGTCGGGCCGGGGCGCGTTGGCGAGCAGGTTGTCCTGCTTGAGCAGCCACGCGAGCGCGACCGAGCCGAGGCCGAAGCCGGATTGCGCCAGGAAGTGGCGACGGGAATTGCAGGCGGTGCTGTTCATGCAGAAAGAGTCACTCAAGGTTTTCTGGCGGCGGCATGGTGCACGGGCACGTTGAGTTGCAGCTCCTGTTTCTGGCCGAAGACCCACGGGCAGGTCCGGACGAAGTCCTGGGCCTGTTCCTTGCCGAGCAGCAACTCGACCAGCACCACCACCGACTGCCACGAGACCGCCGGGCCCATGGTGCTGATGACGCGGTTGGAGACGAAGACGGCCGCGTCGTCGGCCGCTGTGCGTGCCGGGGCCTTCTGCTTCGCGTCGGTCCAGTAGCGGCACTGCGCGTCCTCGGGCCTGAGCAGGCCGGCCTTCACCAGGGTGTCCCGCGAGCAGCACATCGTGGCGATCACGCCGCCCCGGGCGTGGACCTTGCGGACGATGTCCTGCACCGGCTTGCTTTCAAGGTCGGCCTGGCCCTTGCCGGTGCGGCGGCCGCGGCCCGCGCCGACGGAACAGGGAATGGCCACGGCGTCGAACGACTCGATCTCCTTGTCGGTCAACTCGCGGACCAGCAGGTCCGGCACGATGCGCATGCTGCCCATGCCGCCCACGACCTTGTCGAAGCCCGCGACGGTCACGTTGATGGGGGTGCCCTTGAAGCTGTAAACGCGCGTCCACGCAAGCACGCCGGTGAACGCGGCGAACTCCAGCTCCTCGAAGTTTTCGCCGACGATGAGCAGCACATTCTTGGCGGGCCGCGCTGGATCGGTGACATTGGTGCCTCGGGCCTTGGCCTCCTGCGCGCCGGCCGGCGCGCTGGCGAGCACAGCGACCGCGCCGGCTGCCGACGCGGCACCAACGAATCTCCGGCGGCTGAGTTCAGTGGTCGGTTTCATCGGTCGCACCTCTGGTTATTCCACATACAGGAACCTATTGGCGGTGAGCAACGCCTGGCACAGGCTGGTGAGCGCGTGGTCGTCGGGGTTGGTGGGCGGGGCTTCCTTGCCCTTTGCCACCTTGGCCTCTTTCGGGGCATTCGCCGTGAAGTGCGCGCGTTGCTTGCCGAGGAAGGCGAGGGCGTCGGACATCTCCGTGCTGTTCGGGCGGCGGCTGAAGGCGAGCTGCCACGCGCGCGACACCTTGGATTCGTCGGTCGAATCGCCCGACTCCTTCGCCACGCGCTCGGCGAAGAACTTGGCCTGGGCGAGCGCGAACTCGCCGTTCATCAGCGCGAGCGACTGCGGCGCGACCGTCGAGGCGTTGCGCAGCTCGCAGTTCGGCTCCATGCGCGGCGCGTCGAAGGTCTCCATCAGGCCGAGTGGCTTGCTGCGGCGCATCTGCACGTAAAGGCTGCGGCGGAACTCCTCGCCCCCCAGCGAAACGAACTTGCCGCTGGGGCGGCCCGCCGTGTCGTCGGTGTTCACGCCCACGACGACCTGCCCGGTCTCGTCGGTCATGATGGGCACGGGCGCGCCGCCGGCTTTCGGGTTCAGCTTGCCGCTCACGAAGAGCTGCGCGTCGCGGAGTTGCTCGGCATCGAGACGGCGAATCGGGTAGCGCCAGAGGAGCTTGTTGTCGGGGTCCACCAATGCCCCCGTAGGAGACGACGTAAGGAGTCTCTGACTAGTTCCAGGTTGCCGGCTGCCTGCCTGCGATTTTGAAGTGAGACTCCTCACGTCGTCTCCTACGGAGGTTTGGCGATACGCCGCGCTGGTCATGATGACCTTGTGCAGCTTCTTCAAGCTCCACCCCTGCGCGACGAACTCGCTCGCCAGCCAGTCAAGCAGCTCCGGGTGCGTGGGCCGCTCGCCCAGCGTGCCGAAGTCCGATGGCGACGCCACGATGCCGCGTCCGAAGTGGTGCATCCACACACGGTTCACGAGCACGCGCGTCGTGAGCGGGTGCGTGCCGTCCGTGAGCGCGCGCGCGTATGCAAGACGGCGACCGCTCGTCGGAAGCGCCGCGTTCTTCTCCGGCAGGTCCACGGGTCGCAGCGACGCGAGGATCGTCAAGTCACCCGGCTTAAGCTGCTGCTTCGGCTGGTCGGGGTCGCCGCGATGGAAAAGAAAAGTCGGCGCGGGGCCGTCCTTCGCCGCCGTCTCGTTGAAGACGGGGATGAACTCCTCCGCCGGCTTCTTCTCGCGAATCTTCGCCGCCTCGTCGGCCTGCTTCTTCAACTCGTCGGCCTTCTTCTGCTCGTAGAGATACAGCGAGCCGGGACTGAGTTGCATGACCGTGGGATGCTCTTTGAGCAGCTTCACCTGCGCGGGCGTGCGCTTGGCCGTGGCGGTCTTGTAAGCCTCGCGCAGCGGCACGCGGAGTTCCTCGGAGCGCTTGAGCAGCTCCTTTTCAAGCACCTCGTTGATGAACGCCTCCTGCTTCTTGAGCCGCGCATCCTCAATGACCTTCGCCTCCTTCTCCACTTCGGCGGCCTTGGCGCGGGCGTCGTCCGACATTAGCGAGACCAGCCGCGCGTTGGGCGTGCGCCAGGCGCGCAGGTCGAAGCCCGGCTCGAACACCGCGCGCATCCGGTAATAATCCGCCTGCGGAATCGGGTCGTGCTTGTGGTTGTGGCACTGCGCGCAGCCGACCGTCACGCCGAGCAGCGAACTGGAGACGACCTTGATGGTGTCGGCGACGACCGCGTTGCGCGCGACCTTCGCCTCGACGCCCGCATTCGCCGTGCCGTCGGGAGCCATGCGCAGGAAGCCGGTGGCGGTGAGCTTGTCCACATCGGCGGGAGGAAGGTTCTTGTGCGGCGGCTTCACCAGCTCGTCGCCGGCAAGCTGCTCGACAATGAACTCGTTGAACGGCTTGTCCGCATTGAGCGAGCGGATGACGTAGTCGCGAAACTTCCACGCCCACTTGCGCTCGGTGTCGGTGTCCGTGTAGCCGTCGGAGTCCGCGTAGCCCGCGATGTCGAGCCAGTGCCGCCCCCAACGCTCGCCGTAGTGCGGCGAGGCGAGCAGTCGGTCCAGCAGTTTCTCGTAGGCGTCGGGCGAAGTGTCCTTCTCGAACGCCTCCACGTCCGCCGGCGATGGCGGCAAGCCCAGCAGGTCAAAGTTCGCGCGGCGGATGAGCGTGGCGCGGTCGGCGGGCGGGGAGAAGGTGAGTTTCTGCGCAGCGAGCTTTTGAAGCAGGAAGGCGTTGATGGGATTGCCGATTTGCGATTGCCGATTGCCGATTGAAGGCACCGCCGGCCGCTTCACCGGTTGAAACGCCCAATGCGCCCGCTCCTCCGGCGTGAAGTCATCCGCCGCGCCGGGCTTGGCCGGCTCCACGCGCGCGACCTTCGCGCCGCCGGCAATCCACTGGCGGATAAGCTCGACCTGCTCCTTGGAAAGTTTGCGCTCCGACTGCGGCATCTCGCCGTCGCGGACCATCGTGAAGAGCCGGCTCTTGTCCGGCTTGCCGGGGACGATGGCCGGGCCGCTCTCACCGCCCTTGGCGATGAGGTGCCGCAGCCGCGCGTCGAGGCCGCCCTTGGTCTTGCCCTCCTCGCCGTGGCAGTGGAAGCAGTTCGCCTTGAGGATGGGCCGGATGTCCTTCTCGAACGTCAGCGGGCCGGTCGCGGCGGGCTTGGCGGCGGCCGCCGCCATGAGTGAACTCGCCGCCAGGGCGGCTGCGACTGAAAGCACGCCTCGGAGGCCATCACACGGTGTTTTTGTGACGTTGAACACGCTTTAGCAGACTGCCCGTTTGAGCAGTCAATTCACCGACCCGCTTGACACTTCGCCGTCCCGCGACAACCTCCCTCCGTGCGCTTCAACCGCCGAAAAGCCTTGATTACCGGAGGCGTCGCCGCGTCCGTCGCGGGCGGCTGGTGGTGGCTGCGCAGCTCGAACGCCTGGGCCGCGCGCTTCCTGCGCGAGCGCGTGCGCGAGGTGGAACGAGACATCGCCGCCGCGACGCACAAGCCCGCGCCCGCCAGTTGGGACGCCAACGGCATCACGCTCGCATGGCTCGGTCACGCCACGGTGCTGCTCAACTTCCACGGCCTCACCATCCTCACCGACCCCGCGCTGGGCAACCGCATCGGCCTCGGCCTCGGGCTGGGCACGCTCGGCCCGAAGCGCTTCATCGCCCCCGCGCTGCGCGTCGGCGAGCTGCCGCCGATTGACGTGGTGCTGCTCTCGCACGCGCATCTGGACCACCTGGACATGCCGACCTTGAGCCGGCTGCCCGGCAAGCCGCTGGTGGTCTCAGCGCACGCCACGGCGGACATCTTTGGCCCGAAACGCTTCGCCGAAACGCACGAGCTGCGCTGGAGCGAACACGTCACGTTGGGCACGGCGAAGGGCGAGTTGCGCGTCGAGGCCGTCGAGGTGAAGCACTGGGGCGCGCGGTGGCGCAGCGACACGCATCGCGGCTACAACGGCTACATCCTCCGCCGCGAGGGCCGTGCATTGCTCTTCGGTGGTGACACGGCGAACACGGACGCCTTCTCGGCGTTGCGCAGTCGCGGGCCGTTCGACGCGGCCATCATGCCCATCGGCGCGTATCGCCCGTGGATCCGCAGCCACTGCACGCCGGAGGAGGCGCTGAAGATGGCCGACGCGGCGGGCGCGCGGCACATCGTCCCCGTGCACCACGCGACCTTCAAACTCAGCGACGAGCCGATGAACGAACCCATCGAGCGGCTGCAAACCGCGCTGGCGAAAGAGGCGGGCCGGCTGGCGTTGAGGCAGGTCGGGGAGTCGTTCCGCATTCCCGCGTAGGAGACGACGTAAGGAGTCTCTGATTGAGTTCTGTCTTTTGGGTGCCGCGCTCCGAATTTGAAGTGAGACTCCTCACGTCGTCTCCTACATCGAGTCACGCGACGAAGAGGAAGTCGCGGCCTTCGACGCCGCCGCGCTGCTCCAGAAAGTTCCGGCAGAACTCCCGCGCGCCGCGCCTGGCGACGTAGCCGAGGTGAAACGCGCCCGGCGGAATCTGCTCTGGCGCGAGCACCAAATGTCCCGCCCGTGAGCGCCCATGCTTGTTTGGGTCAACGTCCACGTAGGCGCTCACGGCGATGCCGTGCGCTTCCAGCAGTTTCACCCGCTTGCGCGTCGCGCGGCCTGCGCCCCAGACCAGCAGGGCCGGCGAATTACAGTCGCTGCCTTCCGCCATCAACCCCGCAGAACGGCGGCTGCAAGCCGCCGGCACGTGCTGCTTCAACCAACGAGCCAGATAGTCCGCCTTCAGCCGGTAGAACGACTCCACGTCGTAACGCGGGTCGGTGCGCGAGAGGCGGGCAGTTCGGTCGTGCCAACGCAGCAGCTCGCGCGGGACTTTCGCCATGCGGACGCCGGCCTCCAGCCAGCGCAGCCACAGCTCGTAGTCCTCGGGGAAATCGCCATCGCGGTAGCCGCCGTGCCGCGCGACGAGTTCGCGGCGGAACATCACGCTCGGATGCGCGAAAGGCGACTCGACGAAGCGGTTCAGACTGATTTGTTCCGGCTCAACGACCGAGTTTAGCCAGTCCACATGGAGCGCGTAGCCTTGGCTGGCCGCTCGGTCGCCGGCGAATTCCACGAGCGAGCTGACCACACCGATGTCCGGCTGCGCGTCGAGAAAAGCGATTTGCTCCGCGAGCCGGTCAGGAAATGACTCGTCATCCGCGTCCATCCGCGCGATGAACTCGCCGCGTGCCTCCGCCAGGCCGCGATTCAAGGCCGCGACGATTCCAGCGTGCGGTTGCGAAATCACTTTCAGCCTCGGCTCCTGAGCGGCTTGCGCCAACAGCCACTCCGCCGTGCCGTCGGTCGAGCCGTCGTCCACCACGAGCAGCTCCCAGTCGGCGAAGGTCTGCTCACGGAGACTGGCGACCGCACGCGGCAACGTGGCCAGTGCGTTGAAGGCCGGGAGCAGGACGCTGACGCGCGGGGCGGACACAGGCAGGATTCAAGCGCGCCGGAGCGCAGGTGTCCAACCTGCGTGCTTTGGTGAAAGGGAACGCGCAGGTTGGACACCTGCGCTCCGCTTACGCCGCGTGGGCGTAGGTCAGGTCGCGCTTCGGGTCCACGCCCCAGCGCTGGGCGACGGCTTCCAGCTCCGGCGTCAGCGGCCACTGGTCGGGCTGGGCTTCGCCGGTGAATTCGGGATGGCCGCCCTTGAGGTGCATGCAGCCCTTGTTGTCGCCGATGCGGCGGATGGTCTCGCACTCGTCGGCGGTCAGCTTGAGGTCGGGCAGCGCGGCAAGTTCATCAATCTTCGCCTCGATGGGCTTGCTGCTCGCGCCGACTTCCTGGATGTGCGTGGGGATGACGCTCTTCACCGCCGTCTGGCTGAGAGTCCAGAGGCAGGCGAGTTGCAGCAGGGTGATGCCATACTTCTCCGCGATGGGCCGCATCTGCTCGATCTTCGCGTTGCCCGCCTCAACCCAGCCGGCGGGGCGGAACGTGCGGTGGTCGCCATGGCCGAACTCGTGGCCGGGCTTCACGTCGTCGTGGAACAACCCACCGTAATCCACCACGCGCGCGATGAGCTTCACGCCGTTTTTCTCAGCAGCGGGCAGCACGTAGCCGCCGGGCCACGGCTCCATCGGGCCGAGGATGATCATCGCCTCGTCCACGAGTCCGCTGAAGCGCTCAAAGCACTGGATGATGTCGAGCGAGAAGCCGTTCGCCGGGCCGGGCGCGATGCCGAGGCGGCTGGTGAGCTTCGCGGTCTTGAGGGCTTCCATGCCCTTCCACGCGGTGTCGTCCGAGTAGCCGATGGAGTCGGGATTGTGCAGCAGCAGCGCGTCGAAACGGTCGGTGCCGATGCGTTCGAGCGACTTCTCGGCGGCCATGCGGAGATAACCGGCGTATTGGTCGGGCTTGCGCAGGCGCGGGTCGGTGAAGCGCAGGAAGCCCTTCGCGCCGTCGCGTTTGCCGGGGTAAATGTCGTGCCCGATGATGCCGATGAGGCAGTAGCTGTCGCGGGGGAATCCCTGCAACGCGCGGCCCAGCATCGTGTCCGCCTCGCCGTTGCTGTAGACGTCCGCAGTCATGAAGGTGCGGATGCCCTTCTCGTAGGCGCGACGGATGCAGGCGAGGTAGCGCTCCTCGCTGAGGGCCTCGCCGAAGTGCATGTAGCGGCCCCCGCTCCAGGTGCCGTAGGCAGTGCGTGTCAGTTCCATAAAGTGTTTCGGTCTGCGTTCATCGCGACGGTCCGCCGCCGGTTGAAATTCGCGCGGCGAAACTGTCTGCCGGGAATGGACGCGAAGGCAAGCCGCAAGGCAGGCCGGGAATTGGCGTGGGGTGGGCGCGGGTTGACGGAGCGCAGGTGTCCAACCGGCGTGAGGGAGCTGCGGTTTGCGCCGGCTGGACACCGGCGCTCCCGACTTATCGGCCCCAACTGCGGCGGAACGGCCGGCCTCCGGGACGCGGACCGCCCGGCATGTTTCCGCCGGGACGATTCCCGCTCCTCGGGCGCTGACCGCCACTTTGCGAACCCGGCTCAGGAGCGAAGCCGCTGTGCCAACTGTCCTCGCGTTGCAGCGGATGCTGCGAGCGCTGCGGTTGCTGCTGGGAACGCTGTTGCGGACGCTGTGGACGCTGCGGTTGCGAGCGCTGCTGCGGGCGCTGTTGTTGTTGCGAACGGTTTTGTTGCCCGTGTCCGTGCCCTCGCTGCTGCGGCGCGGAGCGAACCTCCGGCCGGTCCGTGTAGTCAAATCCCTCCGCGTGCTTGCGCACCAAACCACGCCCGATGAAACGCTCCAGCGACCGCAGTTCGCCGTGGTCCTCCGGCGTCACGAAGCTGATGGCGTCGCCAATCGCCTGCGCCCGGCCCGTGCGGCCGATGCGGTGGACGTAATCCTCCGAATGCATCGGGAAGTCGAAGTTCACGACGTGCGAAATGCCGTCCACGTCAATGCCACGCGCCGCGATGTCCGTCGCCACCAGCACGCGCACCACGCCGGACTTGAAGTCGCGCAACGCGCGGAGCCGCTGGTTCTGCGAGCGGTTCGAGTGCAGCGTCGCGCAGGTGACGCCGTGCGATTCGAGCTGGCGCGCGAGCCGGTCGGCGGAGTGTTTCATGCGCACGAAGATGAGCACCATGTTCATGTTCGGGTCTTCGAGCAGGTGCGCGAGCAGCGCGACCTTCCGCGAGCGCGGCACTTCATAAGCCCACTGCGTGACCGTCTCGGCCGGATTCGAGCGGCGGCCAATCTGGACCAGCTTGGGCGAGTGTTGAAACTCATGCGTCAGCCCTTCAATCTCGCGCGACAGCGTGGCGGAGAAGAGCAACGTCTGCCGTTGCTTCGGGAGCGAGCGGACGATTTGTCGGATGGACGGGAGAAAGCCCATGTCCAGCATCCGGTCAGCCTCATCGAGCACGAGATATTGCAGTCCGGAGAAGTCCGAGTAGCGCCGCCCCATCAGGTCCATGAGCCGGCCCGGTGTGGCAACGATGATTTCCAGTCCGTCACGCAGCGCCTTGATTTGCGCGTGCTCGCCGACGCCGCCGAAGACGGTGGCCATCTTGAACGGAAGGTATTTCCCGTAGGCGCGGATGTTCTCCTCGATTTGCACGACCAACTCGCGCGTCGGGGCGAGCACGAGCACGCGCGTGCCGCGCCCGTGGCCGGGGCTTGCCGCGAGCTTCGTCAGCAACGGCAGCGTGAACGCGGCGGTCTTGCCCGTGCCCGTCTGGGCGATGCCGATGAGATCTTGCCCCGCAAGGATGGGCGGGATGGCCTGCGTCTGGATGGGTGTCGGCTCGGTATAGCCGGCGTCCGCGATGGCGCGGAGGATGTTGGCGTCGAGGTTTAATGCGCTAAACGACATAGAGCTTGGCAGTGTGCGTCAAAGCTGGGTGCTGAGGCGAACTAAATTTACGGCAAAGAGGAGCAGAGCGGAGTCGGCGAAAATTCGGAGCGCGGCTGTCCCAGCCGCAGCAGTTTGGAACTACGAGGATGCCACGAAGGTTCGCAGCGGGTTGTGACCTCAGTGCCGCTGCGGCTGGGACAGCCGCGCTCCGATTTACTCCGCCCCCCACCGCGCCAGCCGCTGCCGCAGTTTCTTCACATGGGAGAACTTCGGCGTGATGGGTGGGAAGTCGGCGAGCAGTTGCTCCGCCGTCGGCACCGCGCCCCACGCCGTGACAGTGAACATCTCGAAGGCATGCTGTGACTTGAAGCCCAGCTCGCGGTTCTGCCGGAGGAAGCGCGCGCGCAGCACCGCCTTCCACTCCTCGCGATCCTTGGGTGCGGCCATCTTGTGCCGGCCAATCCACGGCAGCCACTCGGCGATTTGCGACTGGTGGCACCACGTCATGTCACAGATGGCCTCGAACGCCGCCTCCACATCCACCGCGAGGTCGTGCGTGTTCGCGCCGAACTGGTAGCCGTCGTAGGTGTTCAGGATGACGGGCACCTTCACCTGCGTGGACTGCGTTTCGTCCGCCGGATACTCAGGCGTGAAGGCGTGCGGCACGTTGATCATGTAGGCCACCTCGCGCACCGCCGTCGCGACGGCGACATGGTCCACATGAATGCCCGCGCGCGGGTCGCTCGCCACCGGCGGGCAAAAAAGGTAATCCGGCTCGAAGTCGCGAATGGCCTTCCACAGCGCCGCAAGCAAGTCCGTGGTCACGCGCAGGCACGCCTCGCGCGGGATTTGCCCGTTCGGCAAACGCAGCGGCTCGAACTGAAAACCGCCAATCGCCGCCGCCGCCGCCTGTTCGCGCAACCTCAGTGCGCCCGTCTCCTCGCGCGTGCGGAAGTGGTGTCCCGCCTTGCCATCGGTGCAGACGACGACCTTCGCCGTGAAGTCCGCGCCCAGCTTGCGCCGCCACAGCTCGAACGTCCCGGCGGCGGTGAACTCGTAGTCGTCGTGATGCGCGTGCAAAAACAGAACCTTCATAATTGACCCGTCTGCGGGCGGCGGCGAAGAATGCGTCAGCTTCACCGTAGTTAAAAGCAAGACGTTGCCCGCCCACGCATGGCCCTTGCGGAACATTTCAAGCAGCTCGCCGAGTCCCGCTGGTTCCAGCGGTTCATCATCGGCGCGATTTTCCTCTCCGTCCTAAGCATCGGGCTGGAGACGCTGCCGGGCGTGACGCCGGAGGTGACGCGCGGCTTCCAGTTTGTCGAGCGCCTGCTGCTGGGTGTGTTCCTCGCGGAAATGGTCGTGCGCATTGGCGCGCACGGCGCGCGGCCCTGGCAGTTCTTTGGCAGCGCGTGGAACGCCCTCGACTTCGCCATCGTCGCGCTCTGCTTCGTGCCCGGCATGGACAACCTCGCGGTCCTCCGTCTCGTGCGCTTGCTGCGCGTGCTGCGGCTGGTCGCGCCGCTCTACGAGTCCGAGGTCATCCGGCGCAAGAACGAGGAGCTGGCCGCCGCCTACCACGCGCTCGACGAGGAAAAGGAAAAGTCGGAGCGGCTGCTGCTGAACGTGCTGCCCGTGCTCATCGCCGAACGGCTCAAGGGCAGCCCGCAGGTCATCGCCGACCGCTACGAGGCCGCGAGCGTGCTGTTCGCGGACATCGTCGGCTTCTCGAAGTTCGCCCGTGTCACACCGCCCGAGCAGATTGTCACCATGCTCGACGCGGTCTTCTCCCGCTTTGACCACCTCGCGGGCGAGCTGCGGCTCGAAAAAATCAAGACCATCGGCGACTGCTACATGGTCGTGGCCGGCGTGCCGGAGCCACGCGCCGACCACGCCGAGGCCATCGCGCAGATGGCGCTGGCGATGTTGCGCTCGCTGGGCGAGTTCAACCGCGAGCAAGGCCAGTCGCTGCAACTGCGCGTGGGCCTGCACTCGGGTCCGGTTGTGGCCGGCGTCATCGGGCGCAAGAAGTTCATTTACGACCTCTGGGGCGACACGGTGAACACCGCGAGCCGCATGGAGTCGCACGGCGTTCCCGACCGCGTGCAGGTCACGGAGGAATTCAGCCGGCTGCTGGCAGACAAGTTTCACTTCGAGGAGCGCGGCCCGACTGAAATCAAGGGCATCGGCACGCTGAACACCTTCTTCCTTACCGCTGCGAAATGAGTGCGCGTCCTGCCACTACCCGGAGCGCAGGTGTCCAACCTGCGCGTTCCGGCCAAATTGCTTCGCGCAGGTTGGACACCTGCGCTCCACTCCGCGTCCTCGGCATCATGTCCGGCACGAGCCTCGACGGTGTGGACCACGCGCTGTGCGACGTGTCGGCGGATGGCGTCAAGTTGCTGGAGCTTTGGAGCGCAGACTTTCCCAAGGCGCTGCAACGCCGACTTCAACTCTCAGCACGCGGTGAGGCCAGCAGTTGGGAACTCGCCCAACTTCACCACGACCTCGGCCGCTTCTACGCGACCGCCGCCCAGCGCAGCCCCGCTGCCCGCCGCGCGCAGCTCGTCGGCCTGCACGGACAAACCGTCTTCCATCATCCGCATCCCACGCGCCCCGCCACGCTGCAACTCGGCGAACCCGCTTACCTCGCCGAGTCCCTGCGTATCCCGGTCATCAGCAACTTCCGCGTCGCCGACCTTGCGGCGGGCGGACAGGGCGCGCCACTCGCCACGCTCTTTCACCAAGTCGTCTTCGCCCGCCGGGGAAAACATATGTGCGTGAACAACCTCGGCGGCATCAGCAACGTCACCTCGCTCGACTGGCGGCGCGGCGCGCGACTGCGCGTGCTCGCCTTCGACACCGGCCCCGCGAACGTGCTCATTGACCTGGCGATGCGCCACCTCACCGAAGGCGAAAACCGCTACGACCGCGAGGGGAGTTTCGCCTCGTTCGGGCAAGCCCATGAGGGCTGCCTGCGCCGCTGGCTGCGACATCCCTTCTTCCGCGCCGCGCCGCCCAAGAGCACCGGGCGGGAGGAGTTTGGCGAGCGCTTCTTTGCGCGGGTGCTGGCAGCAATCGAAGCTGGCGAGCTTTACGAAATGTGCCTGCCCGTCACGCTCACCGAGTTCACTGCGCGTTCGCTGGCGTTGAATTACCAGCTCCACCTGCCCGCGCCGCCGGACCAGGTGATTCTCTGCGGCGGCGGCACCGCGAACCTCACCCTGCGCAAGTTCATCCGGCGCGAACTGCTCGCGCTGAATCCGCAGGTTGAAGTGCTGACCTCCGCAGACCTCGACTGGCCCACGAAAGCCATCGAGGCCGCCGCCTTCGCGCTGCTGGCATGGCGGCGCTGGCACGGCCTGCCCGGGAACCTGCCGGAGACGACCGGGGCGAAGCGAGCCGTGCTGTGCGGGCAAGTGACCAAAGCGACGGTAGCTCGACATTCCAGTGTCGAGAATTGAGGCATCGCCACTCCTAGCCTCGACTTTGGAATGTCGAGCTACTACCACATCCCGAACAGCTCATTCCATGTCAGCGAGAGCTGGTAGGTTCCCATCGCCTCAATCTTCCGCCAGGCCGCCGAGCCGTCGAGATGGGCGACGTTCCCACCCTTGCCGCCGAGCGTCTTCGAGTCCGCGCCGCCCGCCGCCGTGTTCGCGCCGTCCTCGCCGAGGCGCACCGCGCCGTTGGCTCCGTGCGGCGCGACGGACTGCCCGCCCGTCGGCGACCACACGTTGAGGTCGGTGAAGAGCGGCAGTTGCGGGCCTTCGTCGGACTTGAGCGGCGAGAGCCAGCCACGCACGGCCAGCATGTTGTTTGTCGCGCGCAGCAACTCGTGGCCGCCAAGATAATTGAATCCGAACACGATGCCGTGCCCGTTCGGCTCGGTGAACCCGCCGACCTTGAACGGCTTCGGCAGACCGGGGCAGCCGATGACGCGGTCGCTCCCGGCGTAGCGGATGAACTGCGCGAGCGTGTTCGTGGACACGACCGGCGGATACTCGAAGTCCGTGTCCGTGGTGCCGTGCGGGAGCTTCTCCTCGAAGTCGCCCGCGTAGAGCAGCGCGCCGAGCGTGGCCTGGCGGAGGTTGCTGAGACAGGCCGTCCGCTTCGCGCGC
Organism: Limisphaerales bacterium; assembly: GCA_009773355.1. Classification (GTDB taxonomy): domain Bacteria; phylum Verrucomicrobiota; class Verrucomicrobiia; order Limisphaerales; family SXTU01; genus SXTU01. The sequence continues at coordinate 61,045 of WRPG01000014.1, forward strand.
TCCTTCGAGCCGACGAGCGCGGGCAGCAGCAGCCCGGCGAGCACGCCGATGATGGCGATGACCACGAGCAGCTCGATCAGCGTGAACGCGCGGCGGGGGGCGGAGCGGACAACTGGCGGTGGCGCGGTCATCAGAAGTTGACGGCAGATTACCCCCCTGCGCGCGGGTTGCAACGCGCGCCGGTCCCCGGACTTTTCCTCGCCTAGATTCGCCGCCTGCCGTATCCAGACCGCCATGCACCTGACCGCCCGGACCTGCCTCTGCCTGCTGGGAAGCGCACTGGTCCTCCCCGCCGCCGACTGGCCGCAGTTCCTCGGCCCCACGCGCAACGCCGCTTACGCCGGCACCGACCTCGCGGACGCCTGGCCGAAGGAAGGCCCGCCGGTCGCGTGGCAAAAGAAGCTCGGCTCCGGCTGGGCCGGGCCGGTCGCTGCGGATGGGAAAGTTGTCGTGTTCCACCGCGTCGCGAACGAGGAATTCGTCGAGTGCCTTGAAGCCAGGACCGGCAGGGAGTTGTGGAAGCAGCCCTTCGCCACCAGCTACACGGACAACTTCGGCTTCGACAACGGCCCGCGCGCCACGCCGTGCATCGCGGGCGGGCGCGTCTTCGTCTTCGGCGCGAACGGCAACCTGCACGCGCTCGACCTCGCCACCGGCAAGCCGCTCTGGAGCGCGGACGCGCAGGCGGGTTTCGGCGCGGACAAGGGCTTTTTCGGCTTCGCCTGCTCGCCGCTGGTCGAGGGCAAGGCGCTGCTCGTCAACCTCGGCGGGAAGAACCGCGCGGGCATCGTCGCCTTCGACACCGCGACCGGCAAGGTGCTCTGGCAGGCGCACGATGAGGAGGCCAGTTACTCCTCCCCCATCGCCGCGACCATCGGCGGCCAGCGGCACGCGTTCTTCTTCGCACGGCACAAGCTCGTCTCCCTCGACCCCGCGAATGGCAACGTGCGCTTCGCCTTCCCGTGGGGGCCGAAGATGCAGGCCTCCGTCAGCGCCGCCGTGCCCGTCGTGAGCGGGGACACGGTGTTCATCTCCGCCGGCTACGGCGCAGGCGCGGCGTTGCTGCGCGTGAAGGCCGGCGGCGTGGAGAAACTCTGGTCCGGCGAAGAGCAGCTCACCGCGCAATACGTCACGCCCGTCCTGCGTGACGGCTTCCTCTACGGCTTCGAGGGCCGCGTGGACACCGGCCCGCGCCCCGAGCTGCGCTGCGTGGAACTGGCCACGGGCAAGATCCGCTGGAGCACGGGCCGCGTCGCGCACGGCGGAGTCATCCTGGCCGGCAACGACCTCCTCATCGCCGCCGACAGCGGCGAACTCGTCCGCGTGGCCGCCGATCCGAACGCCTTCGTCGAGAAAGCCCGCGCCCAAATCCTCGGCCGCGAAGGCCGCGCCCAGCCCGCGCTCGCCGACGGCCTCCTCCTCGCCCGCGACAAGGGCAGGCTCGTGGCCGTGGACCTGCGCAAGCGGTAGAGCCGCTCACTGCGCGGCTTCGAGATAGTCGGCGAGCAGCTCGACGTTGCGGATGAACGCGCTGGTCTCGATGCGGTCGCCGAAGTCGAAGTCGCGCTTCTTCAAGTCGCCCTTCGTCACCCAGCGGCCTTGCGCGTCCAGCACGGCGATGGCGGACTGGACCCGCGCCTCCATGGACTTCGCGCGCGACGCCTTCTGCTCGGCGGTCGGCGGCTTGGGCTTCGACCGCGCTTGCATCGCCTCGCGCCCACGCTGCTTCACTTCCTCATAGCGGGTGATGGCTCCCGGCACGCCGTAGTCGCCGCGCCAACTGTAGCCTTTGCGGCGCTCCTCGCTGATGTCCTCCAGCCGGTAATAAATCTTCCCGTCGCGGTCGCCGAAGATGGGCTTGTTCGTGTGCAGCTCGTAGTAGCGCGCCCAGAGGCCCGGCGACATCTCGGAGCGCTTGAACCACGCGATGGCGCGCGGCAGCGGCTCCAGATAACGCGCGTCGCCCAGCTCGACGTGGAGGTCGGTGAGCAGGCGCAGCACGCCGACGCTCTCGCTGGTGCAGGCGGCGGGCGGCTCGAAGGCGCGCGCCCACGCCGGCTCCATACGGGCGTTGTATTGCTGTGCCCAGGTCGGCTGCGGCTCCGGCAACTGCGCAAGGATGAGAAACTCCGCGCCGCGTTTCACGGCGTCGAGGAACTCGCGGCGGCCTGTGCGATGCCAGGCGTCCAGCAGCGTCAGGATGCAGTCGCGCTGGGTGTTGTCGTTGAGCGTGTAGTGGCGGAAGTAATTTTCCTTTCCGTATTGGCGCGGGTAAGTCGCGGGGATGCTCGCCTTGAGCACGGGGTAATCCGCCGCGTTGCGCGGCTGGCCGTCGTAGCGCTGCGGCCACGCGCCGTTCGGATACTGCGCCGCCAGCATCTTCTTGAGCGCGTAGTCCAGCGCGATGCGCACGCGGCCATCGCGCGGGTCGGTCGAGGCTTTGGTCACGTCCGCCAGCGCGAGCAGAAAGCGGATGGCGCTCTGGGAATTGTTGTCGTCGAACGTGGAAATGTTCTTTCGCTTCGCCACCTCGGCGGCGTTGCAGCTCCCGATGTCCGCGCGGCGATACCAAGCCGCGCGCTTCACGGGGTCGAACTCGATGAGGTAATCCCAGCCGCCGGACTCCAACTGACCCGTCGCCAGCGCGTCGCCCGCGTCGCGCGCGGCGTCGAGGAACTGGGTGTCTTTCGTGGCCGCATGGGCGCGCAGAAACGCCTCGCCCATGCTCGGCGTGCCGGGCGGTTGAATCCACACCTGCGTCGCGGTGGCCTTGGTCTCCCCTGCCCTTTCCTTCAAGTCCAGCGAGTAGCGCCACAGGTAGCCGCCCTCGGCGGAGATGGAGCGCATGAAGCGTGTGGCCCGCGCCAGCGCCTCGTGCGCCTGCTTCGACAGCGGAGGCGGTTCGGCGGCGGAGATGGCAGTGGCGAGGACAGCGAACTGGCCGGAGGCGCAGAGAAATTCGCGGCGGTTCACGGATGCTGGGCGCGCGGCCCTCCGGGCCGCAGCAGCTTGGACTGTTGACGTGACTCGGATGCCAGAAGCGCTGCCGACGAAGTTGCCGCTGCGGGCCAGAGGCCCGCGCTCCGAACTGACGACACCCAGCTCACGCAAGAATGTCCTTCACCACGTGCCCATGCACGTCCGTCAGCCGGTAGTCGCGGCCTTGGAAGCGGAACGTCAGCTTCTCATGGTTGAAGCCGAGCTGGTGCATGATGGTCGCCTGGAGGTCGTGGACGTGGACCTTGTTCTCAACAATGCCGAAGCCCAGTTCGTCCGTCTCGCCGTAGCTGAAGCCTCGCTTGATGCCCGCGCCCGCCAGCATGAGGCTGAAGCAGTCCGGGTAGTGGTCGCGCCCGAGCACCGCGCTCGCGGCGGTGCGGCCCTCGCGGAACGGCGTGCGGCCAAACTCGCCGCCCCACACGATGAGCGTGTCGTCCAGCAGGCCGCGCTGCTTCAAGTCCTCGATGAGCGCCACGACCGGCTTGTCCGTGCGGGCCATCTTCTTCGTGAGGCCGTCGGTGATGCCCGTGTCCGCGCCGGTGCCGTGGAAGTCCCAGCCCCAGTCGAAGAGCTGCACGTAACGCACGCCCTGTTCGATGAGCCGGCGCGCGAGCAGACAGTTATTGGCGAAACTCGCGTCGCCCGGCTTCGCGCCGTAGGAGTCGAGCAGCGCCTGCGGTTCCTTGGAAATGTCCATGACCTCCGGCACGCTCGTCTGCATGCGGAAGGCGAGTTCATACTGCGCGATGCGCGTGGCCGTCTCCGGGCTGCCCAGCTCCTGCGCCTGCAATTCGTTCAGGTCGCGCAACGTGTCGAGCGTGCGGCGGCGCATCTCGCGGTCCATGCCGGGCGGGTTCGAGACGTAGAGGACGGGATCGCCCTTCGAGCGGCATTGCACGCCCTGATAAACCGACGGGAGGAAGCCATTTCCCCAGCAGCTCTGGCCGCCGCTGGGCTGCACGCCGCTGCTGATGAGCACCACGAAGCCGGGCAAATTCTCGTTCTCCGTGCCGAGACCGTAGGTCACCCAGGTGCCCATCGCGGGCCGGCCTTGGCGACCGGACCCGGTGTAGAGCAGCAGCTCGGCGGGCGCGTGGTTGAACTCGTCCGTGGTGATGGACTTGACGACCGTGATGTCGTTCGCGATGCGCGGGAGGTTCGTGAGCGCGTCGGACATCCAGATGCCGCCCTGCCCGTGCTGCGCGTAAGTGCGCGGGGTGCCCATGAGCTTCGGCACGCCGCTCGTGAAGGCGAAGCGCCGGCCCTTCAAGAACTGGTCGGGGCAGTCCTGGCCGTTGCGTTTCACCAGCTCGGGCTTGTAGTCGAAAATGTCCAGGTGCGGCGGCGCGCCGCTCATGTGCAGGTAAATCACGCGCTTCGCCTTCGGCGTGAAGTGTGGTGCGCGCGGCGCGAGCGGCCGCGCGGGATCCGTGGGGTTGATGTCCGCCTTCGCGTCGGTCAGCGTCTCCAGCGCGATCGCGCCGAGGCTGAACTGCCCCGCGCGGCGGAGAAACGTGCGGCGGGTCTGGTGTTGGAGTTTCAGCAATTGCGGATTCATGGGCGCGAGCATCAATCAACTGACGTTCCGGGCTGCGCGGCATTCTAACAGCCGCCGTCCTGAAACCGGATAGGCAATAAATCTTCATCCGCGGGCTTGACTCGACCTCGGGCAACCAAGTGAAATCATAGCGTTACCAAGGGTTCGCGGTCGTGTGACTGCGGAGGCAGTGTGGATGGTCGGGCCGCCATCCAAGTGATGCGCGCCGCCATGCCGGCGTGCCACAGAGACGCTAGTCATGGCCCGAAACGCCCGTCCCCGTCCGGCTCCCGCCCCGCCGCGTCCGCGCCGCCTGCCCACGCGCAAGGTCACGGTCGTCATCCCCGTCCTCAATGAGTCGCGCACCATCGGGGAGATTGTGCGCTTTGCCCGCGCGGACCGGCTGGTGGGCGAGGTGCTGGTGATTGACGACGGCTCGATTGACGGCACGCCGGAACTCGCGGAGCAGGCCGGCGCGCGCGTGGTGACGAGCGCGCTCATGGGCAAGGGCGAGAGCATGGAGGAGGGCTGGCAGCATGCGCGCCACGACGTGCTGGTGTATCTCGACGGCGACCTCACCGGGCTGCGCAAGGGACTCATCCGCAAACTGGTCGAGCCGCTGCTCAGGAATGAGGCGGACTTCGTGAAGGCCAAGTTCACGCGCGCCGCCGGGCGCGTGACCATCCTCACCGCCAAGCCGCTGCTCAAAACCTATTTCCCCGAACTCGCGGAGTTCGCGCAGCCGCTCGGCGGCATCATCGCGGCCCGGCGCGACCTGCTCCAGCGCCTCCGCTTCGAGAACGACTACGGCGTGGACATCGGGCTGCTGATTGACGCCACGCGCGAGCGGGCGCGCATCGTCGAGGTGGACATCGGCGAGCTGCGCCACGACAGCCAGTCGCTCGACGCGCTGGGCGAGATGGCCATGCAGGTCACGCGCACGATCATCGAGCGCGCCGCCGAGTGGGGCCGGCTGCGGCTGTCGTTCATCCAGCAATCGCGCGAGCGCGACCGGGTGCGGCGCGTGCGTCAGGAGGTGGCGCTCAAACGGTTGGAAAACGTCGAGCGGCTCGCGCTGATTGACATGGATGGCACGCTGCTCAACGGTCGCTTCGTCATCGAACTGGCCCGTGCCACCGGGCGCGAGGAGGCGCTCCAGCCGCTGCTCGATAATGAACTGCTTTCCCCCGTCCAGCGCACGCGGCGCATAGCGGCGCTCTTCGCGGGCGTGCCCAGACAGGTGTTCCGGCGCGTCGCGCGCGACATTCCGCTCATGCCCGGCGCGGTCGAGACCGTCGTGGGCCTGCGCAAGGCCGGCTACCGCGTTGTCATCGTCACCGACAGCTACCACAGCGCCGCCGAAACGGTGCGGCGGCGTGTCTTTGCCGACTTCGCCATCGCGCACCTCATGCGGTTCCGCCACGAGAAGGCCACGGGGCGCGTCACCTTCGCGCCCGCGATGCGGGAGCCGGTGAAGTGCCGCAAGCACCGCCTCTGCAAGCTCAACGTGCTGCACCACCTCTGCGCCGAGCTGAACGTCCCGCCCGACCGCGTGCTGGCCGTGGGCGACAGTGAGAACGACATCTGCGTGCTGCGCGGCGCGGGCAACTCGGTGGCCTTCCAGCCCAAGCGCCCCTCCGTGCGCGACGCCGCGAAGCACACGTTGGAGGAGGACCTGCGCGGCATCCTCAAGCTGCTGGGCGAGCCGGTGCCGGCGCTGTCGGAAATCCGCGAAATGAACCTCGATCCTGAAAACGCCTCCTGAACCCGCATGAGTGATTTGCTTCTCAATCCCCAGTCCCCCCTGCCCCGCATCGCCATGCTTTCCACGCACGGCTATGTCGCGGCCAATCCCCCGCTCGGCGCGGCGGACACCGGCGGGCAGGTGGTGTATGTGCTTGAGCTGTCCAAGAAGCTCGCGCAGCTCGGCTACGAGGTGGACATCTGGACGCGCCGGTTCGAGGACCAGCCGGAGATTGACGTGGTCAACGAGCGCGTGCGGGTGATCGGCGTGCCCTGCGGCGGCCGCGAGTTCATCTCCAAGGAATACCTTTACCTCAAGCTGCCGGAGTGGTCGCGCAATGCGCTGCGCCTCATCAAGAAGCACGGGCTGAAGTATGCCTTCCTCAACAGCCACTACTGGGACGCGGGCGTGGCCGGTCTGCGTCTGGCCGAGGTGCTGCGCGTGGCCCACCTGCACACGCCGCACTCGCTGGGCATCTGGAAGAAACGCCAGATGGAGCAGGACCATCCGGATGACGCGGCCAACTTTGAGAAGCGCTACAATTTCAGCGAGCGCATCCACCACGAGCGCCTGCTCTATGCGGCGGCGGACCTCGTCATCGCCACGACGCCGCAGCAGACCGAGCTGCTCGTTCAGGACTACGGCCTGACGGAGGAACAGTGCCGGATGATTCCGCCCGGCTATGACGACCACCGGTTCTATCCGGTGAGCGAGGCGACGCGGCAGGGCATCCGGCAGCGGCTGGGCTTCACCGGCAAGGTGGTTCTCGCCCTCGGCCGGCTCGCGCGCAACAAGGGTTATGACCTGCTCATTCAAGGGTTTGAGGTGCTCGCCAAGCGCGAGCCGGAGGCGGTGCTGCACCTCGCCGTCGGCGGGGAGAACGCGAATGAGCACGAGCAAAAGCTGCTGGCCGAGCTGAAGGAGCTGGCCGCCGCGCTCAACCTCGCCGGGCGCGTCCGCTTCAGCAGCTTCATCCCCGACGCCGACCTCGCGGACCACTATCGGGCGGCGGACATGTTCGTGCTGTCGAGCCGCTACGAGCCGTTTGGCATGACGGCCATCGAGGCGCTGGCGTGTGGCACCCCCACCATCGTCACGATTCACGGTGGGCTGTGGAAGGCGCTCACCTTCGGGCGCAACGCGCTGTTCGCCGACCCGCTGGACAAGGAGGATCTCGGCATCATGATGTTGAAGCCCTTCCGCCACCCGCGCCTGCGCGCGCGGCTGGCGCGCATGGGGGCCTACAAGGCGCGCAGCCTGTTCACCTGGTCGGGCATCGCGCAGCAGTTGGTGGCCCTCGTGGAGCACCACACCCAGACCCGCGACGACCTGGCCGACACGGAATGGGATGAGCCGTGGACGGACACAGATTGAGCGGACATACTCGCGCCCGATGAGCCAAGTCGCGTTCTTCTGCTCCGACCTCGACGGCACGCTGCTGGGCAACCCGGAGGCCACGCGGCGGTTCAAGGCGGCCTGGGAGGCCCTGCCCAAAGCGGCGCGCCCGCTGCTGGCCTACGCCTCGGGCCGGCTGGTGCAGGACATGATTGACCAGCTCGCCACGGGCAGCCTGCCGTGGCCGGACTATCTCATCGGCGGCGTGGGCACGCAGATTTACGACGGCCGCCGCAAGCGCCCGCTCAACGAGTTCAACCAGCAGTTCCGCGACGACTGGGATCTGGCCAGGGTGGAGGCCATTGTCGGCGCGTTTCCCGGCGTCACGCGCCAGCCGCCGCAGTTCCTGCACCCTTACAAGTCGAGCTGGTATCTGCACCGCGCCACGCCCGAGACCATCGCGGTGCTGGGGCAGCAGCTCGCGCAGGCCGGCCTCCAGACGAGCGTGGTCTATTCCAGCGGGCGCGACCTCGACGTGCTGCCCGCGAACACGACCAAGGGCGGGGCGCTCAAATGGCTGTGTCACCGGCTCGGCCTGCCCTTGGAGCAGGTGCTCGTGGCGGGCGACACCGCCAATGACGCCAGCATGTTCCTCCTGCCCGGCGTGCAGGGCATCGTGGTGGAGAACGCCCAGCCCGAACTCATCGAGGCGGTGGTCAAGGTGCCCACGTTCAACGCCACGCGCGTCATGGCCGAGGGCGTGCTTGAAGGCTTGCAGCACTTCGGCGTCATCCCCGCCGCGCCCCAGCCGGGTGCGGCCGCGCTGGGCCTGGAGCAGATGGATCCCACGCTGCGGATGCTGTTCAGCGAGGCGGCGCTGGGCACGCTCACCTCGGAGGAGCGCGAACTCATCGCCGCCGGCTACCGCCACGCGCTCATCGCCCTGCGCAAGAACCTCACGCCGCTGGGCTTCTCCGCCTGCTCGCTGACGGACAACGAGGTGACCGGCACCGACGTGAACTACCGCAGCGTCTGGGCGCGCGACGGCGCCATCACCATCATCGGCACCATCGGGCTGGAGGATCCGGACATCCGCGCCGCGCAGGCGGCCACGCTCCGCACGCTGTTCGATCGGCTCGCGCCCAACGGCCAGATGCCCGCCAACGTGCGCCTGGACGACGGCACGCCCGACTACAGCGGCGTGGGCGGCATCTGCTCCATTGACAGCGCGCTGTGGGCCATCGTCGCTTTCCACGCCTACGTGCGCAAAACCGGCGACCTGGGCCTGCTCGCCGAATACGCCGGGCCGCTCCAGCGCGCGATGGACTGGCTCGGCGCGCTGGACAGCAACAACGACCTGCTGCTCGAAATCCCCGAGGCCGGCGACTGGACGGACTTGTTCGGGCGCAGCTACCACGTCCTCTACGACGAGGTGCTGTGGTATCGCGCCAACGTCGCCTACGGCCGGCTGCTGGAACTGCAATGCAACTTCGATGCCGCCGCCGAATGCCTGCGCCGCTCGCAGGCCATCCGGGCGAAAATCCTCCACACTTTCTGGCCCTCCACCCAGCCCGGTGTCGAGCAGCAGCCGTTCAGCTTCGCCCGGCAGCAGTCCTTCGTGGGCGACTCCAGCTACCTGCTCGCCGAGATCACGCCCTTCAGCTTCAACTGGCGCTGCGACGTGCTGGGCAACGTGCAGGCCTTCATCGCCAACGTGCTCGACGCCGAGCGCGCCCGCACCGCCTTCAAGTTCATGTGGGGCGTGGGCGTCAACGAGCCGTATCCCGTCGCAAACCTCTATCCGCCGGTGCAGGCGGGCGACCCGGACTGGAAGTCTTACTACACCGTGAACCTGCTCAACCTGCCCGGCCATTACCACAACGGCGGCATCTGGCCCTTCATCGGCGGCATGTGGGTGCGCTTCATCCACCGCCTCGGCCTCTACGAGGTCGCCTGCCGCGAGCTGCTCAAGCTGGCGCAGTTGAACCGGCTGGGCAAAAACCAGGAGTGGGAGTTCAACGAATGGGTCCACAGCCGCACGGGCCGGCCGATGGGCAAGTGCTTCCAGGCCTGGTCCGCCTCGTCCTACATCCACGCGTGCCAGGAATTGCAGATCAACCCGGAAGCCCTGCCCAAGGAGTGACGCGTGAACGATGGCTTGAGTTGCGGCCTGCCCGAACCAAGGCAAACACCAACTTCCCCGCGAGCATGAACACCGTCGAGGCCGTCATTTTTCTGATCCTGCTGTTCATGGCGGTGCCGGACGTGTGCCGGCACTTCGGGCGGCCCGCGCTGATTTACTCGGCGTTCACCCTGTTCGGCGTGCTGCTCTCCCCGCTGGTGGATGCCGAGGTGAAACAGATGCTCGGCGAGGCCGGCAAGGTGGGCTTTCTGCTGCTGCTCTTCGAGGTGGGGCTGGAAATCGAGCTGTCGAAATTCCGGTCGCTGCTGCCGGCGCTGCGCTACACGGCGGGCTGGGTGCTTGCGCAATACCCGCTGCTGCTGCTCGTCACCACCGCCATCGGGTTGGACCTGCTGGAAAGCCTGCTGGCCTGCGCCGCGCTCACGGCGTGCTCGGTGGGCATGGCGCATTCCGCGTGGAAGCACCACCCGCACCTCACCCTCGAGGGGCGGGAATTGTTCCTGCAAGTCATGGTGCTGCTGGAGGTGCTGGCCATTCTCGTCCTGTCCGTGGAGTCCGCCGCCATGAAGCAGGGGATGACCTGGCTGATCGGGCTGCAACTGCTCGGGATCGCCGCCGTGATCTACGGCGTGAGCCGGCTGGCGGTGCCGCTGCAACGGCTGTTTCAAACCATCCTGACGCAGGCCACGCACTGGCGCATCCATCTGGTCGTGCTGCTCGTGCTCGCGGTCTGCGCTGTGGGCGAGCGGCTGGGTTTGTCCGCGCCGAAGACGGCGTTCTTCCTCGGCCTGTTCCTGGCGCGCATCGAGCATGACGGCCAGCATCTGGAGCACTATGTCGCCCCGATCAGCCAGCGCATGCTGATTCCGGTCTTCTTCTTCGCGCTGGGCCTGGCCGTGCCCTGGGGCGTGGTGTTCAGTTGGACCGGCCTGCTGGCGCTGGGCACGGCGGGGCTGCTCATGGGGTGGCGCCGGTTGCAGTTCCGCCGCTGGCCGCTGGCCGGACAGGCGGCGGACACGTTCTTCCTGCTGTGTCCGAACTTCACCATCGTCTCGCTGGCCGCGCAGACGATGATGCAGCACGGCGACAAGTCGGACACGCCGGCCTGGCTGCTGTTGACCGGGTTGTTGGTGACGGTCGGTTCGCTCTTCGCGCTGCCGCGCGTGGCCCAAACCCCGGCCCAGTCGCCCTGAACTGATCCGTGATCGGCGCGCTGCGGCCGCCATGGGGCCGCCCCGGCCCCGGGTTTCCGTTGACGCCGCCGGAGCCGGGTCTCACCGCAGGAACCAGAAGAACACCACGGCCACGGCCGTGGGCAGCAGCGCGCCAAGGAACAATCCGAGAGGGCTGATACCTTCTTCCGCGAACACTTTCGCGTCCTGCAATATCCCCACCCCCGCCGGATTCGGGGCGTTGGCAATGACCGTCAGCCCGCCGCCGGCCACCGCGCCGGCCACGAGCGCATACTTGAGCTCGTCGGAGATGCCTTCCACGAGCGAGCCGAGATAGGTGAGCGCGGCGTTGTCGGTGAGCGCGGTCAGGCCGGTCGCGCCGAAGAAGAGCGCGCTGCCGTTGAGGCTCTGGATGAGCGGCTTGAGCCAGTAGGCTTGCAGCGAACCGAGCGTGACCAGCCCCGCGAGGAAGAAGCCGACCAGCAGGCCTTCGCGCAGCTTCAGGTCATCCTGATACTCGCGCGTGGCGGTCACGATGCCGAGAAAGAGCACGAAGACGCCGAAGAAGACATCCGGGTGATGGGCGAAAGCGACCACCAGCCCGAGAAACACCATGTGCGTCGCGGTCAGCCAGGCCGGCACGCGGGCGCTCGTGTCCGCCGCGAAGGTCAGGGCGGCAAGTTCCTTCCGAAACCAGAAGGCCATCAGCGCGGTGGAAGCCGCGCAGCTCGCCGCCGCGCGCCAGCCGAAGGTGGCGAACATGAAGGGCGTGTCCCAGTTCCACTTGGCGGCCACCATGAGCACGGGCGGCGCGGCAAAATGCGTCAGCGTGCCCCCGATGGAGACGTTGACGAAGAGCAGGCCGAGCGTGGCGTAGGCGAGTTTTTCCGAGATGCCGCAGTCGAAGTAACGGCGCTTGAGCACGAGCGCCAGCAGGGTCATCGCCGCCGGCTCGGTGACGAAGGAACCCAGCAGCGGGCCGAGCACCAGCGCGGCCACGTAGAAGGCGGTGCCCGCCGGCAACGGCAGGAGGCGCGCGACGAAGCGGATGAGTGTCTCGGCCAGCCGCACCACGGGCCGCGTGGCCGCCACGACCATCACGACGAGCACAAATTTCGGCTCGGTGAAGTTCAGCCCCTCGATGTAGGCGACGGCCTCCGCGACCGAGCTTTTCAACACGGCGATGCCCAAGAACAACGCCGCCGCCCAGAGGCCAAAGACAACTTCGGTCTCGGCAAGGAAGTGCAGGAGATTCTCCCGCACCGAGCCGGGCGGATACTGGTGTGCCCAGTGCGCGAAGCGTTTCACGGTGAAGGTGTGCAGCACGGCAAGCGCGAAGAAGACGGTGGCCAAGGTTTCCATCGGCGCAGGTTTGTAAGGCAACGCATCGGGCACGTCGAGAGGTTCAGAAGAATGGGTTTCGGACAAAAGTGGCCACGAGGCGAAGTGTTGCTTGTCAGGAACCGGGCGTTCACTCCACACTGCGGGCAAGGGTTTGGGGCCGCTAGGCTCCAGAGGTTGTCAGTTGGTCGGGCCGCCAACTGGACAACTGGATTGCGCACCAACGACACCAGCGTCCGCCAGCTCTCACCGGTCTCTGTCCGCCCGCGCGTCCGCATCCCACCCGCCCGCCGTGCTCAACTACAAGCTCTGCCTCGCTCTCACGCTTTACCCGCCCCTCGCCGCCGCCCTGGGCTGGCTGGCGCATTCTTGGGCAGCGTGGATGACGCAGAAGGCTTTTTACGCCGGGCTGGCCGGTGGCGGCCTCTGTCTGGTTTGGGCCGTGCTTGCGTGGCTCGGCCACCGCATCCGCGCCGGAGCTGTCCTCACCTTGATGGTGATGGGGTTCCTCTTTTTGGCGGACACGGTGCAGATGTGGCAGGAGCGCGGCCTCGGCAAGCTGTCGCTGCTGCTGACCGGCCTGACGGTGCTCACCGTGCTGCTGCTCACCGCGCTGGTGCATGACTTTGGGGGACCGCACCCGGATGAAAAGTCTCCCGGCGGAGAGCGATGAAACCCACCTCCCCCGACGCCGGTTTTGAGTTGGTTGCCTACGGCCTGCTGCTCGGCGTGACGGGCTGGCTGCTGCATCGCGCGGACCCGACCCTGGACTGGCGGCTGCTGGCCGTGGCGCTGACCGGGGGCGGGCTTTGCATCGCCACCGGCCTGCTGACTTTTTGGCGGGCGGTTAATTTGCGCTGGTGCCTGGGCCTGCTGCTGGTGCTGGTCGTGGCGCTGGGCTGGCAGGCGTGGCAGGCGTGGCACGAGTATCAGGCGCGCGAGGGCAGTGCCCGGCCCGTGCCGGTGATGACTTCCGTGCTGTGCCTGCTGACGGTGATGTTGGGCGGGCTGCTTTGGCGGGGAGCGCAGCGACACGACTGAGCCATGCTGCAAGACTTCATCCTCCTCGCGTTCGGCCTCGTCCTCCTCATCAAGGGCGGCGATCTGTTCGTGGCCGCCGCGGTGCGCACGGCGGAGTTCCTGCGGATGCCGCGCGTGGTCATCGGCGGGACGCTGGTGAGCCTGACCACCACGACGCCGGAGCTGGTGGTGTCGGTGATGTCCGGCTTGAAAGGCGAGTCCGGGCTGGCCGTGGGCAACGCGATTGGCTCGGTCATCTGCAACCTCGGCCTCATCCTCGGGGTGACGGCGGTGCTCAAGCAGGTGGACGCGCATCCCAAGACACTGCGCTTCCCATTGCTGGCCATGTTCGGGTTCGGCGCCGTGCTGTTTCTCATGACGCTGGACCTGAGCTTGTCGCGCGCGCAGGGGGCGCTGCTGCTCGCGGGCGGGCTGGGCTACTTCGTGTGGGACTTCGCGCGCCACTGGCGGGACCGCAAGCCGGAGGACGTGGCGGAGGCGGTGGCGATTGACGCGGAACTGTCCGAGAGCCGGTGGGCGTGGTTCGAGACGAAGGCCGGGACCGCCGTGCAGTTCCTCGTGGGCGCGGCGATTGTGGTCGTCGGCAGCAAGCTGCTCGTGGACGGCGCGGTGGGCGTGGCGGCGCGGCTGGGCGTGCCGAGCCTTGTCGTCGGGCTGACGGTGGTGGCCATCGGCACCTCGCTGCCGGAGCTGGTCACGGCCATCACCTCCTCGCGGCAGTCGGTGAGCGACCTCGCGGTGGGCAACGTGCTGGGCGCGAACATCGCCAACCTCACGCTCATCGTCGGGACGGCGGCAGTCTTGCAGGACGTGCGGATGGACCAGTTCACGCAGCTCTTCAACTTCCCGGCGATGCTGGGGTTCATGGGGTTGGTGACGTGGATGCTGTGCAGCGCCCCCCGGCTGACGCGCCGCGAAGGCATCGTGCTGCTGGTGGCCTACGCGCACTTTCTGGCCGTGCTGACGGTGCTGACTTTGGCTGGCCGGCCATGAGCCGATGGATTAAACGAACCGCATGAACTCTCCTGACCTCCGCTGGCAGCGCATACTGGTGACAACGGATTTCTCCCCCGCCTCCCTGGTCGCGGTGCGTTACGCCCGCGCCCTCGCGGAGGAGCGCGGCGCGGCGCTGACCGTGCTCAACATCGTCGAGCCGTTCCATGTGGATTGGAAGATGGACACCTCCGAGCGGCAGCGGGACGACCGCGCGGAGGCGGCCCGCGCGATGGCCGCACTGGCGGACGCGGAATTGCGCGGGCTGCCCAACGTCGGCACGGAGCTGCGGCCCGGCCAGCCAGCGGAGGCCATCGCGGAGTTCGCCCGGGTGATGCAGGCAGACTTGCTAGTGATTGCGACTCAGGGGCGCACCGGGCTAGTCCGCGCGCTGATGGGCAGCGTGGCCGGGCAAGTTGTGCGGCACGCCCCCTGCCCCGCGCTGGTCATTCGCAGCGCGCCCGCACCGGAAGAAAAATGAGAATGAAATTGCCGCCCGACCAGCCCGTCAGACATAACTCTGCCAACACACAACGCCCATGATTCGCTTCCACTGCTCCAAATGCGCCATGAAGCTGATGGTCGAGCCCGAGTATGCCGGCTCGAACGTCACCTGCCCCAGTTGCGGCCTCAACCTCACGGTGCCCGCCGCCGCCGCCGCGAGTGAGGCCGGCGCCGCCACGGCCGGGCGCGAGGGGTGGAAGGAGACCGACCCCACCAACCCGAACATCTGGCTCGCGCTGGGCATCGGCGTGGGCATCTTCGTGCTGATCTACCTGCTGGCGCTGCCCTTCAAATACACCCGGGGCCTGCTCTACGAGCGCGGCTGGGTGCAGTTCGCCGAGACGTTCTTCTTCGGCTGGGGCGTGGCCTTCCTCGTCCTCAAGCTGCTGAAGATCCGCCACCAGCAGAGCGCGCTGCGGCTCGATGTGCTGCCGGTGGACATCGCGCGGGAGATTGCCAAGGACAACGTCGGCGCGTTCATCCAGCACGTCTATTCCCTGCCCATGAAGCTCCGGGACAGCCTCATGGTCAACCGCATCCGCAAGGCGCTCGAACTCTTCGAGACCCGCCAGGTCAACGCCGAGGTCTCCACGATGATGTCCAACCAGTCGAACATTGACGGCGCGCGCATCGGCGGCAGCTACACGCTCGTCAAGGTCTTCATCTGGGCCGTCCCCATCCTCGGGTTCATCGGCACGGTCATCGGCCTCTCCGCCGCCATTGGCAACTTTGCCGGCGTAATGAGCCCCGAGGCGATCAAGGACTCAACGATCATGATGAAGTCCATGGGCGGCGTCACCGGCGGTCTCGCCACGGCGTTCGACACCACGCTGCTGGGTCTTATCTACGCCTTGTTCCTGACGCTGCCGATGTCGTCCCTCCAGAAGCTCGAGGAGGACACGCTCACCAACGTGGACGCCTACTGCAACGAGAATTTCCTCCCGCGCCTCAACGACGGCTCCGGCGCGGCGGGCGGCGACTCCAACGCCCTCGCCGACACGCTCACCGCCTCCATCACGCGCGCGCATACGCAATTCCTCACCGGGCTGGACGCGGCGTCGAAGATGATTCGTGAGCAGTCACAGACCCTGGAGAAGCGCGCCGAGGAGAACAACAAGGCGGTGCAGGAGCAGTTCGGCAAGGCCATCAGCGCCTTCAGCGAGAGCGGCACCAAGACGCTGAACGAGCTCGGCAAGTCCGCCGGCACCAGCCTGGAAACGCTCACCAGCACGCTCAAGAAGGCCGCCGACCAGGTCGGTGCGTTGGAGAAGGTTGCCCAGACGCAGCAGGCCACGATTGACGCGAGCGTGAAGCAGTCCCTCAGCAAGCTCCACGAGGACTCCAGCAAGGTCATCGGCGAGGCGGTCAAAATCGCCGTCGGCGAGACCGCCAAGTCCATCGAGGGCATCATCAAGCCCGCCGTCCAGCAGGTCAGCACGCTCTCCGACGCGGTGAAGGCCGCGACCGTCCACGTCGCCTCGCTGGAGAAACAGGCCAGCGAGCATCAGAGCAACGTGCAGAAGGCCATGCAGGAGTCCATCGCCCGCGTGCAGCAGGACTCCTCGAAGCTGCTGGGCGAATCCATCCGCGCCACCGCCGACCAGTCCGCCAAGGCGATGGAGGAAGTGATGAAGCCCGCCGTCAGCCAGCTTGCGAGCATTGGCGAGACGGCCAAGAACGCCGTGCAGGAAGCGGCCAACCTCCAGAAGCAGGCGCGCGAGCAGCACAGCTCGGCGCACAAGGCCTTCCTCGACACCACCGCGCAGTTGCAACGCGAGCTGTCCAAGACGCTCGAAGACTCCATCCGCCCCGCGACGCAGCAGCTCGGTTCCCTGGCCAGCAGCGTGAAGTCCGCCGCCGACCACGCCGCCGCAATGGAGAAGCAGGCGCGCGAACAGCAGAACGCCAACGACCGCGTCACGCAGGAGGCCGTCGCCCGGCTCCAGCGCGATGCCGTGAAGGCTTTCGAGGACGCCTTGCGCCCCGCCGCGCAGGAACTGGCCTCCCTCAGCGAGTCCGCGAAGTCCGCCATCACCCAGCTCGCGAATTTGGAGCGCTCCTCCCGCGACTCGCAGAGCAGCGCGCAACAGTCCGCGATGGAGTCCGCGCGCCAGATGCAGCGCGACACCGCCAAGTCACTGGACGACACGTTGCGCCCCGTCGCCCAGCAGCTCACCGCGCTCACCGAGGCCGTCCGCTCGGTCACGAACCAGCTCGGCGGCCTCGACCGCGCCGCGCAGGACGCGCAGGCAAACGTGGCCCGCGCCGTCGAATCCAACCTGGGCCGCGTGCAGCAGGATGTCTCCCGCGCCGCCGACGAGGCGATGCGCACGGCGAACAGCCATTTGTCCGCGCTGTCGCAGGGCATCGCCGCGCTGAACCAGACCTTGAACGACCTCAACGGCAAGCAAATCGTTGTGCAACAAGTCACCGCCACGAAAGGCGGCCTCTTCAGCCGCCTGACAGGCAAAGGGTGAAGTCTTTCGCACTGGACACTGAACACTGATTACTGACCACTTCTCGTCATGGCCCGCGCCAAATCCAGCGCCATCCCCACCGTCTCGCTCTTCCCGTTCCTGAGCATCCTGGCGTGCTTGTCCGGCGCGCTGGTGGTGATGATTTGCGTGCTCGTCGTCATGCAGGTGACCAACTCCGGCGCCGCCGCCGCCAAGACGAATCCGCTGGCGAAGGAGATGATGGAACTCCAGAAGCAGCTCAACGAGTTCCGCACGCTGACCGACCAGATGACCACCATCGAGCAGGCGGAGAAGCGCTTGATCCTACTCCAAGAGCTGGTGCAGAACGCCGACAGCACGGATGCCCTGCGCGCCCGGCTGGAGGCCGAGATCAAGAACATGCAGGTGGTCATCGCCAACCTGCTCAACCAGAAGCCGCGCCTGACCAACGAGATCGCCAAGCTCAAGGAAGACCTCGCCGAGCGCCGCATTGACCCGGCGCAGCTCAAACCCGCGCTGCGCGTGCAGGGCGGCGGCAGCGGCTTCGCCGTGGGGCGCAAGCTCTTTGTCGTCGAGGCCAACAGTGATTCTGTTGTGGTCCACAAAAGCAAGGAGGAGCGGTTCCGCGTGGCCGCCGCGACCATTGGCGCGGACAAGGATTACAACGGCTTTCTCGCGGAGACGGCCACCCACAAGAACCACCTCGTGCTGTTTCTGGTCCGCACCGACGGGTGGAACAGCTACGTGCGCGGCGCGGGCTGGGCCGAGCAGCAGTTCAAGCTCGCCACCAGCAAGATGCCCATCCCCGGCCAGGGGAAGGTGGATTTGAGCGAATTTGAAAAGTTCATGAAGTAGTCCAACCCCGCACGCGCATGGCCAGACGCTCCTCCCAAAACCTCGACGACGGCGTCAACATGGACTCCATGATGGACAACATGACCAACGTGGTCGGCACGTTGCTCCTGGTGCTTGTCATCGTGCAGTTGGGCGTGAAGAACAATGCCGACTCGGTCGAGGAGGAGCTGGCCAAGGTGACGCCCCAGCAGGTCGCCGCCGCCAAGCAGCAGCTCGCCAAGCTCAAGACCGACGCCCAGAAGTCCGGCGCGAACCAGGAGGTCGTCGCGCAGAAGGCCAAGTCCAAGCAGGACGACCTGCGGCATTTTGAAACCACGCTGGAGCAGAAGGGCATCAAGGTCCGCGACCTGGAAACCTTGCAGAAGGATCTCGTCGCCAAGCGCGACGCGGAGAAGGCGGAGAAGCAGGCCGCCAACGCCCTCCTCACCGAACGCGACAATCTCCGCGCCACGCTGGACAAGACGCCGATGCCCAAGGGTCCCCCGCCCGTGGACGTGCGCGTGCCCGTCGCCAAGGCCGTCCCCCCCGGCGCGATCATGTATCGCATCCTCTGCCTGAGCAACAAGGTCTACATGGTCAGCGACTTCGGGTGGCGCACCCGTGTGTGGACCGAGCTGGAGAAGGAGAAGAGCGCCCTGCGCCACGACAAGCCGCACCCCGACGGCAAGACGTTCCTGTTCGACCACTTCAACACCGTCAACTGGCTCAACAAGAAGGGTTTTTCCGACGAATACGTCGCGCTGACCTTCCCGCTCAACACCAACAGCACCACCGACCGCGTCACCATGCAGATTCTCCCCCGGGCCGACGGCGGCGAGACGCCGGAGCAGGTGGATGATGCCGAGTCCAACTTCCGCAAGACGCTCGTCAAGCTGCGCGCGAACCCAAAAATTGTCTGCTGGTTTTGGATTCATCCCACCGGCGTGGCCGCCTACCATGCCGCCCGCGAGCAGTGCAGCCGCTACGGCATCCCCGCCGGCTGGGAGTTCTACGGCGGGACCAGCTACGCCGAGAATCTCCCGCAATTCGTCGTCAACCGGTTCAAGGAAT
>WRPG01000095.1 GCA_009773355.1 Limisphaerales bacterium
CCGGCGAACGCCCCGCGCTCCTCCTCCAAATCCGCGCCCAGTAAATCTGTCCGCCTTTGCTCGCACACTTTTGTCCGCCTTTGAAATCCTCACGACAGCCGCGCACTCCCGTCTTGCCTTGCGCCGCGCCCTCCGTATCCTGTCAACCATGCGACCGAACTCGTTTGACGCCACCACCCACGAACGCCTCGCCGCCCTCGGGCAGCGCGTCCTCAACGGCGGGCGCATTGACCGCGTCGAGGCGCTGTGGCTCTTCCGGCTGGAGGACACCGCCGACATCTTCGAGCTGATGGCCTGGGCCAACCGCATCCGCGAGCGCTACAAGGGCAACAAGATTCACCTCTGCTCCATCGTGAACGCCAAGGCTGGGGCCTGCTCCGAGAACTGCAGCTTTTGCGCCCAGTCCGCCTTCCACCAGACCGGCTCGCCCCGGTATGGCTTCGTGGATCCCGAGCCGGTGCAAAGCGCCCTCGACGAGGCTCGGAAGAATAACGTGACCGCCGTCGGCCTCGTCGCCGCCTGGCGCGGCCTCAACGAAGGACCGATGCTCGATGAGGTCTGCGACCGCATTGCCGAGATGAAGGCCAGCGGCAAATCCCGCCCCGACGCCTCCCTTGGCCTCATCAAGCACCAGCGCGTGGCGGACCGCCTCAAGGCCGCCGGCCTCGAATGCTACGGGCACAACCTGGAAAGCTCCCGCCGTTTCTTCCCGCAGCACTGCACCACGCACACCTTCGAGGACCGCCTCGAAACCATCGGCTACCTCAAGGCCGCCGGCATCAAGATCTGTTCCGGCGGCATCATCGGCATGGGCGAGACGCGCGAGGATCGCTGCGACCTCGCGCTGTCCCTGCGCGAGATCGGCGCGAACGTCTGCCCCATCAACATCCTCAACCCCATTCCCGGCACGCCCTTCGCGAAAAACCCGCCGCTGCCGCCGATGGAAATTCTGAAAACCATCGCCTGCTTCCGCTTCGTGCTGCCGCGCCAGGAAATCATGATCGCCGGTGGCCGCACCGTGAACCTGCGCGACCTCCAGAGCATGATCTTTGCGGCCGGCGCGAGCGCGCTCATGGTGGGCAACTACCTCACCACGCTGAATCAGTCTGTGGAGAAAGACCTTCAGATGCTCAAGGACCTCGGCCTGGACCCGAGCTGGGAGGGCCACGACTTCGCTGACCAGGCGGAAGCCGGCTGCGGCTGCGGCGAGAAGTCTTGCGAGATGGCATCGGCGGCGGTCTGAATCGGGCTGCGCAAATGCAGCGGCTCGGCAAAAACCACGGCGGCTATCACGGCGAGCGGATTGACATCCAGCATGTCTCCCGCGCCGCCGCGCACGCGGCCCGGCAGCACGGCTGGCAGGTGGCGGAGGTTCCGTTCGACGGAGGGGGAGAGCTGCTCACGTTTGAACTCCGCCCCCCGGGCGCGACGCGCGATGTGTATCTCTCCACCGGCATTCACGGCGACGAGCCAGCCGGACCGCTGGCGGTGCAACGGCTGCTGGAGGAGAACCGCTGGCCGGCGGACGCCAACCTGTTCCTCTGCCCGTGTCTGAACCCGACCGGCTTTCCGCACAGCCGGCGCGAGAACCAGCACGGCAAGGACTTGAACCGCGACTACAAGCACTTCGAGGCCGCCGAGGTGCGCGCCCATGTGGCGTGGCTGGCGCGGCAGCCGGCGTTTGAGGTCGCCTTCTGCCTGCACGAGGACTGGGAGGCGAACGGCTTTTATCTCTACGAGCTGAACCCCGATGACTTGCCGTCGCTCGCGCAACGCATGGTGGACGCGGTGGCGCAAGTGTGTCCGATTGACCTCGCGGACGTGATCGAAGGGCGTCCGGCGCGCGGCGGCATCATCCATCCCAGCCACGACCCGATGTCGCGCCCGCAGTGGCCGGAGGCGTTCTGGCTGCTGCAACACAAGACCCGCCTGAGCTACACGCTGGAAGCGCCGTCGGACTTTCCGCTGGCGACACGCGTGGACGCGCTGGTGGCGGCGGTGAACGCGGCGCTGGCCTGATTTTTTGCCGCGAAAGGGCGCAAAGCTCGCAGAGGATAAAGGGCAAATTGCCACGCCGCTTGCTTTTGCGTCCTCTGCGTCCTTTCGCGGCGAATCAATCCTCCAGCTTCTTCCCCGTCGTGTCCGGCGCGAACCAGATGGCGATCATGCCTAGGCCGTAGATCGCGCCCATGATGGCGCCGGCCTTCGCGTAGTCGCCGCCGAAGAAGCTCGTCAGCGCGCCCGTTGCCAGCACCGCGCCCGCCACGAGGAAGCGTCCGAAGTTGTAGCTCAGGCCCGCGCCCGACGCGCGCACGCGGGTGGGAAACAACTCCGGCAGGCACAGCGGCAGCCAGCCGAAGAACAGCGTGGCGACGAGTCCTTGGATGAACACCAGCGGCAGGAACGCCGGCTGGAGCGGTTTCAGAAACGTGAAAATGCCCACCGTGAGCACGGCCGAGAACAGGCTGATGAGAAAGTAGGTCAGCCGCCGCCCGAGCAGGCTGGCGATCTGCCCGCCGAAGAAGCTCCCCAGCGCCGCTCCGAAGGCCCACCAGAACTGCGTCGAAGCCTTGTATTTCGGATCCGCCGCGCCGGCCACCTGGTCGGCCCACGGCGTCAGCCAGCGGCCCGCGCTCCACGCCGCGATGAGCGGGATGGACGCCAGCGCGATGCCGACGAGCGTCACGCGCAGCAGCGCCGGGCTGAACAGCTCGCGCATCGGGGTGTCCGTCTTCTTCGTCGCATCGCCGCGTGTGGCCAGCCACTTCGGCGACTCCGGCACAATCCACAGCGCCGCCAGGCCCAGCAGCGCGGGCGTCGCGCTCACGAACAGCAGCCAGCGCCACGATTCCGGCGTGATGTTCCAGTTCTTGCCAACGACTGAAATCAGCAGCATCCCGCAGTTCGCCGAGGTGCCCATCACCCCCGCGAGGAAAGGACGCGACACGTCCGGCCAGATTTCCGCCACGAGCGACACGCCATTGGGCCACATCCCGCCGATGCCCATGCCCGCGAGGAAGCGCAACACCAGCAGTTGCTCCTGCGATTGGGAAAAGCCCGCCGCGCCCGCGAAGCCCGTGTAGCACAGTATGCTCAACGCCATCGCGCGCGCGCGCCCGATGCGGTCGCCCAGCCAGCCGAGGAAAATCCCGCCGCACGCCGCGCCCAGGCTCAAGGCCGCCGTGAAACGTCCGAACCACACCGCCGCGTCCGCCGGGTCGAACGCCTCCCGCATCAAATCCTTCGAGATGGAGAGCGACGCGATGGGCAGCGTGCCGAGCTGCACGCCCGCGCACATCCAGCCGAGGAAGGCGACCGTGATGGCGATGTAGCGGCCCTGCGTGGTGACGGACGGCGGCGATTGGCTCATGGGTCGGCGGATTAGACACCGGCGCGCGTGAGCGTGGCAATCAATTCATCCGGCAACGGCCCGTTCGCCGCCCAGCGCGCCGCATCCACCACCTCCTCCAGCGAGCCAAACCCAATGATGGCCGAGGTGACGCGCGCGTGATGCGCGGCGAACCGCACCGCTGCCTCGGGCAGGGAAATCCCCGCAGGCAGCAGCGAACGCATCGTCTCCGCGCGGCGCAGGTCGCGCTCATAGCCGGCCAGCGGAAAGAATTTCGTCGTCAAGGTATGCGCGCTGGGCGGCCGGCCCGCGAGCGCGCCGCCCGCGAACACGCGGATGGCGAGGAGCGCAGGTGTCCAACGAGCGCGTTCCAGCCGGGCATCCGCCACGGCGGGTCGTGAATCACAGAGGTTCAAGTTCACCTGCATCGTCGCCCAAGCCTCCGCCCGCAGGACGACTTCCAATGACTCCGCGTCGCCCAAGCCCGTCAGGCCGAAGTGCTGGACCAAGCCCTCGCGGCGCAGTTGCGCGAACGCGGCCAGCACGCCATCAGCGCACAGCACATCATCGGGCGAGATGGAAGTCGGCTGGTCGCCGCGTCGGCGCGTGATGGAGTTGTGCAGTTGCAGCAGTGCGACCGAGTTCACGCCGAGCCGCCGCAGACTGCCTTCCACCGATGCCCGCACCGCCCCGGTGATGTCACTCAAATCAGCCTCCGCCAAACGAACCTTGGTGCCGATGCGAATGGCTGGGTGGGGCGAGGCTCCCGCCGAGCCGGAGGCGGTTTCGACCGGCGGCGCGCTTTCGAGTTCGGCCGGGCCTCCGGCTCGGCAGGAGCCTCGCCCCACCGCGCTGCGCAGACCGAGTTCACGCAGCGCCCAGCCGAGGCTCGTCTCGGAAGCGCCGTTGCCGTAAGTCGCCGCCGTGTCGAACCAGTCCACGCCGAGGGCGAGTGCCTGCTGAATCGTCGCGAGCTGGCGGTCGCGCGCGGCGGCGTCGGTCATCAGCGCGGAAACCGGGCCGGCTCCGAAAACAAGGGCGGGAATGGTCAGTCCGGTGCCACCGAGCGGCCGCTGATGAACACGTTGCGTGGAAGTCATCGCCGGCAGGTAGGGCGGGGCGTCTTCACCCCGCCGTCGGCTATCCGGTCGCCATAATAACTCGGCGGCGCGCTGAGGTCAGCGCGCCCTACCGGCCAACTGTGGCGGGCCGGCGTCATCGCTCCGCCGTGCGGCCGGTGACACCGGCGACGGCGGGCTTCACGAACTCGATGAACGCCTCCGCCGCGTGCGGCGCTTTTGCGTCGAGCGTGGTGGCGCGGACGGGGCAGGGGAGGTTGAACGGCCCGGGGTTCGCGCCGAAGTGGATTTCCAGCACGCCCCGGTCGCTGCCGGCGGGGACGTTCACCGGCGCGGCGCGCAGGCCGGTGACGTGCGGCGGCGGGCGCAACTCGACGCGCACGGCGTCCGCACGGAGCGATTTGTCGCGGCGCAGGTGGAAGGGGATTTTCACCGACCCGCCCGGCGCGACGCGCACGGACGCGGCATCCAGTTCCAGCTCCAGCATTCCGGCCTGGGTGATGGTGATAACCTGGTCGTTCTGGTCATTCCGGCTGTAGCTGACGACGTGCTCGGAGCCGTCGTGGTCGCGGAGGGTGCCCAGCAGCATGATCTGCGAACGGCTGGTGCGCCCCAGCTCCATGCCCGGCGGAAACGTGACCTCAAACTCGAAGCGGTCGTCCCCCGGCGAAATCTCAACCGGCGGCGCATTGACGCCTTGCAGATGCCGGCCCTGCCGGTCGGCCAGCCGCGCGACGAGCGGCCCCTCGAACCCGCCGCGTTCGAGGCCGTAGGGCCGGCGATACGTGGAGCCGCGCGGAACGATGTTCATGAGGAAGTCGCTGGTGAACTTGAACGGCGTGGACAGCGCGACGGCTAGCAGCACGGAGTCAATCGCCGCCTCACCGCGCGGCGCGGGCAGGGTGGCGGTGCGCGTGACTTTCTCCCCATTGATGGTCGCAGTGCCGCGCACGGCGAGGTGGGCGACCGCGATCTTCGCCGCGTGCTCGGCGGAGAAGCCGAGGTCCGTGGTGTTGCGACCACCGGCGATCTTCGTGCCGCTGACCGTGACGTTCGAGGGCAGGCCGACGACTTCGAGTTCGATGTCGCCCTTGAAGCCGCCGGTGGCGAGCACATTGACCTTGAGCTTGCCGGGATGCTGCTTGCCGCGCTTCGGTTTGCCGGGAACCGCCACTTCGCCATCCGCCGTCTCGCGGATGACGGTGAGCGCGTCGCTGCCGAGGGTGAGTTGGAAATCCGGTGTCGTGCTCGGCGGCGCGACGCGGAGCCGGTAGGCGAAGGCCAGGCCACCGCGCGAGGCGAAGCGCTCGCTGATGTGGAGGAGAAAATCGCCGTCGGCAGGGGCCTTGAAACTCAACGTGAGGTCGGCCAACTCGCCCGGAGTGGCCTCGGCGCGGGCGAGGGGTTTTCCCGCCGGGTCGGTGATGGCGAGCACGGGCGTGAGCGGGCTGCCGAGCCGCGCGGCGGCGAGCGTGAGTTCGAGTGCGTCGCCTTTCTTCGCGCCGAACTGCCAGGCGTTGGTTGCGCCGGGAGCAGTGACGCGGCCATTCAAGGTCGCTGGGGTGATGAACGCACTCAGAGGCGGCGCGTGGCGGAATTCGGGCAGATCGTCGAGTTCAAGCAGCGGCGCGGTGATGAACTTCCGGTTGTGGAGCAGGGGCAACGGCATTGGGCTGGCGTGGGCGGACGGCAGCTTCACTTCAAGCTGCTTCACGGGCAGCGCGTGGCCGGTGAGTTCGAGCGACACGGAGTCGCCGCGCTTGCCGCCGAGCGGGAAGACGCGCGTCACGCTCGGCTGGTCGGTGATGGTCAGGCGATAGACATGGTTTTGCAGGCCGGCGGCGTTCACGTCCTCGATGCGCGCGCGGTAGGTGCCGTTGGCGGGCGCGGTGAAATACAGCGTCGGGTCGCCGCGCTGGCTGGCGATGGCTTCGTGCAACGGCTGGCCCGCCGGGCCGAGCACGACGAGCCGCGCCTGCAACGGCGAGCCAAAGCTTTGCGCGGCCACAGCGAGCGTGAGCGCCTGGCCAGCCTTGGCGGGGAACTCCCACACGTCCACGTCCTCGCGCGGAAAGATGCGGCCATTGATGGTGACGGGCGGCGTTACCGCGACGGGCAACGGCTCGCCGTCCGCCTCGGCTTCCACGACCTCGGGCAGGTCGCCGACAACGAACTTCATCGCGGGCGTCGCGCCCTGCGAAGTCCACACGCGCCAGTGGCGCACGCCGGGCGTGGCATTCGCCGCGATGCGGATGGCCGCCGCGTGGTCGCGCGGATAGTCCTCGCTGCGTTGCGACGCCGGTTGAACGATGAGCGGCCCCTCGAACCAGACCGTGTTCGTCTCCTTCACACGCGCGGGCGCGGTGACGCCGGGGCCGAGCATCTCAAACCCCGCCTCACCGTGAAAATAGCAGCCACCGACTCGTGCATGGACAGTCGTCCCGCGTTGCCCGCCGGCGGGGAAAATGTAGGAGGCGAACGGTTCGACCGCTGTGGCCGTGCAAGCACCGGCCGCCAAGGACATGGCCCAGAGGGTCAAGCAACGCAGATCCAGTCGAAGCGGCATGGAAGTGCCGACGCTTGGCGAGGGAGCGTCTTCAATCCGCGTTGTGGCTGCCGTGCCGCGCACGGGTTCGACAAGTCCGGGCGGGTTAATTACGCTCCCTCCGATGCCTGACTCGCCGGACAACTCCGCCGCACGCCATTACCAAGGCGATGCTGGACGCGCCTATCACGAGAGCAAGCGGGGCATTCCCCCGGAGGCCTTCCCGTGGGTCGCGAGGCTGCGGGCGGAGAAGTTCTCGTCGCACGTCCGTGCGACCGACACCGTCGTCGAGTTCGGCGTCGGGCCGGGCTGGAACCTGGCGGAACTCAAGTGCGCGCGGCGCACCGGCTTCGATGTGTCGGACTTGCTGGAAGCGGGGCTGCGCGAGCGCGGCATTGAGTTCGTGCGCGAGTCCGCCGCCCTCGCGGACGCCAGCGCCGACGTGGTGATTTGCCATCACATGCTGGAGCACGCGCTGAACCCGGCCGCGTCGCTGGCCGAGATCCGCCGCGTGCTCAAGCCCGGTGGCCGGCTGCTGCTCCACGTCCCGTTCGAGGAAGAACCTCGCTATCAGACGCACGACCCCGCCGAGCCGAATCACCACCTCTTCTCGTGGAACGCGCAGACCCTCGGCAATCTCGTGACCGAGTGCGGCTTCAAGCTGGAATCGGCGGGCATCGGCCAGTTCGGCTACGACCGTGCGGCGGCGGCGTGGGCGTGCCGGCTGCGGTTGGGCGAACGCGGCTTTCGCCTGCTGCGATCACTCGCGCACCTGCTCTTGCCGGCCTCGGAAGTCAGCGTGGTGGCAGTGCGATAGCCGTGCCGGCGACTTGCAGTCGCCGTCCGTGGCTGCGGTTGCCGACCGACGGCGACTGCAAGTCGCCGGCACAGACTTGTGCTCACAGCAGTTTCTTCAGTGCCCCCGCCAGCTTCTCGTATTGCGGTAGTGAGTTGTAGAGCTGGGCCGAGATGCGCAGCAGCCGCTTGGGCGGCGCGGGCCACGGGATGACCGGGACTTCGATGCCGAACTCCTCCAGCAGCCGGTCCTGCAACGGGTCGAGATAGAGCGGGTTCTTCGAGGGCTTCGCGCTTCTGGCATCGGGGATGGGCACGGACGCGAGCGCGCCGATGAACTCCTCGGGACAGGGCGTGGAAACATCGAGGGCGGCGCACAAAATGCGCCGCGCGGCGAGCGCGAGGTCGCGGTTGTGCTTCATCACCTCGTCCCAGCCGCCGGGCCGCAGCGAGCGGACGAACTCAATCGCCTTGGGCACCGTCAGCGCCGCCGTCGGATCGCCCGTGCCCATCCAGCCGAACTCGATGAGGAACCGCGAGCGGTCCGTGCGGGCGGAATTCGCGCCGTGGCTGATGACCAGCGGGCGGATGTCCTTCTGCCGGTCCGCGCGGACGTGGAGAAACGCGGCTCCTTTAGGCGCACAAATCCACTTGTGGCAGTTGCCGGTGTAGTAGGCGGCGTTGAGCGAGTGCAGGTCGAGCGGCACCATGCCGGGCGCGTGCGCGCCGTCCACCAACGTGTCCACGTTGCGCGCGTTCAGCTCGCGCACGAGGAACTCAATGGGCAGCACGAGTCCGGTCTGGCTGGTCACATGGTCCAGCAACGCCAGCCGCGTGCGCCACGTCACCGCGCCCATCACCACCTCGATGATTTCCTCCACGCTGCCGAGCGGAAACGGAATCTTCGCCACGACCACCTTCGCGCCGGTGCGCTGGGCGACGTAGTCCAGCGCGTTGCGGCAGGCGTTGTATTCGTGGTCGGTGACGAGCAACTCATCGCCGGGGTCGAAGTCGAGCGAGCGCAGCACCGCGTTCACGCCGGAGGTGGCGTTGGGGACGAAGACAAGATTCTCCGCCATGCCGCCGAGGAACTTCGCCAGCCGGATGCGCGCCCAGTCGAGCAGCTCCTCCAGGTCGCGCACGAAGAACTTCACCGGCTGCCGCTCCATCCGCTCGCGCAACTCGCGCTGAAACTCCAGCACCGGCAGCGGGCAACTGCCGAACGAGCCGTGGTTCAGAAACGTGACGGCGGGGTCCAGCGGCCAGACCGACTGCGCAGGAGCCGAGGTGACGAGGCTCTGACTTTTCTTGGTCGGGAATTTCAGGCGCATGGAAATTGGAGCCTCCTCACGTCGGCTGCTACGTGGTCATTGGATGTCATCGCCTTGGAAGTCCGGTTCCTGCCGTGCTCCATGCCAGACCGTCAGGACATACACGACGCGTTGCGGCTCAATCACCCGGTAGAAAACCCGGTAGGGCCGCACGGGCATCTCGCGCACGTCGTCCCGGCCCAGCTTGTGGAAGACGTGACCGAGGTGAGGGAACTGTTCGAGGCGGCCAACGCCCCTCAGAATGGCAGTCCCAAGCCGCGCGGCGGCGTCCGGGTTGCGTTCGGCGACGTATTCCAAGGCGGAGCGAAGGGATTCTAGGCCGCGCGGAGTCCAGATGACTTTGAAATCCATTCGTCCACCATCGCCGTCACCCGTTCATGCGGCACACCCTCGCCGCGCTCGCTCTGAGCCAGACCTTCCCGAATCGAGGCCAGCATCTCCAACTCGTCTAGAATGTCCGCGAGCGATGCCGCCTCGGGCATCCTCTGGACGGTTTCGAGAACCAATTGCCGGTCGCTCATGGCGAGAAGTTGCGTCGGAGCGTGCTGGTTTGCAAAGGCTAAACGGCAATCGGCGCCTTGATGCCCGGGTGCGGGTCGTAGCCTTCAAGCGTGAAGTCCTCGAACTGGAAGTCGTGGATGTTCTTCACGGCGGGGTTGAGCTTCATCACGGGGAGCGGGCGCGGAGTGCGGGTGTGCTGGAGCTTCGCCTGCTCGAGGTGGTTCGCGTAGAGGTGCAGGTCGCCGAAGGTGTGGACGAACTCGCCGGGTTTCAGGCCCGTGACTTGCGCGACCATGAGCGTAAGCAGCGCGTAGCTGGCGATGTTGAACGGCACGCCGAGGAAGAGGTCCGCGCTGCGCTGGTAGAGTTGGCAACTCAGCTCGCCGTCGCAGACATAAAACTGAAAGAGTGCGTGGCAGGGCGGGAGTTTCATCTGGTCAATCTCCCCGACGTTCCACGCGCTGACGATGTGCCGGCGCGAGTCGGGGTTCTTCTGAATCTGCGCGATGACCTGGTCTATCTGGTTCACGCTGCGGCCATCCGTTGTGCGCCAGTCGCACCATTGCGCGCCATAGACGCGGCCCAGGTTGCCCTCGGCGTCGGCCCACTCGTTCCAGATGGTCACGCCGCGCTCTTGCAGCCACTTCACGTTCGTCTCGCCGCGCAGGAACCAGAGGAGTTCGTAGATGATGGACTTGAGGTGGAGCTTTTTCGTGGTGAGGACGGGAAAGCTGGTGCGCAGGTCGAAACGCGTCTGCGCGCCGAAGACGGAGTAGGTGCCGGTGCCGGTGCGGTCGGACTTGAATTTGCCCTTGTCGAGGACGTGCTGAAGCAGGTCGAGGTATGGCTGCATGTCGGGCGGACTATGGGGGAGGCGG
This sequence comes from Limisphaerales bacterium, assembly GCA_009773355.1. Classification (GTDB taxonomy): domain Bacteria; phylum Verrucomicrobiota; class Verrucomicrobiia; order Limisphaerales; family SXTU01; genus SXTU01. The sequence continues at coordinate 10,479 of WRPG01000095.1, forward strand.
AGGCGGGCGGGCAATCACCGACGTCGGAGCGCCGCTCTCTGAGCCGGCGCGAACACGCCGGGTCAGAGACCGGCGCTCCGCTTTTCGTGCTGAACCAACTCCCGCGCCAGCTTCGCCAGTTCCAAGTCCCGCGTGAGGTCGGCGAATTTGAACTGCTGCGCGCCGCTCTGGGCCTGGCCGAGCAATTCGCCCGGTCCCCGCAGCCGCAAGTCCGCCTCGGCGATGGCAAAGCCGTCGGTCGTCTCCTCCAGCACCTTGAGGCGCTCGCGGGCGTCGTCGGTGAGCTTCGCCGCGACGAGGACGCACCACGAGTCGTGCGCGCCGCGTCCGATGCGCCCGCGCAACTGATGAAGCTGCGCGAGGCCGAACTGCTCGGCGTTCTCGATGACCATGACCGTCGCGTTCGCCACATCCACGCCGACCTCGATGACGCTGGTGGCGAGCAGGGCTTGCACGCGGTTCGCACGGAAGTCGGCCATGACCGATTCCTTTTCCTCCGCCGACAATCTCCCGTGCAGCAGCGCGACGCGGTGCGGCGCGAGTTCCTTCGCCAGCTTCTCGAACTCCGCCATCACGGCCTTCGTGCCGGTCTTCAAGTCGGTGTCCTCGACGCGCGGATAGACGATGTAGGCCTGCCGTCCCTCGGCCAGCCGCTCGCGGACGAAAGTCCAGACCTTGGGCAATTTCTCCGGGCCACGGACGAAAGTCTTGATGACGCCGCGACCCGGCGGCAGGTGCGCGATGACGGACACGTCGAGGTCGCCGTAAACTGTGAGGCCGAGCGTGCGCGGGATGGGCGTGGCGGTCATCACGAGCAGGTGCGGATAATGGCCCTTGCGCAGCAGCCGCTCGCGTTGCGCGACGCCGAACTTGTGCTGCTCATCAATGATGACGAGGCCGAGGCGCTCGACGGTGAAGGTGTCCTCGACGAGGGCGTGGGTGCCGATGGTGAGGGTGGCATGTTGCGTGTTGCGTGTTGCGTGCCCACCGGGGTGCGCGCTGGCTCCGTCTTGAACACGCAACACGGAGCACGCAGCACGGCTTTCCTTCCGCGAGCCGGTGCGGAGTTCCACAGCGACGCCCAACGGCTCCAGCCACTTCGCGAAGTTGCGGAAGTGCTGCTCGGCCAGAATCTCCGTCGGGGCCATGAGGGCGACGCTGTGGCCGCTCTCCAAGGCCATCAACGCAGTGCAGGCGGCGACGACGGTTTTGCCCGCGCCCACGTCGCCTTGCAGCAGGCGGCGCATCGGCGTTCCGCGCGCGAGGTCGGCGCGGATTTCGCGGAGGACGGTGGTTTGCGAGTCAGTCAGCGCGAAACCGAGCTGGGCGAGGAAGGGGCGAATGAAGTGGTTGTCGCCTTTGCAAGGCTGGCTCTTGGCGTTGGCGAGGAGCTTCTGACGCCGGGCGCGGACGGCGAGCTGGAGGTCGAGAAACTCGTCGAGGGCGAGCCGCTGGCGGGCGAGTTCGGCATCGGGGAGCTCGACGGGGAAGTGGAGGGAACGGATGGCGGCGGGGCGGGATAGATGCTGCGGTTCTGAACCCGGTAGGGCCGCGCTGCGCGCGGCCTCGTTAGTCTGAATGGAAGAACGAGGCCGACCACAGGTCGGCCCTACCAAGCTAGGGTGCCGCTCGGGAATCTGCCCGCCGTATTCCTCTAGCGTCCGCCACAGCAGCCCGCGCAGCCAGCGCTGCGAGAGGCCTTCCGTCAGCGGATACACCGGCACAATGCGGTGCAGGTGGATGGAGGCTTCTGCGTCGTTTGGCTCGACAATTTCCCATTCTGGATGGTCAAGCGTTCGTGGTTTGAGTGAGACGGGCTTGCCATAGAGGAAGACTTCATCACCTACCTTGAACTGATGCTGGATGAATTGGAGTTTGGGATGTTGAACATTCCACCACCGGCAATGCAGTCGCTTACTGCCGTCCTCTAGAACCAGTTCGAACATCGCTTTGGCACCCTTTGCGAAGCGATTGACCCCCTGAGCGACAACAGTGCCACAAACTGTGCTGGCTTCAGCTATCGTCAGTTCCGAAATCTTTCCGCGTTTCCGCCGGTCCTCGTAACGGCGCGGCTGGTGGAGCAGCAGGTCTTCGACCGTCGCGATGCCGAGCTTGGCGAAGAACTCGACGTGGCGCGGTCCCACGCCGCGCAGGGCGGAGACGGGTCGGGCCAGCGGCGATGGCGCGGGGGCGTCAGGCACGCCCAGAGCGTAGGGCGGCGCACGGCTGGCTTGAAGGAGGAAGAAGCTCAACCCAGACAGAATTTTTGTGTCGCGTTGCGAGCAAAGGTGAACAGTGTGCGAGCAAACCCGGACAAGCGTGCGAGCAAAGGCGAACACTCCCGCCCTAGCGGGCCTGGAGGAGGCC
>WRPG01000015.1 GCA_009773355.1 Limisphaerales bacterium
CGAGCTGCATCGCCGCCGCACCACGCCGCCGCCGCTGCCCGGACGCGCGCTGCGCGTCGTGCGGCGCTTCGACTTGCCGGCCCAGATCGAATGGTTGGAGGTGCGCACCGAGGGAAACTGGTTTTACGCGCTGGGCGTCACGGAAAAACGGCTCACGGTTCTTCGAGGCATCTGGGAGGGCGAGTTTCAGAGCCTCTCCTGGGAGTGCCCCCGCGAAGTCGTGAAGGGCGGCATGGTCTTCGAACCCACTTGCGACGAGGGCAATGCACTCGCGCTCGCACCCTTCGCGACTCTTCCGCTGGAAGAAAAGGTGTTTCCCAACGCCGACCTCTTCTTCAACCGGCGCTGCGTCGCGGGCACGCCTGCCTGGCTCCCGGCTGCGGCCCGCCCGTTTGCCATCGGCGAGGACGGGGCATGGTCCATCCACGTCGCGGGCGGCCAAGGCATTCTCTCTGTTTACACCAAGCGTGGCGAGTTGCTTCGCACCATGGAAGTGACGGCCCCGTTGCTGGAGTCGGCCGAACGCGGTCCGGGCGCGCGGCTCTGCCTCGTGCCGCTACAACTCGGCGCAGTGCTCGCGCTGGGCAACCGGCTCGTGCATGCGTGCGCGGGGGCGTTCGAGCGGCACAATCTACCCGGGCCAATCCTGCGACTCCAGCCCACGCTGCCCCACACCCGGCCCGGAGTAGTTGTGCTGCTAGAACATGGTGCGCATCTCCACTGGCGCGATGGCAGGGACATGATCGAACTGGAACGCGACCTCGCGGCCCCTCGCGCCGCGTTCGTCCACGGCGGTCCGTTGGTGTTGTTGTCAGGCACCCAAGCCGTGCTTCTAGACGTTACGGGGCAAGGCGTCAAAACCATCGCACGGTTCGACGCTGGCAGCCGGAATGCCATCGCCATTTGTCCGACGGCCACGCGGGGCCAGTTCGCCGTCTTCGAGCCCTCAGGCCAGGTCACGATCTTCCAGGCTCCAGACTAATCCACGACAGGAATCCGCGCGGCTTGCCGCGGGTTCAACATGGCGAGGTAGGCCATGTGACCTGCGAAGCGGGCCAGTTCGGTGCCCTCGGCGGTGCCGGCTCGCTGGGCCAGCTTCAGGCGGTGGGCCATGGCGCGGAGTTGGCGGCGGCGCTGGCGCGAGAGACCGAGGACGGAGTTCACCACCACCCCGGTCACGGACTGCCGCGCACCCCGGCCCATGAGCCGGGTCTTGGCCGTGTTCACCGTGAAGCCTTCCTCGCTGATGATGCGGCTCGCGACCTGCCGGAACTGCTGGGCGGCAGCGCGGTCAAACTCACCGGAGAAAGTCAGGTCATCCGCATACCGGGTGTAAGCCAGGCCGCGCTTGCGGGCCAGGCCGGCGAGCCGACGGTCCAGTCGCAACACTAGAGCGTTGCACAGGCCGGGGCTAGTCGGTGCGCCCTGCACGCAGTGGCGCGGCCCGACGGGCACGTGGAAGACTTCGGCTTCCACGCTCACGAGCTGACGTTCCGCCTCGGTCATCAGCACGGCCAAGGTAGTGGCGACCGGATAACTGTAGCCGCAGGCGATCAGCAGGCCGCGCACCCGGGCCATCGTAACCGATGGGAAGAAGTCCTTCAGGTCGAGCTTGAGCACCATTCGTTTGCCCACATGTGGTTCCGCGCCCGTGCGCACGCTATGACCCCGCCGGAATGCATGGGCGTGCTCGCTGACCGGCAGCTTCTCCACCAGCAAGCCCAGCAGCTTGCGCTGGATGGCTTTCAACCGGCGCTTGGGTGCCATGATGGTGCGCTTGCCGCCCGAGCGTTTTGGAATTGCGAAGGTGACGTAATGCGGCTGCGTTTCGCGCTCCCTATGGATGGCGAAGAACCAGAGTTCCCGCAGGGAAATGCCCAGCGCAGCGGCGACCTCTTCCTCAGTTTTCCAGAGGGGCAGCCCCAACCGCTTAAGTTGCTCCGGGTCCACCAGCAGGTCCCGCAGGCGGCGGTTGCGCGTGCGCATGGTCCCGCTGAAAAGCCGCTCCGCCTCGGCGGCGGACAGAACGCGCTTCCGTTTGGCGAGGCCAAGCTGCCGGCCCACGGATTTCCGTTTGGGCAGCAGGCGCGGATCGCGCAGTGCCCGGCGACGATGATGTTCCTTGAGCAGACCGCCGGACACATCCACCCGCTCATCCACTTCGTCCTCGCCCGCCACGGTCTCGCCGGACAGGCGCGAAATGTCCCGCTTCGGCGGGCCGAACAACGAACGGATGAAATCGAGCAGCCCCATGGTCAACGGTGGATTGTCGGAAAACCGGAGGTGGGCGCGCCCCTGATGCAGCGCGAGGAGAGAACAGACAAGGCCCGGCGGCGGATTACTTCCGAGGCTCTGGACTCAGGGCCTCCCTGCGTTGCGAACGTAGGGAACCCTGGCGATGTATGGCTACCAAGTTTCCACCGCGGCGAAACACCGCGGCAATGATGGCTAACCCATGTCCGCCGGGCCTTATCTGTGCTCATCCTTTTGATCTTCATCGGCTTCGTCAATGTTCTCTTCGGAATCTTCGTCCTCCGCCGCCTCATCCGGCTTCGCGGTTTGCAAGGCCGGGACGGGTGCGGCGGCGGCGGCCTCCGAAGTTGGCAGGTCCTTCCGTGCGTCCGCGCTGGCCCGGAGCAGTGCGATCATGTGTTCGCAGGGACCTTTCCCCAGCAGGTTGTCCTGGAAAAACGCACAGGCGCAGGTGCCAAAAATGATCCGCCCCTGGTCGCCCACCACGATCTCCGTTGGCGTGCCAGCAACCCGGCCCGCGACCTGCCAGTCGCGGAAAACCACTTCCCGCGTGACCGGTCCGTCCGGAGTCTTGAGCTTCTTGAGCTTCCGCGTTTCCTGCGGCTCGCATGTGGAGACCTGGACCACGGCCTGCGCCATGAACGCCCGCGCCCGCTCCACCCGCACATCCGGCGGAAAGAGTTTCGCCTCGTCCGCCGGCTGCTCGAACAACTCACGATGCCGGAACGACCGGGTTTCCACGTCGAAGATCGCGCGGCCTTGGCGGCACAGCCGCTCGCCCGCGCGGGCCATGGCATCCAACGGCTGGCCCAGCGTGGCGGCCAGTTCGCGGGGCGAGGCGTGGAGTTTCTCCGTCAACGCTCCCAGCACCCGCGCCAGGGTGGCTTCATCCGACGGCGAGCCGTCTCCCAGCAGGTCGAAGCTGCCGCTGCCCGACCAGGACTGGTCGCTCCAGCCGGACAGGCCGAGCACGAACGTGAGGTCCGGCAGCTTGACCGCGTAGAAGCTGGGCAGGCCACGGCCCTTGAGATAGATGTCCACGCTGGTGGCAAAGGGCAGCAGCGGCTCGATCAACGCCAGCCGGCGCCGGCCCCATGTGCGGATGGTGCGCGGCTCAGAGTAATTGTGCTCCGCTCCGCGCAAAGGAAACGCCTGCTCCCAAGGTTCGAGCACGATGCGCGCCCCCGCCCCCGGCATGAACTCGTAGCGGAGCGCGCGGGGCGAGAGTTTGGCCTTGGTGTAGCGCAGGAAGCGGATGGCCGCGAGCAGGTCGGCGGGACGCACGGTGAGGCGCGTGCCCGGCATGGCCATGGCCGCGCTGACCTGGAGGAAGCCGCGCACCCACGGGTCCGGGAGTTCGACCTTGCGTTCGAACCGCCCGCCAGCCTTTGCCGTCTTCACCTCGAACCCGCCCGCCTCGATCCTCAGCCACGTCTCCCGACTCGACCGCAGCTCGTTCAAGGCCGCCCAGAGCCATGCGGTGAAATCCACGTTGGTCGTGCCCGAGCAGACCTCGCCCTCGGTCGCGAACATCGCCGGGTCGGCAATCAGCATCGCATACGCACTCTGGTCCTGGCTGAACGCCTCGAAGAACAGCCGGTCCGGATGCACGGTGATGACGGGATCCAGCGTGAAGGCGAAATCTTCCTCGCTCCGCCAGGTGTCGTTGGACCAGATGGCCTGCCCGAGCGCGCGCAAGGCAAAGCGCAGCAGGGGAATGTTGCGGGTCACCCGACCGTGGAAGCGGACGGGCCGCCGCGCATTCACCGTCAGGCCGAGCATGGCCCGCTCGCGATTCGATTCGAACGAGCTCGGGGTGGCGTAGTCGAAGGCGGCGATCATGCGGCCCTTTCGTAGATCACGGGTTGCTCGCCGGTGCCGCGCAGTTCCGGCCAGCGGTGCAGGAGGCGAGCCATCAGGCCGAGCAGTTGCTCCTTCGGATACTTGGTGTCCGGCAGCGCCATGGCATCACGGGCGCGTTCCAGAATGAGCCGCGCGGCGGCGGGATCGGCGGCGGCATTCGCCAGCGCGCCAAAGGCCAGCGACCGCGTGCCCCGCTCCATCGGGCGAAGGAGGGTGCCCAGCAGCAGCGGCAGGTGCCCGCCCGCCAGTTGGCGGGCCCGGTCGTCGTTCAAGCCCAGCGCTCGATAGGCCAGCGCCATCACATGAATCTCCGCCGCTTCGACGAGGTCCGCGAGGCTGCGCGGGTCGGCCAGATACAACGAGGCCGAGCGCTCAAAGAGCAGGCGCGCGAGACGGTTCTGCCGGATCAGCTCATGGTAATTTGTAATGCTGTAAGCAGGAACCTGCCCCAGCACGGTGGCCGCCCGGCGGCAGAAGACGGCTTCATCGGCTTTCAATGCGGCATAGTAGTCAGCCAGTTTGTCGGCCTCCTCCACCATCTTCTCTGCGTTGCTCCACCGGCCCCAGCGGGTGACCAGCCGGCTCGCCATGTAGTCAATCATCTCCTCGTCCTCCTCCAGCAGAAGCCGCTCCAGCAGCTTCGGATACGTCTCGCCCCACTGATGGGCAGCGACGTGAACCTTGAACGGTCCGCGCAGCAGCTCCGGCAGCCGGCGATAGAACGCCAGCGCCACCGGCTCCTCGAGCTGGTGCACCGCCGCCAGGCCGAAACCGCCCCAGTTGAACTCGCGCGAGACCCCGGCCAGCATGAGCAGTCGGTATTCCACTTCGCCCGGGTCCAGCCGCGTGTCCTCCACCAGCCGCAGGATCTCCTGGTTGAATTCCTTGGCTTCGCCGCAGGTGCGGACCAGTGCGGCCCAAAGATCCCACCAGCCCTTGGTGCGGGCGTAGTCGGCCAGCTTGCCGTATTTACCCCGCATCAGCCAGCCGCGCCAGACCTGGCGCAGGTGGCGCATCACATAGGGAAACACGTCGCGCTCCCGGCGCTCGACTAACTTGAAGAAACCGTCGGCGAGGTTCATCCCCCAGCCTTCGGGGTGACGCAGTTCCAGTTCCCGGCCCAGTTCCGCACTGTCGTGGATACGGTCACACAACGCGAGGCAGTCCCTGATCCAGTCGGCCTCCGGCACCTGCCGCCGGTAGAGCTTCCATCGGAAATCCTCATCGCGACGGTCGTCCGCCAGTTGCAGCAGGCGCGGCATCAGCGTCCGCTTAAGCTCCCCGCTGAACCAGTTGGTCTTGAGTCGCTGCAGGATGAACGGCGCGGTCGCGGCAGCATCCGTCCGATACAGTTCGCAGGCGGCGGCCTCGTCGAGGCCGAACCAGAGGTTGAACTTGCGCAGCACGCCCTGCCGTTGGGCCGGGCTGCCGGCGGACTGGAAGCGCGCCAGCAGTTCGCGGGTGATTTCCGCATCTCGCTTATCCCGCGAGCGCCAGTCGAAACGCGCGCTCAGCCTCCATTCGTAGAGGCGGCGGAACAGTTCAAAATCATCGTTCTGATCCACTGATTCCAGCCACTCATCCAGCAGACGTCCACGTTCGCCCGCCCACTTGATCTCCTCAACGCGCCACTTGGGAAGCGCCATGATCGTGCTGAACCGCGAGAGAATGAACGGCCGGAAGCAGACACGGTTGCGACGATACAGCTCCGGGCCGTAAAGCCACGTGAACCCGGAGAAGGAAACTTCCTCGTCCGCGAGTTGCTCCAGCCGGGCGCGCAGCTCCGTGTCCGCCAGCGGCTGGCCCAGCAAGTCGCGGAGCACACGCTCCAGTTCCTTGGGGGGCATATGTGGTTGGTTTAGCAAGCTGCGACCTAGGAAGCAACGCCGAGGTTTAGCGTCTCATCCTTGTTCGACATAGCCCTTCTTCACTTTCTCAGCGATGAGCTTCTCCATCTCGCTCCGGGCCTTGGCCGCGTCGACGAAAGACTTGGATTGGGACTGGCCCGACGTGCCGATCTTGCCAAAGCGCACGGCGAAGGTCTGGCCGCTCAAGGTGACTTCCCAGAACTTGCTCGAACCGCCACCGACAAACTCGAACATGCGTGTCTCGGAGCCGCCTGCATTCGGTGTGGCTGTGGCAGGCGGAGCGGCAGCAGGCGCTGGCAGAGGGTGAGTCGCGAGGCTGTCCTGAGTCGAGGCAACGGCTGGCTCCTCCGGCTCAATCGGCTCCTCGACCACCGCCTCGGCGGCTTCGCCCGCCACCGCGTCACCGGCCAGCAATCGCTCAATGCGCGCGACCACGGCTTCCGGCTCGTGATACCAGTCCTTCGTCAGCACCAGCGCGACGCACCAGCCGAACGCGCGCAAGATGCCGGGCTGCGTAAGATAGCGCTCCACCAAGTCGGGATTTGCGTAGTGCGCGTCGGTGTCCACGAGCAGGCCCAGGCGGTAGAACCCGTCCGCTGCGTCCCGCACGGCGAGGTCACAGCGGAACTTGGACTGACCCACATGCGCGTCGATTGCGTGGCCCCGGGCACGGAGCGCACGGGCCAGTTCCTCGATCACCGTGTCGCGCTCCGCCGCCGGGGCGAGGGTCTTGCGGTTGAGCGGGTTGAGATTCTCCAGCACGCGACGGGCGGTCGCGTGGTCACCCAGGGAAACGGCCTCGGCGTAGTGAAGGAAGTTCTTCAGGCTGTTGGCACCGTCGTTGTAGTCGTTCGTGATGGCGTGGTGGCGGATGGAGCTGACGATGGCCATGTGGTGGCGGGCCCGGGAGAAGATCACGTTAAGCCGCTTCTCGCCGCCGCGCTGATTGATGGGGCCGAAATTCATCAGCATCCGGCCGTTCGCATCCGGCCCGTAGCAGATGCTCAGGATGATGACGTCGCGCTCGTCGCCCTGGATGTTCTCCAGGTTCTTCACGATGAGGCCGCAGAACTGATCGTTCTCCTCGCGCGTGTATTCCGCCTCCAGCCGTGTGGCAAACTCCGCGTCCTCCTCCGCGAGCCGGTCCAGCGCGCTCTCAACCTCCGACTGCTGCGCCTCGGAGAACGCGACGATGCCGAGGCTCAGCTTGGTGTCACGGGCGAGCAACTCGCGCACGAGCTGGGCAATGTAGGCGGCCTCGGCGGGGTTGCAGCGCTCCGCGTAAAGGCCCTGCTCCAGGAAATGAAAACTGATGCTGCGGGCGAGCAGGGCGTCCGTGTGCGCGGCGGCCTGCGTGGCATCGGTCACGCGCAGTTCGGCGAGCTGCGCCTGCGGCAGCTTGCGGTCCGGGATGGTGTAGAGCTGGCCGCCGTAAAAGGCCGCGTTCGAGAAGCTGATGAGCGCCTCGTAGCGGCTGCGGTAGTGCCACGCCAGCAACGTGGACGGCAGGTTCTGCGCGGACTGCGTCAGGAAGCTGTCGGCATCGAGGTCCACCTCGATGCGCTCGCCCTCCTCCTCGACCACGACCGTCTCGTCCTCGCCGCGACCCGAGGAGAAAAAGGTCGTGGGTGGAAGCTGCATCTCGTCCCCGACGACGATGACCTGCTGCGAGCGGTAGGCAGCCGGGATGGCCTCCTCCATCGGGATCTGGCTCGCCTCGTCAAAGATGACCACGTCGAACAAGTCCGGGTCCAGCGGCAGCGTGTCTGAGACGCTCAGCGGGCTCATCAGCCAGATGGGCTTCAAGTCCTGGATGACGCGGCCGGTCTCACCCGCCGCGAGGTCGCGGATGGACTTGTAACGCATCGTCTTGCCGAACTCATGCTCCAGGTCGCGGCGTCCGGCGGCGTATTCCTTCTTGAACGCCTTCTGCTCCGGCGTGAGCTGCGAGGCGGGCAGCGAGCTGACGTTCACATGCTCCAGGAATTGCCGGCGCACGCGCGCCCGGATGCACGCGGCATTCTGCGCCAGCCAGCCGTGCTGCTGGCTGGCGAGCCGCTCCAGCTTCTGCGTGAGCAGCCGTCCGTCGAAGCGGCCCAAATGCCGGTCGACCCGGTAGAGATAGTTCAAGCTCTTGCGTCCCGTGGCGGCCTCAAACGGTTCAACGTGCAGCGGCGTCTGGCACACGGCCCGCCGGAAGGCCTCCGGGACCTCCGCCAGATCGGTGAGCACAGGCAGCAGCTCGGGCAGCGTGGCAGTCTCCGCACGCAGGCTGTCGAGCGCGGTGGTGAGCGCGGGAAAATCGAAGCTGTCGAACTCGGCGAGCAAGGCAGCCAGCGTCTCCTTCAGCCGCGCGAACTCCCCGTGCAACGCGGCCAGGCTGCGCACCAGTTCACTCCCGGCCTCGTCGCTGACGAGCCGCGCCGTCAACGCGCGCACGGAGGGATGCGCCTGGTCGGGCCGGGCCAGCAGCGCGTCCTTCAACGCGCGCGTGCCCTCGAACTCAGCAATGCCCAGCTCGCGCCGGAACTGCTCGCGCATCATCACCAACGCCGCAGCCGCACGATGCTCGCTAGCGAGGTCTTCGAGCAGCTTCACCCAGCTTGGTTCGACCGCGTGGGTGGAGAAGTCGTAGCGCAGCCGCAACGCCTTGCGCAACCGCCAGAAGGCCGGGCTTAGGAAACGCAAAAAGGAAATCTCAAACCCGCACGCCTGCGCGAGGGCATTGTCATTGTCCTCGGGGGACAGCTTCTCGCGCCAGCCCGTCGTGCGCGCACCGGCCTGCTGATGGGCACGGACCAGCTCATCAAACTCCGCCGCCAGCGTCGCGAAGGTGGTGGCCGTGGCCGTCTTCGGGTCGAGCAGTCCAAGCAGATTTCCTTCAGCCAGGGGCAGCACCGCGAGCGCGAACTCCAGGATCGTGCCGATTTCTTCAAAGGTGTCCCACAGCTCCACCGGCATTCCGGACAACTCCAGCGCGCTCTCGACGGCGGCGAGTCGCTCCTCAGCATCGTCCAGCAGCGTGCCAAGTGTTTCCAAGGGCCGGTCTGCCTGCACGACTTGCGGGCTAAGCAGCCGCAGCGGATGCCGTGCGAAGCACGGTTCCACACCCAGGTCCGCGAGCGCCGTGGCCAGCCGCCGCAGGACTTCGCCATGCCGGAGCCAGCCTTGGTAGTCGGGCAGCAGCTCCTCTTCCGCCGCGCTGAGCTCGACCGTGTGGCTGCGCAGTTCCACGAGCCGGCGCAGCAGCGACCGCAGCGGCAGCCCAGCACTTTCATGCACCTGCCGCATGGCCTCGGAGAAACGCCGCAGCCCGGCCAGCTCCTGCTCCATCGCCTTGAGCATGGCCGTGCGGTCGCGCTCGGCGTTGTCCTCCAGGCCCGCGAGGCCGAGGAACTTTTCGTAGGTCTGCTTCAGGTTTTGGATGAAGGCCTTCTTGTCCGTCTGCGAGTCGTGAATCAGGCAGCACAGCTCGTCGAGGCCCTGCTGCCGGAGGCGGTGAAACACCACGTCAATCGCCGCGCGCTTCTCGCACACGAACAGCACGCGCTTGCCGCGCGCCACGTAGTCCGCGATGAGGTTCGTGATGGTCTGCGATTTGCCGGTGCCGGGCGGTCCCTGGATGATGTAGCTGCGGCCCGTGCGGGCGCGCGCGATGGCCGAGGTTTGCGTGGCATCACAGAGGACGACGGGATGCTGGTCGGCCAGTTCGGGCGTGGCGGGCGCGGCCTCCTCCGGGGCCTTGGGCGTGAGCGAGAAGATGGTGTCAAAGGACGCGCTGCCCAGGTCCGTCTCCATCAGATTCGCGTAGTCGCGGACCAGCGTCATCTTGCGATAGTTGAAGTTGCCAAGGGTGAGGCTGCACAGGTCGAAGTCCCACAGGTAGGGATTCGCATCGGGAGAGTTCTCGCCCTCGCGCAACGCAAACATCTCGCGGCTCGTCTCCAGCACCTTGCCGTCCCCGCGCGGCAGCAGCGGCTCAACAATGTTCGGTGCGCGGGGCGTTGGGGCGGCCCCCGCCACATCGCGCAAGGGCATGGGCGTGGGCAGGACTTTCTGCCGGAAAAGCTGCAGGCCCTGCGGGCGGAAGCTCTCCCGTTGATAGCTGTAATCGGCCGGCTCGCGCTTCTGTGCGGTGCGGGTGCGGACCTTCAGCCGCTTGCGGTATTGGTCCACCCGTTGCTTGGCGCGGGCCTGGATGAGTTCGATCTGCGGGCGGTCCACGAGCCGCAGCGTCACGCCCGGTTCGGTGGCCTGGATCTGCGCGCGGAGCTGCTCGTGGAACTGCGCCAGCGGCGTCTCGCGCAAGTCCACGCTCTCGGGCAGGTCGAGATTGTAGAGCTGCTTGAGGTGGAAGCGCAGCGCGGGGTTCACCTCGGCGACACTCGCGGTCGGGTCCAGCACGTAGCTGTCGCGGACGCCTTTCTTCTTGGTGAGTTCCACCGGCAGCAGGAGCAGCGGCGAATGGATGCGCTCGTTCGGAGTTTCCTTGAGGTTGTGCCAGCGCAGGAAGGCCAGCACGAGCCGAAGCTGCGCGAAGCCAAACTCCGCGCGGTCACGCCGTGCCTCGCTGATGATGCCGTCGAGCGAACCGGCGAGATACGGCGAGTCCTCGTAACGCAGATACTTGCCCAGCGGCATCGGCGCGCCCTCGGTGATCGCGGCGGCCAGCTCGGGATGCCAGACGAAGAGCTGCTCCAGCCGGATGTTCCGGTAGTCCAGCACCAGCGGCACGGAGCCGACGGTGAGGTTGAGCATGTGGAGGCTCGGGCGGAAGTAGATGAGCCGGTTGCGCCGCGAGATCTCGAACAGGCGGTCACGCAGGCGCGCCTGGATGAGGCGGCGCTTGCCCGAGACCGGCGACTCGCGGAAGCCGGCGATCCGGTCGAAGGCCACGTCGGCGTCCAGCACCTGCTCGCGGTAGTTCTGCAATCGGCGAGTGAGCGAAGCCAGATCCTGCGCGCGGCGGTGGCGGTTCAGCTCCGTCATCTCCGCGATGGCCCCGGCGACGACGGGATTCAGGCGCGGGTTCAGCGCGAAGAGATTCCGGCGGCGGACGCTGAACTGCTCCAGTTCAGCGGGCTCGGTGAAATCCAAACCACAGGCGACGCTCGCGAGCAGCAGCCCGAGCGAGAAGACGTCCGTGAGTGCGTCGTGATGCCCGATGGCGTGCTCCCAGCTCACATAGCCCGGCAGATAGACCGGCTCGGTGAAGCCCTGGCCCGTCGCGCTCACCGAAAGGTCCGACGATTCGGTGTGGGAGGAGTCGAGGTCCGTGGTCTGGCGATAGCTCCCCACCACTTCCAGCGCCGCGCTGACCGGGACCTGCAGCGCCTCGACCTTGCTGGCGTTGGTCAGCGGCGGGGTGGCTTGCGCAGAATCGAAGCTCAGCTCACCGCGCTCGCTGACTTGCAAAGACGCGACGCCACGCAGCGGAGCCACACGGCCTTCCTCATGCACTGCGAGCACCTGGCGCATCAACGGCAGCACGGCGGCGAGCACGTCGTCGGTCTCCATGCCGCCCGTCTCCGCCACGCGGGCGAGCAGTTGCCGGAAGGGGTGATCGGCGAACGCACTCATGGGGCGGCCTCCGCATGGGCGAGCATTTCGGCGGCGGACTCACGCAGCTTCTTCACCTCGCGCGCCTTGAGCCGCAGCTCCTTGGCGGCAAGCTTGTCGAACGTATCCTCCCAGCCGAGACGTCGGCTCAGTTCCAGCGCGGCCACCAAGGGCAGCTGCTCTAGTTCCGGGTCCACGGCAGCGAAGTCCAGCAGGACGAACGCGAAATACCGTTGGAGGCCGGCCTCGCTGAAAGCGGGTTCGGACGCGGCATCGTCCGCTGCGTCGTCCGGCGTGAAGTCCGGGAAGTAGGACTTCGCATGGCCCAGCACGGCCTCGGTCTGAAACCACTTGGGCCGCAGCAACTGCCCGATCAGCCGGCGCGTCGCCTGCGTGAGCCGGCGCTGGCCGAGCACGTCCAGTTCATCCACCGAGGCCACGCCTTCGATCATGCGGCGAATCTCCGCGTGCGCCGCCGGGTCTTCCTTCGCCCACAGGTCGAGCGCCCGCGCGCGGATGAACGTCTCCGGATGGGTCAATCCTTCGGTCGGCGTGTTCGTCTGGCGGAAGATTTCCTCGGCCTGCTTCAGGTAGCTCGCCGCGCTGACATTCGCGAGGCCGGTCTGGATTTTCACCAGCCCGGCGATCACCGGCTCCACCGCTTCCGTGACCGCGAGCGAACCCTGGTCGGCGAAGATCTCCGTGTAGAGCTGAAACCAGCGGGCGCTCTGCTCGTGGCCCGCGCTCGCGCGCGGGTCTTGCGCGACGGTCTGGAGCAGCTGGTCGGCGATGTGAAACTCCCCGCGCTCCGCCGCCCACAGATGATAGTGCGCCAGCTCGTGGCCGATGACGGACTTCAGCTCGTCGCCTTGGAGCAGTGCGAGGACAGGGCCGGAGAAGACGAGATGCGCCTCGCCCGGAATGTGGAAGAGCGTGGCGTTCAACGCTGGTGAGTCCTGCGCCTGATACGCCGTGACCGGCACGTCCAGCCCCAGCTTGTTCTGCGCCTCGGCAATCGCCGCGTGCAGTTCCACATGGGAGTCCGCAGCGAGCCGGTAGGCGGATTTCAACAAGTCGAGCCGCAGCGACGCAGTATAGTCCGCCTGCGCCCGGGCCGAGGCGAACCACCGCCACAGCTCGCGCTCGTGCGCCTTGAGGTAATCCCTCATTTCGAGGTGATACGGCAGCGGTGTGAGGGAGCGGGACAAGCTGGGAGCGGGTTTGGTTTCTGCGGGCGAATTGAACCCAAAGCAAGCGAGCAGGTCAAAGTTAAGAATCGCCCGCTCCCCCAACCAGTCCGTGCAATTGCAATCCCCGGCTTGACTTAGTGTCGTTTTTACACTAAATAACCATTCACTTATGACGGACACGAGCCAAACCCAGAGCCCGGCGCTCCACGTTTTGTTTCGCCCCGTGGGGCCGCGTGAGCTGAGACTCATCGCCGCGAGCGGCTACCGGGAGTTTCCGCCCCGGCTCCCAGAGCAGCCCATCTTCTACCCGGTGCTGAACGAGGACTACGCCCGGCAGATTGCCCGGGACTGGAATGCCCCGGACAGTGGGGTTGGCTTCGTGACGCGCTTCGCCGTTCCGGCCGAGTTCGTCACGCACTACCCAGTTCGCACCGCGGGTGCTTCGCATCACCAGGAGCTGTGGGTGCCGGCGGAGGAACTGGCGGCGTTCAACCAGCAGATCGTCGGCCTCATCGAGGTCATCGCCGAGTATCGGCGGGAGGGACGGCCATGAACCGTATTGAGTTTTATCGGATCAACGAACCGTTCGGGGAGTTCTCCAATTTCTCGCCTCATCCGATCGTCTTGCACGGTCGTCGGTGGCCGACGGTCGAGCATTACTTTCAAGCACAGAAGTTCTCCGGCACCGAGCATGTGGAGACGATCCGGCTTGCGCATTCGCCGATGGTGGCAGCTCGCCTGGGCCGCAGTCGCCAGCGTCCGCTGAGGCAGGATTGGGAGTCCGTGAAGGACGGCGTGATGCGGGAGGCGCAGCAAAGTTCACGCAACACGCGACACTCCGCGTGCTGCTGCTCTCGACCGGCGACGCGGAGCTGGTCGAGCACACCACCAACGACTCATACTGGGCGGACGGAGGCGACGGGCGGGGCCGCAACCGGCTGGGCGAACTGTTGATGGAGCTGCGGGCCAAATTGCCAATCATGCCCTGACCATGCCTCACACCTATCAATACCCCCGTGCAGCACTGACCGTGGACTGCGTCGTCTTCGGCTTTGACGAGGGCGAGCTTAAGGTGCTGCTCATCCAGCGCGCCCTCGATCCCTTCAAGGCCCAATGGGCGCTGCCGGGCGGATTCGTTCGCCTGGACGAGACGCTGGACGCCGCCGCCCGCCGTGAACTGGCGGAGGAAACCGGCCTGCGGGACGTCTTTCTGGAGCAGCTCTTCACCTTCGGTGCGGTGGCGCGCGACCCGCGTGAACGGGTGGTGAGCGTGGCCTACTACGCGCTGGTGAAACTGGCGGGGCATGCCGCCTGCGCCGCGACGGATGCAGCGGATGCACAGTGGTTCCCAGTTTTCCAGGCACCTAGGCTGGCGTTCGACCACGCTGAAATCATCGCATCCGCGCTCGCCCGTGTGAAGGGGAAGGTCCGCTACCAGCCCATCGGTTTTGAGTTGTTGCCCCCGGAATTTACTCTTTCTCAGCTCCAGCACCTGTATGAAGCCGTGCTGGGTGAGGCGCTGGACAAGCGAAATTTCCGGAAAAAAGTTCTGAGCTTCGGACTGCTGGCTCCGCTCAAGGAAACCTTCCGCTCTGCAGCCCACCGGCCGGCGCGACTGTTCCGGTTCGACGCAGACAAATACGAACGGCTCCGCCGCCGAGGCTTCAACTTTGAATTGTGAACGGGTGCCCATGCAGGCCGCCATCATCAGGTTATGAATCGAGAAAATAGGATCACGCTTGCCCAGAGCACCGCCGCTATCTCTGAGTCCGGGCACTACCGGGCTGAGTGCGGCGTGGAAGTGCATATCGCGGACGCGGTGCGGGAGGCGGTCGCGGGCACTGTCCTGCTCTCCCCGAGCGACTTCGCCAGCCTCCAGCCGAAACGGCGCGCCTCCAGCACCCTGATCGAAGTCACCAAAGAAACCACGGTGGGCGCATTGTTGCGATTGAACCCACAGGCGGGCTCATTGGGTTGCCTCAACTTTGCCTCGGCGAGGAATCCTGGCGGCGGATTCCTCACCGGTGCGCAGGCGCAAGAGGAGTCACTGGCCCGGACATCCGCACTGCATCGCTGTCTTCTGGCCGCCCCCGCATTCTACGCCCGCAACCGGGAGAACCGCTCCACCCTTTATCTGGACCTGGTGATTTTCTCCCCGCGCGTTCCGTTCTTCCGCGATGACAAAGGGCGACTGCTGGATCAGCCGGTGCTGGCCTCGGTCATTACTGCTCCCGCACCGAATGCGGGAGCGATGGCACAGAACGAGCGGGAGAACCTTCATCTCATCGAGCCAGCCCTGAAGCGGCGGGCGGAGTTCGTGCTGGCGGTGGCCGCGGCCAAGGGGATCGAGCGGCTCGTGCTGGGTGCTTGGGGCTGCGGTGTTTTCCGGAACGATCCCGCTACCGTGGCACAAGCCTTTGGCGATCAGTTGCTCGACGAGGGACGATTCCGCGATGTGTTCTCGGAAGTTGTGTTCGCCGTGTTTGATCCAACCAAGGAACAGGAGACATACCGGGCCTTCGTCCGTGCATTTGCCAAAGGCCGCTCATGAACTCCATCCTCCTATTGGAAGACAACCCAGACCGGATCACGGCGTTCCAGCAAGCAATCTCAATGCTCGGCCCAGACTATGAGCTGAAGTTCTGGCATGACGCGCCGACGATGGTGGCCGAATGTGAGCGCTGGTTCCCGGAGGCCGCGCTGATCTCCTTGGATCATGATTTGAATCCAATGCCCGGGGCGTCCGGTGATCCCGGCACCGGTCTGGATGTGGCCATGTTTCTGGCCGAGTGCTGCCCGGTCTGCCCCGTGCTGGTGCATTCGTCGAACGTCGAGCGTGCTTGGTCCATGCACAACGAATTGCGATTCGCCAAGTGGGCGGTGGAGCGGGTCGGACCCATCGGCGACGACTGGATAGGAAAGTCCTGGCTGTCGAAAGCCCGTGAACTGCTGGGCGCACAGGCGAACACCTGGCCGGCGAGAATCCCCGCAGACCACGCCGCCCGACTTGAGCGCGCGCAACTCTCGCTGGACGGCTTATCGGTGGGTGACGGGTTTGGCCAATGCTTCTTCGTGGACGCCGAAGTTGCCAGCGAACGCATTCAGCAGAGCGAAGCCCCGCCGTCGCCCTGGTTTTATACCGACGACACGGCGATGGCCGTCTCGATCGTCCGCACGTTGAAGCGTTATGGCCACATCGAACCAGACGCGCTGGCCGGCGCATTCGCGCGTGAGTATGCGCGCGATCCCAGGCGCGGTTACGGCGGAACGGCACACGGCATTCTTCAGGCCATTGGGCAGGGCACAGCGTGGCAGACGGCAGCCGGACGTGTATTCGATGGCGCGGGGTCGTGCGGGAACGGTGGGGCCATGCGGGCCGCCCCCATCGGGGCTTACTTTGTGGACGACATCCCCAAAGTGATTTCCGAAGCACGCGCGTCAGCGGCGGTAACCCACGCGCATCCTGATGGCCAGACCGGAGCCATTGCCATCGCACTCGCGACAGCGTGGTTCGCCCAGCGACGCAGCGAGAGCCTCCGCCCGGGCATGGAGGTCATTGAATTCGTCCTGGAGCATTTGCCCCACACGGAAACCTACTACCGGCTAAAGAAAGCCCTGAGCCTGCCGTTGCAACTTTCTCCTGCGACCGCCGCCTGCGTGCTGGGGAACGGTTCGCAGGTGATCGCCTCCGACACCGTCCCGTTCTGCTTGTGGTGCGCCGCCCGTCATCCCAACGACTATGTGCAGGCGCTTTGGGCGACTGTGAGTGCGTTCGGTGATCGGGATACAACTTGCGCCATCGTCGGCGGAATCGTCGCGGTCGGGGTGGGGCGAGCGGGCCTGCCCGATGACTGGCTTGCGTCGCGAGAACCCTTGCCCCGGCTGTGAAGGAATCGATGAACCCAAAAGACCAAACTCGGCTGAGCAAGTTTCTCAGCCTCGTGCTCCGCCATCAACCGGAACAGGTGGGCATCACGCTCGACCGCGCCGGTTGGGTGGAAATCGAAGCGCTGCTGGCGGCGCTGAACCAGCATGGTTGCCAGTTGGACCGGGAAGGCCTGGACGCACTGGTCCGCGCCAGCGACAAGCAGCGGTTTGCCCTCAGCGTCGACGGGCTGCGGATTCGCGCCAGCCAGGGCCACTCGGTGTCCGTGGATCTGCAATACGAACCACAGCCGCCGCCGGAGCTGCTCTACCATGGCACGCCCGCCCGGTTTGTGGACGCCATCCGGAGACAGGGCCTGCTCAAGCTACAGCGTCACCATGTCCACTTGTCGGCAGAGGAGGCCACCGCAGTGCGGGTTGGCCAGCGTCGTGGCACGGCCGTGGTCCTGACGATTCGCACGGGTGAGATGCGCCGCTCCGGGCACACTTTCTACCGCTCGGCCAATGGCGTGTGGCTCGTGGACCATGTGCCGCCCCAATTCATTGAGTTTCCTTACCCAACAACAAAAGATGAGTGACACGATCTCCATCCGTGATCGGATGCTCGGCGGCCTGTGGGGTGCGCTGGTCGGCGACGCCTTGGGCGTGCCGGTCGAGTTTCTCTGCCGCAGCGATGTGCGGCTAAACCCGGTCACGGACATGCGCGGTCATGGCACGCACCGGCAGCCGCCCGGCACATGGTCAGACGACGGGGCGCTCACGCTCTGCACGGTGGACAGTCTCATCCGGCACGAGTTCGACACGAAGGACATGGGGCGGCGGTTTCTTTCGTGGTATCGCGAGGAACTCTGGACGCCGCACGGCAAGCTGTTCGATGTGGGGGTGACGACGGCGGATGCCCTCCAACGCATCGCCTGCGGGATTTCGGTCGAACTCGCCGGCGGCGATGGGCAGTTCACCAATGGCAACGGTTCGCTGATGCGAATCTTGCCGATCGCCCTGCGTTTTCATCGGGAGCCGGCCAAGACGATTGTGGACCGGATCCACCGGGTGTCCGCCATCACGCACCGCCATCCACGCTCGCAAATGGCGTGTGGTTTGTTTGCCTTGGTAGTGAGACATCTTCTGGAAGGCGCCCAGCCGGATGCGGCAGTTGCGCACGGGCTGGACGCATTCCGTGTCCAATATGAGAGCCATCCATGGTGGGGAGCGGAATGGGATTACTTCCAACTGCTGCTAGCCGGAAATCTCGCTGACCTGCCGGAGCAGGAAATCAAGTCGGGTGGCTACGTCATCGAAACACTGGCCGCCAGCCTCTGGTGCCTCCTGACCACGCGAAGCTTCCCGGAGTGCGTGCTCAAAGCCGTAAATCTCGGCGGCGACACGGATACCACCGGATGCGTTGCGGGTGGACTGGCCGGGGTGTGCTATGGCGTGCCGGCCGTGCCGAAAGAGTGGCAGCGGGCGCTGGCTCGTGCCGAGGATCTAAACGGGTTGTTCAACCACTTCGTCGAGCGAGCGGTTCCACCAGCGTCAACATGAAGGTCGCGACTCCTTTCGTGCAACGGCGCGAGCAGCTCGCCGGCTTGATGCTCGGCACGGCCGTGGGTGATGCATTGGGGTTGCCGGCAGAAGGTCTCTCACCCGGGCGCATCGCCCGGCGCTGGCCGGGAAAGTGGCAGCACCGGTTCATCGCCGGTCGCGGCATGTGGAGTGACGATACGGAACACATGCTGTGCGTTGCGGCGGCGCTGCTGACCGCCGGCGATTCGCCCGGGCAGTTTCAACGTGAACTGGCGCGCCGCCTGCGCTGGTGGTTTGCGGGGCTGCCCGCCGGCGTCGGGCTGGCAACGGCGCGGGCGTGCCTCAAGCTGTGGCTGGGCGTTTCGCCAACTCGGAGCGGCGTGTTCTCAGCGGGCAACGGCCCCGCCATGCGCTCCGCGCTCATCGGGGCCTGTTTCGCGGAGGACGACAAACGCCGTCGAGATTTCACCGCAGCCTCCACGCAGCTCACCCATACGGACCCGCGAGCTTTTACTGCGGCGCTGGCCGTGGCCGAGGCGGCGGCCTGGGTGGCACGGGGCGAACCGTCGAGGCGGGAGTTTCTCCAGTTGCTGCCATCGCTGGGTGAGGACGCGGAATGGCAATCGCTGTGTGATGCCATGCGGGTCAGCTTGGAACAGGGGGATTCCGTCGCCGTCTTCGCCCGCAGATTGGGTGCGGAGCGCGGGGTCAGCGGCTACGCATATCACACGGTGCCGGTGGCGTTGTTCGCGTGGCTGCGGCACCCGCAGGACTTCGCGACCGCGCTGACTGGCGCGCTGGATTGCGGCGGTGACACTGACACAGTCGGAGCGATTGTCGGCGCGCTGGCGGGCGTCGAAGTGGGCACGGCAGGGATTCCGACGGATTGGGTCACGGGCATAATTGAATGGCCGCGGGACACTGACTTTATCCGGCGGCTCGCGGACGAACTGGCGGGCAATACTGGGCGCGTTCCGCCGGGTGCCGGATGGCGGGGCCTGGCAACGCTGCCGCGAAACCTGCTCTTTCTGGCCATTGTCCTGACGCACGGCGCGCGCCGGCTCTTGCCACCCTATTGAAGAACCCCTTACATCCTCCTCACCATGGGCCTGCTTGATGTCTTCCAGCGCGTTTCCCAAGCGCCAACCAATCCGCATCCCGCTGCCGCAACGCGCACCTTCGACGTTGCGGACTTGTATCAGGGCCCGGTCGCCGACCGTTCCGAGGTTCCAGCGGACGGCGGCCTGCCGCTCGATGAGAAGCTGCGCCAGGCATATTTCTGGATCGTCAACACGGCGATCATCAGCCCGCACTACGACATCGAATACAACGAAGGGGCGCCCCAGCAATTTGTCCTGGGCGACAGCAAGTGCCGGCTGACGCTGCCTTCCGCGCAGAGCTACTCCAGCTTCGTCCTGCTGCCGCTGCTAACCTTCGCCACCCGGCGCAAGTGCCTGTTCGTGGGCGGTCCCGGCCGGGGCAAGACCGCCAGCGCCATTCTCATGGGTATCCTCGCCGGGTATCCGGTGCGGGAGGTGCGGCGGGCCATGCAGCACGGCCATCCGCAGATGACCATCGCGGACCTGCTCGGCAACCCGTTGCCCGCCGACCTCGTGCAGGCGCAGAGCATGGACGACATCCGCATCGCCTGGCGCAAATGGCTGGGGATGCGCGTGAAGATCGTGGACGAATACAACCGCATCCCCACGCGCACCCAGAGCGCGCTGCTCACGGTGATGGGCGACAACTATGCGGAGCTGCTCAACCACATCTATGAGTGCCCCGAGTCCGCGTGGTTCCTCACCGCGAACGACGACCAGGGCGGCGGCACCTACCAGGTGATCGAGGCGCTGCGCGACCGCATTGATGTCATCGTCCAGGCGCTGCCCTTCAACACCCGTTTCCTGGCCGATCTGCTGACGCGATTGGAGGAGAACGTCCGCCCGGAGGAGATGGTCCCACGACAGATCATTTTCACCGAGGCCGAGGTGGACCGGCTACAGGAGGAGATCCGCGCGGTCGCGCTGCCGGTGGAACTGCGCCGGCGGCTGGAGTTCTTCACCAGTCAGTTCGAGTTCTGCGAGGCGGCGGGCGAGCAGTTCGAATACCGGACGAAGGACACCGCGCGCCTCGCCGGGGTGGAGTGGCATACGCTCACCGCGCAGGACACGGGACGCGACCGGCTCAAGGACCTCGGCTGCCAGACCCGCAACGGCCTCTCGGTGCGGATGCTCATGACGCTGCTGACCTACGCCAAGGCGGTCGCCTATTTCCGTGGGAATCGTGTGGTGGAACTCGAAGACCTGCGCCAGAGCCTCCCCTTCGTGCTGCATGACAAGCTCGTGCCCGATCCCGATGCGCCGTTCTTCGACGCGCCGGGCAACGCGGCGCTCCGCACCGACCGCATCAGCTGGCTCCGCAAGCTGTTTGATGCCGCCTGTGCCGAGTTTGACCGGCTCAACCTGGACCGGGAGGACCCGGTGGGAACGCTGATGCAGGAGTTCGGGCGCGGACTGGACGGCGTGACCGAGGGCGAAGCCCGCAGCCGGCTGGTAAAGGTCGAGCGGGCCATCGCCGAACTGGCCAAGGGACGCAAGCTCTACGGCCATCTCTACGATGACCTGCTCCAGCTCAAATACCTCCACCAGCGCTATACGAACTACCTGCGCTGGCTGAAAACGCAATGAAGCTCAATGAACCGCTGGCCGCCGTGCTGCGCAACGGACGGGCCGATCTCAACGCCCGCTTTGCGGCGGCCAGGCGGGCTCGGCCGGCGCTTGATGCCGAGGCGTTCGGCGCATTCCTGGGCGCGGCGGTGGATCCGGTCGCCTGCGCGGTGGATCGCGCTCGGCCCGAGTGCGTCGGAGCCGTGGTGGACGTCGCCTACGACATCGCGCTCGACCTGGTGGGCCAGCAACTCACCGCCGCAGGCGCCCGCAGTCTGATGGTGAACCGGCTCTGGGAGCAGACGCTTCCCGCTGCGGCCAATCTAGTGGCGCAAAGCCCGGCGCAACTGTTGACCGCGCTCAACAACGCCGTGCTCCAACTGGCCGCCACCCCCGGCGCACGACCCGGCCAATGGCTCGACCTCATGCAGAAGGGAGCAACTTGTTGCGACACGCCCGAGGTGCTGCTCCGTTTCGGTCAGCTCGCGGCCTGGCGATCCGGCCTCGCGCATTACCGCACCAGCGCGCTGTCGGTGTCCCGCGATTTGCCGCCGGCAACTGCGCTGGCCGCACTCGGTGTGCCGCCTTCGTTGAACTGGCCAGCGGTTCGCGAACGGCTGGGTGGCGATCCTTGGTTCGACCCCTCCGCGAAGTCGCCGGCACGCGGCCTCCGGGTGGCGGGGCGGGCCGGGACATTTCGCGGCTTCGGTGGTTTGTTCCCGGAGCCGCCCGTGGTGGCACTGGCGCAAGGGCGATTGCTGGTTCAGAGCGGATCGGATTGCTGGCACCTCACGGCGGACTGCTTCGGCGCGACGTTCCATCGGGCGGCCAGCGCCGACTTTGAGCGAGGCAGGCAGGAACCGCAGTTGCCCGCTGTCCTGCGAATGAAAGGCTCAACGGTCCAGCGGGAACGAGAGTCGTTGGATCTTCATGAGCTTGGCCGGTTCACCAGCGCGGCCTGTGATGGCCGGACGCTGGCGCTTACTTCCGCCACGACGCACGTCGTGGTGCTCGTCGCCCTGGTTTGAGTCCCCGATGCCCCGCAAAGCCAAGGCTTCCATGACCGCTCCCGCTTCGCTCCAGGCGCAGTGGGAGGCCGCGTGGCCGCAGGCGCTGGCGGTGTGGAGCAAGTTCACCCGCCTGCGTCCGCCGCGCCTGTGCCTGACCGGGGCGGAGGCCCAGGCCGAAGGCTTGTCGGGCAGCTTCGCGATGATCCGGCTGGTGGATCAGGCTGTCGTGGTCAGCCTGCCGCAGGTGATGGATTGCGGTGTCGAGCCCTTCGCTGTGGAAGTGCTCGCCCACGAGATCGGCCACCATGTCCTCGCGCCG
This sequence comes from Limisphaerales bacterium, assembly GCA_009773355.1. GTDB lineage: Bacteria > Verrucomicrobiota > Verrucomicrobiia > Limisphaerales > SXTU01 > SXTU01. Next base: position 22,138 of record WRPG01000015.1, read on the forward strand.
GCCAACCTGACCGACCACGCCCGGATGCTGGCCCGGATGCGCCGCTCCCTGCCCACCGTCGAGCATCACGCGCCGATGGTTGCCAACCTTTACACGGACCTGCTCATCAACGACCGCCTCCAACGCGGAGCCAGCCTGCGGATCGCAGACGTTTACCGCGCGCTGGCCAAAGACGGAAGCGGCGGGGCGGTGTGGACGCTCTACCTCCGCATCTACGAACTACTTTGGAGCCTCGAACGTGGCTCGCTCGGCGGCGGGCGCACCGATGACCGGCTGGAGGGCGATGCCTGGCTCGGCACCCGGCTGGTGCGCAGCTATGCACGGGACTGGCTCGACGGCTCGGGGCGCTTTGCCGCACTGCTGCTGCCGCATCTGCTGAAGGACGAGAAATCGAGCATGCTGGTCGAACGCTGGCTCGACACGCAAAACGCCGGGGCCGGGGGCGAACCCTCGGGGTTGGTCGAGGAGGAGGCTGGCGAGCGGGACGGCGCCATTCACCCGGCGGCCGACCCGGAACTTTCTGAATGTGACTCGGCGACTGACGGCGACGACACAAAGGCTCCGGTCGAGGCGAAGGGACAATCCGACGCGCACGGTCAGGCGCGTGAGCCATTCCAATACGGTGAACTGCTGCGCGCGGCGGGCATCCAGTTGACCGACCACGAAGCCGCCGTGCGCTACTACCGCGAGCGCGCCCGGCCCCACCTGATTCGCTTTCCCTCGCGCCGAGTGCCAGAAAGCGCCGACCCGCTGCCGGAGGGGCTGGAACCGTGGGACATCGGCCAGCCGCTCGACACCGCCGACTGGCTGCAGAGCGTCCTCCAAAGCCCGCGCGTCATCCCCGGCATGACCACCGTGCAGCGCGTGTGGGGCACCACCGAGGGCCGCGAGCCGAAGCGTGAACCGCTGGACCTCGACCTCTACGTGGACAGCTCCGGCTCCATGCCGAATCCGCAGCAGCTCACTTCGTTCCTCACGCTGGCGGGGGCGATCATCGGCCTCTCGGCGCTGCGCGCCGGCGCGCGGGTCCAGGTGACCCTGTGGAGCGGCAAGCATCAATTCATCGGCACGGATGGCTTCGTGCGGGACGAAACCGAGGTGCTGCGGGTGCTGACTGGTTTCTTCGGCGGTGCGACCGCGTTTCCCATCCATGTGCTGCGGGACACTTACGCGCGCCGCCGACCAGGTGCCCGTCCAGCGCACATCATGGTCATCTCGGATGACGGCGTCTCGACGCTGTTCGACCTAGATGAGCGCGGGCAGAGCGGCTGGACCGTGGCAGCGACAGCATTGGAGCGGGCCGGCGGCGGCGGAACCTTGGTGTTGAATCTGCCGCCCATGTGGGACCAGCCGGGCCGGAACACCAGTTATTTGGCCCAAAGTCTGGACTGCATCTGTCGCGCGCGTGACGAGCAAGGGTGGCACGTTCATCGCGTGGCCGACTGGGCAGACTTGGTGGCGTTCGCGCGGGAATTCAGCCGGCGCAACTACGCGCCCGGCGAGGAGGCCGCACCGGCCGCCGGGAGGAGCGTTTGACATGATCGTCGTCTGGCGCGTCACCCAGCAGTGCAACTTGGCCTGCCAGTTCTGCGCGTATGACCGCACGCTGGCCTGGCCGCGCAACGAGGCCGACCCGGCCGTCATCCGACGCTTCGGGACGGTGCTAGCGGCGTATCAGCAGCAGACCGGCGACCGGGTGCTGGTAAGCTGGCTCGGTGGCGAACCGCTGCGGTGGCCGCCGCTGGCCGAATTGTCAGGCCACTTCCACCACGACCTCGATCTGCGCGTCAGCACCACCACCAACGGCACGACGCTGTCCTCGCCCGCGGTCCGGCAACACCTGATTGAGACACACGCCGAACTGACGGTCAGTGTGGACGGATTGAACGAATTCCACGACGACGTGCGTGGCTGGCCCGGCGGCTTCGCGGCGTTGCGGACTTCCGTAACCGCACTGGCTGCGGAGAAGCGGGCGTTGGGCAAAGGCCCGTTGCTGCGGGCCAATGTGGTGCTCATGCGCGACAACCTCGCCGGGTTTCCCCGGCTCTGCGAGGAACTCGCCGGCTGGGGCATCGAACAAATCTCCTTCAACCAACTGGGCGGGAACGACCGGCCGGAATTCTTCCCGGCCCAACGGCTCCTGCCGGAGCAGGTCCGCTGGCTCGCGGCTGAACTGCCCGCCCTGCGCACCCGGCTGTGCACACGGGGAGTGCAACTGCTGGGCGGCCCGGGCTACCTGCGACGTATCGCGGCCACCACGGCGGACGAGCGGCTACCGGTCACTGATTGTCAACCCGGCGAGCGCTTTTTGTTCATCAACGAGGCGGGGAGCGTTGCGCCGTGCTCGTTCACCGTGCGCGAGTGCGGGGTGCCGTTGACGGAACTGGTCACCGCCGAGGATGTCCAGCGGCTGCCGCTACGCTTCGCCGCCGCCCGATTGTCCCGAAGCCCTCTGGCTTGCGGGGATTGCCATAGCACCCAGGTATTTGAGAAGTTCAGCCGCTGACGATGGAACGCGAAGGACCAACGCTCGAATCGCTCACCCGCCGCCTGGCGGAGACGCCGGAGGATTTTCTCGCGGAACCACGCATCGGCAACCGGGGCAGCGTGCGCGTGGAGGCCGTGGTAAACGATCTCCTTCAGTTGCTCTCCGCCCCGGCCGAGGCAAGGGCGCTTACCGGCTTCGCGGGCCAGGACCCTGCCCGGGACCGCAACCGGCTCGCCGTCACGATGCTGTTGTGCTGGCTGCTGGCGGACGAATGGTTCGCCTCGGCGCATCCCACGGCTGACCAACTGCTGACCCTGCTGGTCGAGATGCCAACCCAACTGGCTCCGCAAGTGGCCGCAAAGAAGTTTGTGGCCGACCCGGAACGCCGCGAGGAACTCGCCCGGCTGGTGCTGGCCCGGCTGGGATTCCGACCGGGCGGCGAGACGCTCGCGCAGGCGCAGGACCGGCTCACCAGCCTGAGCTCCACCGAGCGGACACGGGTGATGCAGGCGGCGCGTGCCGCCGAGCAGCGTGCCCGGCAAATCCGCGAGGCGCTCGCGCGGAAGGCAGCCGAGGAATCGGCGGACAAGTGGGCACGCGAATGAATGAGCCTCCCATCACCGATGCGGACCGTTATCCGACTCTGACGGAAGCCGGGCGGCGGATGATTGAGTTCCTGCGCGAACACCCGCACGCGCCGATCTACCGCAACGAGAGTGGCAATCGCCTGACCGCTGCCGATGTGGAACGGGTGCGCGCCTTTGCCCGTGAGGCGGCGGAAGCCCGCGTCGGCTGGGCACCCGGCTCGCTGCCACAATGGCTGCCGGAATTGGTCGAGCGATGCTATGCGGAAGTGCCGTTTTACCGCCGGCACGGCTCGGCTCCCGCGCGTTTGGCGGAGGTGCCGACCACCAGCCGGGCGGACCTCAGCCGGGACATCGCTCAGTTCGTCCCGGATACCGCACCAGTGGAGCGGCTCATCAACTTCCGCACGAGCGGCACCTCGGGACATCCGCTGCTGCTGGCCTCCGACCCGGTGGTGGCCGCCAGCTATCTGGCCTTTCACCAGCGGGCGTTCCGGCGCTTCGGCATCGAGCTGCGGCACAGGAGTGGCCAGGTGGGCGTGGTGCTCGTCGGCTTCCAGCGCAAGTGCTTCACCTACGTTTCCGTCACCCCGACGATGGGTGAATCAGGCCTGGCGAAAATCAATTTGCACCCGGACGATTGGCGGGCGCCTGGCGATGCGGCGAAATATCTGGATGCACTCGCGCCGGAGGTTTACACCGGCGACCCCATCTCCCTCGCCGAACTGGCGAAGCTGCCGTTCCAGACGCGGCCCCGCGCGCTGCTCTCCACCAGCATGGCGCTGCTGCCCGGCATGCGGCAGCGGCTGATGGAGCAGTTCGGCTGTCCCGTGCTGGACCTCTACTCGATGAACGAAGCCGGCCCGGTGGCCGTGGCGGATGAGCAAGTCGGCGGGCATGTGCTGCTGCAGCACCGGCTCTTTGTGGAGATACTGGATGCGAACGGACAGGCTGTGCCGCCGGGCGAGCGCGGCGAAGTCACCCTCACCGGAGGCTTCAATTTCTGCCTGCCGCTCCTGCGCTATCGCACCGGGGACTTTGCCGCACTGCGTTTCCTGGGCGAGGAACCGGTGCTGGTCGGACTGGAGGGCCGTCCCCCGGTGCGCTTCCGCACCATGCGGGGTGAGTGGCTCAACAACATCGAAGTGACGCACACGCTCCAACGGTATGTGCTGCCGCGTTTCACCCTGCACCAAGGGGCGGATGGCGCATTGCAGTTGAACGCCGTCGCATTGGGGGCAAGCAAGGCCGACGTTCGTGCCGCATTACTCGATCTCTTTGGCCCGGGTCAGCCTCTTGCGCTCGACGAGGTCCAAACCTTTGGCGACAAGGTCGTGCAATACACCTCGGACTTGGCTGGGAGCGAACCGTGACCGGCCGGTGGCAAGCCGCTTCAAATCTGGCCCTGCCGATGCAACTGCCCAACGTAGGCGCAACGCAGCAGCGCGGTGGTATCCGGGGCGCGCGAACCCAGCGCTGACACGTGCGCGCCCAGTAAATTCAATCCCAGCCGCTGGGCGGGAGCGGCAAGCTGGCGCACGCGTTCCGACCGCAGCCCATTCGAGCCGTCGAGGCCGGATTCCGCCCAGGCCAGCAGTGCGTCGTCCAGTTCGTTGAGCAACTTCACCATCGCGGGGCAAGGCGGGGTCAGGGCTTCATCCTCATCCTCCAACGCCACCAGCTCATCCTCTTCAACCGGCGTGGAGGCGGGGCTGGCCGGGGCGGCGGGTTGCGGCTGGTCCAGCGCGAGGTGGGTGATGCCAGCCTGCGGCCGGTGCAGGGTGTGTGGTTGAAACTGGAGGCCGTGCGGAGTGGCCGTTGCCCGGCCGATGGCCACCGCGTCGCGCAAGGTTTCCGGTGGCACGGTTTCCAGAAACCGGATGGCTGGCCCGCTCAGGTCGTCAAAGGCCAGCTTCAAAAGCAGCGGGGCACCCGTCGCATCCAGCAGCAGCCAGTTGAACACTTGCTGCACGGGGTCGAAGGCACGACCGTCCCAAGTGGCAGGCCGGAGCGCGACGATGGCATCGAGTGGGTCGGCTTCCTTCAGCCCGGCGCTTTGGTGCTTGGCGAGATGTTCCGTCAGGCGTTGCCATTCCGTGAAGACCGGCATTCCGTCCGGACACGGCGTCGTCGCTCCGGTGACCAATACGCGGCTCTTGCCAGAACTGGACAGGCGGAAGCCGGGATTGCGCCGGGCGTTGAGCAGGCGAAAGGAACTGCTCGCGAGCTGCCGGGGCGAAGCCGCGCCTTCCCACGGGCCGAACTGCGTGTAACGCGCCACTGGATTGAAGTCAGCCAACTGATGCCTCGGGCGGGATTCGGACCAGGAGTTCCACCGCTTCGCGCCGGTGTCCCAGAAGAGCAGCGTCAGCCCCTCGTAGCCAGACGCGGCGCGCCACGGCCAGGCGGCGACGCCCACGAGGTCGAGACCGCCCACCTCGTCATAGCGCGACCTATGCTGACCCACCAGATCGGGACGCGGGTGATCACCGCCCGCCACGAGGGCGGCGCAGAGCGCGTGCGTGTGGACCATCCGCTGGAGCAGGCGCGCGAGGCTGGCGCGCGCATCGCGCGCCACGGCGAGGGCGGTTTCGTCCGCCAGTCCGCGCACGGCGAGGGCGAGCCGGGGCAGATGCACGCCGAGCGCGGAGACGGCCAGCGTGGCCCAACGTTGCTGATGCGCGGCGGAGAGGCGTGCCAGGCCGATGGCGAGCGATTCCGCAAGCAAGGCCTGACACGCGGCCAGCACCTCCGCCCGCGTGCGGGGCGCGCCGGCGGCCGCCTCCAATGCATTGTCGTTGCCGGCGAACTGCCATTCCTGGTCCGCGGCACGTTGCAGCGCAATGACCGACGCAACCACCATTGCGCGCGGGTCGTGCCGGCCGCCGGAGACGATGGCTCCGTCGAGGCCGCCACCGGCGACGAAGTGGCATTCGAGGTTCAGCGCGGACAAACGCACTTGCAGCCCGCGCTCGCGGTCCACCTCCCAGCCGGCGCGTGAAGCCAGATCGCAGCCCGCGCGGAACGCGGCCTTGCCGGCCCACTGCTCCAATTGCTCACGCGAGAGCTGCAACAACTCGGCTTCGCAACTGGGTGGAGGAGTTGCGGTCGTTACTGTGGCTTCGCCAGTGTTCTGGCGCAGAAACAGCACCGCACCAAGAATGTGCTGGCAGATGCCGCTGGCCGGACAGGAACAGCGTGCGGTCGCTGGTCCGCTCTCCGGCAGGGCAACCGTGGCATCGCCCACCTGCACGCGCAGGACGCCGGCCTCCTCGCCGAGGACGTTCACCGGGACGGCGCGTTCGCGGTCCTTCTGCGCCCGGCGCAGCAGGCCCTTGCTGGCGAGAGCTTCGAGCGCCGCATCATCGAGGGACGCGGCGAGACGGCGCAGGCTGGTTTCGAGCGGGGTCACTTTGAATTTACGATCTTGGCCAGCCACTCGGCCAGATGCTTGGGCGTGAGCGCGGCGATCTCCATGCCGGCCTCCGCGAGCTTGTCCGCCATCGCCCGGTCGTAGATGGGCGTGGCGGTTTGGTCAAGCGAGGCAAGGCCCAGCAGCTTCGCGCCACTCTCGCGGATGCGCCGGCAGGTGTTGAGCAACACGGCCGGCGAAGCGCCCTCGCAGAAGTCACTGACCAGAACGACCACCGTGCGGTGCGGATTTTCAACGAGCTGCTCGCAGTAGGCCAGCGCCTTGCCGATGTCCGTGCCGCCGCCAAGCTGCACGCTCATGAGGACTTCCACTGGGTCCTCCACATGGTCGCTGAGGTCCACGATGCTGGTGTCAAACACCACCAGCTTCACGCGGATGAGCGGCAGTCCCGCGAGGATGCCCGCCATCACGGCGCTGTGGATGACCGAATCCGCCATGCTGCCGCTTTGGTCCACGCAGAGGATGACCTGCCACGGGAGCTGCCGCGTGTTGCGGGCGAAGAAGCGCGGCTCCTGCAGGATGAGCTGGCGGCGCTGCGGGTCGAAGTGCTTGAGGTTGCGCCGCACCGTGCCGCGCCAGTCAAAGTTTTGCGCGGCCTTCTGCGGGCTGTGACGGAAGCGGTTCAAGCGGCCTGCCAGCGCACGGCGCACCTCGGCTTCCAGCTTTCGCTTCAGCTCCTCCACCACCTGCCGGATGATGCGGCGCGCGGTTTGCAGCACTTCGCCCTGTAGATGACCGCGGAAGGTCAGCAGGGTTTTCAGCAGGTCCATGTTCGGCTCCAGCTTTTCGAGCGTCTCCTTGTCGGTCACCAGCTCCGTCAGTCCGTAGCGGTCGAGCGCGTGCTTCTCGATGACCTCGACGACGTCGCGGGGGAACAGCTCGCGCACCTCGCCGAGCCACGTCGGGATGTTGAGCTGGGAAGGGTCAAGCGTGCCAGCCGGCTGCCGCTCGCGCACGCCGCGGCCCTCATACTCGCGCGAGTAAAGGTAATCCAACGCGGCCTCCATGCGCGCGTCGCGGGCGGACAGCGGCAGGCTGAGCCGCTGCTCGGCGAAGCGGCCCAGCACCAGCCGCCAGCGGGACGTGGTGCTCATGCCGGCACCTCCAGCCAGGCACCCAGCCCGTCGTCGCGCAGGGCTTGCTTCGCGGCGGCATCGAGGCGCAGCGCGGCCAGCACGTCGTCCTCCGAAACGTCACTGCGCTGCGGCAGCACGCCGAGCGGCTCGCCGCCGTGCAATCGCGCGACTACCCCGGCGACCTGGTCCGTCTCGCGCGGCGTGAGACTGGCAAACGCGAGCCGCAGGTGCGGCAGCTTCGTGATGAAATCTTCATCGCTCCATGCAGCCAGCAGGTGGTCCACGGCGTCCGCGAGCGCGGGCTGCCGCCACGCCAGCTCACGGCAGGTGCGCAGCAGGCCGATGAGGAATCCCACCTGCCCGCCGGCTTGTAAGGTGGCGGCGTTGAGGGCACCGGTCACGCGGCGCAACAGCTCGGCCTCGGGCAGCTGGTCGTTCGCCACGAGCAGGCCGTTGACTCCGCCCAGCAGCAGGGCGGGACCGCGCGATTGCTCCGCCAGCCTGGTCAGCGGTTCCCAATACAATCCGGCGTCGAAGGAGTCCTTCGTTGCGAGGCCAGACGCAAGCAGCTCGCGCAGGCGGGCGAGCGCCGCGACGGTCTCGTCTGCGGCATCCTCCGGCGTGTCCGCGAGCTGGTGCAGCAGATAGCACGCGCGCTCGAAGGCGGCCCGCGCGAGCTGTGGAATCTCTGCCAGCCGGTGCGCTTCCAGTGGTTCGCGGGACTCCCAAAGGAGCACGAGCTGACTCAGCGCGCCCGTGAGCGAGGTGAAGGTGGGGTCCTCCGCGACCTGCTCCGAGATGAGCGTGACCAGCCGGCCCGTGTGCCGGTGCAGCCCCAGCCGGCACGCCTGCACCAGCAAGCCCACGGCCTCGCCCGCACTGCGGCCCCGACCGCCGGCCTCCAGTGCAGCGACGGCATGCAGCAGGCGGTTCGTGGTGGCCTCCTCGACCGTCGCGCCGAACACCCCCGCTTCGACCAACTGGCTCTCGGTCTGCGGCGACCACTGGTAGTCCCAGTGCTCATGCAAGCGCTCCAGCCCCGTGCCGCGCGCGAAGTCCGGCCCGGCGGCCAGCGTGGCGAAAGGCACCTCCAGCAGCGCGAGGCTGTGCAGGAACCGGCTGGACTCGCGGTGCGGGGCCTTGCGGTAGAGATCAAGTGACAGCTTGCGGCGGACGGAATCACCGAGGTTCAGCCGCAGCCGTTCGGCGCGCGCACGAAAGTCATTCACCAGCGGCGGCGACCCGGCGGCAGCGGGCACTTCCCCGATGCGCGTGCCGCCCAACGCGTGACGAGCGAGGCCGAGCACGACCTCACCCTCCGCGTCGAGCGCCCCTTTGACAAAGCAACTGCGGATGCCATCGAGCAGATCCTCGCGCGTCGGCCCGGGATGGCCGCGCAGTTGGGCGAGCCGCCGCGCCTGTTCGAGCGCGGCGATGGCGTCGGCGGGCGACAGCGCAACGGCGAGTTTCTTCCGCCGGGTGAGCTGGCTGAGTTCGACGAGCACGCGCGCAGCCAGGTCTGCGAAAGGTTCGGCTTCGCCCGCCTGCGCCGCCTGCCAGACTTGGTCGTAGTAAAACGGCGAAGGCATTCCGGCCGCGTAGCCATTGAGCGCGTCGAGCTGCTCGAAGCTGTAGCGGACGAGGCAGGCAAGGGCTTCGGCAGGTGGCTTTTCGTCGCGGGGCACGCCGGGGAGCACCCTGGCATTGACCAGCCCCGGCAGCGCCACGGTGTGAAAGCCGCCGGTCACGACGACAATGGACTTTGCCCCCCGGGCAAGTTCCTTGCGAATGGCGGCGGCCATGGCGGCTTCGCGGGCCAGTGTGCCATCAGCGCGCAAGGACGCCTCCGTGGCCTCGACTCGCGCGAAGTAGCACCACGCGGCGACATCGCGGATGAAGCCGGGGCCGGGAGCGGTGTCTGCCAGCCGGGTCTCGAAACAATGATCCCACAGGTCGTTGTGGTCGCGGCAGCCGGCGCGGCGGGCGAGGGCTTGCAGATAGCGGCTGCGCGCGAGGTGCTGTTCGGAGAGCAGAGACTCGACGCGCGGCGCGTCAGGGGCCTGTTCCGCTGCCAGCTCCGCGCGCGCTTGCGCGGGGTAGTCGAGGTCAATGAAGCGCAGCTTTGCCCCGAGCGATTTGCCGACTCGCAGCGCAACCAGCTCGGGCGAGTAATCGCAGAACGGGTAATAAGCGGCCCGGCGGGGCGGCGGCAGGGAACGTGTCTTGGCCTCGGCCTGTGCGTCATTGGCCTCCAGCTGCTCCGCGAAGCTCGTGTAGATGGCGAAAGGTGCCTTCGCCTCGGAATGCAGCAGCAAGGGAATCAGCGGCGTGAAACTGGCCGGGCCCTCGATGAGCACCGCCTCCGGCTTCCGCTCGCGCAGGACCCGCTCGAGATGCCGTGCGCAGGCCGGGCTGTGGTGGCGGATGGGGAAGTAGAGGATGCGCTCGCTGACCAAGGTGGCGAGGAAGGCGTCGAGGGCCGGCGCTGCCCCCGCCGCATCCACCGCCTCACGTCGGCGGCTACGAGGAGTCACGCGCGCAGCCATTTCCTCGCCTCGTAGAATTCCTGCCAGGTGCGGTTGCCCTTGCCGCGCGCCTTCACCACGACATCGAAGTAGTGTTTGAGCTTCTTGAGGTCGTCGGGGTTGTCCTTGAGCACCGTGCCGAGCAACTGCCGCGCGACATGGCCGGCCCCCAGCCGCGCGTTGCCGAAGTAGGCCGCGTCGAGGGCCGCCGAGTGGCTCACGGCGACGGCCTCGGCCGTGGAGAGCACGGTGCTGGGCCGGTCCACGACGGTGCCCTCGGCGGTGCGGCCGTGCCGCAGGTCGTTGAACGTGGTCACCAGAAGCGCCAGCACGTCGGTCGGGCACTCGACCCTCACCGCCGAGTCCTGGAGGAGGGCCGCGGTCTGCTCCTGCACGAGGCGGAGCTCCATCGCATGGTCAGCCAGCGGCGCGACGGTCTCGAAGTTGAAGCGGCGCTTGAGAGCGCTCGACATTTCATGCACGCCGCGGTCACGGAGGTTAGCGGTGGCGATGACGTTGAATCCCTTGCCCGCGAAGAGCACGCCGTCCGCACCAGACAGCTCGGGCACCTGCATGGCCTTGTCTGAGAGCAGGCTCACGAGCGTGTCCTGGATTTCCGGCTGGCAGCGGGTGATCTCCTCGAAGCGCACGAGCGCCCCGGCCCTCATCGCGCTGTAGAGCGGCGACGGCACAAGCGCGCGCAGCGACGGTCCTTCCGCGAGCAGCAGCGCGTAGTTCCACGAGTAGCGGATGTGGTCATCGGTCGTGCCGGCGGTGCCTTGGATGGTCAGGAGCGACGTGCCGCAGACGGCGGCGGCCAGCAGCTCCGAAATCATGGACTTCGCCGTGCCCGGCTCGCCGACGAGCAACAGGCCGCGGTTGCCCAGCAGCGTGACGATGCAGCGCTCCACCAGCGCGTCGTCGCCGTAAAACTTCTGCATGACGACAGTCTTGGTTTTCTTGCCGCCCCACTCGTGGGGCAACGCGTCGCCGTTGGAGCCGAGCAGGAACGTGCGGACCGCCTTCGGCGAGAGCTTCCAGCCGGGCGGGCGCGAGTCGCGGTCATTCGCGGTGAGCGCGGCAAGTTCCGCTTCGTGGAGCATTTCCGCTGGCGGGCGCAGGGAGTTGGTTTTCATGTCAAGGCTGGCAGGTCTTTTCCCAATTCGAATCGAAGCCGGACCCTTCGGCAGCCAGGGCACGCAGGTCGTTCCAACACTCGCAGAGCAGCACCGCTGGAACTTCACCGAGCGGCATCCGGTTCGCCCCCATGCCCGCGCTTTCGCCGGGAATGACCCGCTCGAACGCGAGCCGCTGCAACGCCACAGTGCGGTTCTCCTCGGGCAGCGAGTTGCCGGTGAACTCGACGACGGCCTCCAGGCCGAGCGTTGGAAACCGCTTGTGGTAGGAATAGAACCAGCCACCGTCCTGCGCCTGGCCGCGCGTGTAGCCGAGCTTGGTGGCCCGGCCACGCAGCCGGAACGACTCCAGCACATGGCCGAGGAAGTCGGTCAATTCCGTCTCCGCCTTGCACTCCTCGGCCAGGGTGAAACTGGCGGCGGCGAGCTGGTTGAAGAGCGGCTCTACTTCGTAATCGGCCAGGTGCTGTGTCCAATCCTTCACGACCTCGGCGGACATCAAACTGGCGTGGACGAGATGAATGCGGTCCTCCGCGCCGAGGGTGAGCGGCTCGTCCTGCGCGTCGGTGAGCGTGCCGTCGGGCAGCGGACGGAAGAGTTGAGGAGGCTTGCCCTCCCGCACCGCCGCCCAGACCAATCGCTGGCAATAGTGGCGCAGGACCGGGTGGCGGTTCAGGAACAACTCCCAGTCCTCGAAGCGCCACTCGCGCTGGGTGCACATCGCTTCGTAGAGCCGGTCGCGCTGCAACTGGAGCACCGACTTCAGCTCCTTCTTCGCGGCCGAGAGGGATTTCCTAGCCTGCTCGGCGAGGGCTTCATCGTCGCCCTGACGCGGGTCGGGCAGCGCGGAGATTTCCTTGCCGTCTGGGTTGAACAGGGTCACGGAGAAGTCCGCGCCCAGCCGCGCGGTGAACTGGCGCGGGCCGTAATCCAGTGCCATCTCCCCCTGCTCGTCGAAGCCCGCGCTGGGCACGGTGCGGTCAGCCAGCTCGTCGAGCGTCCAGCCCTTGCGCTCGGCGAGGGCCTGCGCCTGCTTGGTGGCCTCTTCCTGAATGCTCTTCGTGCGAAAGCGCCCGCCAACGGCCAGCATAAGCTGCGTGGCGGTGGGATGCTCCATCCACGCGAGGGCCTGGACGAGTGCGCGGCACTGCGCGGCGCGCTGGCCATACCAGTCCTTGAGATAACGCCCGACCACCGGCGCAGCCCCGTTGCCGCAGCACGCGGCGGCGACGGCGAGGACGCCCTTGGAGCCGATGGCGGAGCCTTTGCAGGCACGGAGAAACTGCGGGAGAAATTCCTCGTAAAACTGCTGCGGAGTTTTCTGCGGCATCCCCACCAGCGAATGCTGTGACCATTGCGCCCACTGCTGGGCCTGAGCCATTGCCATTCGCTCTGCTTCTGCGCGCGGAATCGGCGCGGTGTCCTCCGCGAGCCACGCCGTCAGCACAAATTGGCCGAACGCGGCCCGCTCCTCGGGACGGAACAAGTCGCAGTAGCGGCGCAGCAGCGGCCCCGGCTCCGGGGACTTGAGCTTGCACGAATGGACGAGCAGCCACTTGAGCACCTCCGCGCCCACGCTGCGGCCGTTGTCCGCCCAGTGGACGGACGGCAACTGGTCGAAGGGAAACCACGCGAGGTCCGACGGCACGCCCTTGGCGAGTCCGGCGACGGCCTCCTTGGCCAGCCGCGAACGGCTGACGAACTTCTCCACCGGCGCGCCGAGCGCCTCCAGTGCGGACATGAGCGCGCCTTTGGCCGCCTCGTTCTTCTCCCGCTCCAGCGCGGCCAGCAATGGCTCGGTGGCCGCAGCCTCCTGGAGGCGACCGAGCCAATCTGCTGCAGCAGCGCGGGACTCCGGCGCGCCACCCGTGAGCGCGGCGATGAGGCGCGGCACTTTGTCCGGCGCCCGTTCCAACGCCGCCTGCGCGAGCGCGCGTTCGGTCTTCGCCCCCAGTGCGAACTCCCACAGCAGCGGTGCAAGTCGGGTGGGCAGGGTGGGGAACATGGCTAGCACGGCGAAAGCGTTGCGGCGTTCGTCCTTCGCCCACAAGCCCTGCGGAGACGTCAGCGACTCCTCGACCAAATCGAGGTGTTCAGCGAAGTAAGGCCAAACGAGTTCTGGTTCCCAATTCCATCGCATCGATGACCACCGGGTGACGCGCAACCTTTGAATTCCAAGCGACTGCGGCTCGATGCCGATGGCCCCCATTGCCGCCGCCAGTTCGCGAAAGCCAACGCCCGGATGGGACTTGCGATACGCGTTGAGCAACGCTTCAGCGAACCAACCAATCGTGTAATCCAACCCTCTGCGAGGATTGAGCGAGTTCAACAGGTAAAGCAGCCGGACGCAATGGATCGGCTGCAACTCGGGCCGGCGCAGAAACTGGCAGACCGGTGCCCAAGTCCGGTCGCGGTAGTCGTGAAAGGCGAGTGGCTGTGTGGGCATGGCGTCGTGTGATTTCGGCCCTCTCATGCTGGTCTCCTCGTCCGACAACACATGCTTCTGAAGCAGCACGAAGCCTTCATGCACTTGGGTCATCGAAGGGACTTGAACAGCGGTGTCCGCCAAACGCCGCACCTCAGCGAAGCATGCTTCCAGTTCCTTGAGCACCTCGGGGCCGAGCGGAGCATTCGGATTCACTGCGGTCAGTGGTGGCAACTTGGATGCGGAAAGGTCAGCGACCGTAAGGTCTGGTTCCGCCGCTTCCACTGGCTCGGAAGTGTTCTGGGGTGGCTGGGCGTCCGCACCTGGCTTCGCCGAGGTGCGGGCTCGCTTGGCTTGGCGCTGCACGATGGCCGCCGCCAACGGACGCTGATGCTTGCCACCCGAGGCGGCGAGCCGTTTGGCATGTTCCATCGCCAACTCTGGTGCTCCTGCGAAAAAGTAGTCCTCAGCCGGGACCCGCAGCGTCTTGCTGGTGCCCACCATCAACTCAGCCAGTTGCTCGGCCAGCGCCTGCGGCGGAGCCTTCGCCTTCTTGAGGCGTTCGAGGACGAAGACGCGCCGCCGAGGGTCGGGTTGACTCAACGCCTCAATCACCGCCTGCGAGTGAACACCAAAACTCTCGGCCAGGCCGCCATTCAATAGCATGCACATCCAAGTGCCCAAGCTCTTCAGGCGGCTCGGACTATCGAAGAGCAAAGCACGCACGAGCGTGTCTGCCGGATGCCCTTCCAAGACCAACATTTGCTCCACGACGCCTGCGGACAATGCGGCGCAGGCGTGCTTTTCGGGCGTCCGTGAAACGGAGGCGCGGGTGGACTCCATGATGATGACTTCTAGCCAGACCAGCGCCGGCTTCTCGAAAGTTCCCCAAAGCGTGCGGCTGTCGTGGCGGGACGCCGCCTCGTAGCACTTCGCCAGCCGAAGCAGAAACGCGGGTGCCAAGCTCACGGCCTCCCGGAAGAACAGATTGCGAGGAATGACCACCTCAGCTTCGCCCAAGTCGTAGCACGGCACGCAACTCACCTGCATTAACCGTCCCGCGCCAGTCAGGCCGGCCAGCGTCCCAAGCACGTCCTCCCCTTCCCCATCAAGCACGTAACGCAGCACTTGGCCAGGGAGCGAGCTGTCATACTTCTCCAGTGGCAGGAAATCGCCCGCCAGATGGTTCACCAGCGGTTCCGGCACTTTGGCGTGATTCTTCCAAGTGCGTTTGCCAGGCAGCCTTTCGAGCCAGTTCAAGATTGCAGCCATTGGTTTAATCCTGTTCTCCCACTTTCGCCGCCGTCTCCTTCCCTGCGATCCGCGCGAGGTCGCCGAGCGCCTCGGAGAAGGCGATGGGCGGCACGGCACCGAAGGCCACCAGGCGCGGGTCGGCGTCGTTGGCCGGCTCGTCATATTCGTAGCCGCCGATTTTCACGCTGCCGGACTTCACGAAGAAGACTTCGCCCAGCGTCACGTCCGAATACATGTCCACGCCCACATACATGCCTTCCAGCCCGAGGAAGACCTCGACGCCGGCATTCGGAAACGTCTTCCGGTAGAAGCTGATTCCGCCCGCATCGCACACCGAGCCACGTCCCCAGCCGAGCCGCTCGGCCCGGCCCTTGAAGGTCATCGCGTTGAGACTGGTGCCGGCCAGCTCCTTGCTGAACTTCAGCGCCGCCTGTTCCGGTTTCACGGCCACGACGGGCCGGTCAAGCTGCGCGAAGGGCGGCTCGATGTTGTAGTCCGCCAGATGCCGGACCCACGCGGTGCGTGGCTCCGGGGCGAGTTCGAGCGGATGCACGACGCCCATCTGGCCGGTGGCGGGCAGGGTGAAGGATTCATCCGCCGTGTCCGTGAGCGTGAGGTCGTCCAGCGCGCGGCAGGTGGCGGTGAGCTTGCCCGTGTCGTCGAAGTGGCCCCAGACCAGCCGCTGCGCGAACGGAACGAGCAGCGGATGCGCGAGGTAAAGCTCCCGCCAGCGAGCCGTCGTCCAGCGGAACTGCCGGACCGTGAGCGCCTCCATGCGCAGGAGCTGGGCTTTGACGGCTTCCTTCAGGCTGGCCGAAAGTTCCTTGAACTCCGCCTTCACGTCGGCGGGCGCGCTGTCCGGCAGCTTGGCAACTTTCTTGCCGGTGGCCGCATCGCGGAAGGCGAACTTGAAGTCGGAGCCAAGGCGGACTTCCACCTGGGTCTTGCCGCAGGGAATAAGGCGGGGCTTCCCCGGTTCAAACCCGAGCCAGGGCACCACGCGATCGCCAAGTTCCTCCGGGGTCAGCCCGCGCGCGGCGGCGGCCTCCGCGAAAGCTTCGGTGGCGGCCTTGCCGATGTTCTTGAACTTGCTGCGATAGCGGATGGTCAGCGCATCCACGGCCAGCAGCGCGGTGTCCGAGCCGAGCAGCGCGAGGGCCTGCACGGCGTATTCGGAGAGCTTGCCACGCGCGGCCTCGGCCCAGTCGCGAATCTGACGCGTGAGCAGTGGCACGAGCCGGTCGTCGCCCAGTAGGGCGGCGAAGGCGAGCGCCCAGCGATGCTCGGAATCCGCGCCCGCACCCTGCCACGAGTGCAGGACGGCGAGCGCGAGGTCACCGCTGGTCTCGCGGTCAATGAGCGAGTAGAGCGGGCGGGCCTCGAGGTCGGCGCGGATGTCCTTCACGCGGCTCTGCCGGTGGAGCAAGTAGAGCAGCGCATCGGCGTCGAGCGGTTTGCCGGACTTGAGCTTGGCGGCGGGTAGCTGCTTCACGGCGAGCCACTTCGCCGGCGGGCCGTCAAGCTTGGCGAGAGTCGCCTTCATGCGGCGCTTCAGCTCGGCGGGATCAGCATCGGTGCCGCCGCCGGCCTTTTCGAGCGCGAGGAGAATGGCGTCGCGCACGTCGTCGTTCTCCTCGTCATCGAGCCGGTCGCGCAGAGCGGCGAGGGCGGCGGGGGTGCCGATGGCTTTGAGCCAGCTTGCGGTGGCGATGCGGGTGTCCGCCTTCTTCGCGGCCCAAAGTTCCTTCGCCCGGGTGAGCCGCGACACGCCGAGGCGGGCGAGCGTGGCGGCGGTGGCCTCGCGCACACCCCGGGACTTGTGCGCGAGCAACGGCCAGAGGTCGGCCTCGACGCGGGCAAGGTCGAAGTCCGCCGCCAGTCGCACCGCGCGGGCTACGGCGACGCCGTCGGCACCAGCGAATGCGGTGCGCAAATGCCCCGCGATCGCCTTCGCTTGCATGGGCTCCTTCAGTGCAATCCAATGTTCGAGGGCGCGCACTTGCACGTCGCCTTGGTCGGAGGCGAAGCAGGCGGCGAGGAGCGGAACGGCGTCTTTGGCGAAGCGCTTCACCACGGCATCCAGCACGGTGCTCTTGTAGTCGCATTGGTTCTTTCGGCGCCACTTGTCCGTGCTCAGTTCTCCGCCCAAGTAACGCTCAATCGCGACGCGATGCCGCAAGCCGGACCGTTCCACCAAAGCGATGGCCGCGTCGGCGGCCTGGCACCAGGCGTCCCGTTCGCCCAGCACGGCGAGGGCGGTCTGCTCGAACAACTCCATGAACCGACCGGGGTGGGCGGTGGCGAGCGCGTTCGCGATGCTGAGCCGGTCGCTTTCGGAGCGGTGCTCCTTGGCGGCTTGGGCGGCGAGTGTGAAGTCAGCTTCCTCTCCGCTGGTCGCCAAGGCCAGCCAGGCGGCTTCGCGCACCTCGTTGAACTGGCCGCCAGACACAGCTTGGGCAACGATGCGGCGCAGGCGTCCGGGCGCATCGCGCCGGACCAGTTCAACCACCGACTTCTCCCCACATCCGTCCCAAGACTCCTTCAGGCAGGCAAAGAGTTGTGCGTCGTCCAGCTTCAGAAGTAACTCACCAAAAGGCGTCGGGTGCGCTGCGGATGTGCTGGCGGGAAGCCACTTGACCAACTTGGGGGCGAGATCGACCAAGGTGAAATGCCGTTGACGAAGCGCGCCCGCTGCCAGCGCCAGCCGGGACGCTTGCACCGCGGGCAAGGCGGCCCACTTCCCGATTGAGGTGGCCAGCAAGCCCGGATCACGCAAGGCAACACAAAGTTCCCAAAGTCGCCGCAGCACCGGGGAGTCATCGGGTTCATGTTCGGCGGCGAAGGCCAGAAAGCTTAAGGCCCAGTTGGCTCCTTGCTGGTTGGAGCGGGCCAACGTCTGGAGGTTCCCGCAGGTCAGAAACTCTGCCAGTGCCGCTCTGGAATAGGGAGCGTAGCCTAAGTTGCTCTCAGACGCCTTGGCGAGTGCTTCAAGAATGGCAGACATGGAGGGTGGGGGTTGAAACCGCAGGCCTTGCGCTTTTCCGCACGAGACAAAGCCCGCAGTATTCGCAGGTGGCGGGCGCAGTTGAACTCAGGTGCGGTGGCATGGCACTGCTTGGCGTTTGTGAACGCGGAGGAATTACCAAAACGCCACCGGCAGCGCCAGCCCCTTGATGATGAAATCAACTCACCGCCGAGGGCGGCTGCCACGCGGAGGCGCGAAACAGCTCTTGCACGGCTCGCAGCGCCTCCGCCAGCCGTTGCGCGTGCGGCCCGCGCAGCAGCCGCCACGGCACGGGCTGCGCGGCGAGCTCGGCCTCGAACCAGCCGTGCATTTCGTGCCGGATGTGTTCCCCATCCCGCAAGCCATCTTGGGCGAAAGGGATTTCATCGCCCGTGAGCAGGTAGAGGTCGCAGCGGCCTTGGCGGGCAATCTCGGCAACGGCTGGACTGTGCGTGCCTAGATAGCGGCGATGCCAGATAACGGTCGCAAAGGCGTTGGTGTCACACACCAACACCCGGTTAGCCGCACACGCGGCGGCATCCTCCCGTCGAGCCTGCTCGCGGGCGATGGCTGTAAACTCTTCCGTGTGCCAATGCACTTCGTTCCGCGCAGCCTTGCGCGCCGAGTATTCGCGGCCGAACTCGGGCACCCAGACAGTTCCGAGCCGGTGGGCGAGCGCCTCGGCGAGGGTGGTGGTGCCGGTGGATTCCGCACCGAGCACACAGACGCGCTGGGCGAACCAGCCTTGCACCGGCGGTTCGAGGAAATCCCAATGCACAAACGGATCGCCGCGCACGGCCGTGCCCGAGACCGGCACCCGCCTGCGCGCCTGGTCCACCAGCACATGGCGGCTGCCCATCAACGCGGCGTAGCGCTCCCCGTAGTCCTCGGACGTGAACACCGCGTCGGGCGCGCCCCCCAGCCAGCGGAGGGTGTTCTCCGCCCACACGCGGGAATCCTGAGCGTCGTAGCGGTCGTCAATGAGCATGACCTCGGCGTGGGGATGGATGTCCCGCAGCCAGGCGGCGCGCCGCTCCCCCGGAATCAGATCGCAGGGTTTGCCGCACACGATGACCACCACGCGCGCGGACTGTTCAGTGGCCGTGTCAATGAGGAGCTTGTGCCCGTGGTGCGGCGGGAGGAATTTTCCGATGACCAGTCCCAGTCCGATTTTCATCCAGCGCTTCCTTTGCTCGGGCACCGTCGCAACCATTCGCGCAGACCGGCGAGGCACATCAGCAGGAACACCCCGTAGAGCACTGCGGTGAGCGGCAGCCCCCGGCTCAAGTAGAGCGGGACATAGAGGATGTCGGCGGCGATCCAGAAGAACCAGTTTTCGAGCCGTTTGCGGCAGAGCAGGTATTGGGCGGCCAGGCTGAGCGCCGTGGTGACGGCGTCGCCCAGCGGGGCAGCGCCGTTGGCAGCGAACAGCACGCACACCAGCGCCCACGTTCCCAACGGGACGGCGAGCGCGAGGGCGACCCACTCCGTCTTCGTTGTCCGGGTGATGGCAAGGGGAGCATCCCGGCGACCATGCACCCAGTTCCACCAGCCGTAGAGGCCAAGGCCGAGGTAAACAACTTGCAGCCCCATGTCCGCATAAAGCCGTCCCTGTAAAAACAGAATGAAGAAGAAGACGTTGTTCGCGAGGCCGACGGGCCAGTTCCAGACATGCTCCCGCACCACGAGCCAAACGCAGACGCCGCCAGTTGCGAATCCCAACGCCTCGGTCAAAGCGATGGACCACCAACCGAGCAACGAGGCTGCCAACGTGATCGTCGAACCCGCAAACATCACCAGCCACTCTGCGGGCGCGAGTGTCGGCTGGGCGAGCGCGCGGCCGGGTGCCGGCTCCGCCCCCAGCGCCCCGCAAACAGGTTTCGAATCCACGCGGCGATGCTAGCAGCACCGGGCGTTCGTTTCATCTGAGATGTGGTTTTCCAGATCAACGCCGCCTTCGAGTCAGATTTCGTCGGCCAACCCGCTGCCATCGGAGGCTGACGGCAGCCGAGCGCGAGCACTTCACAATGGAATTAACATCCGCAAAGGAAATGACCTTGTCCGGAAACAATCCGCAAGCGAGCGACCCACTCGCATCGTAGTAGGTTAGCGGCCAACTCCGGGCCAGACCTAATTCATCACCTCACCCAATGGGCCGCGATTCTGTTCGTGATCTGTCAAGCGAGTAGTGGGCGAGTAGTAATGGAGTAGAGACGAATTCTGGAGGAGTAGGTGGAGGCGGAGGTCGGAAATGACAGCGGACTGCCGAGAACCGGGGTTAAAACGACCTATTTCACGGGCAATTCAAGCTAATCCTCGCCAAGCCGGACGTAGCATTATTGAGCTGCTTGGTATTCGTTCAGCTTGAGGTGCGGACACAGTTTTGAGTCTCCCTTTTGCCGTGTGTGGCGTCTTCTGCGACTTGCAATCAATCACCACGCATGACGCTCCGCTAATTGCTCCCAACCGCCGTTGCCTTGTTCTGGCTCACGCTTCCACTCGTCAGATCCGCGCAGGCTCCGGCGGCGAACGCGGCGGCGCGGCGCGGCCACAGCCGCCTGAGCTTCCGACTGTGGCACGGCCACCAGTGCCGCTCACTTCATTCCGCGAGCAGCGTGCGTCCCACCGTAACCATCTGCTGAATGAGTTGGCGTTGCCGGTCACGTTCTTCCGCCCCCGGCGGCTGATCACCGAACGCGAAGGCCGCGCGTCGCACCGGCCCGCTCTGCTCGGCCTCGGTGAAATGCCGCCGCAGCGTCGCCGCAGCCCGTGCATAGCCAGGATTGGCGGTGGTGGCCTCAACGCGAAACTCGGCGACCGCCTTGTCGAAGCCATCGACATAACGGGTCACGAGCAGCAGGACATCGTAGGCATCCTTGGGCTGCTGGCGTCCCGCGAACGCATTCAGCTTGAGCACCAGCAGCGGCCCGACGCCGGACACGGGCACCTGAACCCGTTGCCGCACACCAAAGAGGTCGTGGCCCTCGATGCTGACTTTGCGTTTGGTGGCCAGCGCCCGCCCGATGCCGGGAAACACGCCTGCGGGCACCCCATCCACCATGGCCGTGCCTTCGTTGGCGGTAGGATGCTCGGTCAGAAAATCAATGAACACCGGCATCGCCTCGAATTGGCGCACGTAACGCCCCTGCTCATCGCGCTTGAAGCCTTGCCCCGTCAAGTCATCCGCGATGCTACCGTATTGGCCGCCTTCCACTGCGAGCGCGGCTCCCAGGTCAACGTCCATGGTGATCGCGCCGGGCTGCGAGTTCGACCCCGGTTGGATGAGGTATTTAACGGCCAGCCCGCCGACCAGCACGAGGCTCTCATGGTAGCGCTCCAAGGAAACCCACGCGGTCAGTAGTGCTGCCTCGGCCCCCACAAGGCTACGGGCCGGATACTCTGCGAAGCTGGCAAACTTGCTCATCGGCCTCCCTTTCCAAAGCCCTTCCAATCCCGCAGCGCCTTGGCCTGCTCCGGTCCACGCCAGCCGACCGGCAGCAGGTCGAGGTAGACCTGCGCATCGCAGGCCAACGTGAAGTCGCCCACCCGCTGCGTCTCACGGAACACGCCGTCGTCCTCCGGCACTGCCAGCCACAGCGTGCCGCCATCGGTGACCCGACGGGCTGTCAGCGCCCGCTCCACGCGCTCATCGGGTAATTCCGGCACGTAGGCCGACACTACTGGCGGTGTCGTGTAAGGGTGCCTCAGATTCGCCGCGAACCACTGCGTGAAGGTCGGCTGTCCGCTCGTTGGGAGGCATTTCACCAACCGCCGGGCGACCGCCTCCAGGTCCGACTCCAACAACGAATACTGCCGCACGGTCGTCCGCCGCGCCCAGTCATCCCGTGCTGCCCATGCGTCCAGCAGGGCATCGGCGCGGGCGACCAGCAACACCCGCCGGTCCTGTCCCAGCAAACCCTCATTCACCAGATGCCGCACCAACCGGGACACCAGCCCCGGACTCAACCCCGTGCGCGCCACCAGTTCGCTCTGGCTCCACGTCCGCCCCGGATGGCTTAGGAGCGCCCGCGCCAATCGGGAACTCTTGGCAGAAAACAAATCCGGCGGCGTGAGCGCTGGCCGCACCCGCTGCGACGACACTCCTGGCTGACGTTCTACCAGCAGCCCCTTCGTCCGCAGCCACAGTCGACCGTTCAAATCCAGATAGTTTAAGCCGCGTTCCCGGCACTGTCCGGCCAACGTCTCTGACAGGTGAGGTGCAATCAACAACCCCGGACGACCGCCAGTCCGTTCGGCTAGGCGGTTCGTGTTGCGGGCGGTGGGGGTTTGGACGAACTCCACGTCAAAGCCGAACCGCCGCCCGTCCAGCTCCAGTTCCAGCACGGCGTCGGCCCCTCGCTCCCGGCGCGGCTCCCACACCTTCCACTTCCAGTGCAAGACAGGGTCGTGGGCCAGCAGTTCGCGGGCGGCTTCCCGCAACTGCGCCTCGGTCGTGATGGTCTTTAGTTTACTCAAAGTAGTGATTACACTGCGCAGTAAAGCAGCACTATTTAGTAAACACAAGCTCGCACTGGTCTTCGTGCGCACGGGTGGCGCACAGCCGCGATGGCGCTGGAGGCCAAGCGCTGAGGTTGATTGTTGCCCGAACCAGCTGAACTTGTCGCTGATCCTAAAACTGTCTCCTTCTGGGAGACATAGTCCATGACCCTGCCCTTCTTGCTGCCGATTACGCAGCCTTCTTGGCAGCGTTGACCTTCGCCCAGCGTTTCTTCGCCCCGGCAATCATCCTGGCCTTCGCCTCGGGGCTGATAACCCTCTTGGTTTTCTTAGCGGCAGGCGCGGGAGCCGGGGATGAACCAGTCTTGCCCTTCAACTTTGCCCACCGAGCTTGATGAGCCGCCCGCATCTTGGCCTTGGTCGCCTCGCTCATGGTGCGCTTGGCTTTCTTCGGAGCAGGAGCAGCGTCAGCGAGAGCCTTGCCGCCCGCCTTGCCCTTCTTCTTTGCCCACCTGGCCTGTTGCGATGCTTTCATCTTGGCCCTGGTGGCAGCACTGAAGGTTCGCTTGCCCTTGGTAGTTGTCGTCGGAGTTGTTGGTGCTGGTGAAGCCGCTGGCGCGGAAACATCCTGGCCGAGCACCTGGCAGATTTCGTTCAACCTCGATTCGAGCTTGGCCTTCTCGTTGATGAGGGCAGCTTGCAGGGCAAGGTATTTGTTGATGTCAGAATTCATGCTAGGAACATAGCCGAGCGGGGACGACAATCACAAGCTGTCTGCCTTGCCGTCATTGAACATTCGCTAACACCACTTGTCGAAACCCTCATGAAGCCACAGAACGCAATTGCCTGGCCGTTGCTTGAGGACGGACAGGTCTGGCAGATGAACGAAACGACCTGCCGCATCGGACAATTAGGCAAGAAGCTCGTCCACTACATCCTGTTCAAAGGCCAGCCCACGCAGAACGCCCCGCTTGTGACGAACAAGGAAGTGCTGACGAAGTATTTGCAGGAGATGAAGGCGGTTCTGGTGCAGGGTCAGAAGTTTGCAGGGTCGTAGTGCGCGTGGCGATGGGAACACTTTCGGGCGGGCAGCTTCGAGTTTTACCTTCGGATGGTATGGGCATCTCCTGCCCTGCCTCGGAGCCTGCCCGCCCTTCCACTTACAGATCACCGCGTCATGATGCCCGCCGGGTGACAGGTGCACATGTGCCTCGGTGCGCGTCTCCTTCAAGGCGGAAGCCGCGCATGGGGCAATCAGCTTGGCCAAGTCCGGCCGTGGCTCAACCGGCGCTGCCACCGGGAGCGGGCCGTCCGCCGATGGCGGTGGTAGTGCCGCGCGCGGGGTCCGGGTCAGACCCTGCTTGGCGGCGAATCTGTCGAGGGCCCAGGTCGCTGCACGAACTTCTTCAGAATATGCCCTGTGAGCGTCACAGTCCACGCAAGCGAGGACAGCGCGCCGGCCCCGGACGTCCGCCCGTTTTCGCGGATGAGGCTGCCGAGCACTTCATCTTTCCACACGTCCCGGAGAATGGATTGGAAACGCTCCTTTGCCCGGTCCCGGAAATCCTTCCGCTGTTGCGTCATCTGGAGTGGACCCGCTTGCTCATCGGCGGCTCCTCGCTGGGGTGCCAATGCAGCTTCGATCGGCAGCATATGCCAGGCCCCAAAATTTTCCCTGATGATTTCGTCCCCCGCTATCCACCAACTCTCCAATCGTTTCTCCAGCGTATCCGTCCCCTGGCCGAGAGCGGGAAACGATGCGAGGCCCAGCGTCTGATAACCGTAACACAGCTTCTCCGAGGGAGTCGGGTTGAACACTGCCCTACGCACTAGGACCATGAACCAGATCAGCGTCAGGCAGACCCCTTCCAGCCCGTCCCCGTCGTGAACCCGCTCTTTGGCGGGCTGTTCCTGATAGCTGGAGGCATCAAAGGCGTCCCGGGAAGCTGACTTGAGCACCAAGTCGCTAAGCGGTTTTCCAGCATCCGGTCGGTTGCGGAGTTTGCGTTGAAACCGCCGGCTCAACTCGCAGATGAAATCGCAGGCACCAGGCTGCTTATGGGCCACCCGCCCGCAGAGGCCCTCGATAAAGCCGATGAACCAGTGGGAATTCGATTTGCTGGCACCGCCGCGCTGCCGCAACTCAAAAAAGCTTTTCCCCATCAGCTGTGCGAACCGGATAGGGGCAGTTTGGACCAATTCAAGAAAGCTTTTGAAGGTAATCGCACCTGAACCCTGTGTTGAGGCTAATATGTCACTCATAATAGCAGCAGTTTGGGGCGAGCTGTCATGGTTTCAAGGGAATCTTTTGACATTTTGCGTGAGACGTCCCGGCCAAGGTAAAGGCGATGGTAAGGCCAAAAGTGTCTGAAGTGCCGCGCCGCTCGTAGCACAACCAAGCCCTTGCCTTGGTTTCCCTCTCATCGGGGCACCTACCCTAAGTCGCCGCCTTGTGTCAAGGGGGTCATTCAGCACCAAGTGTCCCTGCCCATCGTTGTGCCCACTCAGTAGTTATCTCGCCGCAATGAATGAGAAACTACTGACGACGGAGCGATTGCCGGCACGCGTGAACGCCGACCAAGTGGCAGCGCTTCTGGGCATGCAGGCCAGCGACATCCAAATTCTCGCCCGCTCCCGGCTGCTGAAGCCGTTGGGCAATCCCGCCCGCAACGGCTCCAAATACTTCGCCACGTGCATGATCCTGCGGCTGGCCGAGGACGAGCGCTGGCTAGCCCGCGCCAGCGACGCGATCGTCGCGCACCATCACCAACGGAATCATGGAGGTGAGGAATGAGCACCACGCCTGTCCCCTTGTTGCGCACCATCAATGATCTGCTCACGCACATCCAGGCGCAGTCGATTAAGCCGAAGCATAAGGCGGGCTACCTGCAGGAGTTGAGGACGTTGGGCGCATTGGCCGACAACGCTGCCCTCCCGTTGAGCGACATCTCTCCGGAACTCCTGCACAAGTGGGCGAACACCAAGCGGGTTCTGAAGCCCGACACGCTGCGCAAACATCTCCAGGCGCTGGTCGCCGCGTTGAAGATCGCAAAGGGCTTGCAGTGGATTTCCGATAATCCAGCCAGCGAGCTTCGGCAGCACCTGCGCTCCAAGAACAAGGTTGCCCAGACGGTGCCTGTCGTCGCCCCGCCGGCGAACTCCAGTCCCCCGCCACCGAACCTGTCCATAGCCGCACCGGTGCTCGCGAACACTTTGATTCTGGCCTACCGCACCGGGTTGTTCCGTGAGGATAAGGTAGTGGAGGCGCTGGGCGACAGCCCCCAGTTGCTCGCGGACTGCCGGGCGGCCAACTGGATCGCTCCGACTATCACGGCCTCGCGCCTCGCGCTCTACAGCCCCATGGCCGTGGCCGAATGCCTCCTGCGTGTGTGGCGTGAGGGCCGCCCAAAATCGAAGCAGCCATGAACCTCGGACACAATTCTCTCGCCTTCGCAAAGCCGGCCGGGCTGCCGGGGACACCCGCCTCGCCCCGCCAAGCAGGCTCATGCCTGGCCATGCTGACCCATGCGGATTGCTCGGGCTCCAGCGCCATCCTGCACGGCTGCACGGCAGATTTCGTTCCTCCCCGCGCCGCTTGGGGCTCAATTCCTCATCGCGAGTCCGATTGCGGTTCGGCCCCATGCAGCCCCATGCGGCCCCATGCAGCCCCATGCGGCCTGCCTGCTGGTCGCCACCCCAACACCATGTGCAATACCGACGCCATGTGCGAAAACCCCTGTAAACATTACGCTTTATCACCATCTCGGCGGTTTCTTGCACTTTGCACGGCCACTGCACGGCAGCCCCTGAATTCCACTGAAACGCTGTCGAACTTCAAACGTGTTGATTCGTAAGCCAACCACCGAGCTCCCGACCACCATGAATGCTTCTTCACCCCCCACAGCGGCCGGCTCTGCCAGCCGCCCGTCGCGCGCCCCCGTCTACGTCGCCCGGGCAGGCAACATTACTCTGCCGGTCCGGCAGTATCAAAACCGTGGCCGTCCCATCTACACCTTCGAGTCCAAGTCCGCTGCCGGCCAGCGCGTGCCGACCAGTCGTCGCAACTTGAATGCCATCAAGACCCTCGCGGACAAGCACGCTACCGAGCTGGCGACCTCCGGGTTCCAAAGCCAGGCGCAAGACATCGACAAGCGCGAGGAACTGGCCCGCCAATTCGAGGAGTTGCAGGCCCTCACCAAGCCCTTGCAGCTCTCGCCGCTTGAGGTAGTCAAAGCCTATCTTCGCCTCACCGAAGATCTCAAGGGCGTCCCGCTGGCGCAGGTGGTGCAGATGTTCATCCGTGCTGGTGGTGTCCAAGTGCTGTCGGCAACGGTGCCCGCGGTGGTGGACGCATTCATGGCGCGGGATTCACTCGCGAAGAAGGGGCCTGACTATGTCAAACAGATCAAGAGCACCCTGACGGCGTTCGCCGGCCAGTTCCCAGGGCCGATTGACCAACTCGCCTTGGTGGACATCGAAACCTGGCTCTTTGGACTCGAAGTCGCGGAGACCACGCGGCGCACCTACCACGGACGGCTGTGCCAGCTTTTCAGTTTTGCGCAGGCCCGTCGCCACCTGACCCGCAGTGTTCCCCACGAGATGACATATGTGCCGATGCCGAGCCCCAAACGTAAGAAGGCCGTCATCATCGGGCCCGAGGAAATGGCAGAAGCGCTCGCCCTGGCTCAGGAGTTTGCACCGGACCCTGATACTCTGCTCCATCTCGTGATTGCTGGCTTTGCCGGGTTGCGCGAGGTCGAGTTACAGACCCTGTGCTGGGAGGATATACTCGGGGACGAGAATAGCTCCGACACTCCTCAGATCGTCCTCCACGAGGACCAGGTCAAGACCAACACTTCTGCCCGTTCGGTGGAGGTGCTCCCCACGCTCCGCGCGTTTCTCAAGCCGTTCCGCCTCGCCGGTCTCACCGGCCCGGTATTCTCCGTCTGCGATATCAAACACAAAGCCTCGAATCGGTTGCCTCGCTGGTCGGCCCTGAAGATAGGCTTGGCGGACACGCAAGCCATGCCCCCGGCCAAGTTCGTTTGGAAGCGCAACTTCCTGCGTCGCGGCTTTGGCTCCTACCGCTTGTCCACGTTGAAAAATGTGGACCTCGTCACCCACGAAATGGGCAACACAGATTTCGTTTTGCTAACTTACTATACCACTCCTGTCTTCGAGCCCATCGCGGACAGGTATTGGGCTATCCGTCCTGGTGAGGGCTACCACGAAAGGGTTCGCACGTGGCTGTCCTCATCCCGCTGGCGGAGGCAGCGCGCCCGCCGCGTCAAGATTGTGGCCGAGGCCCGCGCGGCTCGCATGCAATCTGTCTGAACAGACTCCAGCGACCAATTTTCCCTGAACCAAACAAAAACAGCCAAACACAAACTGTCTATGCACTCACTCGAACCCAACTCCCCTCCCACCCAGCCCACGCCTGCAGGGGCAACACCCTCCCCCAAGGTCTACGTCGGCGTCGACAACGGCCTCACCGGGGCTGTCGCCGCGTGGTTTCCAAATGGGCACTGGCACTTCTGGCCGGTCGCCGTCGAGGACTCCGGGAAGCAACGACTCCTCAACATCGCCGCCGCGTGCGATTGCCTCGAGCGTCTGGCCGCGCAGGCCGGGGGCAAGGACAACCTCGTGGTCGGCTGCGAACTTCCACCGGTCAACCCGCGCTTCGGGGCCAAGAGCAACTTCACCTGCGGCCGGTGCGGCGAGTTCTGGCGCGTGCTGCTCACGATGCAAGGCATCCCGTTCGCCTTCGTCCGCGCCCAGACCTGGCAGAAGGACGTGTTCCAAGGCATCCCTGATGGCGATTCCAAAGTCGTCGCGGCCCGCTTCGTGGAACAGCGCTTTCCCGGCGCGCTCAACGGCCAGCGCCTCAACAAAGTCCAGCGCGCCGGCGTGGTGGACGCCATGTGCATCGCCGCCTGGTCCCGCCTCCAAGCCCGCTAACTCACTCTGAATCCACGCCAAACCAAATCGCAATTCCGTCGGACAACAAACAAAGAATCCAACCCAGCCCTATGAACACACAAATAGAAACTGCTCCACTCACCTACACCCTCAACTACCGCCGCATCGAACGGACCCCCGGCATCACCTCGCCGGAGGCATTGGCCGCCGTCCAGCCACTGCTGGAGCACGGGGGTCCGATTCCCATGCACGACCCGTATTGGGTCGATCTCGATCACCACTCCGGGTGGTCCTGCTTCTGCCTCCACCACGGCAACAAGCGGCTCACCATGAACATGATCGTGTGGGACGAGACGCAAGCCAGCCAACTATGGTCTCGTATGGAGGCCGTTTTGTATCTGAACAACCGCGACCAGTTTGACGCGGACCGCTATGAGAGCGCCCGGCCCATCCCGCCCGCCGTCACCCCGTGGCTGGCCACGCTGACCTATCCTATCCTCATGCACCCCGACTGGTCCGTGAGCGAACTGCGCTGGATCGAGGCCTTCCAGCGCAGCTATGCCGAGGCGTTGCTCGCCAAAGTCACCGCCTGAACCACCCAACCAAGCCCGGCCAAACTTCACTTTGCCGAAACCGATTATGAAACCGTCCATCCCCACCAAGCTCCACTCGCGCGTTGTCGAAGGCATCGACGTGCCCAGCGCCTCAACAAAGTCCAGCGTGCCGCCGTGGTGGACGCCATGTGCATCGCTGCCTGGTCCCGCCTCCAAGCCCGCTAACTCACTCTGAATCCACGCCAAACCCAATCGCGATTCCGTCGGACAACAAACTAACAAACCCGGCCCTATGAAATGCATCATCAACTCGAAACGCTACGACACTGAGACCGCCCAGCGCATCGCCGACTGGGACTCGCGGCATCCGGTGACTGACTTCCACCATGAGGAGGAGTCGCTCTACCGCACTACCGGCGGGAACTGGTTCCTCCACTGGGAGGGCGGCCCGTTGAGTTCCCGCAGGCTCTGCGTCGGACGCGAGTATCATCCGAACAACGGCATCACCCCGCTATCCGAACCCGAAGTGCTGGCCTGGCTCGAGCGCCGCAACCTGCCGGACATTGTCGAGAAATGGTTCCCTAGCCACATCCAGGACGCCTGATCCCAATCCGCAACCCAGACACCGCCAAGCAATCCCACAAACACACAACGAAAATGCAAACCAACCCTAGCTCCAGCAGCCACATCAGCGACTCCGGCGTCACGGTGCCGATCAGCCACCGCCGTGGCGAATACATCGTCCGCTACCGCGATGGCCAGCGCGCCCGCAGCCGCGCCTTCGAGCGCCTTGAGCAGGCCCGCGAGTTCGCGCGCTTCCTTGCACGCCGACAGCACTGGGCTCAGGTCGCAGAAGAACTGGCCGCACGGTTCGTTGCACCAGTGCGCTCGTTCCGCGTTGCCCCAACCACCTCGACGCTGATGGCATTTGATTGCTTCCTGCGCGCCATGCGTCGCAACGGTGCTTCGCAGGCGAACATCGGAACGGTGGTCGCCGTGCTAAGTGCCGCGTTCAGCCATGTGTCTGCCGGCGACCTCGGCGCACTGAGTGCCGCCTGGTATCGAGAACAGGACGCTCGTTCGCAAGAGCAGCTCCGGACGAAGGATGCTCGGGCACGCCGCCGAGTCATTGTTGCCAAGTTCCTGGGCTGGCTGGCCCACCAGCCACTGGAGCCGCAGGCTCATGTCGCCATGCCAACAGCTCCTGCACCGGAGAAAAAGTTCCTGACGGTGGCGGAATCCGAGCAGTTGCTCCGCGCCTGCCCCGATGACAACGCACGCCGTTACGCGGCGCTGTCCCTCTTCGCGGGCCTGCGTCCGGTCGAGGTGGCGGCGCTCCGGTGGGAGGACATCACCGAGCAGCGGGATGGCCTGTTTTGCCGTAGCAAAGGTTTAGCCCGAGTGGTGCCGCTCTCGGTGAACCTGCTGGCCTGGCTTCAGCCTCCCACCCCGGCTCAAGGCCGGGTGGTGACTGCCGCCGCTGCTCGCAAGGTGCGTGCGTTGCTCGCCAACCTGAAGCCGACAGCCCCCAACGTCCTGCGCATGACGTGCCTGCTGTGCTGGCTGGCGCTGCATGGCTTGAACGTCACAGCAAGCTACGCCGGCCTAAGCCACGATCCACAAGAACGCCATCTGCGCCTGCCCATCAGTGTGGCCGACGCGGAGCGCTTCTTCAGCCTCGCGCCCGTCTGACCCCGCCACCCTGCAGCGTTCCTCGTCCAGCCAACGAATTGGAACACCACGCAGCCAGCCTCCACCCGGGGTTGGCTGCCTTGCTATTTCGAGTCTCCGGCGATCGTTACGAAGTGCTCGATCGCCACGATGCGCTCCATCGCCACGCGATGCTGTTGGCTGGACGCACATTCCCCTCCCCCTTGATCTGCCTTGCAGTCGGATTACCGGCAATGGCCTTCGCGCCCTGCGTGTAAACGAGCGCCATGGGCAGTCGTGGCGGCGTATACACCTCCGCCTCGTTTGACAGTTCACGCTAGCCGGTTTCGCCCGTGCCTCATTGGAATAGCAGCTTGTCCGGCAACAGCTCCGTGCGAACACCGTAATGCTGTCGGGTGCCGTCCTCGCAGCACTCCCACGCAAACAAACGTTCCCGTGCTCGCTGACGCCAGATTGTCGGCCCGGATCAGGAGGAAACGCCGACAAACTTCTTTGTATGAAAAGCAATCCTAACGACACCCAACGAGCTCCAAAACACTGGAAGACCAAAAGCGAGATTGCGATCCACATGCGGTGCAGCGTGCGAACCATCTCCAAGCTGATGCGTCGCGGCGTGCTGCCTTATTGCAAGCTGGGCCACTTCGTGCGCTTTGACTTGGAGGAATGTGATCGCGCCATGGAGCAGTTCCGTGTGGGCAGCATGTTTGATCCCCATTAGCCACCACACTGCCTCTCTCGCCTTCCGGCCACCACGGGGCTTCAGGCTGACAATGATGGATCCTGATGTCTCACCGCGTTGGACGGCCGCACCCAACCCCAGCAAGCACCTGTTTCCCCGCCGAGAGGATTGTTCCAAGCCGCTGGTCTGCCGATGGGGGATCTATGCGGGCTGGTTCCAAACACCGCCAAACTTCGATTTCGCATGAAAAACTCATCATCAAATCCGCCGACCAGCCTGCTGGTCTATTCCTACACCCGGTCGAAGGCGATTGCCGATGGCGTCCTCTTCGACGTCACCTCGCTCGCCAAGGAGGCCGGCTTCAAACATCCCGTCGCCTTCACCGCCGGCCTCTGGGCCGCCTACGGTGAACCCAACACGACCCCGGCCGAGGATCACGGCACCGCCTGGGATGTCATCTGGATGCTGCGCTGCGCTGCGGTCGGCATCTTGCCAGCCCGCGTCGAGCGCTACCCGCAGCGGGAAATCATCCACTTCGAGCTGTGGCTCACCCCGCGCGGCCAGACGCAGCCCAAGCTCGTTCGCCTCAAGGCCATCTGCGACGGCGGCGACGACTGCGCGCCGGTCATCACGGTGCTCTTGCCTCACGAGGACTAACCCACTCCCACCGCTTATGAATCCCCAACAACTCGATCTACTCCTGCCCGCTGGCGACGGTCCGTTCGTCGAGGCGCGCTTCAGCCGGCGGGCCATCCTCCACAACGACTGCTCCGCATTTCTCGCCACATTCTCGTGGGCACAACTCACCGACCGACACCTGCTGCAGCGCCTGCAAGGACGCCTGCGCTTCCGCTTCGAGGGCTACATGGACGACGCCCGCGGAATCGAACAGATCCCCGAGCTGCGCGCCTTCCTCCAGAACTGGCATCGCGCGTGGCCAGCGTGGTTCTTTTTCGCCGACCTCGGCGAGGAACTTCCCCGCCGCATGACCCTCGCCTGCCTGCCGGACCTGCGCATCGTCACGAAGGCAGGCTCGCCGTTCAGCCAAGTCTCCTACCGCACAGCGGACATGCTCGAGTTCCTGCGGCCGGAGTGGCTCTTCCTCCAAACTTTGTCCATCAAGGCGCATTTGGACCTCGCCCAAGCCGCCGCTCGGGCGCGTGCCGTCTGGACGTATCTCGGCCTCCCGCCCGACGGGTTCCCCACGCACCGGTGGCCCACCACGCTGCCCTGAAACGTCCGCTGCAATCGCCGCCGAACTGATTTCTGAACACAAAACTCAACCGCCCCAAACGCTTATGCAAACCACCGCGACCCTCCTGCATCTCACCCTGAACACCGGACACATGGTCCACACCTCCGGCATCACCCCGCCGGAGGAGTTGGCAGCAGTGCAATCGCTGCTCGCACACGGCGGCCCGACTCCCACCCGCGACCCGTATTGGGTGGAACTCAATCGTCAGCCCGGGTGGGCCAGCTTCTGCGTCTATCGCGGCGAGGTGCCGCTCAGTTTGAACGTGCTCGCGTGGGAGGACGTTGCGGCACCCGAAGCGTGGGCTGGGCTGGAGTTCATATACCTCAACCTCTCCGACCAGTTCAGCGAGGCCATGGCCGCGCGGGCCTGTCCCGCCCGGCCAACCACCACCCCGTGGCTGGCCACGATGCTCTTCCCAAGCCTCGCCCTCCCCGGCCGGTCTGTGA
Source organism: Limisphaerales bacterium (assembly GCA_009773355.1). GTDB lineage: Bacteria > Verrucomicrobiota > Verrucomicrobiia > Limisphaerales > SXTU01 > SXTU01. The sequence continues at coordinate 55,045 of WRPG01000015.1, forward strand.
GCGAACTGATTTGGATCACCGCCTTTGAACGCATCTACGCCGAGACGTTGCTCGCCGAGGTCGCCGCCTGAACCACCCAGCAAAACCCTGCCAAACTTCACATTGCCGAAACCCATTATGAAAACCAAACAGTCCATCCCCACCAAGCTCCACTCCCGCGTCCTCGTCGAAGGTATCGCCGTGCCCATCTACACCGCTGCGGCCGAATTCGTCGTCCGCTACCGCGATGGCAAGCAGCGGTTCACCCGCGCCTTCGAGCGTCTCGACCAGGCGCAGGCGTTCGCCCGGTTCCTCGCGCGCCGCCAGCACTGGCTCGCGGCCGCGCAGGAACTCGGCGCGCGGCTGCGCACGCCGGTCGTGCCGGGGTTCATCGTCGGGCCGGCCACGGTGAATTCAGAGGCCGTCGAACAGTTCCTGTCGGCGTGTGCGCAGATGGGCACTTCAGGCACCACCCTGCGCACCATGGCGAGCCTGCTGCGCAGCGCCCTCCCGGCGGCACCAACCGTGGAGGCGCTGACCGTGGACTGGTCGCGCCACGCCACTGCCCCGCCCGGGAGCACGGCACCGCACCGGGCCGTGCGGCGCGCCGTCCTGGGCCGCTTCCTTGGCTGGCTCGCCCGACAACCGATTGACGGTCCAGCCGAGCCCCCCGCGCCAGCCGCCGACTCGCCGCCTGCACCGACGCACCTGACCGTCGCCCAAGCCGAGGCGTTACTGCGCGCGTGTCCTGATTTGGAGGTGCAGCGACTGGTGGCGTTGTCTCTCTTTGCCGGCCTGCGGCCGCTCGAAGCGGAGTCGCTGCGCTGGGAGGACGTGCAAGCGGCCATCGCAGTTTACAAGGCCAAGACGCCTGGGATCCGCTGGGTATCCATCACGGCCAATCTCCGCGCGTGGCTAAGGGTGCCTGCTCAGGCTCACGGCCCCGTTGTCACGAAGGCTGCCCGTCGCAAGCTCGACGCCTTGCTGCGGAAGCTGAAGGTTCCGCTGCCCGCCTTGCGCACGACCTGCCTGCTCGGCTGGGTGGCGTTGCACGGTGTGGAACAGGCTGCGCTCCAAGCCGGCGTCTGCCCAGTGGTTCAGCCCGACCCGTTGCCCAGGCTGGTCAGCCGCGCCGAGGCCGAGTGCTTCTTCGGCCTCACGCCGGACTGAACCGCCAAACGCCACCCACCATGAGTGACCGCTCTTACATGCAAGTGACCTGCCGCCAGCAGGACAGGCACCGATTTGAAGCCCTCGGGTTTCACCCGGAATTCACCGACACGCCGCCCGCCGGTCCCACAGTCGAACTGATCGATCCGGGCGCGGACTACGGCCACGCAAGTCGGTTGCCCACAGACATTCCGTTCCTGGCGACGCATGATGCCACCGGCAGCTTCGGCGCGCGGCGCATCGCGTGTGACGGCTGCCGGACAGCGGAAGTGCCAGCCACGAGCGAGGGGTTCACCATCGAATGGGATGCGACCAAGCGCCGGCCCACCACCGCGAGCCTCGCCCGCATCCGGTGTTACGTCGCCGTGCTCCAGCGGGCACAACAGCGGTTTCAGTCAGGAAACTGACATCCCCGATTCAGCGTCCCGCCTGTGATAGCCGACGAGACGAGCGCCCGGCCACCCGCTGCGGTCATTTGGCTTCACCCATTCGCGGCCACCGTCGCTTCGTTGACAACGCGCAGGAAAACCTGGGCGACCGGAGGGAGCCTCACCTTGAGCGAGCACACCCCGATGACCAGCGGGGGCGGATCGGGAGTTAGTGGCACCAGTTTTAGCCGCCGCCCTGCGAGACAGCCCAGCGACTCCGTCACCAGCGCCACTCCTTGCCCGGCCTCGACGGACGAAATCACGCTCGAAACGCCATCGTGCTCCTCCGCGATGCGCAGATTGCCTCTGGTGCCAGCAAACGTGGCGTTGAGCATAACGTGGTAATCGGGATACTCCGCGCGGCGGTAGGCGATGAACGATTCGCGAGCAGCTTCGGTCAGCGACACGCTGCGTCGCCGGGCAAAGGGATGTTTCGGCGCAACGGCGAGCCGCAATGGGTCTTCTCCCAAAGCCTCAAAGTTTAGTCCACGCAACGCGGCTTTTGCGGGTCGGGCGAGCAAGGCGAGTTGCAGCTTTCCCTCTCGCAGGCCGGCGAGCATCTCCTCGGTGGACAGGTCGTGTAGCATCACGCGCACGCTGGGCAACGCTGCCTGAAATGCCCGCAAGGCTGGCGGCAGCATCCGCGCCGTGAGCGTTGGCGCGTAGCCGATGTGAAGCTCCCCGCGCTCGCCGACAGCCACGGCCTTGGCCGCACTCACCGCGTCCGCCACGCGTTGCAGCACGGCGCGCGACTCGACGAGGAACACCCGGCCGGTCTCCGTCAGGCGCACGGACTTGGCGCTCCGTTCCAACAGGAACAGGCCAAGCTCCTCCTCCAAGTCACGTATCTGCCGGCTCAACGCCGGCTGCGACACATGGAGCTTCAGCGCGGCACGGGAGACGTTCTCCGCCTCGGCCACGGCGACGAAGTAGCGGAGATGCCGGAGTTCCATGCGCGGGCGAGCATACCCATTGGTTATGCTGAGGCAAGGAACACGGTCTTTCACACGACGGCGTCCGGCGTGGCACCGTGGGGGCATGAAAATACGAAGAGCGAACGAACGGGGCCACGCGAACCACGGCTGGCTGGACAGCTACCACACCTTCAGTTTCGCGGATTACCACGACCCGCAGTGGCTGGGCTTCCGCAGCCTGCGGGTCATCAACGACGACCTTGTGCTGCCCGGCGGTGGCTTCGGCATGCATCCGCACCGTGACATGGAAATCATCACCTACATCCTGAGCGGCGCGCTGGAGCACAAGGACTCGATGGGCAACGGCCGCGTCATCCGCGCGGGCGATGTGCAATACATGGCCGCCGGCACCGGCGTGCGCCACAGCGAGTTCAATCCTTCCGCGACGGAAGCCGTGCGGCTGCTGCAAATCTGGATTCAGCCCGACCGCAAGGGCGTGACGCCGCGCTACGCGGAGAAATCGTTCGCGAACACCGCTCCCGGCGCACTGCATCTGGTCGCGAGCAAGACGGGCCGTGACGGCTCCATCGCCATCCATCAGGACGCGGACCTCTGGCTGGCCAAGCTCCAGCCCGGCCAGCAGGTCACGCATTCGTTCATGGCCGGTCGCCACGCGTGGCTGCACGTCGCGGAGGGTGAAGTGACCTTGAACGGCACCGTGCTCAACGGCGGCGACGCTGCGGCCGTGAGCGAAGCCTCCACGCTAGCGCTCATTGGCAGACAGCTCGCACAAGTTATCCTGTTCGACCTCAACTGAAACCTCAAGCACACACACAGCATGACCACTGTATCCATCATCCACTTCTCCGGCTCCGGCCACACCCGGCTCATGGCCGAGGCGGTTCACGCCGGCGTCGCGTCCGTGCCCGACGTCACCGCCGAACTCATCGCCATCCAAGGCAAGGACATCATCGAGGGCCGTTACAAGAACGAGGCGGTCTTCGCACAACTCGCGAAGTCCGACGCCATCATCTTCGGCACGCCGACCTACATGGGCGGGCCGGCAGCGCAGTTCAAGGCGTTCGCCGACGCCGCCGGCATGGTGTGGTTTCAGCAGGGCTGGAAGAACAAGGTGGCGGGTGGGTTCACCCACAGCAGTTCGCCCAACGGTGACAAGGGCACCACGCTGCACTACCTCTCCGTCTTCGCGGCGCAGATGGGAATGCTCTGGGTGGGCGCCGGCGAACTGCCCTCCACCCTCGCCGGCAAGACCGATGGCGTGAACCGCCTCGGCAGCTACCTCGGCCCCACGGGCGCGACGCCGATGAACCCCGGCGCGTCCGCCGTGGTGGAGTCCGGTGACTTGCTCACGGCCCAGGCGTATGGCCAGCGGGTGGCGGCCTTCGCGGTGAAATTGGCGCGGTGAGCCCAAACCAAACTCAAACCAGAGACACCCCATGAAACCGAACGACTCACCTCGTGCCATCAGCCCTGGTGTGCGCATCGGCCATGTGCATCTCAAGGTCGCCAACCTCGACCGGGCGCTCGCGTTCTACCGCGACGTGCTCGGCTTCGCCGTGACCCAACGCTACGGCACGCAAGCGGTGTTTCTATCTGCCGGCGGCTACCACCATCACATCGCACTGAACACTTGGGAGAGTGCCAACGGCCAGCCGCCGCCGCCCGGCACGACCGGCCTGTTCCACCTCGCCATCCTGTATCCAACTCGGGCGGAGCTAGCCGATGCCTTGCGGCGGGTGCTGGCCGCCGGCCTCGAACTCGACGGCGCGTCCGACCACGGCGTGAGCGAGGCACTCTACCTTCGCGACCCGGATGGCAACGGGGTGGAGCTTTACTGGGACCGGCCGGAGGAACAATGGCCGCGCACGGCCGAGGGAAACTTGGCGATGTTCACCCATCCGCTCGACCTCCAGGCACTGCTGGACACGGCCCACGACTGATCGGTCCCACCCCATCAGCAGTGTGCAGCGCGCCGAGCTGAAACACCTGCGCGACGGACCGCTGTTGCTTTGCTATCTCACCGCGCTCTCTTGCCGAAAAGCTGCGTCTGCATCCGGTTCAAGTTTGATTCCTCCGGGTTGCGAAACTGTTCTAGGCCGAGGTTCATACCTTCGTTTGTAAACAGCTCTTCCAGCCTTGGCTGGCGTTGACCCGGTAGCGGCTGCCCGCGCTGTCACCTTTGCCGCATGGGCTGGATTCGTTCTCCTGGCTGTAACATCGCTCCCGCTTCCGGCTATTCTCTGGGTGATGCCTGAACCTTCAACTCCTGCGCCGGAGCCGGCCGATGCCCAGCTCGCCCGCGACGCCCGCGACGGAGACAGCGACGCCTTTGCCGCGCTGCTGGACCGCCACCTGCCGCACGTCCGCACATTTCTCGCCCTCAAGGCCCCGGTGCCGCAGCTCGTGGATGAGCTGGCGCACGACACCTTCGTGTTCGCTTACCGGCATCTCGATGAGTTCGACCCGGATACGTCGTTCCGCGCGTGGCTGCGGGCCATCGCGTGGAACCTGCTGCGCGCCGAGGTCCAGCGCTTCGCCCGCGAGCGCGTGCAGTTGGAACGCTTCGCCGCGTGGCAACTGGAGGAATGGACCGCCGCCGCACCCGAGCCGTCCGCCGAGGCGGAGCATCTGATTGCTTGCGTGGGTGAACTGCCCGAGCCGCTGCGGCAGTTGGTCGCGCTGAAGTATCAGGAGGAGCGCTCCGGCGAGGAAATTGCCGCGCGGCTGGACCGCAGCGCGGTCTGGGTGCGGGTCTCGCTCTTCCGCGTCCGCCAACTGCTCCGTGAATGTGTCGAGCGCAAGGCCGCTCCCGCCGGCCCGGAGACTTCGCCCGCCTGACCATGTCCACAGAACACGAACTGGCCGCCTACCTCGACGGGACGCTCCCGGCGGCGGAGCGCGTCCGGCTCGAAGCGGAGGCGGAGCGCGACCCGGCGCTGCGGCGGCAACTCGTGCAGCAGGCCCGCATGGAAGGCGCGTTGCGCGCGGCGCTCGGGGACGAGGCCGCCGCCGCCCAAGTGCGCCGCGCCGTGCTGACCGTCGTGCGAGGCCAGACCGAGGCCGCGCTCAAGCAAAGCGTGCTGTCCGACACCGTGCATCTGCGGCGCGAGCACTGGTGGACCCGATCCCTCGCCCTCGCGTGGCCACGCGCCTTCCGGCTGCCGGCGCTGGCGGGCGCGGCCATGCTGGTCCTGCTCGCGTTGGTGGTCTGGAAGGAAGGTTCACCCGCACCGCACCGCACCGCACCGGTCGCGAGCCTCGAACTGCCGGCCCGGCTCATTGCCACGCGTGAAGTGTGGGACGGACTCAACACGGACGCCGCGCGCTGGCAGGCGGTCCCCGGCCAGCGCCTGCAACTGCCGACCAACGGGTCCGCGACGCTGGCGTTCGCCGATGGTTCCGCGCTGCAACTCGACCCGGGCACCGTGATTGAGTTCAGCGCCCCGCCGGAAGGCGCGGTCGCGGGCGGCAAGCAGTTGCGCCTCGTGGCTGGCTCCTTCACCGCGCAGGTGAAGCCGCAGCCGCCGGCCAGCCCGCTGCGCGTCCACACGCCGCACGCGGTTGTGACGGTGGTGGGCACGGAGTTCGGCCTGAGCGTCGCGGGCACGAATACGCAGTTGGAAGTCGTCTCCGGCTCGGTGAAGCTGGCGCGCAATCTCACCGACCGCGCGCTCACCGTCGGTGCAGGCGAGACGGCGGTGGCCTCGCGCGACCAAGTCCCGCAGCCCTCGCGCCTGCCCCGCAACCCGCTGCACTGGCCCTTCGCCAGCGACAGCGTTTGGAACCGTCCGCTTGGTTCAGGCGCGCGCTTCGAGCCGGTCAGCGCGCGACCCTTCACCGCAGACGGCCCGCTCCTCAATCCCACGCGCAGCCGGCGACCGCACCTCGCCGACCCGGCCGGGCCGCTGCGCGGCGTGTGGGAGAACGGGCGTTGGCGGGGTGACATTCGCCTGACCGACGTGAATTCCCTGCCACGCGTCCGCACCGAGCCAGTGGTCATCCTGCAACCGGCGCGGCGGCACGCGCTGGAGCTGCTGGGCATCCAAATCCGCAGCGACGGGGACATTGACGCTGCCGTGGTGGAGACACTGGACCTCGCCGGCTCGGGGCTGGGGCGTTCGCAACCCGGTTTGCGACCGCATGGCTTTTCAAGTTTGGGCGGCCTGCTGCGCTACGGCGAGCCGCACAACGGCGTCCGCCATGTGCTTTCCGCGCGTGTCAGCACGGACCGCTTGCGCAGCGGCGCATGGCCGACGTGGCCCGGCCTCGGGAATCCGGTGCCGCCGGGCTTTGGCAGCGCCACCAGCAACTTGCGCATCGGCACGTTGCTGGCGCTCCCGCCGGAGGTGGACGTGGCCGCGCTGGGCCTGGGCACGAGCGGGCCGGCCTTCGAGCTGGCGCGTGCGTTGCAGGACTTCGGCGTGTATGTCACCGGGATTGGGCCAGAGCCGTTTCTGGTGCTGCTGGGCGAGGAACGTCCCGGCGCGGAGTGGGAGCAGGCGGCGTTCAACCGCATCGTGCCGCTGCTGCAAGTCGTCGTGAACAACATGCCGGAAACGCCCGGCGGTGGCGGCACGCCGCGCCGCGCGCCCGCGCCGGAGTTGATTCCCCGCTGAGTTTCTCCGCCGCGACTACGGAGAAAACCTGAGCCGCTCCCTGTAACACCGTTTCCCGCCTGCGCTATGACCTTGCGATGAACACGCGCACCGCTGTCACGCTCGGGTTGGTTTTGCTCACTCACAGCCTCGCCGTCGCGGCGGACTTGCTCACCAACGGCTCCTTCGAGTCCGCCGCCACGGGCTGGTCGCTGGCTGGCGGCGCGCCGCGTTACCAGCAGGTCGGCACGGCCTACGCGGGCACGAACGCGCTGCGCGTCTTCAACCGGGCCAACTTCACCAATGCGCCACAACAGGATGTGACCGTCGCCCTCGCCGCCGCGACCAACGGCGGGACATGGACCACGCGTTTCGCCGTGCAGGTGGCCGCGCCGACCACCGTGCGGGCATGGCTGCGCGTGGTCATGGACAACGCCGGGGTCATCGCCACGAACCGGCTGCTGCTCGCCGAGCGCGTGGTGCGCGCGACGAACCAGTGGGAGCGCATCACCGGCACGCAGACGTTTGGCTGGCCCGGCGCGCCGTCGAGCGCGCTGTTCTACGTCGAGTGCGGCATGAAGCAGGAGCCAACCGGGAAGGCGTATCCCGACGCCATCTTCGATGACTTCGCGATTCGGCCCGACACGGACGGCGATGGCTTGTGGGACGAGGAGGAAGTGCCCGTCGCCCAAGGCGGTCTCGGAACGAGTCCGACGAACGCGGACACCGACGGCGATGGCCTGCGCGACGGCTGGGAAGTGGCCAACGGCACGAACCCGCTGGTGGCCGATGCGACGGCCGACCCGGACGGCGATGGCTTCACGAACTGGCAGGAGTTTCGCACAGCCACCAGCGCGACGAATGCGCTCTCGTCCCCCGGCAAGCCCACGCACGCCGCGCTCACCACCAACGCCACCGCCGTGCTCAAGTATCTCGCGAAGCTCCCGCTCGCCGCGACCAACCGCGTGCTCGTCGGCCAGCATCTCACCGATACCGGGCCGGAGTGGACGAACCTCGTTGTGCGGCTCCAGCAGCGCACGGGGCAGTGGCCGGGGCTGGTGAGTTTCACGGCTGAGAGTCCGGTTACAAACTCGCCGGTCCAGACCGCCGGCATCCTGCCCTACGCGTTGGAGACGTGGACCAACGGCGGGCTGGTGCTCATCAAGTGGGCGCCGTGGAATCCTTGGAGCGGCAAGTTCGGTGCCGCCTCGGTGCCCACGCTGATTGACATCCCAGAGCTACTGAACCCTGCGCCCGCGCTGGCCACGAACCAAGTCGCGCGCAGCAATTACCTCGCGTGGCGGCAGACCATCGGCGACAGCCTCACGACCTTGCGCGATGCCGGCGCGCCGGTGCTCTGGCGGCCGTTCGCGGAGATGAACGGCACCTGGTTCTGGTGGGGCAACCTCCAACGCGACCACTACATTGCCCTATGGCGCGACCTGCACGGTTACTTCACGCAGACGCGCGGGCTGACGAATCTGCTGTGGGTCTTCGAGCCGGACCAGACGGTGCATCTGGTCGGCGGCACGACGAGTTCCGGCACGCCGATTGACTACTACTATCCCGGCGACGACGTGGTGGATGTGGTGGGCCACAACTTCTACGACGACGACTGGGCGCTGCCCTTCCGCAGCGATGAGATTTGGAGCCGCACCGGCAAAATCTTCGCCGTGCCGCAGGCCGGGCCGGGCCAGCTCCGCGACGGCTCGTTCGACAACCTCACTTATCTCAACGGCGTCACGAACACGATTTCCCGCTGCGCGTTCTTCGTGCCGTGGAACAACATCACCGCCGGCACCAACACGAACTACCTCGCCATCGTGGACAACGTGAACGCCAGCAACCTGCTCGCGCACCCGCTGGTCGTCACGCGCGACGAGGTGAACTGGCAGGCGGAACTGCCGGCGGTCACGCCGCCGCCCCCGCCTGCGCTCGCGACGAATGAAGCCGTGGCCAATGGCGGCTTCGAGTCCGCGCTCATGGGCTGGGTGAACTACGGTCCGCTGGCAACCGTGCGAACAGTCGTCACGCCGGGCCGCACGGGCGGCAGCGCTCTCTCTGTCAGCAATCGCAACGGGGCGACCAACGGCCTCGCGCAGGACGTGCTCGCGGGCTTGCTCGCCAACGGCTCCGGCCAGCGCTACGTCACGCGCGCGTGGCTCAAGAGCGACCTGCCCACCAGCGTCCGCGTGCGGCTCGTGCTCACGGATGCGGCGGGCGCGAAGAGCCGGTTTCTCCTGGCCGAGCGACAGCTCCGCGAGGCGCAGACGAATCAGTGGAGTTTCATCGAAGGCGTGCAGACCGTGACGTGGAACAGCACGCCGACCAACGCGCTGCTCTTCTTCGAGACCGGCCAGTTGGTGGAGAATATCTTCCCGGCCTACTGGCTCGATGACGTTTCTTTCCAGCCGGACAACGACGGCGACCGCTTGAGCAACGCGGAGGAACTCGCGCTCGGCACCAACCCGTTGCTCGCCGACTCCGATGGCGACGGCATCCCCGACGGCTGGGAAGCACGCCACGGCCTCGACCCGCTGACTGCCGCCGATGCCGCGTGGGACCGCGACGGCGACGGCTTCACCAACGTGCAGGAGTATTGGGCGGCGACCGACCCGACGCTGCGCACGAGCTTTCCCGGCAAGGCCTCCGTGACCAACGCAACCGACGCGGCGCGGCAAGTCCTCCTGCGGCTCGCGGTCGCGCCCAGCCAGCCGACGAACCGTTGCTTCTCCGGGCAGACCCTCACCGGCGGCAACGTCGGCGTGCCCACCGAATACACGAACTTCTTTGTGAACCTCGCCCAGCAGACCGGCCACACGCCCGCCGTGATGCAACTGACTTACGAGGTGCCGCCCACGAACGTGCAGGCCGCCGTGATGAATCCCTTCGCCATCAGCCACTGGCAGGCCGGCGGGCTGGTGCTCGTCCATTACGCGCCGCCCAATCCCGTCAGCAACGGCCATCCCGGCGACCTGACCAACGTCGTGAACCTGACGACCCTCTTCACGCCCGGCACTGCCACGCACACGAACTGGATGCGGTCGCTCGACTTGTGCGCCGATGGCTTGCAGCAATTGCGTGACGCCGGCGTGGTCGTGCTCTTTACCATTCTGCACGAGAACAACGGCAGTTGGCTCTGGTGGCACAAGCACCCGCGCACCGACTACGTCGCACTCTACCGTGGCGTTCACGACTACTTCACCCGCGTCCGAGGCTTGAACAACCTGCTCTGGATTTTCCATCCGAGCGAGGCGACGCACGACTTGCTCCCGATGGACTACTACTATCCCGGCGACGACGTGGTGGATGTCGTCGGGCCGAGCGTTTACAACTCGACCTTCCAGTTCCCCTTCCCGATGGATGACCTGTTCCGGGCTTATCCGAAAGCGTTCGGGCTGACGGAGGCGAACGCCAACGTCAACACCAACGCGTGGGATCTGAACATCCTGACGACCAACCTCGCCACCACGCTGCCGCGCGCGGCCTTCTTCTGCGCGTGGTCGTCGTTCCAGAACGGCGCGGCCCCGCTCACGCGCTACTCGCTCGTGCCCACCTACCTGCCGATGAACCTGAGCCTCCGCCGTCAAGGCCCCGCGTTCGCCGTGGACTGGGCCGGCGGCACGCTGGATTATTCGACGAACCTCGTCCATTGGACTGCCGTGACGAACGCCGCGCAGTCATGGCAGCCCGCGACCGGCAGTGGAATGAGCGTCTTCCGCGTGCGCCGCGAGCGGTGAACTGCCCAAAGTCATTCCGAGCGGCCCGCCCTCCGGCAGCGGCTCAGGAACTTTCCGACTCCCAGACATATGCTTGGTCATCCAGCATCACCCTTCGTGTCGAATCCTGATCCCAGTGCAGTGTTGAAACAGCTCAATGAATCCCCCAACGCCGGCCGCCCCCGCCACCACCACCTCGCGACCGATCACCGTGCTGCTGATCGAGGATGACCGGGCCGTTCGGGAACCGATCAAACAATTCCTGGAGCGGAGCAACTATCGGGTGCTGACGGCCGAGAACGCCGAGGAGGCCTTGCTGCTCTGGACCGGCTACCGCAGCGCCATCGGCGCGGTGGTTTCGGATTGTGACCTGGGCACCGGTCCCACCGGACTGTCCGTGCTCCGGGAGATCCACCGGTCCACCCCCGCCCTGCCGCTGATCCTCGCCAGCGGCAGCCTCACGCCCGACTTGGTGATCGAGTTGGAGCGCACCACCGCCATCAAATGCCTGCCCAAACCGTTCAGCCTGGCCGAGCTGCTGGCGTTGCTGCCACCCAAAGCCTGATCTCCCGCCCTCCCCAAGAGGCCGATCAACTCACCGTTTCCCGTAGGGCTCTGCGTTGCGTGGCCTCGGTGCTTTGCGAAACCGTCCCCTGCCGCTTCGACCGCGCCGATTCGACACGCGCGCTCCTAGCCATATCTGGCGACGCCTGATGCCACCGGCAGCTTCGGCGCACGGCTGAGGTGCCGACTGCTACAGTTGAAACTGCGCCAGCGCATCACCGCACGGCGCAGTGGGGCGGTCTAGTCATTCACTGCACCAGAGCTGGTCCCTCGCCCGTTTCGTTCGCTGCGCTTCCCAGCGCGGTGCCAAATCCCCGCCGAACGCGAAGTGGTGAAAACCAGCGTCGCGCACCGGACCCGCGAACTCCTCGACCAAGCCGCCAACTCGCCCGCCACGATGGCGCAACTGCGCGCCCACGCGCACCGCCGGCTGGAACGCGCCCGGCACAGTCTGCCCGCCGATGCGCTGAACCAACTCGCAGCGGATGATTTGGTCCAGCAGGCGCTGACCGAGACCTTCATCGGCACGCTGGCGCGCAATCGTGGCCGGCATCCGCGCCGACAGCACCTGACCAACCTCCGTGTCTTCACCGACTTTTTGGGCAGCACGATCAACAGCCTCGTGAGCAACCAGCGGGTGGCGCTCGCCGCTCGCGTGCGCCACACCGGGTTGTCGCTGGCCGCAGAAATTGCCTGCCCCGCGCCGAGCGTGCGGGAGCAGGTGGATTTCCGGTTGCGGCTGGCCGCGCTGTTCGAGGAATTGCGCGCCGAGTTCGCCCACCGCCCAGTCCTTCTCGAACTGCTCGCTGAATGGGCGCGCGATGGCGCGCACCTCGACCGACTGCCCGGAAAACCCTTCAACGCTCACGCCGTACGCCAGGCTGCCCGCCGCATTCTCCGCCGCTCGCCGTAACTGCAATTGTGAAAGCCGGACGAAGCAAAAAGTTGATGAACATATCCATCAACCTAGCTCAATCCACCACCCACCACCTCGAACGCCTGCTCCACGACCCGACGGCCCTGGCCCGGCTCCATGTCGTGGCCCGGTATCAACTGCATCGCAAGGGTCTGCCGCTCCTCGATCCGGGCGACCTCATCGGCGACGCCGTGCAGGCCGTCCTGCGCGGCACGCGCTCGCGCCGCCACGGCCGGCACCCTCGCCTGGAAGACGTGACCACGGCCGTCGCGTTTGAACAGTGGCTCAACGGCATTATGGAGAGTCTCGCCTCGGCCGGTGGCAAGGCGGCCCGGCGGGAGCTGGACCGGACGCTCGATCTGCCAATGCCGACAGCGTCACCTGAGAATGCGGTGCCCGCCCAGGTGGACGCGCGGCTCCAACTCGAAGCCCTCCTGGGCCGGTTGCGCCAGCACTACGCCGGCAAGCCGGAGTGGCTGCAACTGATCGCCCAATGGGAGGCGGACGGCCTGCGCCGCTGCCCGGGCACCGCCGCCGAAGCCCGGGTGCTGCGGGACACCGCCCGCGAGTTGCTGCACGAAGGCGGAATGGAGCTGAGCTGAAAAAAAGTTCAGAAAGTTCCACCGAAAGGTGCCTTCGGTGGAGCGTAATAGGGTAGAATGAGTCAACTCTACCCGACCGCAAAACAGTTCCTCCAGCTCCACCCCACTGCGGGGAAAGGCCGCCTGGCGGCTCACCTCAACATTAAAACGCCGTCCGCCCGGCGGCTCATCGAGCGCTACCGCGGCGAGACGCAGGGCCACGGCACCGACCCGGACTACTTCCGGGTCCGCCAGCTCAAGCAGGCGCAGCCTCAGTTGGGGGCGCATGGTGTCGCCGCACGCCTCGCCCTCACCGTGGACAAGGCTCGCCTCCACTTGGCCCGTTATGAAGGGGCACAGGTGTTCCAGAGTGCGGCCATAGCCGCGATGTTCCCCCCGGCCACGATGTTGCCGCCCGCAGCCGTGGCCGCAGCGGCTCCCGCCGTGTCCACCGTGCCAGTGCCGACCGCCGGCCCCGTCAGCAAGACCCCGGAACTGCAAGACTGCGTCGGCGACGCCACGCGCGACCTCAATTACCTCGGCCCCAAGGTGCGCACGATGGAGGAGTTGCTCGTTTACGCCGAAGTGGACCGCACCGTGTGGGAGGTGGAGCGCTATACGATCAACAAATGGGATGTCGGGGCCAAGGACCCGCAGAGCGGCAGCGTGCTCACCACGCCGCTCTACCAGATCAAAGTCTGGCTGCGTCGCCGTGTCGTGGAGCAGCAACTCCAGAACCTCATCACGGGCATGCTCGACGCCTTCAAGGTCGCCGCTCCGCCCGCCCGCGTCATCACCCGCCCGCCCGCCGGGGATGGCCTCCTGGAGATCAGCATTCTGGATCTTCACCTCGGCAAGCACTGTTGGGCCGAGGAAGTCGGCGAGGCCTACGACTTGAACATCGCCCAACGCACCTTCCACGCCGCGCTGGAGGACCTGCTGGCGAAGGGGGCGGCCATGAAGCCCTCCACCATCCTGCTCCCGATCGGCAATGATTTCTTCAACGTCGATACCATTGCCGGGACCACCACCGCCGGCACGCCGCAGGATGAAGATGGTCGCTGGCAGCAAAGCTTCGTTGCCGGGCGCAAGCTGATGGTCCAAGCCATCGAACGCTGCCGGGAGGTGGCCCCGGTCGAGATCGTGATGGTCGCCGGCAACCACGACACGGCCCGGCTCTATTACTTGGGCGAGGTGCTCGCCGGCTGGTTCCGCCACTGCCCGGATGTCCGCGTGGACGCCTCGCCCACCCAGCGCAAATACTTCCGGTGGCATCACAGCCTGATCGGCTTCACGCACGGGAACAACGAACCCGTGGCCTCGCTGCCCATCATCATGGCGACCGAGCAGCGCGCCGCGTGGGCGCAGACCCTCCATCACGAATGGCACCTTGGCCACTTTCATGCTCGCCAGAAGAAAGTCTTCCAAGCCGTCGCCGATCAGCACGGCGTCATCGTGCGCGTGCTGCCTTCCCTGTGCCCGGCCGACGCTTGGCACAAATCCCGGGGCTACCAAGGCGCCCGCGCCGCCGAGGCCTTTTTCTTTGACCCCACGGCGGGCTGTGTCGCCGAGTTCCACCACCACCCCGCATGACACCCCAGCGCGACGACCTACTCCTGCGCCTGCCCTGTTACGAGCCGGCCGGCCAGTCCGTGGACCTGACGCTCGACGAGCTCACGCAGCATGTCCTCGTCGCCGGCACCACCGGTGCGGGCAAGTCCAGCTTGCTCAATGAAGTCCTGTGGCAGTTGCTCCACTACCAAGCCGCGAGTCCCGTGCTCAAACCCGGCCTCCTAATCCTCGATGGCAAGGCTGACGACACGGTCGAGAAGGTGAACGCGTGGGCTGCGGCAGCGGGCCGGCTGGCGGATGTGCAGGTGCTCGATGGGGATGGGGCGCATTCGTTCCCACTGTTCGGTGACCTGAAAAGTCTGGCGGCCGTGGACCGCGTCGCCACCGCCGTGCTCACCGCCGTTGCGCCCATGTCGGTCGATAACGAATTTTGGGCGGAGAGCCGAGCCAGCGCCGTGCGGGCGGCGCTCACCGTGCTGGTGTATCAGCCGGTGAGCTACCCCGAAGCCGTCGAGGCCATCAGCGCGTGGCTGCTGCGCAACGAGCCGCCCGAGCGGGCGCTGCGCCACTTGAGCAAGCTGGCCAATCGCCCCGGCGTCAGCCCCTTCGCCCGGCAACGGCTGCGGGCCGTCGAGACCTTTGCGGTCTACTGGGCGAAGCTCGAGTGCCGCACGCGCAGCAACGTCCAGGCGACGCTGGTGCCGCTGCTCACCGCGCTGAGCGCCGCCGTGGCAGAACCGTATTTCGCCGGCCCGTCCGCCGCACCGTTCCTTCCCCGGGCCGCGCTGGCCGAGGGCAAGATTCTGGTCGCCAGCGTGAATGCCATCACCGAGCCGGAGTTCGCCCGGTTCCTGTTCCGGCTGCTCAAGGAGAGTTTTTTCGCCGCGTTGCACGAGCGCCGGAGTTGGTCACCCGCCCGGGAGCGGCTGGCGGTGTTGTTCGTCGATGAGTTTCCGCTCGTGGTGACACCGCGCGATGCCACACACCTCGCCACTTGTCGCAGCAAGGGTGCGGCCGTGATCGCCGCCACTCAGGGGCTGGCCCCGCTGCGGCAGGAGGTAGGCGAGGCCAACGCCACCACGCTGCTGCTAAACTTCAATTCATTTTGCTTCATGCGCTCTCGGGAGCTGGAGCTGGAGCTGTTCGCCACGCGCCAGATGGGCCAGCCGCCCGCGCCGCCGCGCCCGCCGGTCGTGCGGGAATGGAACGAGGGTGGGCTGCAGACTCGCGACCCAGTGCGCTTTGATTCGCCGTGGCCGCAGTGGGTCTGCCCGGTGGGTGCGCTTGGCCGCCTCGAAGCGCACCAGGCCTACGTCGCCGTCGTGGCCGCGCGTGACCCGCAACCCGTCTGGTTCGTCCCGCGCTTCTACGAGCGCAAGGAAGCGGCGCTGACGGTTCTCTTCAGCCCGCCCACGTTTCTGCCTGAGGAGGAATTGGACTACGAGGTGGCCCGACTGGAACGCTTGATGCACGGGGCCGGACGCAAACGGTTCGCGCACGGCGACTGCGTGACGGCGCTGGGCAGCCGCATGGACGCCGCAGCCACTCTGCGCTGGCGCGAGGAGTTGCATCTGATGCTCACCGCCTGCGCGCTGGGCACGCCTTCGTCGGAGAGTCTGGCGACGCTGCCGGCGAGCTGGATCAAGGGCTTGGTGGGCGTGCTGGCGAGCCTCGTGCATACGCATGCCCATCACCCGTTTCCCCAACCGATCTCGCATCTGGGCCAGTGGCAGGGCGCGCTCATCGTGCGGTTCATCGGCGCGGAGGAACCGGCCGAGCTGGACGGCATCATCAAATCAGAGGAACTTGACTACGGCCCGACGGTGCTGGAGTCGCTCCAGCTCCGGCTGCAATGGACGCTCTTCCCATCCGCGTTTCGCCCGCTGCGCCCGCGTGACCGCGCGTGGCTGCGCCAGCACCGTCCCGAGCTGCTCCCGGCGCTGCCGACTCCTCCCCAACCAGACTCCCCACCGCTGTCATGACTACTCTCCGAGTGCTGACGGTCACCGACCTGCATCAGTCCCGGACGCTGGGCGAAGGGTTGCTCCGCGCCGTGCGGGAGCATCAGCCGGATTTGGTCGCGTGCGTCGGTGATGTACTGGATTTTTCCGGCCGGCGCGGAAGCCAGTTCATCACCCCCGAGTGCGCGGAGTTTCTGGCGGCGCTGCCGGTGAAGGAATTGGTCTTCTGCCGGGGCAATCACGATGCTGAGGATTGGCCGATCTTCATGGAGTCGTGGCCTCACGAGCGTCGCCCTCTCATCCTGCTCCACGGCACGGCGCACGTCGTCGGCCCGTTGGTGATGGTGGGCTTTCCTTGCGACACGGGCTGGGACGGGCCGTGGCGCGAGACGCTGCCCAAGGTGGGCAACGTCGCGATGCTGGACCACACCCAATCCGGCCGGAAATCCCTCACCGCCAATCCTTCTCGCTGGCTGCGGCCACTGCTGCGCCAGCACGGCTCCGCCGGCCGCGTGCTCTGGCTCATGCACGAACCGCCGATGACCCAGCCCATCGCGCATCCCATGACTTGCAATCCCGACTGGTTCAAGCTGGTGTCGGCGCATCAGCCGTTGCTCTGCGTGAGCGGCCACGACCACCACACCCCGGCGCGCAACGGCGTGTGGCACGCGCGCGTGGGCCAGTCGGTCTGCCTCAATGTTGGCCAAGGCATCGAGACGCTGCACTACACCGTGCTGGAGTTCACCTTCCCCTCGGACGCGCCGTGTGTGCCGGCTCGCGTGCTGGTGCGGGCGTTCCCCAGCGGAGCGCAACTGGACATCAACCCCGTGCAACTTGTCCCATGAACCTGCTCCTTCTCCATCCCGATCTGCGCAGTGGCTACCGCCTCAGCCGGCATTTGCATCGGCACAGCCGGCACCACGTTGTCGCCGTCGTGCAGGCACCGCAGGACGTGCCGGCAGTCCTCCAACGCTGCCGCCCGGACTCCGATATCGAGGTCCAATGGCTCGTGTGCGTGGCGACTGGGGAGGCACCGCCCAGCCCGCCGGGTCTGTCCGTGGTCGCGTTCCCCGTCAACGCAAGCGGGGCCGAACTGGTGAAACTGCTCGATCAAGTGGATCCCTCCGCCACGCCGCCGAACCCGAGGGCGCAGATTTACCGCGACATGGAGCACGAGCTGAAGGTCCAGTATTTCGGGGTGGAGGAGTCCGAGTTCCTGCTGCTGCCGCGACTGGAGTATTTCGTCGTGCTGGATCGCATTGACGCGTTGCAAGGGCAGTCCCCGCGCAGCCGCGCGTGGCCGACCGAAGGTGGCAACGAACCGGCCCCCGAACCGGGCTGGGATCCCACCGGCACCTTTCGACCGGACGTGATGCAACAGGTCTTCGAGGAATGGAAAGCCGCCGGGAAAATCTGAGACCATCGAATCAGCCATTCCGTATCATGAACGCCATGCACGCCATCATCGTTGATCTCGAAGCGACCTGCTGCGACGCCGGCTCCATTCCTCCCCACGCAATGGAGATCATCGAGATCGGCGCCGTGGCGGTCCGCGCGGGTGATGGTGCGCCGCTCGCGGAATTTCAGAGCTTCGTCCGGCCCGTGCGGCATCCCCCGCTCACGCCTTTCTGCACGCAGCTCACCAGCATCCAGCAGACAGACGTGGACGATGCACCCACGTTCCCCGAGGCGGTCCTGCGGTTGCGCGCGTGGCTCACGCCGTTCAGCCCGTACTGTTGGTGCTCGTGGGGCGACTATGACCGAAAACAGTTTCGGCAGGATTGCGCGTTCCATCGCGTGGCGTTCCCGTTCGCAGGGCCGCACCGCAACTTGAAGACCGAGTTTGTGGCCACGCGGGGCATGACGAAGAAGCTCGGAGTGAGCGAGGCGCTGCACGCTTTGGGCCTCAAGTTTGAGGGGACCGCGCACCGGGGCCTGGAGGACGCCCGCAACATCGCGCGGATTTACCAGCGACTGTGCTGAGGTGTTGGCTCGACGTTGACGTTGGCACCGCGCGGACTGCGCGGCTCGGGAAGGGCGTGCTCGCCTAGCGTCGCCGTCTATCTCCGGTCTAAATCTGGGGCACCCATTTTGCGCCACTGGGCTCGTGCCCAGTGCGCCAGTTCTCCCCGCAGGCCGCCTGCCTTCCGCCCAAACTCACAGGCTGAAAAGAGCCGCGCGTTGCCGTGCGGATGCAGGCGCAACCCCAAGCTCCGCAACCCGATGAACGCCAGCGAGCAGTCGAGCAACGCCCGCAATGCGGCGCGGTCGTTCCGCAGCACTCCATGCAGGGCCGGCCCCAAGCCGAATGGCACGCACCAAACGTGGACAGCGTCAGGCAGGCAGCCAAGCAGGTCTATGTCATCCGTGTAGGGTGCATTGCGAGTGCGCGGCCCGGCGTGGGACCCCAGCGCGACCAGCACCGATTCGGCATGGTCGCCCTCGTCGGCGAACGGCAGCCGCCGGTCAATTTCGCCGCGCCGCAGGCGGCGCCAGTGCGCCCACATCCCGCGAAAACTGCGTCGGTCGCGCAACTCCTCCGTTCCCTTGCCTTGAGTGCGGACCAGCCAGCGATAGGCCGGTTCCAATGCGTAGGTCATCGTGAACCAAGGGCGTGCCCCGCCGCCGTGCGGGCTGGGATACTCGATGAAATTCCGGCCCACGGTCGCCGCCTCGAGTTGCTGGAGGAGTCGGTCAGCCTGCAGGCGCAGTCGGTAGCGTTGGCGGAAGTAAGTCCGCAGGCAGCGCCAGGCGATGTCCTCCGCGCGCACCACGATGCCGGCGTCCGCGTAGCGATACCGCCCCGGCAGGGGCAGCCCGACCGGCCGCCAGCGCTCGAAGTATTCGCCACCGTAGCCAGCTTCCGTCCGGGCGTCGGACGAGTGCTCCTCACGCACCAGCAGGAATCCCCGCACGCGGGCATCGCGCTGCACCGGCAGGCCGGAGATGCAACAGACGGTCCGCCAATCGGTCGGCTGGCCCCGGTCCTCCCGGATCGCCTTGCGCTCGGCGCGCCGGGACTCCTCCCACCGGTGGCGATAGAGCTCATCGATGATGCCAGCGGCCACCCTCGGCATCAGCGTGGGACACTTGATTCCCGTCATTTCGGTGATGGCACCCGCGAAGGCTGCGGCGTCCGACTGCGCGGGCGGCGCGGCGGCTGGAGCGGCGGCCGCTGCCGACACGGTTTCGGTCGTTTGGTGGGAGGGCAATGGAGGATTAGTGATCATACAGCAACAGAGTGATGGTTGTTCGCACGTCCGCAGACTTGCGGGTTTCGTGTCGTTAAGTAGAGCTAGAGACAGCCCATTTCCTTTTGCTTTCGCGGGAACTCTTCTTGGTGCCAACGGAGTCAGCGGAGCCCTCCAGACCGATTCAGCGCTGGTTGGACAGGGTTTGGCCCATACCGACCATCCTCGATTCGATGCCGGCCTCCGCAGGCAGCGACGCTGCGCGTCAAATGAACAATTGCTGACAACCTCCGCCCGCGACATCGCGCGCATTTACCAGCGCCTCGGGTGAGGACACATGGTCAGGGCAGTGGCATCGGGTCCACCGCCAACCTGGCCTTGGGATCGGCCCGGCGGATGACGATGGTGTGGAAGCCGTTGCCGCTCCCGCCCCGGTAGGCCCAGGCCACGGCCACCAGCGCATCTTCGTTCCCGTCCCGGTCCAGATCGCCCCGGGCCAGTTCCGTCAGCACGAAATGCTGCGTCGCGTCATCAAAGTGCAGTTCGTGCCCCTTGAGCTGGAACTGCTTGGGAAGCGCTGATTAAAGCCAGTTTCCAGATTTTCACCTTTCACTGATTGGGAAAGAGGGCGCAGCGGCGGGAAATTGCGGCGCGCAACTCCGGTTCGCAGGCCAGTTCGGGTTCGATCGAGATGGTGAGTCGCCTGTTTTGACCTTCATGCCAAGCCGGGCACGGCGACTTTCACGCCCTGGCCTGCCGCGCCCCGATCACCACGTTGGCCAACCCAAAGAGCGTGTAAAGTTGATGCCCGTGCTTGACCAGGCCGCGATAGCGCACTTTGCGGTGCCGGAAGAGGTTCTTCAGGATGTGGAAGGGATGTTCCACGAACGCTCGCACGCCAGCTTTGACCTGCTCACTGGCCTTGAGCGCCGCTTTCTCTGCGCCTTCGGCCATCGCTTTGATCTGCCCGTGTTTGCGCGCGATCTGCCAGTCAATCGTCCGTTCCAGCGACACGATCTCCGCGCGCTTCTCCACGCCGGGGTAGCCCGCGTCGGCGTGAACCTGCGTCTCCTCTACGTGCAGCAATTGCGCCGTCTGGGTGAGGTCCGCGACGTTGGCCGCAGTGACCACGATGGTGTGCACCAGCTTGCTGTCCCGGTCCGCGCCGATGTGCGCTTTCATGCCGAAATACCACTGGTTGCCCTTCTTGGTCTGGTGCATCTCTGGATCGCGCTTCTTCTCCTTGTTCTTGGTGGAAGGCGGCGCGGCGATGAGCGTGGCGTCCACCAGCGTGCCTTCGCGCAGCAGCAGGCCGCGCGCGGTGAGGTCGGCGTTGATGGCACTGAAAGAGACCCTTGCACAGGTCGTGCGTTTCAAGCAGGCGTCGGAACTGGAGCAGCGTGGTGGCGTCGGGCACGCCCTCGGCGGCCAGGTCAATGCGGGCGAAGCCTTGGAGCGCCTGGCTGTCGTAGAGGGCGTCTTCGAGGGCTTCGTCGGCCAGGCCATACCATTGCTGGAGGAAATAGACCCGCAGCATGCGCTCCAGCCCCACGGGCGGGCGCCCGCGGTCTCCCTTGGGATAGAAGGGCTCGATGACGGCCAGCAAGTTCACCCACGGTATGAGGGTGTCCATGCGGGTGAGGAATTTTTCCCGGCGTGTGACCTTCTTCTTCGCAGCGAACTCGGCTTGAGAGAAACTGGGCTGGTGCGTCATGCCAGTGAGTTTAGGAAACCACGGACTACTCGTCCCGACCTAAATCGGAAACCACAGGATTAAATCAGCGCTTCCCTTGAGCTTCCCCGCCTGCTGGTAGTCGCCGAGGGTCTTGCCTTTGGCAGTGTCGGCCTTGAGGGCTTTGGCAGCAGCGGGACCTTCGGCCCCCAGAATCTCAACCGGGAGCGCGGGCAGCAGCCGTTCGGGCAGGCGGGTGCGCTTGGACTCGATGGAGCGGCTGACGAATTTCAGCACGGCGGTGGGCCGGACGGCCCAGCCATCCATGGCGATGTCGAAGGTCGTCATCGGATAGGCCCCGCGCTTCATGGCCGCCAGATATTGCTCCACGTTCTCGACCCGGATGCGCTGCTCGGCGGCCTTGGGGTCCTTTGACTTTGGGTCGGCGGGCACCATCAGGAATTCGTAGGCGTCGGCGTCGGGGCTGCCGAGCTTGATCTTCTCCTTCATCAACCGCTGAGCGCCAGCCGGGGTGATCGCGCCGACGACGGTGAAGTCCGCGAGTTCCAAGGGCGCCACCAGGCGGACCGTCAGGTCCGGCGGTTCGGCGGCCAACAACGACGTTGCCGAAGTTAGCG
Source organism: Limisphaerales bacterium (assembly GCA_009773355.1). GTDB lineage: Bacteria > Verrucomicrobiota > Verrucomicrobiia > Limisphaerales > SXTU01 > SXTU01. The sequence goes on from WRPG01000015.1 coordinate 76,966, forward strand.
CGAGAACGAGGAGCGTGAGCGAACGATGCATTGAGCGGTCTCGGTGCGGACGAGTTTGGGCCTGGTTAAGCGGAGGCGGCAGGACGATCAAGGTGTTGCGCCATGGGGCGGCGGCTCATTCTTTGGGTCCCGCCGGCAAGCCGAAATAGGTGAAGAGCTTCATGGTGCGCGCCTCGATGTCTTGCTCCCGCATTTGGCCGCGTTCACAGATGGCGTTCATGGGTCCGAAGTCGTCCCGGAGGAAGTGCACCAGATCGAGCGGGTCACACGCCACTTGCACGGCGGAATGACCATCGCGCTGCAGCGTAGTGACCTCGGGCAGGCAGCACGTCACCATGGCTCGCAAGGTGTCGGTGTCGAGGTTGCAGAAGTAAAGCCAGTAGGGCCAGGCGGCATGGAAGGCCGCATAAAACCTGCGGATCTCCGGGATGCAGTGGATTTCCCGCGGGTCCAGATCCCAGCCCTCCACGCAGAACAGGAAACGGTTCATGAGCCGCCGCAGCGGTTTCCCGGCCGGCAACTGTTCGGGACCGTAGAGGCTGAGGAAGTGGCGAAACTCGCCACGCTCCACCTTGTAGCGGCTGAACTGGTAGACAATGAGCTCTTCGGCCATGGCGGGGATAAGCCTACTTTTTCCGACCGATTCGGCCAACGGATTTCAGCGGCGATCGGCCATTCGTCGCTCGCCAATCCGGGCCAAACCCAATACTTGTGTCGGGCGGCATTTAATCCATGAGTCTCAGCGAAACAACGCGCCAAGTGCTCCGTCTGGTGGAGGAGCGATCAGGCATCCCGGTGCATGTGGAACCCGACGCCACGCTGCCCGGCACCCTGCTCGCGAAGGTGGTGATGGCCCGGGGCAAGGTGCCGCTGCACCGCGTGACTTATCGGCCCAACAGCGCCACGCCGCCCGACTACCTGATCTGCCAGCAGGCGGGCTTCATCCTGCGCCTGTTTGCGGCTCCGCCCGAGCGGCGGTTGGATTTTGCCGGCACTCCGGCAGCCGAGGCGGCGGTCGATCGCTTGGTCAAAGACCATCCCGTCGCTCAGCTACTGCCGCCGGGAGCGCTGCCGCAGTTCGGAAAGCTGCTGCGGGACGGACTGCTGAACCACCTCCGGTCCATCCCGATCGGCATGCGCGTGGACAGCTGGCTGGCGAACCAATTCCCGGAACTACGCGAACTGCAACGGAAGGCCGTGCTGCAACAGGTGCAGGACTCGCTGCTGACCCTCGCCCCGCAGCACCGGCAGAACGCGCCGCGCCTGATCTTCGACGCCACCCAAGGCATCAGCGCCGCGTTTGCTGCTTTCTGGGCACAGCGGCTGGAGCAGCCTCAGTTGACCCTCCCCTTCAAGGCCGCTGGGCATCTGGAGGCGGGCACTGCGCTCCTGAGGATCTGGGAGGCGATTCCTGACCTGCCGGAGAACGATCCCGAGCTCGTGAACCGCTGGGCTGAATGGTTTGGGATCGCCGACTGGTGCCAGTGGGTTCCATATTTAGCGCCGAAATAGCATGGCTGCCCTCGAGTTTTCCATCGCCGCTACGGCCTTCGACGTGAGCCTCCTGCCGGAGAATGCTCGAACTCACGGGACGCCGGCCTTTCGCGAGGCGGTGAACGCGTTCCTGCAATCCGAGTTCCGGGATTTTGGCGGGCACGCGAGCATCCGCGTGGATGATCAGGCCATAACGGTGAGCTGGGACCCGGCGACCCGGGAGTCCAATCCCCTGCCGCCCATCATCCAGAAGCTCCAGCAAGGTCGCCACGCCGAGGGCATCCAACTGCTGGAGATGCTGCTGACGCACCGGCCCAAGGATACGGTCCTGCTCTACAATCTTGGCCTGGCGCTGAGCGACACGGGCCGGTTGGAACGCGCCGAGCACTGCCTGCGTCGCGCTGCGGCCCTCGACCCGGAGGACGCCAACATTGCGGTGGCACTCGGGGTGGCGCTGGGCCGGATGGGGCGCACCACCGAGGCCATCACCGTGCTGCGGGAAGCGGTCGAACGCGACGGGCAGAACCCGTGGGCACGCCGCAACCTGGGTGGACTGCTGCTACAGGAAGGGAAGGCCGAGGAAGCGGTCGGCCACTTTCAGCAGGCGACGCGCCTGCTGTCACAGGATCAGCTTGCTTGGCTGGGATTGGCGGATGCGTGCCGCCTGACCAATCGGGTGAAGGAGGCCGAGGCCGCGTATCGGCAGGCCGTGGAGATCAATCCCCACAGCGATCTGGCGGAGCGGGCGCGGGCCGGCAGCAACGCGCTCGCGCAGGCGGGCTTCGAGCACTCCCGGAAGGTGGTCGTCCGGCAGGACGTGCTGCACTACTGCATGGACGCGCTTCAGCGGTTGTCCGGCCTGCCGCTGGCCGAGTTGCAGAAGCTGTCGCTGGAGCTGGCCATGGCCGGCCGCAACGGCTTCGAGGTCCACAACCCCGACAGCCGCTACCGGGTCAAGGGCCTCCCCGGCGAGTATTCCGGGCTGGCGATGGTGTGCTTTCTCTACGTGGCCATGCAGCGGATCAGGCCCGGCACGGACATTGGGTTCGACGTCCACGAGGAGTATGCGGCGGCCAAGAAGATGCTGGGCAAGCAGGGGTAGACCCGCGCGCTCGGGTGAAGCGCCATCCGGATTTTCCGGTTTCGATTTCAAGGTGCGGAATGCACGACGCGCATTTCGGCGACGGCCGGCGAACTCGAACGGAAGCGCGTGTTAACGGCGGCGGCATGCTGCTTGACTGCATGTAAGCCCGCATGCGCTCTGATTGTGGAGGGGACCACGATCGGAAACGGTTTGTGCGGCGACTGCGTTCGATCGCGCGGGCTTTCCGTGGCGAATCGCCTGCATTTACCAACGACTGGGCATTGCACTTCAAGTCGCTGCGGTCCTGCCCGGTGGCCATTCGCGTCGGAAGACCCGCTCCCGATGCCAGCCTAGGTAACATTGGTGCCCGGCAACCTGTTGCCGCAGCGCGGCCAATGTTCCCAGCCCCAGCACACGGCGAGCGCTTTCGTCGAGCTGCGAAGATACCATCACCTCGCCAGTCTCGCTGATGGTGATGAAGCCCTGATCGAAGGCGGCGTCGAGGTGCGGCGCGAAGAGCAGTCCGTTGTAAACGTCGAGGCGCTCGGCATCCGTCGCGCAGTCGGCCCAAGGCTTGATGTGGCTGGCGCGAAGGAGTTCGGGGACGGCGAGGCCGGTGATGGCACAGCGGCCTTCCCAAAACTCCAGCAGGCCCTCGCGGAAGATGTCCTGCCCCACGCGCTGAATGACCAGCCGTTCCACCTCCGTCGTGCGCGGCAGTTTCGCGGTGCGGGCTTGGAAGACGTTCAGCAGTTCGTCCGGCAGGCTCCGGCTCAACTGAAACGCGCGCCGCAGCAGTCGGTGCAATGCAGGGATGTCTGCCACCAGCCAGCCGGCGATGGCTCCCGGAGGCAGCGCTGTGGCCTCCGGCAACCCCAGATGGCCCAGCGCCTCGGCGACACTCCGCTGGGAAACTCCGAGAAGGAATCCACCGCCCGCGTCCGTGCCGAGCACGACGGTCAGCGGGCACAGCGTGCTCGCGAAACCCAACCAATCACCGCTGCTCGCCAACTCCCGGTCGAAGCCGTTGTCCGCCGCTGCTTTTTCGAGGCGGGAGGTGACTACGGATGACCGGGGCGAAGCCATGGCAGCTCAGTCGTTCGCGGATGTGTCGGCCTTCGGTGCGAGCTGGGCGTAGAGTTCGTGCAGCTTGCGTTGCAAGAGGGCCTTTGACGGCAGCACGGTCTGGTATTCCGCCACCAACGTGGGTGAGAGGCTTCGGCTCAACGCGTATTCCACGACCTCGGCGTCCTTGCTGGCGCATAGCAGCACGCCGATGGACGGGCGCTCGTGGGGCTTCTTCACGTCGCGGTCGAGGGCTTCGAGGTAGAAGTTCAGCTTGCCCAGATCTTCGGGCCGGAACTCACGAACCTTCAGTTCGAAGGCCACCAGGCAGGTCAGGCCGCGATGGAAGAACACCAGATCAATGGCGAAGTCCTGGTTGCCGACTTGAACCGGGTATTCCGAACCGACGAAGCAGAAGTCGCGGCCCAGTTCGGTGATGAACCGCCCGAGATTCCGGAGCAGCGCCCGGTGCAGGTCGGCCTCCGAGTGGTCGGGCGACAGGCCGAGAAACTCAAGCGAGTAAGCGTCTTTGAACTGCTCGGCGGCCTCCGGGTGAACTTCTCTCAACGCCGTTGAGAGCTTTGGCCCCGCCACCACCCGGGCAAATGCTCCGCTGGCGATCTGTCGCTCCAACTCCCGGACAGGCCAGCGGTTGGACGCCGCCAGCCGCAGGTAGAACTCGCGCTCATCAGGTCGCTTCGTTCCGCTGAGGATGTGCAGGTGGGCGGACCACGGAAGTTCTCTCAACAGCGTTGAGAGAACTGGCGCATCCCGGTAGGCGTCGAAAAACTGCCGCATCCGCCAAAGATTCTGCGGGGAAAAACCGCGTGTGCCCGCCTGGGTGCGCGCCAAATGCGCCGCCAGTTCCGCGACCGTGCCCTTGCCCCAGCCGTCGTGTTCGATGCGGGTGCTGATGACAGCCCCGATCTTCCAGTAAAGTTCGATGAGCTGGACGTTGATCGCCCGCCCGGCCTCGCAACGGGACGTCTCGATGAGCGCCACGATCTCATTGAAAGCCGCGAGCGAAGACTGCTTGCGGGACGGACCTGCGCCGGCTGCGCGCCTGGGCCGCATCGGCAATTGTCTCACCGCTGGTGCGACTTTCTTTCCCGGTGGCTTGGCCGGCTGCTTGATAGCCTTTTGCTTTGGGGTGCTGCGAGTCTGGCGGGGTGGGCGTTTCTTCATGAAATACCGGGGGAAAGAAGCAGTTCTGTCGGTGTCGTCGGCAGGGTAATGTTCAAGTCACGCCACAACTCCATGGCACTCGAGGTGCGAGCCGAGGCATGCCTTCGCAGCGCTTTGGCCAGTGCGAAATTCAACGGCGGCGGCAGCGCCTCAGCCAACTCCCGAGGCTTGCCCGCGAGAACCTCCTCCTCTGTAAAGACCAAGAGCTTCGACGACGCCAACTGAAGCAGCAGCAGTCCCGCGTGATACAGATCAATACGGTAATCGATGGGACCGAACTCGTCCGGCTTCAATACCTCCGGAGGAAGCATCCACCTCGCGCGAGTGTTCGCTGCATCAACCTCCTGGAACAGTTTAGCCACCCCGAGGTCTGCCAGCTTGAATTGAATTGCCTTGGCCTCAGTGGGCATCTCGTCTTTGACGAATGTGGTGAAGACGTTTCCCGGGTGAATGTCCTGATGAACGAGCTTGTTGATGTGGAGAAAATGGATGGCCTGAAGGAGATTCCGAGCAATCGGCATCACCCAGTGTAGCCCCGAGAATTCATTCAAACTAAACAGGTCAGCAACGGGCCCCCAGCAACGCTCGGTGACAATGTAAAACGTGTCGCGAAACTCAAAGGCATCGTAGATGTAGGTGATCGTGGGATGCCTCAATGCGACGAGTTTGGCAAACTCCGCTTCAGCGGATGCCCTGACCTTCTCGTAAGACATTCCACGCGGTTTCAGGACTTTTACGGCGAGAGCGTTCTTCCAGGTGTCGGTGCACGAATACACCACTCCGAAGTTCCCCTCCCCGATGACGTGCCCGATTGTGTAGGTGTTACCGGTCAAGAAGCTGGTGATGACCTCGCCTTCCACAGGGGGAACGAACTGCTTTGCAGGTGGGACGGGAGACGCTGTGGAAGGCTGCACCGCTAGCCCCGCTTCGCCGGTGTTAGTGGGGTCTGTCATGCTCTCAGTTGGCGAACGTGGCTTTTGGTGGCTCGCAGCAGGTTGGGTCTACTGGGGGTGGGTTGAGGCTGGTTTGGTAGGGGGTGCCGGTGCGGGCGGACTCGGCGAGAGCGTGGTAGAGTTCGGCGGGTGACGCGTTTGGTGCGGTATTCACGTTGAGCCTGCTCCCCGAGCTTTGCATCCACCCTCACAGCTCCTCCTTGAACAGCTTCCCGTATGGCTTGGTCGCATCCAGTTCCAGGCACAGGTGGGGTGGGGTTGTCATTCCCGTCGGCGGCTCCTCGGTGGTGGTGATGATGTATTGGAACGAAGCGGCGGCCCGGTCCTCCAGCAGTTTGGCGAGCTGGAAGAGGGGCCGGTAAAGACTCAGTTCCATGTCGGACTCGCGAGGGCTGTCGTGGATCACCAGGCCAGGGTGGTGGCCGATGCCGTTAAGCCCGGCAATCAACGCGCAGTAATCAAACGCCAGACTGCTCAATGCGTTGTAGGCCCCGCCGCCCGACCCGATGCGGGCGTTGATTTCGTCGCGGGTAAATTTTAGCTCCGCATCTGCCCGCTCTCCCTTGAAGAAGTGGCAGACGGCCATGAAGACCTCGACGAGTTCGAGTTGACGGGCACGAACGCTCTTTTGAGCTTCGTCCTGTTTCGCCTTGCTGAGTTCGAGCTGCTCTTCCACGTCCTTGAGCGTGGTGCGCGCTTCATCGAGCCGTCGGTGGCTGAACACAGTATCCTCCGCCCGGACGCGCCAGCTTGCTGCCTCCTGGTCAAGAGTGACGATCTCCTCGCGCAGCGTCGCCCGGCGTTCGCTCATCTCATTCCGCTGCCTGCGCGCCACCGCTTCTTTGCCGCGGCAGGCGTCGAATTGCTGGGAAAACTGCTGAAGGTTTCGCTTCAGTCCCGCGAGCTGCTTGGCGACGTGTTTCCGCTTCTGCTCGGCCAGCTTGGGCACGTTTCCGCCTGTGGCCGCTGGAGTCTCCTCGGACAGCCGCTTCTCTTGGAGCAGTGGGCACTGGAACAACGCGATGTTCACCGGAATCTCGCAGAACGCGCGATCTGGTTTCAGTTTCGCGATGATCACATCCAACGCATCCACATCCTGCTGCGTCGGTTGCTCGTTCTCCGTGAAGCGCCCGAGGGCGTCTTCGGTCTCCTCGACCAGCGGGGACAACTCGTCATACTGGGCTTTCGCCAAGGCGGTCGCGCCGATGGCTGCTTCCAGTGTGGATTCGAGGTCGTCCAGTTTGAGCGTGGCGAGTTGCGCTGCCAGCTTTGCTCGTTTCTCGGCAACCAACAGCTTCGCGTGTCTGACAACAACGTCAACGAACAGCGCCTCGCCCACGGCAGGCAAACTGTCGCCGTTGGGCAACTCGGCCCGGGCGCGCTGCAATGCGTCCGTGATCCGGCGCTCGAAATAGCGCGCGTTGTCCGTCTGGGTTCCCTTGTCCCGCATCAACGCATTGCGTCGCTCGATTTGGCGACGCTCTTCGACATCGGTCACTCCGAGGATGCACCGGGCCAGAAACTGCGCTTCGTTGGCGGAGAGTTCGGGCGAGCCGTGATCGGAACTAACATCCCGCCACTTGAACAGGCCGGCCAGGTGCGACTCTTGATCCCGCGCCAGCCATTGCAGGATATGCAGCCAGCGGATTGGCTTCTGCCCTCCGTCATCAAAAGTCTGCACGGCGAAATTCCCCACCACGCGGCTGTCGATGACTTTGACGAAATCCTCATGTGTCCGCCGGTCCTTCGCCGGGGCGACGATGAGCTGGTCCAAGGTGACGCCCTTAATCGCGAAGTGATGGGCACCAGTGTAGAGCGGCCGTGCCACGGCCCACGGTTCACCGTCCAAAATTACTTCTCCGAGCACCCAGGCGCGATTCAGCGATTCCTTCGCGGCGATGGCCAGGCGGAGTTCCTCGTTGCCGTAGTGCTCCTCCCCGAGCAGGTAACGGAGCAGCCGGCAGAAGGAGGTCTTGCCAACGTCATGCCCCCGCCCGCGTGCCGCAGGATTCGCCTCATCCGGGTCCGCCGGTCTGGCCCAGATGATGTTGACGCCCCGATGAAGCAGAACCCGGCGAATCTCGGCCTCCACACCAGCCTCAAGTCGGTAGAGCAGCCGCACTTCGCGAACCCACAGCATCGGCTCCCGCGTGGTGTTGGGCTTCAACCAATCGCGCTTCGGGAGAATGTTCAGCTCGGGGTTCATGGGGTAATCTCGTCAGCCGGCCTTTAGCATCGAGAACTCCTGCGAGGCCAGCGGCGTGTCGGGTTGTGCCAGAATGAGCCGGACCACCTCGGGCCGTTGGGTGATGACCCGCAGCGCAGCGCTGACGTCGAAGTTGCGCCAGGCATCGAACGGCACGGGCGGAAATTTCTCGGTGCGGCGCAGTTGTCCGGTGTGGCGGTCGGCTGTAATCCACGCATCAGCTTCCAGTCGCTTGAGGAATGACAGGAAGTCCCCGTTGGGCAGTCGGTCGTTGAACGCAGCCAGCCACGGCTTCGCATCGTCGCCCAGCGCGGCGGCGAACTCGTCCACATGGCGGGCGCGCTGGCGGAGCAGATGGAACACTGAGTCGAGCAGGTCGAAGGTCGCCTCCTCTCCCGTCTGGCGGAGGAAGGCGTGAACGAAGCTGAGCAGGAACTTCGGCGCAGAATCCAACGCGATGCGCTGTTCGCCGGGCAACCGGGGTGCATGAGTGCAACGGAAGCTGGCGGGAGCGAGTTTCAGTGGGCTGACGAATGTGCGGCTGGTGGCGGCGCACTCGGCGAATTGGTCGTAGAGGGCGAGGATGGTGTCCTTCGTTCGGTAGGTGCCGTGGGCGGCTTCGTCTTTGCGGCGGACGATGGGGAAGGTGTCGAGGAGGTAGGCGGCGTCGGCGCGGCTCAGGCCGTAGAGGTGGAGGAAGGCGGCGTCGAGTTCGCAGCGGAGCTGGAAGCGGCGCGCTTCGTCCCACACGAAGGGCGGGCCGGACCACCCGCAGTCCCGCGCGAACGGCTCCAGGTCCCACGCCGTGTAGGTCAGCTCCAGCACCCGCGGCAGCAGCCAGTCGCGGAGGGTGACGGCGGGCTGGCCCGCCCACGCGCACGGTTCGGCGTAGGTCGCGGGCGGGAGCACGGGGAGTTGCTTTAAGTATCCGTAGGTGAAGTTTGTTCCTCCAAGTTTTTGCCGAGCCGTGTAATCGCATGCGAGGCTGCACAAGTTAGCGTAAAGAACTGCACTTTCTGTGGGATGCACCTCGGGCATCATCAAGGGCATCGAGTGGGCTACTCCTACGAGCGGCGTTAGTCCCGCTACAATTGTCCTTTCGTTGTGTGCGTTCGTTATGTTCCTCCACCCGAGGAACCATCGTCGGCTCCAGCAATCGCGGAGCCGGGCTGTGACCTCCGACTCCAGCACCCAGTATTCGGGTATCGCGCGAAAGTTCACATCGGCGTGCTGGGCCACGTTCGCTTGGGGCAATGTTCCTTTGTTCAAGTTCGCCTGGGTTGCGCCCTCGTAGCTGGCAAAGCGGTGGTCAAAGTGATGCACCATCTTGGCTTCGACCAGCGGGAGGAAGAGGCGGCCATTGCCGACGAAGTGGTTCCCGTCGAGACGGCAGCCGGCTTGTTCCAGCTCGGCACGACTGCGGAAAAGCCCGGAGTCGTTCGCCATGTCGAGCATTCGTAGAAAGCGCAAGCCCCATGTGTTGCCATCCGGGTCGCCATCCCGCCAGAGCACGCCCGCGCGGCGGTAGATGGCGAGGTTGATGTCCGCGTCCCGGCGCGAATGAAACGCTGGAAACGTCCGCGTGTTGGGGTTGATGGTGGCAATCTCGGCTGCACTCAGCGCGTAGCGCCTTTCGGGCTTCCGCACTTGGTCCCCGTTGCGGGCAAACGCCGTGAACTCCGCCGATTCGCGTTGGTTCGCAGCGCCGCCAACCGTCAGCAGCACAAACCGGAACATGTTGTTTACGCCGACAAAAATCCGCTCCTCGTTCTCGAAGTGAAACAGCGCGTGCAGACCATGGGAATCCAACAGCGCTTGGAAGAATTCCTTCGTGGTGTCATCGGTCGCAATCCCCGCTGGGAGAATACACCCCATCGCCCCGGACGCATTCAAACTCGCTCGATTGTGCTCCGCAAAGAGCGCGTAGGTGTTCACGTCGCCCTTGCCGCAGAGCGGGTAACGCCCGGATTGCCGGAGCGCATGGCTCTCGCCCTCCGCCTTGCGGCTGGCGAGGCACCATTCCTGCCAGAGCTGAGGCTGCTCGGTGAGCAAGGCCGCGATGAGCTTCTTGCGCGCGGCGGCATTGACGGCGTTGGCCGTCTCGGGGCTGCGCGAGGCGAAGAACTCCTGCTCCTGCAGCTTCACGCGCTCCCACGGCGGGTTGCCCAGCACCACGTCGAAGCCGCCCTTGGCGAACACCTGCGGAAACTGAAGGTGCCAGTGGAAGAAGCGGTATTGTCCGGCCAGTTCGCCGACGGTGGTCCGGGTCAGTTCCGGCGTGCGCCCCTGGCCGTCGCGGAGCTGACGCCACAGTTCGTTGGTGGGTGCCACTTCGGATGGCGGCCCGGGCTGCTTGGGCCAGACAAAGGCGGCGCACCATGCGTCGGCCACGAACTTCTGCTGCCGATACTCCGCCGAGGTCAGGATGCCTTCCCACTTCGCCTCCTTGCGCGCGAGTCCTCCGGCATCGGCATCGGAGGCGGCCTCCAATTCGTTCACTGCCCTGGTCACGGCCTGCGCGCCGGTTTCAGCCGGTGAGGACCACAGAGTGTCGAAGCCGCGCTGGCCACCGGCCTCCTGCTTGTTCCGTTTCTTGAGCGCGCTGGCCACCTTGCGGTCGTCGCCTTCGATGGGTTCCCACGCGACGTCGGGAATGCCCTTGGCCATCAGGTCGGGCGTGGTGCCGAGGAGGGCGTTGCCGTGCTGGATGTGGGAGTTGAGGAAGGTCAGCGGCAGGCCGGGTTCCACGGCTTCCATCCACAGGCTCACCTTGCACAGCTCGACGGCCATCGGGTTGAGGTCCACGCCGTAGATGCACTTGCCCACGACCTGCCGCAACGCGTGCCGGTATTCAGCAGCGGAGGGTGTGCCGTCGGCCTGAAGACGCGCGACGTGGGCGGCGAGGCGGCGGGCGGCAGCGAGCAGGAAGTGCCCGGAGCCGCAGGCGGGGTCCACGATGGCGAGCGCGAGCAGGGCCTGGACCGGTTGGTCAGGATGCCGGGCGATGGTGTCGGCGATGACCGGCTCCAGCGCGCTGTCGAGGAGCACCTGCACGAGGCTGTCGGGCGTGTAGTAGCTGCCGGTGGTTTTGCGCGCGTTGCCCTTGGTCTCATCGCCGATGGCGAAGCCGAACTTCCGGGTTTCAAGCGAGAGCTGGGGCACGAGTTCCAGCAGGCTTTCGTAAACGCTGCCGAGTTCCTCCGGTCCCATGTCGCGCCAGTTCACGCGGGCCAGCGCGCCGTCGTCGCGGAGCCAGGCGAGCTTGAAGAGGGCGAGGAGGAGGGCGCGGTTTTCCAGTTTCGCGGCGTCGAGGGCGGGGCATTGGCCGGGCGCGAAGATGCCGGCGAGTGCAGGCAGGCCGAGGCGAGTTTCACCGTCGGCGAGGCTGCGGAGGACGATATTGAGCGAGTCCCAGAGGTCGGAATAGCGGTCGTGGGCGCTGCGCTTCACGGACTTTTCGCAGAGCCGCCAGAGCGCGTAGCCCTGCGCGTAGAGGCGGCGGACGGGTTCCGGGGTGTCGGTGGTATGCAGGAGGTTCCGCTCCTCGACGGTGAGCAGGAAGATGAGGCGATAGACGAGGCGCAGGAGCTGGCTGAAGTAGTCGCGGGTGGTGAGCACGCCAGACTGCAAGGCGGCGCGGAGGGGCTGGTTCTCGGGATGGGCGAGGAAGCCCTGACCGAGGGCGACGAGGGCGTCCTCGACGCCGCGCCGGAGGTGTTCGCGGGCGCGCGTGCCTTCCTTCTTCCCGGCCTCACGCCACGTCTCCAGAGCGCACTCGGCGGCGGGCTGGTCCGCTCGGCCAAAGCGGGATTCGTGGAGGAGCAACCAGAGGGCGGCGAAGTCGGCGTAGCGTTCCTCGGTGAAGATGCGGGCGAGGTCGGCCTCAATCCAAGCCGGGCGGGTGAGGCTGGCGTTGTCGCGCAGAACGCGGAGCGTGAGTCCATCGGTGACGAGGCCCCAGAGCGCGCCGTCGGCGGCGTTGAGATACTCCTGCACGAGGCCGAAGGGACTGCGGCGGCGGCTGCCGTCGCCGAACGCGGGCGAGAGGGCATCGAGTCCGCTGCCCGCTGGGGCGATGACCACGGGCACGCGGGTGCCGAGGGCGGCGTGGCCGAGCGGGTAGTTGCGCTCGGCGAGGACGGCAGGCGGCACGGCGGCGAGCGATGTGAAGCCGAAGCTCTCGCGGAGCAGTCCGAGGATGAAGCGTTCGGCGAGGGCGGCGGACACCGTGTGGGGGATGCGTTCTCCCTCACCCCGGCCCTCTCCCGCTGGGAGAGGGAGGGACTTCGACCGCGCCAGGCCGAGGGCGAAGTCTTTCCAGTGCGCTTGGGCGATGCGCCAATAGCGGCCGATTTCATCGCGGAGGTTGAGGCCCTTGGGAATGCGGTAGTCGGCCTCGGTCTGCGTTTCAGCGGCGAGCTGGGCGACCTTGGAAAGCCATTCGGGCGAGAGCAGTCCGCCCTCGATGACGAGGGCCTCGAAACCGAGTTGGGCGGCGCGTGCGCGGTTGGTTTTGCGGTTCGCCATGGTCAATCCATTTTCGGCAGCAGCACGAACAGGCCGATGACATCCACCGGCAGGAGCGATTTCACGGTGTAGCTGCCGCGCGCGTCCGCCGCTTCGCGGACGCGGCGATGGTCGGCGAGCAGCGCTTGGGCGCGGGCCTCGGCGAAGGCATCAAGGTCGGCCTGGCGGGCGGACAGTTGGGCGAGCGCCTGCGTGACGGCGCGTTCGCGGACGTGCGGCGGCGGGTCGGCGAGCGGGGACGGTTGCAAGAGGGCGAGCGCATCGGGGCCTTCCAGCGGCGAGCCTTCACCAGGCCATGCGAGGGCGGTGGCTTCCTCGACGAGGGTGGTGGTGGTATTGCGTCCGCGTTGCGTGCCCAACTGATGGCGCAGCCGCACCACGGCGACGAGCGTGCGGCTGGTGATGCCGCCGGCGACCCAGCAACCAACACGGCCAAGGATGGCGGGGTCGGCGTCGGCGTCCTGCGCGCCGGCTCCCAAGGTGCGTTCGAGCAGCGTCTCGGCGAGCACGGAGACCAGCGGGTGGCTGCGCTGCACCGGGCGGCAGCGCGGCGCAGGCGGGTAGTCGAAGTCCACAAACAGCGTGCCTTCCAACCCTTCGGCTTCCAGTCGTTCCCGCACATCCTCGGGCAGCGCGGACAGTGGTGTCTTGAACCCGCGCTTGAGCGTCTCCAGCGCGCCGCCAAGCCGGGCCAGAGCGCGGCCGGTGAAGCGTTGCACGTCCTCCTTGCCACCCAGCGCGGCGAGCGACTTGCGCCACTCGGGGAGCACGTCCTCGGGCTTGAGGCGGCGCTGGGCGAAGACGGTGCGGTTGCGGATGGCCTTCTCGCGGGTGTCGTTCCAGCGGGCTTCGATGGCCTTGGCTTCCTCCAGTTCGAGAAAGGCGAACGCCTGTTGCTTCTGGGGGCCGTCTCTGCGCCGGCGCAGCAGCACGGCTTTGAGCAGGGCTTGGCTGAGCGTGTGACCATCGTCGGGGAGAGGCACCGGCACACCGAGTTCCTCACGGATTTTCTCGGCCTTGCGGAGGATGACCTCCAGCACCGCGCCATCCACGGGGTTGTTGGAGCCGTAAATCAACGTGGCCCGGACGACGGGCCGCCGCTGGCCGAAGCGGTCCACGCGGCCTTCGCGCTGCTCGTGGCGGGTGGGATTCCACGAGAGGTCGTAGTGGACGACGGCATCGAACTGCTCCTGAAGGTTCACGCCTTCGGAGAGGCAGTCCGTGGCGACGAGCAGGCGGCGCTCGGCCTCGCCGAGCTGGGCGACCTTTTCCTTGCGCTCATCGGAGTTGAGTTCGCCGGTGACGACGCCGACGGTCACGTCCTTGAGCCGCGCCGCAAGATGCGCAGCCAGGTAATGCGCGGTGGCAATGTAGCGGCAGAACACGACGGGGCTGAAACCCTCCCGGACCTGCTCCACGAGATGGTCGGTGAGGAGTTTCAGCTTCGGGTCACCGGCCTGCCCGGCGAGCTGCTCGGCCTGTTCAATCAGGCCGGCGAGCACGGCGGCCTCGCTGGCGGCGGGGGGCTCCACATCGTCGTCTGGAAGCACATCGGCCGCGCCGTCAAAGACGCGCGCCTCCAGTTCCTCATCACCGCCGGCGTCCTCCACGCCCGCGCGGGTGCGGAGGGCCTGAGCGGCGGCGGCCGGGCTGGACGCCACGCAGCGCATGAGCGCCAGCGTCCCCCAAAAATTCAGGCGCTGGGCGCGTTCATCACCGCCGGCGGATTCGACCACGGTGGCGCAGTAGTCGAGCACGGCGTCGAAGAACTTCTCCCACGCGCCGGTGAGGCGATAGGTCAGCTCCTTGGTTTCGCGGCGGGGGAAGAGGTTGCCTTCCTGCCATTCGGCGATGTCGGGGCGGCGCCGCTGAACGAAGTGCCGGGACAGGCGGTCACGCAGGCGGGTGCGTTCCTCGCCGGTCGCCTCGGCCAGTCGTTCAAACTCGGGGTGCAGAAGGCCCAGCAGCCGGAAGAAGGCCGGCTCGTCGCCGCTGTGCGGCGTGGCGGTGAGCATCACGAGATGCCGCGCGGGGTCTTCCACCAGCCCCTTGAGCAGCTCGAAGCGCTGGTGCCGGCCCTGGCCGGTGGCGGCGCAGGTGTGCGCCTCGTCCACGATGACCAGCTCCGGGCAGGCGCGCAGGAACTCGGCGCGGCGCTTCTCGCTCTTGATGTAATCGAGGCTGACGACCGTGTGGGGATGGGTGGTGAAAATGCTTTCGCTGGGCGGCAGATTGCGTTCCAATCGCACGGCCCCCGCCGCAGTGACGGCGACGGGACGCAGGTGGAAGCGGCTTTCCAGCTCAGTAACCCACTGGTCCACGAGGTGCGGCGGGCAGAGCACGGCGAAGCGCTCGATGTCGCCGCGGTCAATCATTTCGCGGGCGATGAGCGCCGCCTCCACGGTCTTTCCAATCCCAACGTCATCGGCGATGAGCAGGCGGACCGTCTCCAACTTCAGGGCCATCAGCAGCGGGACCAACTGATAGGCGCGCGGCTCAATGGCAATTTGGCCGAAGCTGCGGAATGGGCCGGCCCCACGACGAAGGGCGAGGACCAGCGCGTCGCGCAACAACAGCGCGGCATCGTGGCCGGCCTTCTGGCCTGGCTCCGGCTTGGGGAACGAGGCGTCGGTGACGGGCACGGCCTCAAGCGCGAGATGAATGAATGTCTGGTCTTCCTCCGTGCCGGAGACGGGGCGGACCCGCAAGACTTCCACCTCGCTGCCGGAAAGGACAATCCACTCGCGGCCCCGGGCGCGCACGAGACTTCCGGGAGTCCAGAGGGTGGTTCGCTCCGTGGGCGGGGTTGCGACTGCGGTGCTCATGCCGGCCTGCCGAGGAGTTGTGCCAACGAGGCGAAGGTGGTGCTCCACGCGGAAGCGTCCGCACCGAAAACGACGCACTCGAAGCCCTTGCTCGCGAGTGCGGCGACGACTTCTGCGCTAGGCGGCTCGAACACGGCGACAACGTAGTGAGCGCGCCAGGCCAGGGGCAAGCTCTGGCCGGCGACCGTTAGCGGTTCGGCATCCGGGCCTGGCAGATTCCGGGAGCGGGCCAGCTCCAGCCAGGTGGAGAGCGGATTGCTGGACGTGCCCAAGGAAGGCGGAATTCCGGCGTTGGCGGGCGCGGCATTTTCCAACCCAATGGTTTGTGACCGGGCCAACCGGAGCAGCAGAGTGCGGGCGGCTTCGTCCCGGCGGTCGAGCAGCTCGTGGTCGGGCTGGTTGTAGTAGGACATGATGCACCGGTAGCAGGCGGCGACGCAGGTGGTGCCGGTGACGTCCGTCAAGGTGCTCTGGGTTGCGGGCAGTTGCTGCGCCACGTCAAAGTGCATGATGTCCAGTGCCTCGCGGGCGACCTCGGCCAGCAGCGTTGGCTCGGCAACGAGGCGCGTCAGGACGCCGGCACCGCCTTCGGTGGCCTCGTAAAGAAGGAAGCCGGTCCGGTCATCGCGCACGGGCATGGGTTCGGCGAGAATTTCCCCCTGCTCCAGTTGGAACACCGCCTCGATTCCGCGCAGCAGGGCGTGCTGGATGGTGGCGATGGTCGTCTGGGACAACTCGGCTGCCGCCGGTTGGAACAGCAGGGCGTTCTTGCGGTCCTGAACCGTGGGCACAATCCACTGTTGAGGCGACGCCGTTGGGTCGTTGGCTTCCTCATCCTCCGCTGCGTTCTTGGCCCAGTAGCCGGACACGGGATCCATCTTGAACCCAAGCTGGGTGCGATTGCGGCGACGGCGCAGGCCCTTGTTGATGCGGGTGATCGTTGCGCCGGGTCCGTAGGCCAGCCGGGCAATCTCGCCTTCGCCATCGGTGGCCGCGCCCCGCCGCACGTCGAGCAGGTGATCCCGGATCGCCCACTCGAACGTCGTTTGCAGCTCGAAGCCTTGGCGCTGGCGTTCCTCGTCATTGGCGGTGATGCGTTCCGCTGGCTGGGTCGCGACGTTCTCGATGCGGAAGGTATGCTTGACGATCTCGGCGTCACCCAAGGCAACCCCGCAGGCATGGCACAAGGAAACCGCGTCGTCCCAGTGCCCCGCGCCGCAGTTCCGGCAGATGCGCACGGTCTTGGTGGGCAACAGCACATCGGGGGCGGCCCCGGACTGCTTGTTCAAGGTGAGCATCGCCCGCACGACACGATACGCGCGCCCCTCGTGGTAAATAAGACTGCGGGGACCGAACTCGGACAACGCGAGGAAGCGCGGCCGCTGGAGATAGGTCTGGCGGCCCCGACCGTCGCTGGTGGCCGGCACATAGGCCATCAAAGGGAGCCGGGGGAAATTGTAGCCGGGGAGAAAGCCCTCGGTGGCAAGATAGCGGTAGGTGTAAAAGTCGCTGGAGAGGCTGCTGGTGCCGCGTTGCAGCAGGGTGATTTGATCAATCGCCTGAGCATGGCGGACCTGGGCAGCGCGCTTCTCGTGCTGCGGCGCGGAGTAATCGTCCATCGTGCGGCGGGCGGCGTCGCGCTGCTGTTCCGCCGCCACGAACAAGTCGCGCCAGCGGTTGAACGCCTCGTGAAAGCGGTGAAGCGCGGTCTCCACCACCTCGGCGGCGAACGAGTCGGAACCGGTGAACCACGGTGCGAGCGCCGGGGTCAGTTCGTCCCTCAGCAGTTCCAGCACGCGGCCGATGCGGCGACGCGCCTCGGTCGAAACCTGGGCGCGGCCCATGGCTTCGAGCAGGTCGTTCTTTAGAGGGCGATTGGGTTCAGCCAGGACGAGCAGTTCGGCGATGGAGGAATTCAGGGGCAGTTCCGTGCAGGCGAGCCAAGTGGCGGACAGGTGGCTTTCCACGAGATCGCGGTTGGCGAGATCGAGCAGCGGGGGGCGCACTTCGCCGTGGACCATCGCCTTGGGGTTCCGGAAGAAATACTGGTCATGCGGACTCTGCGAGGAACTGTAGGTCAGCACCAGGGCCGCCTGACCGCTACGTCCGGCCCGCCCGCTGCGCTGCGCGTAGTTGGCGGGCGTGGGCGGAATGTTGCGGAGGTAAACGGCGTTGAGCGCTGAGATGTCCACGCCCAGTTCCATCGTGGGCGAGCAGAACAGCACCGGCAGGAAGCGGTTGGCCTCGCCGAGTTCGCGCAGACGTTTGTCGTCGGCAGCCAGCTCGCTCTGCTCCTTTTCCCCGAAGCGAAAGCGCTTCTCCCGCACCGCACGCTTTTCGCCGTCCACCTGGGCGGTGTGTTCCCGCGCTTCAAAACCGAAGAGCGGATGCACCGGCGTTCGCAGGGTGGCCGCCAGATTCTGGTAAAAGGCACGGAAGAAGGCGTTCTCCTTGGACTGCTCTGCGTCGGGGCCGGAGGCGTGCTTGAACAGCACACAGGCGTCCACGAGCCGGTAGCCTGCCTGGTCGCCGAACGGAGTGCTTTCCTCGGACACAAGTCCGTGGTCGCGGGCTGCGCTGAGGAGCGCCTTCACCAAGGCATCGAACTCCTTCGCCTTCAAAGCCCTCGCCGCAGCTGAGTTGGTCCAGAGCGGATCGCCGCCGGGCGTCTTCGAGGCGCGAAGGATTCGGCCCAGCGCGCTGCGCGAACCCCCGCGAACAATCAGGTCTTCGTCGCGCAGGTTCGTGTCCTTGCGAGGCGGTGGGGTGAGGAGGAGCCAGCGCGCCCGGCGGGGTTTCTCATCTATGGCGAATCCCCACGGGGCGCGCAGCCGGCTGTGGGATTTCTGAAGCAGTTGCTCGATGACGGTGCCCTCCAGCACCTGGCTGCGAATCGCCATCCATTTCCGGAGGTGGTCGAACAACTCCCGGTAAGCGGCCTTCCGTTCGGCAGGAGTCGCAAGGCGCAGCAGGTCGGGGGCTTGGGCGAAAGCGGGCTCATCGGCACAGAGGTCATCAAGTCCGAGGTAATCCACGGTGACCAGCTTGAGCTGTTCGAGATTGGGATTTGTGTAGCGCCAGCCGCGGCGCTGATCGAACCAGACGCGATACGAGAGCACCTGGCGCAAGGTGCCTTCCGCCTCCTGCAAGTTGAAGCCCTTCAGCTCGGGCTCCTGGAGCCACTCGGCGCGCAGCCCTGGCGCGGACCGGTCGAAGCCCAGTGTGCGTTGCTGCGCGAGGCCGAGTTCATCCGCACGCAAGCCCTGTTCGCCGGCGGCTTCGAGTGCGCCCAAGAAGCCGGACCGGATGAGGCTGACGAAGAGGAAGTCGTTGAAGTGCCCCGCCTGGAGCGCGGCGTCCTGCCGGTTGTCGGTGAATCCCAGCAGCTTGCGGGTGAACGGCGCGAGGCTGGATTCAGCACCATGCATCCAGCGCAAGGCGCTGCTGACGAGCACGGTGGTGGCCGAACTGCGGCCTTCAGCGGAAAGCGAAGCCAGGCGGGTGCGGTCGCGGGCCGAGGTGCTGTGAGTGTGGCCACAACGCAGGCAGAAGCGAAACCGCCCTGGAATGAACCACGCCTTTTGACCGTGCCCGACCTTGCCATCGGGCGAGACGCGAAGCTCGTGGACACGGGCACCACTGAAATGGCTTTTCAGACGCGCCGTGCCGCCGGCGTCGAATTCGAGCCAGCTTTCTGGGTAATGGTCGTCGTTGTCCGCGAAGGTGAACTCGCTGTCCGGTGGGTGGAGCGTGAGAAAGCCAAACTGCTCACGATCCGGGTTCGTGTCGTCGAGGTCGTCGCGGTCCGCCTCGTCAGCCGGAGGGGCGGCGTCATCAATGTCACGGGCGAGCAGGGTGGGGCCGCTGGTGGTCGCGGCAAGGCGCACCGGATGATACTCGTGGCCGCATTCCCGACAGAAGTGGACGGGGTAAAGCCGTTTGTCCGGCTGACCGGGCAGGAACTGCTGGCCATCCACCGTGACCACCCGTTCCCCGGCGGCTTCCAAAGTCGCGTAGGCATGACCGGCCCCCGAGATGAACTGGTGCAGCTTGAAGGCGAAGAAACTGCGGGACGAAGCCTCAGCCCGGCCCGTGCGCTCGTGGTCCGAGCGGCTAGAGATGAGCAGCAAGGAGCGAAGGGTCGTCGCACAGGCGGCTTCATCACGCCCAGCTTCGCGGCTCAATGCCTGCGCCGCCTCCTTCAGGGCCAGCGGCCGGGCGCGATGCCAAGCAGGATTTTCGTCGGTGGTGGTGATGCCCAGCCGGGTTTCGACCCAAATGGCGAGGGGATGGCGGCGCAGTTCCTCGTCGGTGATTTGCTCCGGGACACCGGCGTCAATGGCTGCCCCCAGCGCCTCGCGAACCGTCCCGGCCCGCTGGGCGGGGTCGGTGACGCGTTCCAACTCCTCAATGATGACGTGGCTCGCGTCGATGGGGGTCGCGAACAGCTTCGAGGCGACCTCGGCAACCGTTTGCTGCTTGTTCCGCACGTTCCCCTCGCTGGCCATGGTGGCGGAGGTGCCGATGCACTGGAGCTGTTCGGGCAACAGCAGCTCCCGCACGCGTCGCACGAGCAACGCCACGTCGGCGCCCTGACGGCCCCGGTAGGTGTGCAGTTCGTCGAGCACCAGGAACCGCAGCCCCGTGCAGTTGCCGATGACCTGCCGGTCGAGGTCCTCCTGCCGCGTCATCAGCAGCTCCAGCATCATGAAGTTGGTCAGCAGGATGTCCGGCGGGTTGTCAGCGATAGCCTGGCGCTCCTCGGTGTCTTCCTGGCCGGTGTAACGGGCAAATGTGACCGGCCGTTCGCCTGGCACGTTCGCGAGGAACTTCTCCAATTCCTCCATCTGGCTGTTCGCCAGCGCGTTCATCGGATACACGATGATGGCCCGCGTGCGGCGGGTCGCGTCCCGACGCTTCTCCGCCAGCACCGTGCTGACAATCGGAATGAAAAAGCAGAGCGATTTGCCTGAGCCCGTGCCGGTGGTCACCACGAAGCTTTCACCATCTGCCGCGAGTGCGACCGCCTGCTCCTGATGTTTGTGGAGCCGGATCGGTTGGCCGTGA
This sequence comes from Limisphaerales bacterium, assembly GCA_009773355.1. GTDB lineage: Bacteria > Verrucomicrobiota > Verrucomicrobiia > Limisphaerales > SXTU01 > SXTU01. The sequence continues at coordinate 97,372 of WRPG01000015.1, forward strand.
AGCCGAAAGATTTCCGGAATGCGCTCGTGAAGCGCACCGTCGGCGATCAAGGATTCAAGGGAAGTCCCAGGCTTGTAGCTGGGGTTGATTTGGATCAACGGGTCGGGCCAGAAGCGTGCCTCGGCGTAAATGGCCTCAACCTGCTGGCGGATGTCACCCGCATGGATGGTCGTGAAGGAGGTGGCGAACTTTCGATAGTCGCCGATCACCGAGTCGCGTAGCGAAAAGACATCCATGAGCTGGTGCATTCATCCCATCGTCGGAGGCTGCGATTCCACCGCGCGGCAGATGGGAAACAGCGACGCTGATTTTAGGTTCAAAGGGCGGACAAAGTCCACAGATGACTCGCAGCGTCGCGGCGCCGAGGTTAATTCAGTTTTCTATGGGCCCTGGGTATCGTCCCGATGTCGACGGCAGCGGTGGCCAGAACGACCCCATCAGCTCCGATACATTTGGCCGTAACTTCAGCTTGTTATCCATCAACGCGCGCAATACAGCGCGATCACCTCGGCGCGCCGTGAGCAAGGCCGCCCCAATCCGAACGGGCAGGCACCGAACGCGTAAAGACTCCGGAGAGGCAAGCCACGAACTGCCAATCGGTGGACTTTCCATGGACCTCGTGAATGGCACTGCGCAGGGTGCCTCGACGTTCCAGTCAAAGGTTCTGAGCGGCACGAGTGATGCAGGCAAGATTCGTTTCCGTAGTGCGGCGAAGTTTTCCACATGGCTCAAGCAGGTCATCACCCCATATCCTCCTGCGAGGCGATGATTGCGAGCAGATGTTTAGCGCGGGAGCACGCGACATAAAAGTGTTCCGGGCGAAACCCGGGGAGTGTCGCCTGAGGGTCGGGCTTGACGATGTCGGTGAGAATAAGCGCATCCGCTTCCAAGCCTTTGAAACGATAGAGACTGGCGAGAAGAATCCCGGCCCCAGATTGCCACTCGTCGAGCTTCTGAGTGAGGTGAAAGCCGCCAAGACGCCCCAGAACTGCGAGGGGTGAGGCTTGAACACTGCTGCGGGTGACGATCGCCACTTGGCTGGCCTTGAGCCCCGAAGGCGGAGCCATCCATTCCTTGATCTGCTTTTCGATTGCCTGGATTTGTGCCGCAGGGCCAGCAGCGTGAACCACCGTGGGGACCCTGCCTTCCGGAGTGCCCTGATTAACTGGGATTTTGCGCCCGATGATCTCGCCACAGCGGCTCGCGATGCGCTCGGTGTTGCGACAGTTGACCGGCAGGACAAATGGCTTGCCCAAGTCGGGCATGATGGGGGCTGCCTGATGGAAGATCTGCTGTTCCGGATCAAAGAAAATGTAGAAGGGGCCCTCGGTCGGACGCTTGTTGATCAGCTCAAGCGTGTCCCACCAAGCGGGCATGAAATCCTGCCCCTCATCCACCACAACAGCGTCGAAGCTTCGCTCCGGAAGCAGGTCAATCGCCTGTTCGAGGAGCGCGGGAGCGGACTTGGCGAAGAACGCCTGCTCGTCCACCACCTGAGGCCAGACGAGGCCGGCTGCCTTGACCCACTCGCTGCAGAGTTTGTGATAGTTCCGGATGGTGACTGACTCGCGATAGTCGTCCGGCAACTGCGAACGGAGCCACTCAGCCAGCATTTCGTTGAAGCAAACGAAGAGAACCCGCTTTCCTTTTTCCTCGTCGGCGAACGCCCGCGCTTTCGCGATAGCGAGCACCGTCTTACCTGAACCAGCAACTCCTTGGATCGTCGCGCGAGCGTGAGACTGGAGGAACGTCAGCAGGTTGAGCTGGGTCTCGGTGAAGCGAAACAGCTTTTTTTCCTGCTCCTCGAGTTCGCTCCAAAGAGCCGGAACCAACTGAAAGGTCGAGGTAAGCCCCCGGGTGATCCAGTCGAGTATATTGTTGCTCAGTTCGGCAGGCGGGACGAAGGGTTGGAGTCGGAAGAGCGCTTCGATCTTCTCGCCGAGCTTGGCGAGGTCGGAGGCTCCAAACAGCAGACTTTTGTCCGCACCCGGCGGCAACGTGCCTTGATACTCGCAGTGGGGAAAAACAACGCATCTCGCCCGTGAAAATGGCAGCTCGGAATAACCGCCGAAGGAGCGCTGCTTCAGTTGACTCTCGATGGCGCGAAGGTTCTTCGAGGCCTGCTCGAAGGGGTCTTTTACCTTGTGCGTCGCACCTTTTCGATCCCACCGGTGGGCGGCTGGGTCGAAGCTGAGGTGTCCGCCTTTGACTTCAACAATAAGGATCCCGTAGCGAGGGTGCAGAATGACGAAATCAGCTTCCCCTTCGCGGAGGATCGGCCGGCTTCCGTGCCTATCCAGATCGCGTTCCGGTCTGAGCCATGGATAGCTGTGGAAGACCACGGCGTTTTTGGGAAGCTGGCTGCATAGTGCCTCCGCCACCTTGCGCTCAGGTTCGAGGGCGATTTGGGCGGGATCAGTCCGGGGAATGAGTCTGGCCATAATGGGAGATCGGGGATTGGTGCCTTACGGCACCTTGACGGCGAGGATTTTAAGCTGGGCGAACTCGACATCACTCAATTCGCGAGACACTGGGCTTTGAATGCGTCTCAGACGAATCCGATGGGGACGATCAGGGTTGCCCATTCGAGTGTAAAACCATTTACCCAAAACGATCTCCGCTGGATCGCCGGGAAGTCGAGCCACGACGATCGCGTTGGGTTCCGGCACACCATTCGCCGGGGTGGTGTCCCGCCATACGAAGGCGTGCGTGCCCTCCGCTAGTCCCGCGATTGCGTTTGGTTCGCAAAAGAGACCGAATTGCGGCGGCGGGATCTCCTCGCCGAGTCGTTGCACCGTCCACGCGCCGGGGGGAATGGAGGGAACAACCGTCGGGGCGTGCGGTCCCCCTTGACCTCCCCGGGGCACGGCTCGCAGCAGAGCGAGCGCACGCTCGGGAACCAACCTGGAATCGTAACAATCGGCGGTCAGGAGGCGGCGAACTGCTTCCCGATGGCGAACCGGTGCCGGCAAATCGCCCTCGATTGTCAGCAGTTGTTTGGTCAACTCCAGCCACTCACTTGCTTGAACTGCATTGTCGGGGTGAGAAAGCTCTGCGAGATGGCCTGAGCCGCCCGCAAGGCTGTCGAAAAGGATGACGCTCCGGTATTGACCCGACTGAGAATCGGGCACTGGATCAATGAGGCCGATCTCTCGTTCGTCCTGTTCAAGGGCCTTGGCAGCGGTGATCCGCAGCGCCTGACCCAATGTGTAGAGGATGTCCCGGTCGAGGGGCTGTCCCAATCCCGCGAAATCGAGCCGAAGGAGATGAGTCGCTTGCTTCGCCGCGAGGTGGTGATGCCGCCAGACCGGGGCCTCGGTGTCGGCCCAACAGCGGGCACTGGCCCTGGTTGCGTTGAGCGGAGCGTGCCATTCAAACCTTCTCGGAAGGTCAAGCCGTCCAGTCCCACCCCGCTTCCACTCACTCTCGGCACAACCGCATTTCTGGCAAATCGCAAACCCCAGCTCGTTCGCTCCCGAGTTCATCACGAAGAGCTCACCACCATTGCGATAGGTGACCACGAGTCCCATCAGTCCGCCGAAGCCGGGTTGAGGCGTGTCGCAATCGTCCGGGTTCTCGAAGGCCAGCGTGAAAATCGCCAGTTTGCCGACCCGCTCAAAATCGCTGCCAAACCGCGGCGGATCCCATCCGGCCGTGGTGAAGCCATGTTTGGGGAAAAGGAAGAAGCCTTCGCGCACCTGCTGACCGGGAGCGACGGAAGGCGGTGCTTGAGGCGGATCAGCCGTGAGGCTGTAAGCAAAATAGCCGTCACCGGACTTTCTGAATCTCCCGCGCAGGCCCCACGCTTCACTGTTAACGACCGCCCCAGTCCAATGTTTAAGCAGCCCTCGTGAAGTGACGATTTGTCCGCCAACCAACAGCTGTGATCCCGGGGCATACTCCCGCATCGCCATCATGCCGTCCCGTTGCAGCCGGAACTGATCCTCTTCACGAGTGTGATTCGATCCATCCGAAACCTGCACCCGGAGCCGGCTCAGTCCGATGGGGAACCCGTAGCGCGGCAGGAATCTCGCGTCAGCCAACGCCTCGATCACCGTCAGGCGATGAAGCGCCTGAAGCTGGAAAAAGATGGAGTTGGCTTGGGATCGAAGGTGACCGGCACTGTCCGCCGCGCCAGTGCTTGGCGGAACGGCATCCCATGCGCTTGAAAGCTCTTGGTAAAGCGCCAGCCAATTCGTGATGCATTGCTCGAACTGATTTCGAAACGATGCCAAATTGCCCGCCCAGTCCGCCTCTCCAGCCTGCACTTTGGGACAACCCGTCCACAGGCTCTGGAGCGTCGCCACATATTCGGGGGGTGCCGTCTGTCGTAGGTCGCCCAGGTAACTCAAAAACTGGTTCGACAACGGATTGGCAGCCGGTGGAGGCAGCGGAGGTTTGGCAGCCATGGTTGTTCTCCACAAAGCTGGGAGGGGCTGTCCCGAAAATGCGCCCATCCGTCCGTAAGCGTCCATCGCACCAGTGGCGTTGCTTTGGGAGAAATGCGTTCGGAAAAACTCGCCCAGTAGCCACGCGTGAGCATGTCGTCTCACCAGCGGCGCGCGATCGAGGAACACGGTCGGTCTCCGCAGGTCGCGTTCGAGATAGCGCCGGAAATCGAGGAAGACTTCGCGCTCGTAAGTCGAAGGGCGTGCGAAACCCAACACCGCCGAAGTGCCATCGGCGCGCCGCCCGGCGCGACCAGCACGTTGCAAGTAGTTGGCCTTGCCGGGGGGAAGATTGCCGAGCAGCACTGCGCTGAGGCCGCCGATGTCAATTCCGAGTTCGAGCGTGGTAGTGCTGCTGAGAATGTTGCGCATCCCCTCGCGAAACAGGTCCTGGAGTCGCGCGTTCTCTTCTGGTGCCAACTGGGCACTGTGCTCCTCGGCCCAGAGCCCGATCTTGAATCCCGACCAATCAAGGAGTTCCCGCCGGCGGCGGCCGAGGCGGGCATCCTGGTCAACGGCTTCGGGAGATATCTTGATCAGACTCGCAGTTGGTGCGCCCGGGTAAAAGCCCGCCACGCTACGGGGCCAGACCTGCCCAGTGATCTCGCACCGATACAGGGTCGCGGGGCGGCGTAATCCAAGGTGATGGAACCGGATTTGCAGCGCCGGAACGATGTTGTCCCCATTGGTTGGCGCGTTCGGGATGAACTTCAGCCAAGGATGTCCGGCAGATTGAGCGGCCTGACTCAAGGCATCAAACGCCGCCCGCATGAGCGTCCGGGCAAGCTCACTGGCCTGCTCTTCAGCCACTCCGATAGAAACCAAGAGATTTCGAGTGAACGCATTCCGCCGCGAAGCCTGCGGTCCCTCGAAGTGCTCCCCGATGAGCGGCAACATGCTCCTTCGATAGGCTTGGTCCGCCGAGACGGACTTACCTAGCAGTCCGTTTCCGTATTGATAATCGCGATCCTCCTCTTCACTTCCCAAGGTGATCGCACCCTGATTCCGAACGGCGTCAAGCAGGGAGGCGAGGTAGTCGGGCCAGCACCCTTCAAGTTTGGTCGCTACTGAAGCCGGGAGAATTCCGATCAGATCGTTGGGCGCAGGAATCTTGCTGATTCCAGGATATGTGACTTCGACAAGACCGAGGGTCTCCAAGGAAGGGTTCGGCCATGCCGGACGGCGCGCTAGTTCTCGGCCAAGGAGGGCCGCAAGAGAGTTGAGAATCTCTCTGGCATTGGCGTCCCAGCTGTCATGCACGTTTGCAGCCCCGGGCCGGTGCTTCTTTCCTGATTGGGCATCGTAAAGTTCCCGCACAGTTTCCGATGTCTTCAAGACGCTGACCCAGTCGGTAATGGAGCCTCCCTCCCCCATTTGTCGGAGGTCGTCCTCGGCCCGCGCCAGCCGACGTTCCACAATTTGTCGTCGTGCAGCACTGGCTGACTTCAACTCGGAGCGAAGATCCTCAATCTCCTCGCGAAGCTCGGCCAATTCCTCCACGGTTCCCGCCAGGTTCACGTTGTTCAGGCGTTCGACCGCCGCTGCGCGGAACACCTGGAGCTCGTGCTGCCGGGTAAGCCGAGGTCCCAGTCGGGCGGCTTCGGCCCGGCTATCGGAGAAAACGAGCAATCGCCGCCCCCGGGCCGGTTTCCAGACCCGGTTGTCCCCAGGATATTCCGGCATTGCGGCGAGGGCGGTTTCGGCGACAACGCTGAGTTGCAACCTCGCTCGGGCTGCGAACCAGCCTACCGAGCCAGTTGAAAGCGGCGTCCCGCTCAGAGGACATTCATCCACCTCCCACAGGGTGACGGGGCCGACGCCACCGTAGGCTCCCGTGGCCGGATCGAAATGAATGACCGGACGTCCTTGGACTGCGTGCAGGGAGAAGAAGCGGATTGGGCTTGGCTGTGGCGCTCCGGGATTTTCCGAGTCGGCCTCGGGATCGCTTTCATCTCCGTAGAGCACGGTTGATGGAGGAACCGGCTCCAGAACGCCATTGGCCTGGCGACCGGCCACGCCCCACCAACCTGACTCGTTGCAGCGAAACGCCGTGAGCGGGTGGACGGCACCTAGCCCAAGGAAGGCCAAGTCGGCGCCGCTGCTGAAGACACTGCGGCTTTCAGCAATGGGAACCATCGCGTCCGCGGCTTCACCGCCGAACGCAACCTGGATTCCCTCCGGCCCACGCATCAGATAGTGCATACGGTTGGGCAGCAAGGGCAGACAGGCCACTTCCGTTCTCGCGATGGCACCCATTTGTAACAGCCTCCGCGTCGCTTCAATCGAGTAGTCTTCCTGATTTCCGAACAGCCGTCCGGCAAGTTCCCTTAGCGGGGTTCTGCCAGGCTTGCCGTCGTTCCAGAGAATCTCCTGCAAGGCTGCCACGGTGCCGGACTGCGCCAGAGCACGAGCGAGCAACGGGGCAACATGCAGAGGGCAGTTTTCGGCTGGGTCGAACGGTAGCCCGAGGGATTTGAGAATCGTTCGCCATTGCTGCCACGCGAATTCGGTGGCAGATCGAAAGGTGGGTCCTTCCGCGCTCGCTACGATGGTGTCTTCATCGGGGAACGCAGCTCCGCTCAGAACCCTGGCCATCGCCGCAGGCAAAGGAAGTGGCTCCGGATCAACCCCTAGGTTGGGACGATGGGGTCTTCCCGCGACCACCCTCACGAGGGTTTCTGGTTTGCTGAAAAGTTTCGCCGCAAAGGGCTTCAACTCTTCAACGCTCCCACCTATGGTGGCCGATGTGGCGATGAAGAGCACTTCCTCCGGTCGGCGACCGCATCGCATAAGGACTCTTCGGAGCAGCAGAGTGATCTCTGCGGCGAGATTGCCGCTGTAAATGTGGGCCTCGTCGAGAATCACCACCTGCAGGTTGGAGCCAAAAAAAACCCCGTCCTGGGGGCGGCAAAGCATGTATTCCAACATCGAGTAGTTGGTCACGAGGATGTCTGGATTTGGGCCGTTCCCGTTCGGGATGGGTTTCCCATCGCGATCTTCCCGTCCACGAGCCTGTTGTCGGGTTCGGAACCGTGCCGAGGTCGATGGCGGACGTCCCCGATTGTCCGCTATCTTGGCGTTCTCCGGCGTCTCGCTAGTGAAGTGGAAGAAGCTCACGCGGTCCTGCCCAGCGAGCCACTTGTCGAGGCGGCCCACCTGGTCGTTCACTAGTGCGTTCATCGGGTAGAGGATCAGGGCACTGATTCCCTGTCCCGCCTGCCAAGGCGAGTCCCATAGCTCATTCAACATCGGAATGAGGAAGCTTTCCGTCTTACCCGCGCCGGTGCTTGCAGAGACCACGATGGCTGGTCGTCCGGCCTTGGGGTAGCTGCGGTCCACGGCAGCTTTGATGCTCTCCAATTGATGTTTGTAAGGTTTCAACGTAGTCGGAAACACACCTGTGGCGGCGAGCTGTGCGCCGAGTCCCGCATGGATCAAGCCCTGGCTTACGAGATCACCCATCGTTTCATCGGCGACGGTTGAAGGAAACGCGCCCTCGACCCAAAGGTCGCTGCCGAGACCGCCGACCTCTGGGCGCCCCGACCAGATGTTCCGCAAAGCCCCACGGAGCGTATCGTCTCTCACGAAATGGTCATCAAGGGCGAAGTCGGTAACGCGACTGATCAGGGCATCACGTAGGGCAATTGTGTTGAGATGACTCATGGTGAAACCAAAAAGGTTGGAAACTTTGTCAGCATATCTCCCTGAGCCAGCGGCCCAAGGCGTAGTAGCGGTAGTCTTTGCTTTTTGTAAGAAGACGATAGGCTCGAGGAATGGTGTTCGCCCGCTGGGGCAGGATCGTGGCCAGGTTAGGCACAGTCTGCCTCAACCAAAAACCGTCCCGATTGCCGTGAATCCAGCCAAGCTCCTCGGCTCGCTCCTCAGTATCAGCGAAGTCAGAGAGCGCCATCAGTTGGCCCAAAAAGGCTTGTCGATGCGCATTAGCCACAAACTCCTCGAGGTAAGTCTTCACCACCTGTGCGGCGAGAATCGGGCAAACCTCCACCAAGGTCCACATAGCACTCCCGAGGGCGTTAATGCCCTTGTCGTTTGGGGCCAATCTTTTCACGAGTTCGCCCGCAGTTTCCGCGTCGGGCATCGGCAGGGCCTCAGTCAGCAGGTCGTTGAGGGTCGAGTTCCACGCTTCGTTTCGGGGCGGCATTTCCATTCTGTCACCGGCCACACCTTGCTGAGATGTTTGCGCAAGCCAGACCGGCAGAATCCGAACATAGTGCTCTGAGAACCAAGCACAGATTCTTTGGAAGTGGCCGCCATCCTCTTTGAGGATCGGAGCTTTCCAAGCGCGGAGCATTGCGGCAGCAGCCTCCACAGAAGTCGGTGGTGTTTTCACTAACTCAATTGACCAAGATGGATGATCGAACCACGCGCCAAGACGGCTCCCTCGGAAAGTGAGTGCGACAGCATGTAAGTGATAACCTTTACCGCCTCCCCAGAACCAGCCGTCGTCCCGACGAACGAGCTGGTCTTGGGGAATTTCCGCCACAACGGACCGCAGATTCCCCAACGAATACCAGACGTGGACACGATGATCCTTCCCAAGCTCAGTAAAACTTGACCGAATTCGAAATCCGTTGTCTTCCAAGCTCCATCTGACTGACCCAATTACGCCTCCATCAAGGACGCAATCAGCGACGGTCAAAAACGGGTGGTCGGATTGGTAGGGGTCACGCACGATGCATAGCCGCGAACCGTAGCCAGCGAGATCAGGAAGTTTGGAACGCCGAGCCTTGAGGCGACCTAGAAGCCTTTGCCCCTCCACGAAACTGAACTCTCTCGCATCGCTCACCTGCCCCTCTCTACTCGGCATGCAGAAACTCCATGTCAGTTTTCGAGCCTCGCCGAGCAAGAGATTGCTTCCATGCGGATGCTGCCGGGGAGTTGCGTCCTCGGTCCACTTTAATACCGCGACGAAGGGCACCGGCACCTTGAGGACATCAGTGCGATGCTGGCTGCCAGCGGTAATCCGCACCCTTAGCACGACCGGGCGCACCGCATCCTTTTCAGTGAGCGTTAAGCTCGAAGGCATCTTGTCTAGTTCCACATGCCGCCCGTCCCCACGGCGCCAGCGAAGGCGGGAAAAAGCCCAACCTGGTGGAATGCTAAAACGAATTGGGAGGCTCCAAGGTGGAGAAACTTCGGCCCACTGGGGGTCGCTTAGGTCGAGCGCTTGAATGAACCACGCCGAAACTCCAGCGGAACCCCCTGACACGGCCCCTGTTGCCATAGAGCTGGTCCAGACCACATCGTCATCAAGCAGCGCATCAATCTGCCCCGTCCAGCCCGGTGAGATTCGATGCAGTCGGTATCCGAGGGGGAGGTGGTAGGACTCGGACGGTTCGGGCCGCAAATCAATATCGCTGGCCGCAATGACGAGAATTTCGGTTCCAGCTCGCAGACTCTCGCCCGGCGGAATGTTCACTCCAGTTCGCCACGAGTAGAGCGAAACTTCTTCCAGCGGATCCCAGAGCACGGCCTCATCGTGGGCCACAACACAACCGTCAGCGCTGACGATGGAGAGGGCCAACGTAGGCTGGACAGGCAGCGTGATCGCCTCCAGCGAATCACTAAAGTAGCTCCCATCGATTTGCCGCATTAGTCTCGCGAGCACTTTGTCACCGAACTTGAGCTGATAGTCGGTCGATTCCAGACCGAGATCACTCAAGTTGCACAGACTCGTTGTGAAGAAGGGCACCCCAAGGCCGGACAAGCCAAGCTTAGGCGTGGTGAAGAACCTGACTTCAGCCGCCTCGAGGTCCGCCACTTCCATCACCTGTGCGCTACTTTTCTCAGCGGCTTTAATTAAGTCGCCACACCACTCGGGCAAGACCCACGGAATTGACTTCAGGCGAGTCTCCAGCGTTGTTCTGGACAGCTTCCCAAGCCGAAACATCCGCAACGAGCGCCATAGCTGTTGGAACCCTTGTGCTCCCGAATCGCTGGCGTCGAGTAGCTTCTGAACGCTGATCGGAAGTGTCTGGCCAGATAGCCAAGGTGCAAGCCGTTGCACCGCATCATCGTGGGTAAAACCGAATTGAAGGTAGATGAGACGATACCAGTTCTGACCATCGGCTTCATCGAAGGTGTGGCGAAGGGAAAAGTGTCTAGCAGCCTCTTCCAGTAATTCCCGGTGCAGGGCTGTTGGCTGTCCGGCTGTGTTGAAGAGTTCCCAATATACCCGTTTATCCCAAGGCACCTTCTCTAGCTTGCTCAACACCGCCCACGCCGTCCCGTCGCCACCATCCCGTCGCACAACCTCACTTTCCAGCCAGAGGAGCACTAACCCTAATTGCGGCTTTCGCAAGCTCCGGTCATTGCTCCACGCCTGATAAGTCAATTCTCGTCTCCATTTCCGCAACTCGGCATAGCCCTCTGCCGCGTTGGGTGATTCGACAAGGGACCAGCCCAAATGCTCTGGGGCGGTCTGTAGTAGACGCTCGGCAAGTTCTCTTGTTGTGGGCATGACTTGCTTGGCGTTAGTTCAGAACGATTTTCTGCGCATGGCAGCTACGGAACAGTCGTTAGAATGCACTGGCAGTCTCGGAGTAAGGATCGTTTCGAAAGTGCTTCGGCCCGAAAGTGGATTCCTCCGCCCGATAGCCCGTTTCCGATTTGGCGAAATTGCTGAGGAACGGCCCGGTGCTGGCAGATTTGCAGTAGTAGAAGCCCATTTGGTTTCCTTCGTGCTATTGTTCAGCATTGTGGTCGGTTCGGAACTTGAGGGCAAGGTTTCGTCGCCCGGGGTTTACTTTCCCGTTCCCAAACCGCGCCGCAACTGGAGGATTCACGCTCGCATTCTGCCCACACCCATTTGACAACCGCTGTCACCGGGGCGCAGAATCTTCGCACCTCACCGCCATGCCCCAGGTCGCCGCCGAACTCCACTCCCGCCCGCCCTTCGAGCGCATGATGCGCATCCACGAGTCCCTCAAAGCGGGGCGCTACCCCAATTGCTCGCAGCTCGCCAAGGCCATCGAGGTCTCCACCCGCACCATCAAGCGCGACGTGGACTTCATGAAGTTCCGCCTCGACCTGCCCATCGAATACGACGCGCGGCGCTACGGCTACTACTACAGCAAGGCCGTCGAGAAGTTCCCCAGCGTGCCGGTCACCGAGGCCGAGGTCTTCGCCCTGCTGGTCGCCCACAAGGCCATTGCCCAATACCACGGCACCCCGTTCGAGCAGCCCCTTCAGGTGGCCTTCCGCAAGCTGACCGGTCAGCTCAACGACCAGCACGCCCTGTCGCTGGGCAACCTGGAGCAGGCCCTCTCCTTCCACCCGTTCGCCCCGGACGAGGCCGACCTCGAGACGTTCCAGATCCTCAGCCGGGCGTTGCAGGAGCAGCGCGCCGTGCAGTTCCTCTACAAGAACCTCGGGGCGGACAAGGCCCAGACCCGGCGCGTGCATCCCTACCACCTGGCCTGCGTGGAAAATCGCTGGTATCTGGTCGCCCACGACCCGGCCCGCGGGGCGATGCGCAACTTCGCCATGACGCGGATGCGGCGGGTGCTCCTGCTGGAAGACAAGTTCACGCTGCCCAAGGGCTTCCGCATCGAGGACTACCTCAAGGGCAGCTTCGGCATCTTCCAGGCCGGCGACGACTTCGAGGTGGTGGTGGACTTCGACAAGTGGGCCGGGGAGCTGGTCCGCGAGCGCAAATGGCACCGGTCGCAGCAGTTGACCGACCTGCCCGGCGGGGGCGTGCGGCTGCACCTGCGCCTGAACAACCTCGCCGAGGTGGAGCGCTGGATTTTGAGCTGGGGCACGCACGCCACCGTGGAGCGGCCGGAGCGGCTGCGGGAAACACTGCGCAAGACGGCCGAGTCCCTGCTGGAAGCCTACCGGGTCGCCCGGAAGGAAGCCTGACCGGCCGAAGAATCTCGCCTTCAGTTTCAACTTTCTTGGCCTTGTGCCAGCCGTTGGCAGAGGGGTGCTGATAGAGTGGGTTCATAACAGAAAACCAAAGACCGCCATGAGCCCCATCCTCGAACGAGTCCAAGAGTTTCTTACCGCCCATGAACTCAACGCACACCCCCACGGAGACGGCGAGGCGCTGGTAGTGCCGATGACCCTGACCCACTGCCGGTGCAGCGTGGTGTTTCATCACGCACCGGGCGCGGACGAACTGGTCGTTATGGCGATGCACCCCACCATCGTGCCACCCGAGCGCCGGGCGGCTGTCGCCGAGTTCCTCACCCGCCTGAACTGGAACCTCACCGGTAACCGCTTCCTGCTGGACTGGCAGGACGGCGAGGTGCGCCTGCGGCGGGACGTGGACGTGCTGGTGGTGCCCGGCACCGACCAAATCGGCACTTGGTTTTACTCAGCCTGCCTCCTGGTGGACGGATTCTTTCCGGCCCTGATGAACGTGGTCTATCGCGGGATGAACCCGGCGCAGGCGCTTGAACAGGGCGAGGCGGACTACCAAAAGCTGGTCGCTCGGGAGGATTGACCGTTGCCCGCCGGCGCGCCGCTCCCTAACTTCTGCCCACCAAGCATCCCAGCATGAAAGTCACCTTCGGCCTCTGCCTCGACGGCTTCGCCTCCGCAGACCCGCAGCCTAGCTTCGACGAGGTCGTATGCGGCCCCGTCGGCTTGCTGCGCCTGTTGGAGCTGCGCCTCGGCCTCGTTGGTGCCTTGCCCAGCCACGGCCGGCGCGTGGTGGGCTACCGCGACGCGCTGGCGGCGTTGGCCGCTGCGGGCCCGCAGTTCTACAGCGTCTCCTTCGCGCAGGATGACTACGCGGTTGCCGAGACGCTGCTTCGGTGGCGCGATGAACTCGTGCTCGCGGGTTGGGATGGGCTGGCAGCGCCGGGTTTCAGTCCCCGGCTGGCCACGCTCGCGGCGGTGGAAGCCACGCTCGACCCCGCGCTGAGCACCGGCGAAGGCGACCGTTTGCGCACCATCGCGGCGGCACTCGACGACCGCTCGCCGCAGTTCGACCGCGTGACGGTCACCGATCCGCTCCACGAGCTTCCAGCCCGTTGGCGGCAGCTCTTGCAAAAGCTGGGTGCGAAGTTTCTCGACGCGGACGCCGCGCTCACCGCCGCACTCGGCGCGCCGGACATCGACTTGGGAAAGTTCCAACGACTCGTCGCTGGCTTGGCGGTAGCAGCCCCGTTCCGTGGGGACGGTTCCCTCAACGTGGTCCGGGCCTACTCCACGGAGACGCTTGCGCTGGCCGCCGCCCAGTGGCGGCGCGCCGCCGGTGCGAACGTCGCCGTCGTCGAAGGGGCTGACCTGCCTGTGCTGGATGCGGCGCTGGCCCGGACCGACGAACCGGTCGCCGGCGTGGCTGCGCGCTCGGTGCACCGCGCGATTCCGCAGGTGCTGCCGCTCGCCCTCCGGCTGCTCTGGCGACCGCTGGACCCGCAGCACCTGCTCGAATTCCTCATGCACCCGGTGTGCCCGGTCACGGGCTGGCTGCGACACCGGCTTGCTGAAGCGCTCCGTGACGCTCCCGGCGTGGGCGGCGCGCCGTGGCTGGAGGCTTTGGAGTCGGCGCGGCAAGCGGTGCGGAAACGATTCGCCGCCGACCCCGCCGCCTTGAAGGAGAACCTTGAGCGCATCGAAGCCGATCTGAACGAGTGGATCATCCTCGCCGGACATGACCCGGTCGTCGGCGCGCCGGGGGAGGCGATTACCGATGCGTGCGCGCGGGTGGCGCGCTGGGCGGGTCGGCGTGCCAATTCAAAAGTAGCCGACAGCCCCGAGGCGGCGCTGTTCCGTGCCTTGGCTGCGGCGGCGAGTGAGTTGGGCGAACTGACCCGGACGCGCGACGTGCTCACCCGGGCGCAAGTTGAGCGATTGCTGCGGCTCGTCCAGTCCACCGGCTGGGCCGGCGCGCCGCAGGCCGCCGAGTTGGGGGTGGCCCCCGTCCGCGCGGCGGGTGCCTTCGTGGAGCCCGTGGATGCGCTGCTCTGGTGGGATGCCTCCGAACGACCGACTGCCTCGACCGCGCCGTGGACTGGCACGGAACGGGACACCCTGCATCGCGCGGGCGTTGAGCTGCTGCCCGAGGCGGCGCTGCTCAAGACGAATGCCCGGCTGGCCCTGCGTCCGCTGCTGGCGGCGCGCCGCCGACTCGTGCTCTTCCAACCGCTGCAACGCGCGGGAGAAAAGGTCGGCGAACATCCGCTCGTCACTCGCCTCCGCGCACTGCCCAAGGAGTGGAATACCCAACCGCTCTTCCGCGACCTGGATCGCGAGGCATTGGCGGACGCGCCAACGACGCCACTGGCCTGGACCAAGCTCGAACCCCGGCCCTTGCCGCGTCCGCAGCGGTGCTGGCAGTTGCCGCCGTCCGCGCCCATCCCGGCGCGCGAATACGAGAGCTACACCAGCCTCAGCAGTTTCATCTTCACCCCGCACGACTATGTGCTGGACCGCGTGGCGCGACTGCGCGCCGGCCCGCTGGCGGGCGCGAGCGTCATCCCGGACTTCCGGCTGTTCGGCAACCTGATCCACCGCCTCACCGAACGGATGTTTGCTGCGACCTCGACGCTGGCGTGGCCGACCGCCACGGAGGCGCAACTCGCCCGCTGGCTCGCGGTGCAATGGCCGACCCTGCTACCGGAAGAAGGGGCGACCTTGCTGCTGCCGGGGCGTCAAAGCGAATCCGTGCGGTTGCAGGAGACCGCGCAACGCGCGCTCCTCCGCCTGCTTGAAGTGCTGCGCGCAATGCGCGCCGTCAGCGTTAAGGCCGACGTCGAGCCGGAGCGCCGGACGTTCCGCACGATCAGCGCCACGGGCAAGCCCATCTGGCTGACCGGCCGGGTGGACCTGCTGGTCACCGACGCGGAAGGCCGGCAGGTCGTCGTGGATCTTAAGTTGGGCGGTGCCGACAAGCGCACGGTCGAGCTCGAACAAAACCGGGCGTTGCAGCTCGCGGTCTACGGCTTCCTCGTGGCCGGCGCACCGCCCTTCCCACCCGGCGTCTTCCTCATCCTCAACAACCAGAAGGTGCTCACGGACGAGCCGGGCTTGATCGCCGGGGAAGCGCCCATCCTATCCGAGACCCGGGCGACTGGTCCGGCGAGCTGCTGGCAGGATTTCCTCACGATGTGGGACTGGCGGCGAAAGCAACTGGACCGTGGCCTGATTGAGGTGAGCACGGTGGCGGGCGGCCTGGACGCAACGGCCGGTCCACCGGACCTGGTCCCACCGCTAGCCAACTGGATTCCCACCAAGGCGGATGGCCTCGGTGAGTATTCGCCCCACGGCGCGCTCACTGGCTGGGAGGAAGAGCAATGAAGCTCCCCATTCAATTCATCGGGGCCGGGGCCGGCTCGGGCAAGACCACGGCCGTCGTGAAGACGATCGTGGCAGCGCTGCTGGATGGCTCCTGCGCGCCGGCGGGCTTGATCGCCACCACCTACACGGTGAAGGCGGCGCAGGAACTGCGCGAGCGCATCCGTCGTGCGCTGCTCGAAGGCGGCCATACTGCGCTGGCCGGGCAGCTCGACCTGGCGCTCATCGGCACGGTGCACAGTGTGTGCGCCCGGCTGCTGCGGCGCTTCGCCTTCGAGGCGGGCATCTCGCCCGCGGTCGAGGTGCTGGCCGAGGAGGAAGGGGCCCGCCTGCGCGCGCAGGCGGTGGATGCGGCCAGCTCGCCTGAGGAAATCCGTGAGCTGCAACGCGTCGCCCTGCGGCTCGGACAGTTGGAGGCGCGCACCCGAGAGTTCTGGTATCCGGGGCAGTTGCGCAAGCTGCTCGACGAGATCCGTTCCAACGACTTCGCCGCCGAGCAACTGCCGGCCATGGCCGCGCACGCTGCGGAGGAGTTCTTGAGCCTGTTCCCCCGCGCCGCCACCGAGGACCTCGACCAGCGGCTCCAGCAGGCCATCGAAACCGTCGTGTCCGCGCTGGAGCAGAGCGGCAACACCAAGAAGAACACCGCCGACTATGTGGACGCCCTGCGGCGCGCGCAGAAGCAGTTGGCGAAATCGGACCTCACCTGGCTGGACTGGGTGCGGCTGGCCAAATCAGGCCCCGCCGACAAGGTGGCCGCGTTGGCCACGCCGGTCACCGACGTGCTCGCCCGCTTCGGCGAACATCCCCGGCTGCACGCGGACATTCGCGATTACACCCGCCGTCTGTTCCAGCTCGCGCAAGGCACGCTGCGCTGCTTCCAAGAGCTCAAGCAGAAGCAGGGTGTGCTCGACTTCGCCGACTTGGAGCATCTCTCCCTGCGCCTGCTCCGGGAGAACGACACCGCGCGTGCCGCGTGCCGCGAAGGCTGGCAACTGGTCATCGTGGACGAGTTCCAGGACACCAGCCCGTTGCAACTCGCGCTCTTCATGGAGTGGGCGAAGCTGGCCCGCCGCTCGGTTTGGGTGGGCGACGTCAAGCAGGCCATCTATGGCTTCCGGAACACCGACCCGCGTCTCACCGACGCGGTCGTGGCGGGCCTGCGCAAGGCGGGCGCAGCGGACGAAGTTCTCGGTGTCTCCTACCGGTCCGTCCCCGAACTGGTGACGCTAGTCAATGAGCTGTTCCAAAAACCGTTCGCGGACTCCATCGGGCTTAGCCCCAAAGACGTCACCCTTACTGCCGACCGCAAGTCGTTCCCAGACGGCGCGCCGGCTCTGGAATTCTTCGACCTGCGCAGCGGCGTGGCCAAGAAGGATGGCAAGGGCGAGTTGAAGCTGAAGCTCAATGACCTCGCGGCGTGCGTCGCAGACGGCATTCGAAAGCTGCTCGACCCCAAAACGGGCCGCGCCATCTTCGACCGGCAGTTGGGGCAGCCGCGTCCCGTTGCCCCCGGCGACATCGCCGTCCTGTGCCGAAAAAATCAGCACGCCCGGAACATGGCCACCGCGTTGAGCGCCGCCGGCTTCACGGTCAGCCTCGGCGGGGCGGGGTTGCTGGCCACTCCGGAAGGATGCCTCGCACTGGCCTGCTTGCGACGCGTGGCGGACAAGGACGACAGCCTCGCCGCCGCCGAGGTCGTGGCACTGGGAACTTGTAGCGAATCCGAGGTCTGGCTCGCCGAACGCCTGCAATTTCTGGCCGCGAACCCCGGTGCTGCGGACCGGTGGCGTCTGGATGGCCCGCAGGCCGACGCACGCCTCGTGCGGCTCGAAGCGGTGCGGACACAGTCCCACTGGCTCTCGCCGACCGAGGCCCTCGACTTGGCGCTGGCCGCCGGGGAGGTGCTGGCCACGGTCACCGCCTGGGGGCCTTCGCCGGAACGTGCGGCGCAACGGCGTGCGAACGTCGAGGCGCTCCGCGGCATGGCGGGCCGCTACGAGGACCATTGCCGCTCGGGGCGCGACCCCGCCACGATGGCGGGCTTCCTCAACTGGTGCGCCATTCAGCAGGAGAACGGGGCCGACGCCAAGGCGAGCGACCCGAGTCCGGGCGCCATCCAAGTGCTCACCTACCACGGAGCCAAGGGGCTGGAGTGGCCAGTCGTCCTCTGCACCGATCTGGAGGAGGCCGACCCGGCAGACCTGTTCGACGTGCAGAGCGTCAGTCCGGACGCGGGCAAGGAAGTCTCCTTCGAGAACCCGCTGGCCGGACGGTCCCTGCGCTTCTGGGCCTCTCCGTTTGGCAGCAACGAAGCCGGCATTCCACTGTTGGACGACCTTCAGCAGAGCCGGTTGGCGCAGGAGCGCGAGGCGCAATCGCGCGCCGAGGCGCTGCGTTTGCTCTACGTGGGCCTGACCCGCGCACGTGACCTGCTGGTCCTCGTGCGGCTGCCCGGCCAGGAGTTGAAGTGGCTGGACTTGCTCGGCGCAACGGCCCTGTCCACCGCGGTGGATGAGGTGACGATTGCGAGCGGCAAAAACATTCCATGCCGGACCCAGATTTTGTTGCCAACCCAAGTTACACGGCAGGCTTCCGGCACGCCGCTGCGCTGGCTGGCCACCGCCTCCTCGCGCACGCCACGGGTGCCGGCGACTCTTTCCCCGTCGCACGCCAAGGCTGTGCCTGAGATCACTGCCGCCGAACCCATCACGTATGGCTCACGTCTGCCGGTGATCGGAACGGTGGAGGAGGCTGCGCTCGGCGACGCGCTGCACGCCATCCTCGCGGCGGAACTCCTCAACCCGAACACGGCCGGCCGTGAAGCCAAGGTGCGCGAGCAGTTGGCTGGTTTCGGTTTGGCAACGTCTCTGGAAGCCGCCGCCGTGGTGGCGATGCTGGATCGTTTCCGCGCCGACCTCGCCCAACGCTTCTCGCCCTCGCGCGTGTTGGTGGAGACTCCGTTCAGCTTCCCACTGCCCAACGGCCAGCGCGTCAGCGGCGTGATGGACCTGTTGTTGGAAACCCCAAAGGGCTGGGTGCTACTGGATCACAAGTCCTACCAAGGCCGCCGCGACCAGTGGGCCGCGAAAGCCCTCACGTTCTCGGGGCAGCTCGCGCTCTACGCGCAGGCACTGCGTGCGAGCGGCATGACGCTCGCCGAAGTCTGGGTGCATTTCCCGGTGGGCGGAGGCTTGGTGAAACTGCAACAGATTTAGGCAGGAGAAATTGCGCGCCAGCGAAGGGGCCTCGCTCCGGCAACTGCCCACTGAGCGAATGCAATGAGGCATTTGCCGGTCAAGCCCCCCGCGAAGCGGCACGGCATCAGCGAACTCCATCCTTTCGCAGCGTTCGCTCGTCGCACTCCAACGCTTGGGCTGCGGCCGTCCAGGTTCCGTGCCGCTCTTTGGCCCACCGGGCCAGGCTTGCACTGAACTCCTTGATGCGCTGCTGACGGCTGCCACTCCCGAATTCCGCATTCGTTGGCGCGCTCGGCGATCCCAGGCTGCGCCATTCCGCCAATGCCCGGCCCACCGAATTCTCCTCACGCCAAGCGATGAGCATCATTGCCAGGCGTTGCAGGTCACGCAGGTTGCCCGGCAGGGGGTGTTCCTGGAGTGCCTGAGCCAGTTCCTCCGACCAGGGCGGCGGCGTTTCCTGCGCCGGGTCCCCAGTGAGCTCCCGCCAGACTGCCTGCCAGTCGCCTTTCAGGTCCGCACGACATTCGCGCAACGGGGGAATGTTTACCGAGAGGTGGCTGACACGGTCGAAGAAGTCGGCGTCCAGCCGGTTGCGTAGTTCGGCAAGCGGGAGGTTCGAGGCACAGACCATTTCGAAGTCGACGGAGATTTCCCGGTCGCTCCCCAGGGGCCGAAAGCGGCGCTGTCGGTCCTGCAGCGTCCGCACCAGCTTGCGTTGCGCGGTCTGCGGCAGATCCTGCACCTCATCTAGGAACAGGATTCCTCCATCCGCCTCCTTTAGATGGCCAGGCCGATTCACCGCCGCCCCGGTGAACGCACCCCGCGAATGCCCGAAGAGCGCGCTTTCCGCCAGCGACGAATCCAGGCCGCCGCAGGGCACGGTCACCACCCGCTTCCTCTGCTTGAGCGTCGTGATGAAGGTTTCGACCAGCCGGGTCTTGCCCGTTCCCCGCTCACCCAGCAGGAGCAAGGGCGCGCCGGTGACTCCGGCAAAGCGGTGCAGGCGATCGAAGGCCGCCCGCCGTGCCACCGACGCCGGCTCCGGTTCATAGATGGCCAAGGCAGGCTGGGTGCGAGCCAGCTTGCGTAGCTCCGACAGGTAGGTGGTGACCGGGAACGTCACTTCGTCAATCCTGCACTTTTTTCTCTCAGGCTCAAACTGGGACGACCAGAGGCGAGAGTTTGTTGGCAACGCGCCGCCCGCATGAAGGATCAACCAAACCGCGTGCATCGCGGGCGTCCCCGGCGACACATTGATATGGAATCGCGCGCCGCCCTGCAGGAGCGGGATCACATGCCTGCGCACCGCGGCGTAGATCTCCTCGTGAGAAGTTGGGTTCTGCAGTGGGACGAGCACGGGCTGGATGGGGATCCCTTCCAGCATTTCAGGTGCCTTGCCTGCCTGCCGGGGTTGGAGCAGGTAGATGACCTTTTCCAGGGCGACGCCGAGATTATTCAGCGCGGTGATCGCGTTGACCAGCACCTCAACTCCGTGTCTTTCCGAATGCCAGCAGACCATCACGTTCTCTTTGTTACTCATAGGATTCTCCTATCTCACTACGACGGTGGCCCCGAGTTCGGCGGCGAGTTTCCGCGCGTGCGGTCGCTCTTCATCGCTGCGCAGGAGAACATATGTCCGCCCGTCGCATTCAAACACCGGCGGCACGTAGGAAACCTTCTCCTTGGTGGTGATGGTTGTTCCGTCCTTGCCAGGTTTTTCCACGGCATGCTCTCGCTTGCGCTCCCGCGCCTTCTGCGGCAGCTGGGGCGGACGAACTTCCCAATCGTAACGAATGCGCCGCGGGAGCCCGCGTTTGTCACCAGCGAACTCTGATCTTAGGGTGGGCTCCTTGGCTCCTTTCATGGCAAGGGCATCCGCCGCCATGATCGGAGGCAGGGTTTGAACCACTTCCTCCACCACTTGGCGCGCACCATCCCTGACGGATTGGTCAGCGGGACAGATTTCGCTGAACTCACCCTGCAGGCTTGGGCGCGCGACGAATTGCCAGGGAAAGCGTTCGCACCAACTGCGCACGGTTGCCTCCAGCGCGGCCGCTTGGGCTCCCTGCAGCCTGATGCCGGCTTCGAACCCGGCATCCAGTCCCTGGCTGGCCAGATTGGCCGTCATCACCAACCCCTCACCATCGGCCCAGATCGCCTTGGCGTGGAGCCGCTCATGGGCCACCACCCTGATGCCATGGGCGACGAGCGTCTCACAAACCTGCTTCACCGCAGGGCGCGGGCGCGTCAGCACCGTGACCCGGACTCCCCGCCCGGCGGCAGCAATGAGCGCCGCGACCGATGCGTGTTCTTCCTCCAGCCCATAGCTGCTGACCAGCAACTCCTTCTGGGCCGCAGCCAGCAGGCGGAGCACTTCCTGCCGCAGGCCATGGTCCACCCGTGTCGTCGCAACCATCGCCCGTGGTTCAGGGATCGTTGGGAGCTTCGGCCGTGCCTCGACGGCAGCCAGCCGGCCAAGCTCGACCAATTCGTGTTCAGCCTCGCCCCAGAAGGCGTGATTGAATAATCTAGCCAGCGCTTGGGAATCTTCCGCTCCCAGTTCAACTCCCAACTCGACCCCCTCATGGAGCGCCCGGTTGAAGTTGGCGGTGGAAAGCAGCCCGCCCGCCTGCGGGGTTTGCGGATCGATCACCAAGAACTTCGCGTGAAAATGTTCCGCCGAACGCAGCGTCACCCGGCCGGCCAGCCGGTCGAGCAGCAGCTTGTGGTCGTCCACCATCCTGGCCGTGAAGGCGTCGTCCTCCTGCGGGCAGCTGCGCAGCCGCTGCTCGGAGGCATTGAGCATGTAGATCCTCACCCCGCGGGCGTGGGCCTGATCGAGGGCGGCGGCGAGCTTTTCATCCGCAATCAGGAAGGACGCCAGCAGGATCACTTCCTTGGCCTCGCCGATCAGCTTCAACAACTGGGCGTGCAGCAGTCCCTGGAGTCCGGCGGGCACCAGTCCGTGGCGCACGCCGCCATCGTCCATAGGTGTGGTCGGACCCCGGCGAAGCCAGCTCGCGGGCAGGGTGATGGTGTTGTCAACGCTGCGGCTCAGTTTCAAGGGTGCGATCATATAGTTAGCTCCAGATTCCAAGGTCAAAGGCGGCCAGGAGGCGACGAGACAGAGGGTCGGCTGGCCGTTGCAAGGCTTCCGTCAGCAGTTGCCCCGGCGTGGGGAGAACGGGGGAATGAAACGCAAACCGCGACCGGACCGAGTGCGCCAGCGTCTCCACATCGGCGCGGGTCAAGTATCGGTCAATGCTTTCCCGCAGCAGCCAGGCGGCCCATAGGCTGGCTTCCTGTTCCGAGGAGGGAGCCAGCTCCACTTGCCGCAGGGTCGTCGGCTCGAAATGCCCAAGACCGTTGAGAGTTCCTCCGGGCACGGCCGGCACGGCAAGGTCCCGGCAAAACTGTTTTCGGGCGGCGACCGGACAGGACTTGAACTCCTGCGGAACCATCAGGCGGCCCGCCCGCTTGCTGCATTGTTGGACCGCCTCCGGACCGGTCCCGTTTCCCAATGCAACCAGCCGCTCCCAGAGATCCTTGAAGGAGAAATGAGAGACCGCGCCCAGGGGGAGGGGGCCGTTTACCCGCAGTTCGCCGAACTTGGCCTCCCGTTCCCTGCTTTCAGGAGCCAGCATTTTCCCCTCCAAACGGAGCGAAGGCTGGGGGCTGGCCTCGTCCCAGCGGAGACGGAGGTCCAACGAGGCGGACTCGCCCTCAAAGCCGGTTTTGGCCAGGCATTTGATGACAAATGCAGCCGCGCCTTCACCTTCCACCAGCCGCAAAACCGGGTGGTCGATGGCTTGCTCCAGCAGGGCCGGCACCGGTCGCCCCTGATCGGCCGCACTTTCCCTCGCCTTGCGCATCTCGCGCTGCTGGTGCCGCGCGGACTCTGCGTCTGCACCGAAGACGGGCTCCACATGAATCAAACCCGGCAGCACCAGCGGGTCGTTGCAGTAGTAGAATCGCCAGAGGCGCTCCTCGGCGACAAACACCTGGCCCAACCTTAACGACTCCTCACCCAGGGGACTCAGGCGGGCAGATTCCAACCGCACCACCCATTCCAAAAGCCCAAGTTCGACGCAGCGGCTCAAAGCCAGCCTGCCCACCTCCTGCGGCAGCCCACCCAACAATTCCCTCGCGACATTCGCGGGCCGAAGTTCGCCGCCCAGATCCTTGGCGAGTTGCGTGACAGCCAGCCATTCCGGGCGGTGGCGTCCCACGGCCACGGTGGCCTGCGTGTCGAAGGTGGATACTTTGATGGGGCGAGCCAGTTCGATGGTTTGCATGATCAGTAGGCAATGTCAGAGCGGTAGTGCGATGAGCCAGCCAATGAGCGCAGCAGCGGGGACTTGCATCGGTCGCTGGCGAAGTAGGTCCGGTCCCCGACGAGGACCAGTTGGTAGCGAGCGCGCGTGAGCGCCACGTTGAGGCGGTTGGGGCTGTTGAGGAAGCCTACCCGGCCGCTGTTCACGAAGGAGAGGAACACCACGTCCGCCTCGTGGCCCTGGAAGCGGTCCACCGTGCAGAGGGCCACGTCGACGCAGGAGCTGCCGGCTGGCAGCTTGAATGTGCGTGTGCGTCCGTGCATGCCGCTGAGCTTCTGCAATCTGCGACGCAGCAGGGCTTCCTGCCCCTTGTAGTAGGTGAGGATCGCAACTTCCCAAGGCTGGCCGTCCCGGCGTGCCTCGGTTCCGGCCCACGCCACGAATGCTTTGAGTTCCTTGAGCACCTCCTCGGCCTCCGCCGGATTCTCGTTCTTCTTCCGGGCGGGCATCCCGCCGCCCGACGACGGCTTTACCTCCAGCCAAACTGCCCGCCGAACATAGCGGCGGTAGCCCCACGCACGCTTGGCCTGCATGTCCGAGGCGTCGCGGAGCAAGACGCGGGATGTGTCCTGTGAATAGAACTGCTCGCGCGGAAAAGCGGTGAGGTCGGGGTGGCCGCGGTGCTGGTAACTCAGCGACACCAGTCGCTCCTCCAGCTCATCTGGCGGCAGCCCGTCCGTGAGGGCCACGGCGGGGGCGCGGTCATGCAGTCGCTCAAACCCGCTCTGCAGGAGCTCGAGGATCGAAGGCATCGCGCAGCGCCGCAGGGTCTGGATCTCGCGGTGCAATTCCGCGCCGGCGTCCTTGGCGGCACCGTCCCACCCCTCCGATTTGATCCCGCGGAAACCAAACCAGCCCTCACTCAAGGAGCGTGGCATCAGGTCTCTAATCTCAGCCCGCACCTTCTGCTCTTCTTCCGGATTCTGGCGCAGCTCGTAACTCCGAGCCAGCCGCCAAGCGACCGCCCGGGCCCAGTTTGCTTCCTCTTCGGCATCGGACGAGCGGCGTTCGCGGTTGGGCTGCGCTGCCCGGGCGGCCTGCCAATCCATCATCGAGTCCACCGCCAGACCGCAATCGTTGATCAGGCCCAGCGGAAGACGGTGCTGGAAGCGGCGCAACGCGTCCGGGCTGCCGAAAATGATCGCGGCGCTGAGCAGGTCGAACTGGGGTTCCGCAGGGTCGGCCGCATCCAGATCCAAGCAGCGGATTCCGCGGCTGTCGCATTCCGCTCGCAGAAGTTCGCGGTGCGGTTCGTCCTGAACCACCACCAGCCGGGTGTGCCGAGCTCCTTCGAAGGCTTGGTAGGCGGCGGCAGCCTGAACCGCAGGCAGCAGATTCCGCAGGTTGTCCTGAAGGTGCTGCTCCTCCACGAACGGGGAGAGCTGGCGCAAGTCGCCGACAATCACCCACCGTCTTGCGTGCAGTGCAGGGACCAGAAACTCGGTGAACGTAGTCTTGCTGGCCTCGTCGATGATCATCATGTCAAAGGGTTCGCACTGGCCCCCTCTGATGGTGGGATGCTGGAGAATCCCAATCGTCGTGCCGCAGACCAGGTTGGAGGACTCGAGAATAAGGCTGGCGAGCGCGGACTGGCCATCGGCCGCCTCGGAGCGCAACGCCTCCGACAGGATGCGCCGC
Organism: Limisphaerales bacterium; assembly: GCA_009773355.1. GTDB lineage: Bacteria > Verrucomicrobiota > Verrucomicrobiia > Limisphaerales > SXTU01 > SXTU01. Next base: position 122,260 of record WRPG01000015.1, read on the forward strand.
GCCGCCGCGCCGCGCGGATCCACGTCGCCCGGGCTCTCCAGGAACGTGCGGAGCCTCTCCCGCCAGGTCGCGAGCAGGCGGCTCAGGATCCATGGTTCCACCGCGTCGTCGGTCACCTTCTCCTCATCGCCGATGCGGACCGGCAGAATCGACTTCTGGCCGGACTCCAAGGCGTCCTGCTCGTCGAGCAACCGGCGGAGCACGTTGTCCACGGCCACGTGGGTGGACGCCACCAAGAGCACCCGCTGCCCACGGCGGACCATCTGCATGACCAGCTCGCAGATCGCCGTGGTTTTGCCGGAGCCCGGCGGGCCCTCCAAGAGGGCGAAATCGGGGGTGGCCAGCGCCGTCTCCACGAATTCACGCTGCTCATCCGTCCCGTCACGCAGGGGCTGCCCGCCTGCCTGCGACCGCAGAAATACCCAGGCGGATTCCTCCAGCTCCGACGAACGCAGCGAGGGCCATGACGCTTCCCGGACCATCAGCTCCAGCAGAGGGGTCTGCCGGCGCAGCGGGTTGTCGTAGAGCGCCTGAACCGCGTCGAGTTGCCGCTTCAAACCATAGGTGTCTGGTCGCAGCCAGAGCAGCCGTGGTGGCGAATCCGCATCGCCTTCCGAGCCGGGTTCCTCGGTGCGAGGCTGCTGCTCCAGAAGCAGGGCACGGTATTCCACGTTCGAGTCGAGGCGGCTGATTTCAGAGCTTCGTTCGCATTTTTCCGAGTCGCAGACTGCCCTCGTCCGGAAGAATGCGTCGAACGTCTCCTCTGGTTCCTCGGGTCGTTCGGGAAGCACCTCCAAGATCACCCAGCATCCCTCGCGCTCGGCGCTTGCTGATGCCTTCCGGTTCCCACCTCGCCGTTTGAGCCGTGCGGCTTGGAGGTTCGCGGTCTCCTGGTCGTCCGGAAACCTCCACGCCAGGACCAGTTTGTTTCGCTCCGCGGCCCGCCTGGCATTGCGGAGATAGTGCCGGTAGGGCGTCAACTGGGATCCCACGTCGCGGATGGCACCTCCCGCTTCGCCGTGCAGTGACAGGTTGGCGTAATTTATCAGCACGGGATTGAGGCTCGATCCGTTGCCGGGGTTTGCGGTCATGCGCATCCTGTTATCAGGTGGCGTGCCAGCCAGCCGCTGGTTGATTTCGCCTTGTTTTTGAATAGGGAAGGCCCATGGGCCAGCGGGAAGAGCGGGTGAAAGCGCCCGCAGCCGGGCCAGTTTTGCAGTTGCCACCTGCTGTCCGGAGCCCCAGCAATCCCCCCATCTGCCCCGCCGCGGTGGCGGGTGGCGAAGTGTTTGCCAATTTCGATTTCACGGGTGCCACCCTATCGCCACTCAATACGCCACGGGGTAATACAAATGCCAATACCTCAGGATTGGTTTTCAAAATGCACCCGCCGCCTGCATTTTTGGCCCGGTGGGAGCGCCTCACTCAACTCGTGTCCCGGTGACTGCGGATGTCAGACCCCGGCGTCCAAACTCGGCGGACAACAAATAACATCATGGCCCGACACCACCTCATCTACTGGTATCGCACCAACAAGGACGTCGCCGCCGCCAGCCTGTGGCACCTCCGGGACCGCGACGTCGAACCAGGCGGCGGCATCGCCCGAGGCACCATCGTTCAGGGGCATTACGGCTTCGCCGTGGCCGAGTGCGACGTGCCCGACCTGTCGGCGCGCTCCGTCACGTTTCACCCGACACGCCGCTGCCGCTGGCAGGAACGCGAACTGGACTGCATGGTGCATCCCAACCTGCCTGCGGGCACGCTCACCAAGCCGGAGCTGCGTTCGTTCACCTATGTCGTGGCCGAATTGACTGCACCCGACGACACCGCCCTGGCCGCGCAGCTTGGGGTGACCCCGGTGCGCACCGCCGACGGCCGCACCCTCATCAACTTGGAGATCGCGAACATCACGGGCCAGCCCAAGCCGCGCAAAGCTCGGCTGCTCTGACAACCCGAGGGACAGGACGGCAATGGTCGTGTCCAACTTGAAACACCCCCGCTCACCCGGCTTCCGCTTCAGCCAAGGCCAGCTCTGCATCACCACCGCGCAGGAGGAGATGCGGCTGGGCACCTGGCCGCTGCTGGAGGCGACGCGCCGGCGCAACGGCGAATCGAAATGGAGCCGCTTCGTGCCGGTCTTCCGCCTGCTTCGACCCAAGCATGATCCGCTGGCGATCGAGCCCGGGCCTGCCGGAGTGCGCGGCCAGTCGGTGGACCCGCTGCTGGAGAAGCACCTCGCCTTCCGACTTTTTCGCCAAGCCATTCCACCCAGATTGGCGCAGGCGGCGGAGCGCTTTTCTGCCCGGCAGTGGGCGGTGCTGCGGATGGTGCAGGAGCGCGAGGTGGCCGCCGATCTCCTCGAACAGAATCCCGCCCTCGGGTTCTGCGCGGCCAACCTCGGCAAGTTTAGGACGCTCTTCGGGAACCTCGGGAAGCAGGCCGCCGAGTTGTCCCGCCGCCCGCAGCGCGAGGTGCTGGCGTGGCTCGGATTTCCCGACACGCAGGCGTGGGTCAACATCGTGCGCAAGCTTCTGCCCGAGACCGTGACGGTCGAGCGTGTGCTGGCACTGCGGGTGGTGTCTGCCGTTCCCGAAGTGACGCAGCGACTGGCGCATGTTCCCGCCATCAATACCGGTCTGCTGGAACTGGCGAACCAGCCCAGCCTGCTGACGCAGGTGTCACCGGCCTTGCTCAACGAGATTGCCAATGCGGAGGAGGAACGGTTGCAAGCCTCGGCGGTGCGGCTCTTGGAGGACATGGTGCGCGAACTGGAGCACATGGGCCGCCGCCCTCGCCTCGCGAGCCTGAAGACACTGGCGAGTCTGCGTCAGCGCAGCCACGAAGTCGCCGAGGAGTTTCAACAGCACGTGGACGTGATGCGCAGCGCCGGCAGCTTCCTTGAGCCACCGGTGCCGGGCACGGCAGACATAGTGCCCCTCACGGACGCCGGGCAGTTGCTGGAGGAGGGGCGGGCGCAGCGCAACTGCGTCGGTGGCTACACTTCGCGCGTCGTCGGTGGCAAAGTGTTCGTCTATCGCGTGCTGAAGCCGGAACGGGCGACCCTGTCGCTTCGCTCGGGGGCTGACGGCGGCTGGGAAATCGAGCAACTGCTGCGGGCGTGCAACCAGCCGGTTTCGCCGGCAACGGCCCAGTCGGTGCGTTTATGGCTGGCGCGGGAAAGCGTCTCGATCTGAGGCCGCAAGGAGCTGTGGTTCACCATCACCCCCGCGACGTGCTTCTACTCCGGCCGGAGCGCGGGGAGGACAGTTTCACGCCGAAGGATGCCGCTGCCATGGTGATCCAAGTCCAGCCGCCGCCACATGATTCGGACCGCATCGCCCAACGCCTGGATGTCCCCACGGGCATCGTGACGCTGGTATCGGGAGGTATTGATTCCGAGCCGCTCCATCACGCGGTCGAGCGAATGGCCGGTGCCGACCGCAGTGCCAAAGAGCCGCCGGGAAATGGCGATGGTGTCGATGGATTCGACCGTTCGCCGCTGCGCTTGGTGCTGATGGCAGGTGGCCTCTAGGAACTTGGTGTCGAAGCGGTGCCCATTGTGGGCCATGATCACCGAGTCGCCAACGTAGCAGGAAAATCGCTCCAGCATTTCGATGGGACGGGGCGCATCGCGGACGTCCCGATCGGTGATGCCGGTGTAGTCCGAGATGAAGCGGGAGATGGGTCCGGCTGGCCGGCAATAGCTGAAGAACTCATCGCCAACCACGATCTCTCCGCAGCGGAAGCGGGTTGCCGCGATCTGGATTATCTCGCACTCGTGCGGAGAAAGCCCGGTGGTTTCCAGATCGAAGATGACGAAGGAAGTCGCTGCTTGAACCTGCTCAGAACTGATCTCGCCCGTCCCAGCGCAACGGCTGGGCCTAAGCTGGCCACCAGTGGCCTCAACCGATTTGTGGGATAGGCTCATCATGGCGTCAAAGTCAGCTCGCCGTATTCTGCCTGAGAACCAACTTCATCGCGACGTTGCTTTCCGAAGCTGATGCTCTCGATGGAGCGGAAGGGACACATTGAGTTTTGCGGCGAAGGCAGCGTAGGCGCTTCAAAGGGGCGCTTGGATTTCTGGCACAGCCCCGATGGCGGACTGGACAGTCCGTTGGGACTCGCGAAGAATGTGCGGGATCACCCGACTTGAGCGGTTTGTTCAAACGACGAGCCAGAGCCATCACAAATCTATGAGTGAACCAACACCGCTTGAGCTCCGATTTAAGGAACGGTGCCGCGTCATGCTCGACGGCGTATTGCAGGACTTGCCACCTGAGATCGCGAACGGAATACATGACCCATCGATGGGTCCGGGCGAGGCGTGGTGGTGGTGCAGCATCTACGGGAAGAATAACCAGAGCTACGTTCACCCGAAGTTCTGGGAGCGGACCGTTTCGAGCTACTTCATCAAACAAACGATGCTGAACCGCCAGTGGACTGTCGGCTTCCGCTACTGTCCCGGCCAACGGGAAAAGTGCAGTGGTCACATTTACGGTGACGCGATGGCTCGCCTGATGCAGAAACACCACTTGGCTGAGGGATTTCGGTTCAGCCGTCGGGAAAACAAGAAGGGCACGCAAAACCTGTGGCTCGAATTTTCGATGCCCGATGCGGCGGCCGACGCTGTTCTCCGCCCGAAGCTGGCATGGCTGATCAGAACCACATGGCCAGACATCCAAGCGATGCTGAAGGCGAATGCCACGTAGTTCTTGCAACGCAGCTTCGCGGTTCATCAAGGAAAGCCGGTTGAGGATTCTGGCATGGCTGCCCCGAATGCGGAGAATCGGGCAAAACTGCCGGTGACCACGAAACCAGCAGTCACGATGATCCGCCTTCCAGTTCCTGCAACACGCCCCACACCTTCGAGTAGGTCCGCTCACGTTCGTGACCGTGCCGGCGCGCGACCTCACCCTTGAAGTTCGCGTAGGTGATGTCGCGCGCGATCTGCGCCAACGCCAGCGCGAACTCTTCTCGTCCGACGGTGGCACGATACGGATAGTCCGTCCCCGCGCCGGCGACCGTCGCCGACAGCGTCGGGAGATACGTCGTGCGCAAGCGGTCCAAGTCGGTCGCCACCCGCGACCGAATTGTCAGCCCCGACTGGCGGGGCTTCTGCACGATGCTGAAAAAGCCGATGGTTGTCAGAATCCACATAGGTTCGGGAGGTTCACGTCGGGTTGCCAGTGGTATCGGTCGGCCCGCTGGGCCGACGGCGCGAGCTTTGGCGCGAGACGCCGCTGCTCAGGGAGAACATCAGCTTGCCCTTGCGCGAGGAGTTCTCCGCCGAGTTGAGCTGCGCCTGCGCCTCCCGCAGGGTGCCGAGCGCCTCGCGCACAACGGGGGCGTTGCCGGCCGACTCCATCAGCTTGATCTCCTCGTTCAACTGGTGGTGAGCCCCCGCCTCGTCGCCTGCTGCGGCGCGCGCCGAGGCCTCACGGACCGCCTTGGCTGCGCGCTGCACCGCCACCCACGAGAGCACCGTTTCGTTGGCCTTCACCTCCGCCGGGTTCTGCGTGGCCTGCACCCGCACCACCTGCGACCAGGTCTTGGAGGCGATGCCCGTTGCGCTGATCTCATCCCATGCCAACTCCACCTCCAGCAACGCTTCCCCTTCGAGGCTCGCCACCGGCTGACCGTTCAGCAACGGCAGGGGCAACACTTCCAGCGCAAAGACCGCCACGCGCTCCTCCTCACTCACCAAGTCCCCAATCGCAATCTCCGTGCGCCCATCCGGCAGGGTCACGAACGGATAGTCGTTCAAACCGAAGATTTGTTCGCAGAAATCGAGGCGCTTGAAGCGCACGCGGAGGTTCTGCGCCGCGAGGGCCTGCAAGCCGTCCAGCTCGTGCGCAAAAATGGCGGGCAGCTTCTCCGGCGAGTCTGCGTCATGGAAGTCCCCGTTGGTGGCCTTGGCCAGCGCGCCCAGCAGCGTCTCGTTGTAGCCGTCGCCGAAGCCGAGGCACGAGGTGCGGACACCCTGCCGTTCCAGTCCCGACGCCGCGATGCCCTGCACCTGCACCGGGTCCACGATGCCCACGTTCAACTGGCCGTCGGTGAGCAGCAGCAAACGACGGCTGAAACCCTCCGGGGCCTTGGCCAGCTCATCCCGTCCGAGCATCCAGCCGGCAGTCAAGTTGGTGCCGCCGCCGTCCTTGATGGCGTTCACCGCGTTGCGCCAGGCGGTCTTTGCCGTGGCGACCGCCAGCGGAACCACCACCTGCGCCGCGTCATCGAACACGACGAGGGCGAAGTGGTCCTCCTTGCGCAAGTTCTTGATCGCAGTGCGCGTGGCGGTCAGCGCGTGCTCCAGCGGGCGGCCCTCCATGGACCCGCTGCGGTCGAGCACCACGCAGAAGGCCGCCGGGCGGCGCGCCGCCATCGCGACCTCGTCTGCGGTGAAGCGCAGGGCGAAGTGGATGGGCCGGGCCTGGTTGGCGAGGATGGTGGCGTGGTCGAGGAGCAGTTCGGTTTTCATGCGCCCAGCCTCTCACCCGGCCTCTGACAAGGGCTGTCCCATGGCGGTGGAATTGTCCGGGGTGGTTTGTAGTCCTCGCGATGGCACCGAGCGGACTATTGGCTAACCTTGGGACTTCTGGCCGCCTGTCGGAACCGGCGGGGTATTTTTCACACCAAACGGGATGTGGACCGACGGGGCCACCGAGCTTGCCGAGGCGAGGTGGCCTGACTGATCGTCGAAAAAGATGTGCGGGCGGAGCACGCCAAGCACTTTTCCTTTCTCAATGCCACCGAGGAAAAAAGCGTCATTGGCCATCACGCCCCAACTTTTCAGAGTGTTCAAAGCGCGTTCGTGTGAGGGGGCGTTCCGGGCGGTAACGATTGAGACTCGCAACCGGTTCTTGTAGTTGGGTTCCTGCTTTTTTCGGGCCTCCTCCACAGACTGAATTTTTGAGATCCGAACGAGGAATTCTTTCAACGGCCCAGGATTGTGCGGTTGCAGGACATTTTTCGTCTCGTAAGCATGAAACTTGGCCAGACTCTGCGTCGTGGCCATGACAGTTTCTGACTCGTCATCGGCCAGCACCCCATCGAAATCGAATGCAATTCTCAGACTGTCATCGTGATCGTCGTCGACGATCGCAGACTTGAGCACCTGCCCGGCCGGAAACCCAGATTTGATTGCCTCTTCAACATCCGGCTTGTTGCCAGTCAGGAAGAGCGAAATGTTCAGCGCCGGAATGTATTCGTAAGGCGATTTCCCCTGCATGAAAATCGCGCGGGTGATTTTGAGATTGTGATGCTCGATGGACTTCATCACGCGAAGCCCCGTGTCCGGATCGTTTCTCGAAAGCAAAACCACCTCCACCAGCGGGTCGTCCTCGGGCTTTGGACACAAATTGTTCAGTGAGAGCAACCGCTTCACGAAAGAAAACGCGATGCCCTTTCCAAGCGGGTTCGAAAGATTAGTTTCCTGATAACGCCGGTAGTGCTCCTCGCCTTGGCTGCGAAACACCGCATCTGACTCGGAGAGGTCGAACACGGCGCTCGATGCGACCCCTATTACGAGGCGGTCTTCAAGGCTGAACGGCATTGGGATTCGGGCTTGAGGTTGGCGGTTTGGTCAGTTTCGGACGGCCACCTTCCCCGTCTCTTGAATCGGCACTTCTCAGCCTCCAGCAGGCGCCTTTTGCAGGCGCTTGATGTCTCTCGGTTGGAACCATCGCACCTCCCCCTCGTTGTTCACCGAGAAGATGTGCAGGCAGGCTTTGACCGCGAATTGGGAAGGGATCCGGCGAATTGCGATTGCAGCGCTGGCTTCGGGCAGGGCCAACCCGTAGTAGTAGCGGGCATCGGGGTTCTTCATTCTGGTAACAATCTGCCCGAGGGAGTGGATGAATGCGTTTTCCGCGCTGCTACGGCTGGTAGAAGTCCCTTTTGTCTCGATGAAGAAAGTGCGGCCATATTTTGAGTTGGTCACCTTGATGTCCACGCCATGAACTTTCGCGTCATCCCACTCCAAACTCTTGCTCCATCCACGATGAGTCAGGAACTTGATGACGCTTCGCTTTACGAACTCCTCAGATGTGGTGCGGCTTGTCTGTTTCATGAATGTGGTTCGGGTGCTGGGTTGAGCTTAGTTGTCGTGCTGAGAAAGGGAAGCCGAGTTTCTGTCGTTACTGGCCGAACTGCCAGCGCTCGTTGGCGGGGATGGGGAACTGCGATTGTGTGAGCTTCAACCACTTCATTCCATAGACGCCGATCACTCGCGTGTCACCGATCCGAGTCTCTTGGTCAACGTGCTGGTGTCCGTGGATGAACAACCTCGGACGCGCACGTTCGATGTAGGGGACGAAGGCATCGAAGCCAAAGTGAACGTCGTCGTCGCGGTCGTGAACGTGACGTGGGGAGTTGTGCGCGACGAAGACATCGACCGGGGGAAACGAAGCCATCAGGTGCTCAACCTCCGCCTGCTCGTAGAGGAAATGTCCGCGTGGCTTGTAGCGCCACGAACCCTGGAAGCCACCGAAACGCACTCCGTCAACGGTATGAGTGGCGAGGTGAAGGTCAACAACGGGTGATGGGAATGGCTCACCGCTGTCGTGGTTGCCTTTGACGGCCAGGATTCGTGGGCACTGGATGGATTGCGCGACCTGCAGGATGATCGCCTCGAAAATGTCGCCGCACGACAGGAGCACGTCGGCACGTTCAGTTTGGATCGTGTGCCGGACGGAATCATCGTCCGCGAGCACAAGCAGCTTCAAGGCTGGCAACCTAGTCGGCTCTTTCATCATCTTCTGGTCCCTCCCCGCAGCTTCTGCTCGTTCAAGCCCTTCATTGCCAGCATCACCCGGGCAACCTCGATCACCTCGGGCGTCGGCGGCTTGGGTGGCAGCAGATCCACAAACCGACCTTGAAACTCGGCCAACGGCAGCCCCTCCCATTCGGTCAGCCCAAAGAATCCGCCAGCGTCCGTCCGCACAATCTTGAAAATCTTCCTCTGGGCGCTGCCCGCCGCCTCGCCCATCACCGTGACCACTTCGTGCCGGTCTATCGCCTCGGAGGGCCGCTCATCCATGTCCAATTTCTCTCCTTCCGCCGCCATCTTCATCCACGACTCCAACACCATCACGGCGGCGGGCACCTGGTAGGCGATGCAGATCAGGCGGGCGGTGTCGGCAAAATCATCCTTGGCCCGATCATCCTTCAACGAGGCCGGCGTGAAGAAGAGCGGTCCGCGCTTCGTGACGGCCAGCAGGGTCGGCGGGATCTGCCGGCCGGAGCGCAGGCTGAACCCGGCGAAGTCTTCCGACATCACCATCAGCTCGCTGAGGGTTTGCGGGTTCGAGGGTGGGCGCGGTTTCACGGGGCGATTCTGTTCATCGCTGGTTCAACCTCAAGCCTGTCGGCTGGCTCATAACAGTTGTCCCTCAAGGTTCTTGAGCATTTTGGTAGCCTCGCGGCGGGACGAGGATTTTTCCGGAACTACCAGCAACACGCGGCGCAGCCAAAATCTTGCCGCCTCCACGTCGCACGGGGCTCCCAACCCGTCGAGATGTTGCCGGGCGAGCGCAAACAAGGCGCTCGTGGAACGGCCTTCCGAATACTCGGCGGCCACGCGAAACCATTTGTGGGCCTCGGCCGGATTATAGACCTCCAGTTGCCGGTTTTCGTAGAGCCGGGCGAGTTCGAGAAAACTCTCAGCTTGCACGGCTTGAGCGGCGCGGAGGAACCAAGGCACGGCTTGCACCGGGGAGGAAAGGTAGTGGGCATACATGCGACCGACATGGATCATCGAATGGCTGTCGCCCGCCTCCACCGCCTTGATGAACCATTGCACGGCTTCGTTGTAGTCACACGGCACGCCCGAGCCTTCACGGTAAGCGAAGCCAAGCCAAACCATGCCGCCGGCGTAACCCCGTTCGGCGGCTTTACGAAACCAATGAATCGCCTCGGCCTGGTTTACGGCCGGTGCAGGAAGATGAAGGCAAAGCCCCAAGTTGAGCATCGCCGGGGCGAAGCCCGCTTCAGCGGCCCGCCGAAACCAGCAAATTGCCTCGGTCCTGTCGTGTTTAGTCCCCCTCCCAGTGTTGTAGGCGGTGCCGATGGCATGCCAGACGGCGGGTTGTTGCGACTCCGCCGCTTGGAGCAAGCGTTGAAAGCAAACTTCCAAAACCGCGCCTTGCGCCCGCAATTGTTTCTGAAATGCCGGGTCCTCGTAGTCATCCAATACCTCCTGGTAGCCCCGGAAGGCTGCTAGGTAGGCATCGATTGATGATTGCTCGTCCATGCAGTTTGGTTAGCCGTGGAATTGTAGCGGAGGAGAACTGTTGATCTCGCCAATGTCCCGTGAGTTTGGTCGTGGGCTCAGCTTCACGGGGCAATTCTGTCGTTCAGTGCGGCAACCTCAAGCCTGTTGGCGGCGAGGAAGTCCACCAGCGCCTCCGGCTCCACCCAGTCGGCGGCTCCGTCCGATTGCTGTCTCAATCGCCTCACCTTCGCTGGCCCGCGCGCGAAGAACTCCTCGACCGTCACCAAATCACCGAGCATCAGGTTCTGCTCGAAGGCAGTCCGCATCTCCACGCCGGCGCAACCCCCCATGAGGCTTTCGACCAGGCGCATCGAGTCGCCCGCGAGATAGTTCTCCACCTCCTGTGCGAGAGCTTCCTCAAGTCCGAAGCTCTGCGTTCGCAAGGGAGCTGAGGTCAGCAGCCGGGACGGAAAGTGGCCGAGGCTCAGGTTGGTGTGGCTGGCGATGAAGAGCAGCCGGCAAAGCGCGGCAAAGGGCCACGCCGCGCCCCGGAACGCGCCGAACAGTTTTCCCGACCCGTCCGTGTCCCGCGTCAGCGTCAGCCGCAGCACTCCTCCCTCCCGGTCCATCGCGATGAAGAAGCAGGCCTTCGGATACACATTCATCCGGTTGAACCGGGGCCGCAGCGTGCGCAGCAGCTCGTTCTCCCGCAGCACCGCGCTCACCGGCGAATCGCACACCTCCCACTCGATGCGCCGCACGAGATGCACCAGCCGCACCGTCTTGCGCGAGTCCCGGTCCGGATGCACATGGCGGTAGCTGTTGAGCCGGTCGCGCAAATCACTGGACTGGCCGACGTAGAGCAGCAGGCCCGCCTCATCGAACATCCGATACACGCCGGGCACTCGCGGGATGCCGCGAAAGAACGCCGCGCCGAGTCGGTCGGTCAGCGGCCTTGGTGCCGGCAGCAGGCGAAGTTGCTGGTTCATCGCGTCCTCGGCTTTCCCGCCCGGTGCACGCGCAGCGTGAACCCGCGGCCGTTCTCGAACAGCTCCACCGTCGCCGTCACCTCCAGCACCGGATAGCGCACCGTCGCCAGTCCGTAGCTCCGATAGGTGTCGGCGAACAGCTCCGTCTCCACCATGCCTGTCCGGTCCGCCAAGGTCATGAACTTCATCGGCTCACCGGTGACCTGATGGTGCGTGCGCTGCTCAATGATGAGGCCGCACATCACCACCTCCTGCCCGATGAACTCACCCAGCCGCCGCACCGGGCAGTAGGTGTCCCATGCGATGTCAGGAAACAGTTCCAGCGGATGTCCGCTCACCGCGAAGCCGAACAGCTCGGTCTCCCAGCGCAGCCGTTCCAGTCGCGTCGGCTCGTTGAGCTTCACCTCCGGAAATTGCTCCAAGCCCGGCGGCGGGAGCAGCCAGCCCTGGCCTGGCTCATTGGTGTCGGCGAAGGTCTTCACGAGGTGCTGCGCCTGCCAGTATTGGCGGGTGCGGGTTTCCCCGAACTCATCGAACGCCCCGGCCCGGATCATCGCCTCGAACTCCTCGCCGCCCGGTCCCACGCGCCGGAAGAAATCCGCCACCGAGGTGAACGGCCCTTGCTCCCGCGCTGTGAGGAGCCGGGCCGTGGTCTTCTCCGTCAGCCCCTTCACCCGCGTCACCGGCGCGCGGATGGACTGCCCGTGCGGCACGAAGGCCGGGCCCGGCTCGTTCACCGACGGCGGCAGAAACGTGAGCCCAAGACGGTGGCATTCCAGCACATACACCAGCGGCTGGTAGAACCCCTTGCCGTTGGTGAGCACGCCCGCCATGAACTCCGCCGGGTGATACCTTTTGAGCCACGCCGCCTGATACGCCTCCACCCCGTAGGCCGTGCTGTGCGCCTTGTTGAACGCGTAGCCGTTGAACCCGGTCACCAGCTCCCACACCTCGGTGATCTTCGCGTCGTCGTGCCCCTTCGTTTTCGCCGCCGCCGCGAACTCCCCGGCAATCTCCGCCACCACGGCGCGCTTCTGCTTCACCAAGGCCCGGCGCAGCACGTCCGCCCGGCCCGGGGACAGGCCCGCGAACGCCTCGCAGATTTGCAGAATGTGCTCCTCATACACCACGAGGCCGAACGTGCTCCGCAGGCACGGCTCCAGCGACGGGTGCGGATACACGACCGGCTCCAGGCCCTGATACCGCCGCGTGAACGAAAGCTTCTTGGACTCGTTGGCCGCGCCGGGGCGGATGACGCTCACAATGGCCACCAGCCCGTCGATCTCCCGCACGTTGGTCATGCGGCACAGGTTGATCATCGCCGGCGATTCGATGTGATGCACCGCCCGGGCACCGCCGCCCGCGATCATCTCCCACACCGCCGCATCCTCCCACGGCTCCAGTGTGGCGAGGTCCACGGTGATGCCACGTCGTTGCAACGACTCCCGCGCATCGCGCATCACCGCCAGGCCGCCCTGCGCCAGGATGTCCATCTTCACCAGGCCAATCGCCTCCACGCTGTCCATGTCGAAGTGCGTCGTGGGATAGCCTTTGGCCGAGGTGAACGTCGGCGTCAGCGCGTGCATGGGTTCACGCGAGAGCACCACCCCGCACGGGTGCATCTTCGCGTAGCGCGGCGCTCCATCGAGGCAGACGGCCATTTCAATCGCCGACCGGTAAGGCTCCTCGTCCAGCGGCAGGGTGTTGGTCTCCGGATTGGCGCGGAGCAGTTCGATCAGCCCGGCCCCGCTCTTGGGCGCGGGTTCATCCGGCACCCAGCCACCGCCAAAACCCCACGGGAAGTGCTCGGTGAACTTGCGCACCTCCCGCTCCGCCACACCCAGCACCTTGGCCACCTCGGCAAACGCGCTCCGCGCCTGGAACGTCGAGAACCCGCCCACCACGGCACAGTGCTCCGCGCCATACTTGGCAAAGATCAAGTCCACCACGTCGTCCTTCCGGTCGTGCGGAAAATCCACGTCGATGTCCGGCAGCTTGTTGAGCGCCATGCGGTCCTTGTTGAGAAACCTTCGGAAGTAGAGGTCGAAGCGGATGGGGCACACGTCGGAGATGGCGAGGCAGTAGCAGACCAGCGAGTCGGCGGCGCTGCCCCGAGTGATCCACTCGATGCCGTGCCGCCGGCAGGCCTGCAAGATGTCCCAGACGACGAGGAAGTATTCCTCGTAGCCCACGTCGGCGATGATGCGCAGTTCTTCCTCCACCTGCGCCTTGTGCAGCCCGTGCCGCTCGCCGTAACGGCGGCGCAGCCCCTCATGCACCAACCGGTGCAAGAACTCGTGCGGCAGGGAACCATCCGGCGTGCGGAACGCCGGGAACTGCGGTTTGGCTGGCTCCACTGTGAACGCGCAACGCTCCGCCAGTTCCAGCGAATGCCGGAACAGCTCCGGGCTGAACCACTGCGCCAGTTCCCGGCCCGTGTGGAAATGGAACTGCCCGCCCATGCGCTTCTCCGGGTGCGCCTGCTTCAGCAGCGTGAGCGTGCGGATGCTCTGCACCACATCGAACTTCCACCGGTCGCCGGGCGTGGCGTGATGGACAGCCAAGTGCGGCACGCAGGGAATCGCGGAGCGCACGGGCTGCGTCGGGTCGGTGATGGCGCGGTAGAAGCGGTCAGGGAACTGCGCTGCGAAAGGCTCATAGGCGCTGACCGCGAGCAGCCCATCGGTCAAACCCTCCAGCCGCTTCACCGGCTGAGAAAGCAAACGGCACAGGTTTTGGTAGCCTGCCCGGTCCTGCACGTAGAGCCAGAGCGGCTGTCCTGCCACCGTCACCTCCGCACCGACGATGGGCTGGATGCCCGCCTGCTTTGCCAACGCGCAGAACTCCACCGCCCCATGCAGGTTCGGGTCAGTGAGCGCGATGGCGGGCAGGCCGCGTTCCTTCGCCATCGCCACCACGGCTTCCGGCGACAGCGTCGAGTCGAGGAACGAATAATGACTGTGGATGTGGAGCGGGACGCAGGTGGTGGCGACTTGCTTGCGAACGACGACGTTGAGCGTGGGGCGCGGCGCGGCGACGGGGGCGACCAGCTTCACGCCCCGGAGCACGAAATCGTGGCCGCGCAGCAGCACGCCCGGGCCGTTCTTCTGCCGTAGCTCATCCACCGCTGCCGCGAGCTTGCGCCGCGCCTCCTGCTGCCGGGTTGCGCCGTCCAGCGACAGCTCGGCGCGGAACAGCCCGTCATACACGTTCGACAGCTTCAGCGACACCATCCGCAGGCTCACCCGCCGCCGCCACGCCTTCCCGAGCAACGTGTGCAGCTTGCCGTAGAGGTCGGTTTCGAGGTCGGTTGGCTCGGGCAAGCTCTCGCCACACTGGTCCTCGGCAAAGTCGTTGTAGCGCACCTTCACCGTGAGCGTGCGGATGGTCTTGCCCTCCGCGCGGATGCTGGCCATGAGGTGGTCCGCCATCCGGCGTAGCGTGGCCGCGATGAACTCCTCATCGGTCTGGTCCGCCGCGAAGGTCTGCTGCTCGCCATAGGACTTGGCCGCGACGCTCGCCGGCTGTAGCGGACGGTCATCCACGCCGTTGGCATGTTGCCGCAACACGATGCCCTGCCGGCCCATCAGCAGCTCCAGCAGGTCGGGCGGGGTCTGCGCAATCTGCCCCACCCGCGCTAGGCCGGCCGCGTTGAGGCGCTCCGCATTCTTCGGCCCCACCCCGGGCAGCCACTTATTTGGCAACGGATGGAGAAAGGCGATTTCTCCGCCCGCCGGGATGTGCGTGAACCCGGCGGGCTTGTTGAGCTTGGAGGCGATCTGGCTGACGAGCTTGTTGACGCCGATGCCTTCGCTAACGCTGATCTTGAGTGCTTGCCCAATCGCGTCGCGGATGGCGGCGGCCACTTCCGCCGCCGGCTTCCGAACCGCCGTCAGGTCGAAGTATCCCTCGTCAATCGAACTCTGCTCCACATCCGGCGTGAAGTCGTAGGCGTAGCTGAACATCCACTGCGAGAAGCGCTCATACTTCTCGAAGTCGCCCGGCAGCACGATGAGCTTGGGACAGAGCTTGCGCGCCCGAACGGTGGGCATCGGCGTGAACACCCCGAACTTGCGCGCTTCATAGCTGGCCGAGGCGATGATGCCGCGCTTCTCTCCGCCCACCGCAACCGCCTTCCCGCGCAAGCGCGCGTCCGCCGCCTGCTCGACGGAGGCGAAGAAGGCGTCGGCGTCCAAGTGGACGATGGTGCGCATGCTGGGGACCGGGATAACACGGTGGGTCGGACAACGGCTGTCCCTCGCGCTACCTCGCCCGGCGGACGACCAGCCTGAGCACGCCTTGGATCACCAGCTCTTGGGCGGGGAGAAGGTCGGGGTAGTTCGGGTTCTCGGCCTTGAGATAGGGTTTGCCGTTGCGCGTCAGGAAGGTCTTGAGCGTGCTCTCCCCATCAATCAACGCCGCCACGACATCCCCCGGCTTCGGGGTGGCGCCGTGCTCCAGCACGACGAGATCGCCTTCGATGATGTGCTTGCCGACCATCGAATCCCCGCGCACCTCCAGCGCAAAGGTCCGGGGCGTCGGTTTGAAGTTGAGCGTGCCGATGTCGATGGACACGCAGCCCTTCGCTTCCTGCGTGCGCTCCTGCGGCAACCCGGCGGGGATGGAGCCAAACACGGGGATGTCCGCGACCCGCTGGCGGAACCGTTGCAGCGGGGAGACGATTCTGAGCGACCGGGCCCGGCCCGTGCTGGCTTCGAGGAAGCCTTTCTGCCGAATGAGCCGCAGGTGTTCCGACACCGCGTTAAGGCTGCGGAAGCCGAAGTGCCGGGCGATTTCGGCCAGTGTGGGTGCGTTACCGGCTTGCTCCTGCTCTCGGCGGATGTGGTCGAGGATTTGCTGCTGGCGGCGCGTGAGGGATGGCATACTGAATGCAATTACAGTATTTCATCACATACCGCAGTCAACGGGGAGTTGTTCACAACTAGGCGTAGGTTTGGGCGTGGAGTGGGAATCTCCACTCGGGCGATCGGCAAGTGTAGCTGGTGGGTTTTCAAATTCGGTTAGGGTTTGGCACCGAACAACCAGCGGTCCCCCTCTGGCCCAACGGCTAGCGACAACGCAGAAACCCCTAGCTCACGCAGCGATTTTGCGCGGCTCAGATGCGCGGATATTTCCTTGCCATGCACTACCAGGACGAACTTCAACTTCCACTCCGCTGGTCGATCGAAGCTGGTCGCCATAATGATCTGGCCGATTGCTTTGTAGAGCTTCTGTTCTGGTTGTCCTGTCGATTGCCCCTCCACTTCGGCGATCAGGCAGACTTTCGACGCGGGGTGGAACGCGACGATGTCCCGGTCCCCTTCAAAAGGTGGCACCGCATTCTTCTTGAACCAGTCAGCGCGGGATTTCCCTACTTGCACACCCAGCCCGACTAAGGCCTCACGTGCCTGCTCCCCCTCGGACTCCATGCGCTTCTGATTCGCAATGGCTTCCGGCGTCGTTCGAGGACTGCCCGTGCGCCCCACTTCAGAAGCATCAATATCCACGTAGACTTTCCAGCCCTCACCGGGAGGGCAGTAGCGCCGGACGAACTGGAACTTTGCCTCTGGCTGGAACATAAGGTGTCAGGTGTGGTTTGTTTACGACGACGCAAAGTGAAAAGGCGACATGGTGCTGGCAGGATTACGAAAGTCGCAGCGCTGCCAGCAGCAGCTTGGCCTTGGGCTCGGGAATGCGCTTTAGCCCAAAGTCGTCCTTGGTGAAGTGAGCCGTCACCCGGCGCTCGAATCGGTTTCCCTTGGGCAGCGGGAACCGCCAGAAGCGCTCCTCGGGCAACCGCTGCACGGCCAGCATGGGCAGCACGGCCGCGAACCCACCAGCGGCAACCATGTCCGCCTGCTGCAAGTCTGAATCGAGTCCGATCACTTCCCCTGTGCTCACCTTTCCGTCCTGCGTGGACAGCGGAACAATCGGATGACGCCCGGCATCCCGCAGCACAAGCCGTTGCGCCAATCCGCGAATTCCTGCCTCGTCACGAAGTGCTGGCGCCGCGGCCTTCGGAACGAACAGCGCCGTGCGGAGCGTGCCCAGCTCTTTCTGCGGCTCAGGCTTATCATCCGGCTGCGCCCAGCACAGGCTGACCCCGTAAACCTGATCGTAGGTCTGGATCATCGACCCGCCGTGATTCGCACTCAAGTCGAGCCGGGCCTCTGGAAAAATCTGCCTGATTTTGTCGAGCCTGGGGAGAATGAGCCAGTTGATCAGGAAGTCTGGTGCCAGCACGCGCAACTTGTCGGGTTCGACGGCCTGCTTCTCCCGGAACCGCTTGAGGCTCAGGATTTGTGCCTCGGCCATGCGGTGCAGGTCTTCCCCGGCGTCCGTCAGCACCACTCCGCCGTCCTTGCGCTCGATGAGCTTGGTCTTGAAGAAGGTCTCCAGTTCCTTGATCTGGCGGCTGAACTGGCTCTGGCGGCTGGCATTGCCGCCCGCCGCCAGCGTCACGCTTCCCGCCGCCGCCACGCGGCAAAACGCGGTGAGCCGGTCCAGCGAGATGCCCGGCGGAAGCTCCAGTTCGTCAGCGGCCAGGAGTTGGGCCTTTGACGGACGATTGCGCCGTGGCTCGCCACCCATCAGCCTACGGAAGGAAAGATTCATTATGACTTCCTAGTAATACTAGCGCTGTGTATTGACTCCTGGAAGTTAGCGGATGTTAAGTCCCTGTCAACGTCCGTGCCGGCTTCAGGCGGGGCGCTTGAAGCCTCCCTGAAGCCGCAAAGTTACTCACGCATTCAAGCTCAATCCAAACCACCCACCCCGATTCCCCATGAAACGCAATTCACATTCGCCCCGCTTCCTTGATCTCGGCGAACAGCCCAAAGATGAACTCAACGAGGAGCCGTCACCCAAACCGACAGACAAAAGCTACACATGGAGCTCCGCCTCGACTTACGCCTTTCAAGTGCGGGCGTTTGTGACGCAGACGTACCTGCGCAAGATCTCTGACGACTGCCTGGAGATGGGCGCCTGCCTCCCTGCGGAGTTCGAATACGATCATGGGCGACGGGCGGTGTTCCTCAACTCCGGCAACCTGGCCTTCGCCATCCAAGGCCGGCTCTACCACTACCGCGCCGACGTCCAGGAGTGTTCCCAGAGCCTCTGCTCCAATGCCAGCATCACCGAACTGGTCACGACCTTGAAGCGGGAAATCAAGGAGAACAACCCGCTCCGGCGCAAACATCTGCAACTCGTCGCGTCCCAAGGCGACTTCCGCGGAGTGATGAAGCCCGTTCCCTCGGGCACTTTCAGCAAGCTGGTGCTCGACCCGCTCACGGCGGAGGACATCTTCGACAACACCATCCTTCAGATGGAGAGCTTGAGCTCCGGCAACGGCATCATCCTCCACGGACGCCCGGGAACCGGCAAATCCTTGACCTGCCAGGCGATTGTGCATGAGGCCATCCAGCGCGGCCTGTCCACTTGCTACGTGATGGGCGAGGCGGACTTCAGTGGCCTGGATCGTTTTTTGCAGGAGTTTCTCGACCCGTGCATCGTGATCTTCGAGGACATCGATGCGTTTGCGTGCAGCCGCTTCGAGCAGGGTTCCTCGGTTTTCGCCGACTTCCTGCAGATGCTCTCTGGCCTCACCGAGCGGCGGGAACAACGGGTGGTGATCGCCACGACCAACCATCTGGACGCGCTGGATGAGGCGATTCGCAACCGGCCGGTTCGTTTCAACCGCAAATACTGGTTTCAGGATCCGACCAATGATCAGATCGACCATCTCCTGGAACTGTATTTCGGCGCCGCCCTCATCCCACCCCTACTAAAGCGCATCTGTCACGACCAGGGTTTCACCGGGGCGCACATCAGCGAGGTGAAGCGCACCACCGAAATGCTCGCCCACAAGCGCCACCTCACCCTGCCCGAGGTGTTCGCCGACGCGGTGCATGTGGTGCAGGGACATTTCTCTCCGCAAACCAAGCAAGTCGGGTTCGGAGTGCGTTAGCGACAGCGGTTCTCAAGGAGAGCCGCCATGTCATCTTGTAACGCAATGCGCCTGTGGCTGTCCGTCGAGTCCGGGAGGAATAGTTGTCGTTGCCGGATTCGTGGAACCCGATGCATCAAGCGGACCGACATCGCCTCCTTACGCCGGAAATACCAGCGGCAGTTGCCAGGCCCCACGATCCCACCAGCGCACGCAGGTCGCCGGGATAGTCCTGCAGATCGCCAACCGTGCGCAGTCCAGCTCCTGCGAGAGGTTCCTCGGTGACCTTCCCCACCCCATGTAGAGCGCGCACAGGGAGTGGGCGCAGGAACGCCACCTTCTCCGACTACCGAATCAAGGTCAGGCCATCGGGCTTCTCAAAATCACTGGCCAGTTTGGCGAGCAGCTTGTTGGAAGCCACCCCGATGCTGGCGGAGAGTCCCCGTCGCTCACGAATCGTCAGCTTGAGCGACCGCGTCAGCGGCAAAGCTGCTTCCAACGCTTCATCGGCCGTGCCGAACGGCCGCGACTCGGTGACGTCCACGTAGGCCTCGTCCACCGACACCTGCTGAATGCGTTCACCCGCGAGTGCTCGCACCACAGCCATGATCGCGCGGGACTCCGCTTGATAGGCCTCCATGCGCGGACGGACGAACACACCAGCAGGGCACAGGCGACCGGCGGTCACACTCGGCATCGCGGAGCGAACCCCAAACCTCCGGGCCTCGTAGCTGGCCGCCGCCACCACGCCTCGCTGAGTGGGTGGGGAACCGACTATCACCGGCATGCCCCGCAATTCCGGATGGTCACGCTGCTCGACGGAGGCGTAGAACGCGTCCATGTCGAGGTGCAGGATGACACGGTGCTTGGTGGCTGCCTCCATCAGGAATTGGATTCAGTCATGGCCGCAATCGTCTCCAGCGCATTCCCCTCCAGTCTGTTGTTCACATAGATGAACGCCTGTTTGGCCTGCTGCTTTGCTCCGGCAATCAGCTTCTTCCCGGCCTCCCGCGCCTCATCGTTGACCTCCTTCACTGATTTGTAAGGGCTGAACTCCTTCACGGCATCCTCGTAGTTGCGGCCGGGCTTCAACAGGAATCTCGCTGCCACCATCGAGTCGCTGGTGTCGCTGCCCGGAACAACCATCTGCTCTCCCACAGTCGGCATCATCGACCAGTTGTTGAACACGTGAACCACCCCGTGCCGCCGGAGAACAGTGAAGTAGTCGGGCTGGAGCCAGTCCTTGTTCCGCAGTTCCACCCCGTAGTGCCAGCCCTTCGGCAGTCTGGCGAGGAAGCGGTCGAGGTCCACCACGAAGTCCCGGCCATGCTGGTAGTCGGTGGCGTAGAACCGGCTGAACTCAAAAATCAGCAAGCCGACGCTTTTGCGGAACGGCTCGCAGGCTTTCAGGAATGCCCGCTCGAAGAGGTCAGCGTTGAGGAAGTTGCTGTTTGGTTTCCCGGCCTTGATGCCGAAACGGGGCAGGTTGGTGAACCGCTTCAGCGTGATGTCGTCGGTCACTTTGAAAGTGAACCGAAAATCAGCGGGCACTTTCTCGACCAGGCCAGCGAGGTATTTCTCCGAGGGAAACTGGTAGTAGGCGGCATCCACGCAGACGGTTTTGAACACCTCCGCATACTCGGTGAGGCAGTCGCGCTCGAACCGGGCTTCAGCGAACTTCCCGCGATACGCGTAGCGCGGCTCATCATAAAGCTGGCCGCACCAGCCGGGATACTTCCACGACGACGTGCCGAGGTAGATGCCTTCCAATGCAAGCACCGCCATCGCCGCCCGCAGCCGGGCTTTCAGAACGGGCTCAGGGACCGGGAGCAGTTCAGACACAAGCCTGCATTTAGCAGCCCCGGGGCAGGCTCGCCAGCTAGTTTGAGGTAAGCGGCGGTCGAAAAGTGCGGCGGCAGGCAGAAAGGCGGGATTGAAAGCCAGCCCATCAGCCGGCTTCGCGCCGCGTGCGTAGGTGCGGGCGAGCCAGAAGCAGAAGTGGAACAGCTCCCGTGTGGCCGTGATGGCGTCGAACTGCCGGATTGGCTTGTGGCTGTTAACCGCCAAGTTGCCAAAGTTCCTTTAGCACTCGTGCCTTGGCAAACATCGCGTCGCCTACCGTTTTCTTGAACGTCGGTTCGTGGATCAAGGCGCTGAGGTGCTCCTGATAGGGCAGCTTGAGCGCCGAGTCGTGCTTGTAGAGCCAATGCACGGCCAGTTCCAACGTGTGCCGCGCGTAGCAGCACGCCGCCCGCGCATCTTGAAAGGCTAGCGCCTCCGCCTGGCCCGCCGCCTCGTGCAGGTCGGGCCATTCCGCTTTGAGGAAGGCGAAGTTGCTCATGTGGTTTGGTTGATCCGGGCTTCCAGGCCGCGCACCGCCTCGATGATTCTCACGAACGATGGGGGATCAGCCAGAAACATCGGCCGCATCGCATGATAATCCCTTTCCAATTCAGCCAGTCGAGAATCAGGTGGCACCAGCCGGAAGGTGCCTGGCTTCGCCAAATCATATCGCGCCCAGCCCGCTGGGAAGAACCGGCTCTTCCAGTCCGCCACGCGCTGCCGTAAATCTGCGCGCGCCAATGCGCGTTCAACCACGGCGTGCCGGGCCAGCGCGGCCATGTCGGAGTAATGCCGCGAGTAACGGTCGCGCATGGGCTTGGCCGGGTCACGATGATGCTCTGCGTGCAGAATCGTCGCCTTCTCCCAGAAGGTCCGCTCCAGTTCCAGCGCCACCAGTTCACAGCGGAAATCGGCGAACTGCTTCGGAAACTCCTCCGCCACCCAGGAACTCACCGCGTGCGTTCCCGCCGGCCTTTGGTCCGTCAACGAACCAAACTCCAGTTTCACGGTGCGGCCCAGATACTCGAAACCCGTGGGCACGTTGGACGGATAATGGAAAAGCACCACCGGCGAATGGGTCGTGCCGTCCACTTGAAACTCCATCCATGCCCGGCCTCTGCTTCGCTCGCCGAGCGACTCCCGCACCATCCGCTCCAATTCCGGCACAAACTGCTCGCGCACCCGCTCAATGCATGCTGCTTCCAGTTCCTTCATTCGCGACTCGGCCTGCTTGCGGCTGTCAGCTTGTTCCACCCATTCCTCGCTGATGCCGAGGAACGCGGGACTCACCGACAAATCAATGTCCTCGGAAAAGCGCCCGATCACCCCGAACACTTTCGACAACGACGTGCCGCCTTTGAACACCAGTTGACTGGCAAACTCTGGGTGCGCAAACAGCACCGCAAGAGTCCACGAAACCCAAAAATCCTTCTCCACCATCACCGGCGACAAACCACGTCGGTTTGCCGTTTCCCGGATGAGCAGGGCTTGGTCCGAGACAAGGCGTTTGAAGAATTCCAGTTTCACAAATCACCGCTCCGCCAGTTCCCGGAACAGCGGATGCATCCACGCCGGCGCAAGCCGCAGGTCTTTCAACAACCGCTGCCGCTCCTTCGCCGGCAG
This sequence comes from Limisphaerales bacterium, assembly GCA_009773355.1. GTDB lineage: Bacteria > Verrucomicrobiota > Verrucomicrobiia > Limisphaerales > SXTU01 > SXTU01. The sequence goes on from WRPG01000015.1 coordinate 144,869, forward strand.
TGTGCGCTTCAAATGCGATATTCGTTCCGGCGTGATGTGCTCCTTGCCCAGATGGCGCAGCGCCTGCATCAGCAGGCCGCTCAAGCGCCCCGCCGCCGCCATGTTGCGCGGCGTTGTCAGGCGCAACTGGATTTCCTGCCGCCCAAACTTCACCGTGCGCGACGGCCCATCGGTCAGGAACACCACCTTGGCCGGCACTTGCTCGGACAAGCCCAGCAGGTTCGTCGCATAGGCTCCGGCGGGTTGCAGGCGAATCCGGTCTTTCCCGGCCAGCGCCTTCGCCACCTTCTCAATGTCCGGCGACAACTGCCCCAGTTCTGGATGCTGCCGGGGATACTCATAAAGGCCCCGTGCCAGGCGGCGAATCGTCCCCTTCGTCGCCAGACGTGACAGTGCCTTGTCCACGGCAGCGCGGCTGCCGAGGTCCAAAAATGAATTCGGGGTGAAGGCGGAACCCCTCCCGCTGCCGTAGATTCGGCTTATCAACTTGTCATCAATGGTTTGCACTCGATTACTGCCCTAATTCTTGTCAGAAAAACTGCCTACTATTTCTGACAAACAATGACACCTTGCAAGCCTTAAAATCCCTTTCTTCTTGACAACACTTTCGCCACCGCCCAGAACCGCGTCGGACGCGGTTCTGGGCTGGCCTCGCGCGCGCGACCCGCCCGCTGGCACTGCTCGAAGCAGTGGGTGCTTTTGGCAAGTTCGTCCATCACAGCTCTCCTTTGAGGGCACGGTGCTGGAGGGTGGCGAAGAGCGCGTCCAGCTCCGCCATCTCCAGCCACTTGGCGCACGGGAAAGTGAGATTCGAGGCGGACACAAATCAATGCTGTGCAAAACATTTGCCTTTCTCGCAAGGATGGTTCCTCCCACATTTTCACCGCCCCGGCCTTCACAAAACCAACATCGCAACCATGAAAACACTCTTGCCAACCATGCTCGCCCTTTGTCTCGTCGCTTGCGTCGCGCCGCAGCCGCTCATACCCATCGCGGCCAAACCCGAGATTTCCGTCCTCCACGTTTCGGGCAAGATTGTCTCTGTGCCGCCCAACTCCAAATGGCCCGCCTCGATCAAGATCGGCGCACGCTTCGACTACTGGGCGGTGCTCGACAATCGCGTCCGGGACGAAAATCCCTCCCCGCAAGAAGGCAGTTTTCCCCAAAAGGCGTGGCCCGCGCGCTACGACCTGCGGGTCGGTGATTTCCGCTTCAGCTCCGACCGTCTGAACCCGCCCACTTTTTCCGTTTCCACCTATCATGCGCGGCAAGGCAGTTCCGACGGCTATTCCATCAGCCCCTACTTTCATACCCCGCTTCCTGAGGCACCCGAGCTTGAGGCTGTGTCCTTCACCGTCAGCCTCCGCTCCGAAAAAAAGGATCAGATCACCACCGATCAACTGCCCGTGCGCCCCATCCCCATCGCGGACTTGGTCGGCGGAAACGCCCCGACCTTTCGTGGTGCCGCCTATCTCAAGACCGACCACAGCGACCACCATTTCCAAGGCGACGTGGATAATTTTGAAGTCTTTCAGGCCTCGGCAGATTCGCCGCTCAAGCTGCGTTGAGGGTGCCAGCCGGGCGGTCCTTCACAGCTCCCCGCGGAAGGCGCGGTGCTGGAGGGTGGCGAAGAGCGCCTCCGGCTCCGCCAGCGCCGCGCGCTGCGCCGTCTTCAGCGCCTCCACCGCCGTCACTCGCCGGGCGAATTCGCGCTGCGACAAGATGGGCGGAATGGGCAATGTCACATGCTGGAGATTCTGCCGCGTGATTTGTGGCTGCGCCGTGCCGGAAATCGTGTCCGCCATGCTGCGCATTCTCAGGACCGCTGCGAGGTATTCTATCGGGATGCGCTTGAGCGAGAGGTCGTAGCCTTGCGCGGCGAGGTCGGCCTTGGGCACGCAGAAGCTTTGCGCGGTGAGCGGGTTCTGGCGCTCGGCGCGGACCGGACCAACCGGTTCGCCAGCCGCCTACGCCACTTGCACGACGGCGAACGGCTGCGGAAACTCGGGCGCGATCAGCTTGCCGTCAACCGCCGCCGCCTCGTAATCCTCGAGCGAGGGAATCTTCACCTGCGCTTTTTTCGCATACGCGCGGTGGACCGCCTTGCTGTTGTGCCCCAGCGCCTCCTGGGCGAACCGCTCGGGGTAGCCGGCGCACTTGGCGCGCTCCGCCCACGCATAGCGGTAGGAGTGCAGCGAAACTCCCTTGATGCCCAGGCCGACGCAGCGCTGGTGGAACTCGGTGGCGCGATCGCCGGAACGCACCGTGCTCATATAAGGAAAGAGCGGGCCTTTGGCGGGCAGGCGGCGGAGCAGCGCGGCCGCCTTCTCGCCGAAGCGGATCAGCGGCGGCTTGATTCCCGTCTGGTCAAGCGAGGTGAGTTTGCTGCGGTCGTAGCAAATCGTCCGATCATCCCAGTCGATGTCCTCTGCGTTCAGGCAGGCGATGTCGGTCTGGGATCCGCCGAGGTGCCAGCACAGCTCGTAAAAGTCGCGGCGCTCGGGGTTCGTTTCCCGGGCGAGGATGGAACCATGTTCCGCACTGGTGATGGCGCGGCGAACCCGGTAACGGACCGGCGGCCACAATTTTTTCGTCAAGATCGGCCACGGCAGCCAGCCCATCCCGACACAGTGGTTGTGCAGCTTGCGGAGAAAGACATTGGTGCTGACGGTGCCGGCCTTGAGCACCTGGAGCAGGCGCTCGGGTTGGGTGTCCGTGATCACCTCGTGGCGGAACAGGTCGAAGGCCTTGTCCTTCGCGGACGTGCGCCACCGCCGCTGGTTTGCGCTGCCCTCCTCCTTGCTGGCGATGAGCGCCTGCAAAGCCATGTCCCAGGTGCGCGTCGTGAGCGACACGTCGGCCCCCGCCATGTAAACGCGGGCCATCTGGCGGTTGAGGGCGGGCTGGCGCGCGGCCTCGTTCCGGGCGTGGAGCAGGGTGGACGCGGCGGCCTTGTTGCTTGTGCCTAGGCTTTCGCGGCGGCCCGTCTGCGTGTCGATGGCGTAGTAGATGCCACCCCGGGCGGCGTAGCGGACCATGCGGAATCGCGGTTTCATAGTTCAGCGGTTCCAGCCTAAAACCGCCGCCGATTCCTGGTTAGCTGCTAGTGGACAGCTACGAACGAATAGTCAACGCCTACGCCTGGCTAGCCCCGGCTGGTATTCGTTTTGGTATTCGTTCCACCTCGCTTTTCGCCGTAACTCCTTGCCGCTGATGCGGTTTAGGCTTGGAGGCGGAGGTCGGAATCGAACCGACGAATGGGGCTTTTGCAGAGCCCTGCCTTACCACTTGGCTACTCCGCCACTCGAAGCGCGGGGACTGTAGGGAAGCGTGCGGAGGGGGCGCAAGCTTTGTTCGTGGCTTTTGGGCTGCTTCAACATCCCCTTGGCCGGCGCACTTTTGTGGCACCGGAAGCCATGATTACGGGCTGCGAAACCAGTTCCGTCTCAACGCCTCCATCAACACCCGCCCCTCGACGTTCTCCATCTTCAAGCCGAGCAGCGCGGCCACGGTCGGGGCCACGTCCACGTTGCGGATTTCGCCGAGCTGCGCTCCGCGTTTCACGCCGTGGCCCCAGGCGACGAACATCCCGTTGAGCTTCGGGTCGCTCGCCAGATAACCGTGGTGGCCGGGATAAACTTCCGGCGTCACGTCCGTCACGGCTTCGTCGCCGGTCGGGTAGTGCGTGAAGGCGTAACCATCCTTCGCCACGACGAACAAGTCGGCCATCTGGTCGTTTTGCTCCGGCATGGGCAGGCCGAGCGACGCGTATTCCGCCGGCTCGAAGATGCGCTCAACGCCCTCCAGCTTGCCGATGATTTCCTTCAACTTCGGCGTGAGCGCGGCGCGCTTCGACTTGTCCGGCACGTAGATCATCGCGGAGCCGCCGAGCGTGTTCGCGACCGCATCGCACGTTGTGATCGTCGGACCTTGCACGCGGAGGAGGCCGACCTGCCGCAGCGCGACGTTCGGGCGGATGATGCGCCGGGCCGCCTTGAAACCGTGGTCCGTGGTGATGACGAACGTGGCCTTGTCCACAAAACCCGCCGCCTGCACCGCATCGAACAACTCGCGCAGACAGGTGTCCGCAAAGGCGAAGGCGGACATGCTCGCCCAGGTGCCGGGGCCGGAGCGGTGATTGATGGCGTCGGTGTTGAGCAGGTGGAAGAGCAGCAGGTTGGGTTTGTGCTGCTTCACGATGTGGACGCCCGCGTGGGTCCAATACACGTCGCGCCACGGCGGGTTGCGCTGGTTGAACTCCTTCAACTCGGTCGCATTGATGAGTCCGGCGGCGAGCATCTCGCGCTCGACGGGATTCGCCGCGTTGGGCCGCTCGCCGAACTCGAAGTGGAACGTCCCGGCGTTGGTCGTGGGCACCCAGTCCACGTGCGCGGTCTTGAGGCCGGCCTTGAACGCGAGGTCATACACCGTCGGCACACGGACCATGTCGTTCTTGTTCTTCCACGGTTCGAGCTTGAGCGGCGCGGTCGGCCCCTGACGCACCATCATCCCGTTGAAGAGCACGCCATGCCGCGCAGGCGTGACGCCGGTGACGAGCGTGGTGTGGTTCGGCCAGGTGATGGCCGGGTTGACAATGGTCATCGCCTTGGCCACCGCGCCCTCGCGCGCGAGCTTTTGCAGGAACGGCATCGGCAGCGCCGGGTCGTCCCAAGTCCACGCCGGGAAGCCGTCAATCGTCACCAGCACGACGATGCGGTCCTTGGCGGGCACCTCGGCGGCGAGGGCGGGGACGAGCGAAGCCAGCAGGGCAAGGAGGAGAAGGGCGCGGCGCAACATGAGTTCACTCGTTCTTGGGTGCCTGCGACTCGCCGTCAGGCTGATTCTTCTCATGCTTTGGCTTGCGCTGCTTCCGCGGCTTCCTCCTCAGCCCGTTTTGAAACCACAGCTTCCACACCATGAAGAGCGCCTCTTTCACGATGCCCTTGGACATCTTCGAGTTCCCCAGGAAGCGGTCGGTGAAGATGATGGGCACCTCGGCGATGGTCATGCCCTGCCGCCAGACGCGGTGCGACATCTCGATCTGGAAGCTGTAGCCGTTGGATTGCACGGTATCGAGGCCGAGCGCTTGGAGCGTCGCGCGGCGGAAGCACTTGAAGCCGCCGGTCGGGTCGCTCAGGGGCAGGCCGGTGATGACGCGCACATACTTCGCCGCGCCCAGCGAGAGCACGAGGCGGTTGAGCGGCCAGTTGATGACGCGGATGCCGTTGCAGTAGCGCGAGCCGATGACGAGGTCGGCGGTCTGCGCGGCGGCGAGGAACTTCGGGATGTCGTCCGGGTTGTGGGAGAAGTCGCCGTCCATCTCCATGATGAACTCGTAGTCGCGCTCCAGCGCCCACTGGAAGCCGGCGATGTAAGCGCGGCCGAGGCCGTTCTTCTCCGCGCGGTGCAGGACGTGGATGGACGGGTGCTGCGCGGCGAGTTCGTCGGCGAGTTTGCCGGTGCCGTCGGGGGAGTTGTCGTCCACGACGAGCAGGTCCACGGGCGTGGGGAGCTTGAGGATGTGCTCCGCGAGCGGGGGGAGGTTCTCCCGCTCGTTGTAGGTCGGCACGATGACAAGGGCGCGCTGGCTCATGCTGCTTGGGTGGCAAGCGTCAAGGAACCGGCGGGCCAACTCAAGCCGGGATTCCCAGTAGGCGGTTCGTAGCTCGACATTCCAATGTCGAGTCCCCTCGGCGTGTCGAACTCGACATTGGAATGTCGAGCTACGTGGCTTCCCAAGGCGAATCCGGCGGCCTACGCTGCGTCTGACACCGTGATGCCCGACGTGAGAAAAAGCTCCAAGCTCCAAGCTCCAAGCTCCAAAGAAGCTCCAAACACCAAGCTCCAACCGGCCCGCGTTCGCCTCGGCTTGGTGTTTGGAGCCTGGTGTTTCCTTGGCGCTTGGAGCTTGGGCTTTGGAGCTTCCCCGACCGAGTTTGACTTCTTCGAGCGCCGCATCCGCCCGGTGCTGGCACAGCATTGCTACGAGTGCCACAGCGCGGGGAGCAAGTCGCTCAAGGCCGGCCTGCGCGTGGACACGCGGGATGGCCTCCGGCGCGGCGGCAACTCGGGCGAACCGGCGGTCGTGCCGGGCGAACCGGACCGCAGCCGGCTGCTTGCGGCCATTCGCCACACGAGCGCGGACTTGCAGATGCCGCCGAAGAAGAAGCTTTCGCCGCAGCAAATCGCGGACTTCGAGACATGGATTCGCGGCGGAGCGCCGGACCCGCGGGCGGGCGAAGTTCAAAGTTCAAAGTCCAAAGTTCAAAGTGCGAAGACGCACTGGGCGTTCGTGTCGCCCAAGGACCAGCCGTTGCCGAAGGTGAAGGACAAGGCCTGGCCGCAGTCGCCGGTGGACCACTTCATCCTCGCCAAGCTGGAGGCCAACGGCCTGAAGCCTTCGCCGCCCGCCGACCCGCGCACGTTGATTCGCCGGATGACTTACGACCTCACCGGTCTGCCGCCGAGCGCGGAGGAGACCGAGGCGTTCGTGCGCGAGTTCTCACTTTCGCACTCTCCCACTTTCTCACCTGCTCGCGGCGGCGCAGGTGAGCAGGCGAGAAAGCGAGAAAGTGAGCAGCGCACCATCGCTGCACTCGCCGACCGTTTGCTCGCCAGCCCGCGCTACGGCGAGCGTTGGGCGCGGCACTGGCTCGACGTCGCGCGTTACGCGGACACGAAGGGCTACGTCTATGCCCGCGAGGAACGCTTCTTCACGCACTCTTACGCCTACCGCGACTGGGTCGTCCGCGTGCTGAACAGCGACCTGCCTTACGACCGGTTTCTGATGCTCCAGATCGCCGGGGACCAGCTTGTGCCGGAGTTCAAGGTTCAAAGTTCAAGGTTCAAAGTCACCGAGGCCACGGCCGGCACTTCGCCCTCTTCACTAATCACTAATCACTATTCACTTTCCGACTTGGCAGCTCTGGGTTTTCTGACCACCGGCCGCCGCTTCATCGGTGTGACGCACGAGATCATTGACGACCGCATTGACGTGGTGACGCGCGGCACGATGGGCCTGACCGTGCAGTGCGCCCGCTGCCATGACCACAAATACGACCCCATCCCGACCGCCGATTACTACTCGCTCTACGGCGTGTTTCAGAGCACGGCGGACGAGCTGGTGCAAATCGAGTTTCCCTCCGACCGCACCGACGCGCTGGCCGCCTTCGAGAAGGAATACCGCACCCGCCTCGACAAGCTGAACTCCACGCTGGCCAAGCTCCGCGAGGAAACTGCCGCCCGCGTCCGCGCCCGTGTGACGGACTATCTGCTCGCGCAGTTCGAGCTGCACAAATATCCCGAGGAAGGCTTCGACCAAATCCTCACTGAGAACGACTTGATCCCCGCCACCGTCCGCCGCTGGCAGGCGTATCTGGTCCGGGCGAAGAAGCGTGGCGACCCCGTGTGGGCGCTGTGGCACCAGCACATCGGTGGCAGCCGACGTGAGGAGGCTCCATTCAAACTCGGAACGCAGAACTCGGAACGCGGAAGAAAGTCAGAGCCTCCTCACGTCGGCACCTACGCGAACACGTTGCTCGCCGCCGCCTTTGCCACGCCGCCGAAGTCCGCGCGCGAAGTCGCCGAGCGTTACGGCAAGGTGCTTTCCGCCGTCGAGCAACAGTGGCGGGCCGCGCTCGCCGCCGCGAAGACGAACAATTCCCCGCCGCCCACCGCGTTGCCCGACCCGCACGCCGAGACGCTCCGACAGGTGCTTTACGCGGACAACTCGCCCGCCGTCGTCCCGGCCGACGGCATCGTGAACACGGAGCTGCTTTTCACCTCCAAGGACACGACGGAGCTGTGGAAGCTCCAAGGCGAACTGGACCGCCACCTCATCCGCACGCCCGCGTCCCCGGCGCACGCGCTCATCGTCACCGACCGCGCGCCGCAGGCCAACCCGCGCGTCTTCCTGCGCGGCGACCCGAAGAACAAGGGCGTCGAAGTCCCGCGCCAGTTCCTGCAAGCCGTCGCCGGCCCGCAGCGCCAGCCCTTCACGCACGGCAGCGGCCGGCTCGAACTTGCCCGCGCCATCGCCAGCCCGGACAACCCGCTCACCGCGCGCGTGATGGTGAACCGGCTTTGGCTCCACCACTTCGGCGCCGGCCTCGTGACGACGCCGAGCGACTTCGGCCTGCGCGCGGAGCCGCCGAGCCATCCCGAGCTGCTCGACTGGCTCGCACGCCGCCTCGTCGCCGAAGGCTGGAGCCTGAAGGCGATGCACCGGCTGATGCTCACGAGCGCGGCGTATCAGCAGGCTTCGCAAACTCCGAATTCCGAATTCCGAATTCCGAATTTGAAGGACCCCGACAACCGCCTGCTCTGGCGCGCGAACCGCCAGCGGCTCGACTTCGAGGAGCTACGCGATTCCCTCCTCGCCGCGAGCGGCGAACTCGACCTCAAGGCCGGCGGCAAGCCCGTGGACATCTTCACCAGCAAGCGCCGCAGCCTCTACGGCCTCGTGGACCGCCAGTATCTGCCCGGCGTTTTCCGCGTCTTCGACTTCGCGAACCCCGACCTCCACATCCCGCAGCGGCACGAGACGACGGTTTCGCAGCAGGCGCTCTTCTTCCTCAACCACCCGTTCGTCGCCGCGCGCGCGAAGGCTCTCGTGGCGCGGAAGGATTTCACCGCACTGAGTTCGCCGGAGGAGAAGGTGCGCGTGCTTCACCGCGCGCTCTACCAGCGCGAGCCAACGCCCGCGCAAACCGCCGCCGCCGTGCGCTTCGTGGCCGACGCCGAGGCGAACCAGCCGCAAGCGCCGAAGCCGCCGCCGGAGAACCAATGGCGCTACGGCTGGGGCGAGTTCGACGAGCCGGGCCGCAAGCTGAAGAACTTCACCGCGCTCCCGCACTTCACCGGGCGCGCGTGGCAGGGCGGCCCGCAATGGCCGGACGCGAAGCTCGGCTGGGCGCAGCTCACCGCCGAGGGCGGCCACGCGGGCAACGACCTCCAGCACGCCGTCGTCCGCCGGTGGATCGCGCCGCGCGACTGCGTGGTCAGCATCGCCGGCCGCCTCGCGCACGAGACCAGCGCGGGCGACGGCGTGCGGGCGTTCATCACACACAGCCGGCTCGGCCAGCTCCGCACCGTGACCGTCCACAACGCGGCGGAAGACCTGCGCGTGGCCTCCACCGCCGTGCAGGCCGGCGACACGCTGGACTTCATCGTGGATTACCGTGCGAACCTGAACAGCGACGAGTTCAAGTGGTCGCCCGTCATCACCGAGTTGAACACCGCCGCCGCCGCGCCGGGCGCGCCCGTGCTGGTGAAGGAATGGGACGCGAAGAAGGATTTTCGCGGCGTGGACGTGCCCGTGCTGCCGCCGCTCAAGCCGTGGGAGCAGCTCGTGCAGGTGCTGCTCTCGGCCAACGAGTTCCTCTTTGTGGACTGACGCGCCTTGTGCCGCGCCGGGCGCCGGGGCGCAGATGCTGCCCCCGGAGCGCGGCCCTCCGGGCCGCAGCGGCAACTTGCGCAACCAAGGCAGCGGCGGGGGGCGGGCCGGTGTTGGGACGCCCGCTGCGGGCGGGACGCCCGCGCTCCGCCGGATTTCCGGGGGGCAAGCCCCGCCCGGACGCCTGCAAGAATGCGTAACCTCGCTTGCCAATCTGCCGTCCGACGCGGATAGTCCGACCAAAGCAACCTGACTCGTATGCCGATCAAAGCAATTTTGGCCCCGTCCAGGCAATCGGGGCGCTTCGCCTTCACCCTCATCGAACTCCTCGTCGTCATCGCCATCATCGCCATCCTGGCGGGGATGCTCCTGCCCGCGCTCGCGAAGGCCAAGAAGAAGGCCACCCAGGCGCAATGCACCAACGGCATGAAGCAAATCTCCACAGCGCTCGCGCTCTACACCGGTGATTATGACGACCAGCTCCCCGGCGGGATGCCTGGCCCCGGCGAGGCGGTGGGCCGATACGGACAGTGGTCGGGGCAGACCGCCGTTTACACTTCGGGCGCGCGGGGCGAATTGTGCCGGGCCATGGCCCGCTACCTCGGCTACCCGGCGGCCTCGGGCGTTTCGCGCACCGCCACCGTCTTCATCTGCGCCGGCTACGCGCGGCTTAACCAACAAGGCGTGTTGAACCAAGTGGGGCAGTTGGGCACAAAGGTCAGTTATCAGCTTCCGGGAGCGACGGTCAACGGCCTGCGCCCTTTCGGCTACCCGGAAGGCAATGGAGCCAACTCCGCTAATCCTCTCCGCCTTACACAAATTCCCACTCCAGCCGCCACTTGGATGATGATTGATACGGATCAAGTCGCGGTAAACAACCCCGCGAACACTTGGTATGCCCAACTGCCGAAATTCCCCGTCCACGGCAGCGTGCGCAACGCCAGCTTCTTCGACAGCCATGTGGAGGTCCGCAAGGTCGGGGCGCCGGGCACGCTGTTTTAGCCCGCCCCACCGCTCGCGTTCATCCCCCAATTCGGCCCGCGTCCACACGCGGGCCGTTTGTCTTTCCTCGTTTGCCGACGGCTCAGGCTCTGGAAACAATACTTCGTCCGGCCACATGGGAGCTCAGACCATTTCCTGATTGCCTCACGCGCCGGGACCTTTCACGTTCGGCCCTCGTTCGTTTTCTCCCTTTCGCCCCCTGTCGGTCACTTGACCGACACGCCTGTCGGTCATCGGACGCATTGCGTTGCGCCCCGGCTTGCCGGTCATCATGCGCGGACATCACGCCGCATGAACCCGCTGATTTTCCTCGCCCTCGTGGATGACGATCCCGCCGTCCGTGACCTCTGGACGCGCCGTGCCCGATCGAGTCGAGTCTATCGCCTGGGTGCGGGCGGGACTCCGGGCGGTGGAACGGGGAAACCGGGCTGCCCCGGAAACCCCGGTGGCAGGCCGCGATTGATGAACGTGGCCCCCTGGGTGGTGGGCACGACGGCTCCGAGCTTTTTCAACGTCTCCACCACCGCCTGGGTCCGGGCCGGATCACGGCTGCCCCCCGTGCCGGGCGGCGATGACACCGCGCTGTAGGGCGACGGCGCCCACGGGGACATCATCATTTCCATTTGGCGCAGGGTGAAATCGGCGGGCGTGCGCCCCTGGGCGTCGGTCACCGTCAGCTTGCCGCCGTTGGCCACCAGCAACTCGATCAGCGCCGAATGATCGAAGCGCACCGCCAGATGCAGCGGCGTCCAGCCGGAGCTCACCTGATAGGGATTCATGGGCGGAAACATCCTCGGAGGATTCGTGATCGCGGACTGCGCGTTCGCGTCCGCGCCCCGGGCGAGCAGCCAGGCGGCCATCTCCCGATGGCCGCGCGCGGTGGCGAAATGCAGGGCGGTGTAACCCCGCTCGTTCGCAGCGGACACGCCGGCCTTGGCCGCCACGAGGGACTCCGCCAGGTCCATGCGGTTCGACCACGCGGCGAGGTGCAGGGGCACCGTGCCCCCAATGAACCGGCTGGGGAAAAACCGGGCGGACGAAGCGCAGCCCAGGTTGGGGTTCGCGCCGTGGGCCAGCAGCCGCCGGACGATGTCCAGGTTGCCCAGGTCGGTCGCCACCAGCAGGGCCGGGAGCGCCATCCGGTTGGTTTCGTTGGCCCGGCCCGGTCCGGTGGCGAGCACCGCTTCCAGACGGACCGGGTCCGCGAGCGCGATGGCGTCGAACAGGGAACGCCGCACCCCGCGCGCGGTGAGCCAGGCGACGAGGCCGGGGTTGCCATTGGTGGTGGCGTGATAGAGGGCGGTGCGGCCAAAGGCGTCCTCCAGCCCGGGCGGGACCGGCCCGGTCAGGAGCAGTTGCACCGCCGCCGTCTGCCCCCGGCTGGCGGCGAGATGGAGCAACGGCATGCCGAAGGCGAAGTTGGTCTCGGCGATGCGCGGGGTCTCATGCACCAGCACGGCGAGCGAGTTGGTCCAGCCCAGCAGCGCCGCGCTCACGGGGTCGGTCGCGCCGGCATTGCGCATCCGCTCGGCCATTTCGTTTTGCCCGGCCAGCGCCGCCGAGCGCAGGGCGGAAACCTGCGTGGTGGGATCCGCGAGCGTGGCCAGCGTCGCGTCCAGGTTCAGGTAGGCGTCCAGGCTGGGGAAATCCCCGGAACGCGCGGCCTGAAAAAAACTGTTGGTGGCCCCCGGCGGCAGGAACAGCGGCGTGAAGTAGAACCGACGGGACACTTCGAGGCGCAGCGGGGATTCACCGGCCAGATTGCGCCGCCCCAGGTCGCACTTGTGGCTGACCAGCAATGGAATCACGGGATTTCCGCCCGGCCCCGGCCCGATGCCCCGCAGGGCCAGGTGCAGCGGCGTGTCGCCCGCCGCGTCCTGCGCGTTGGGGTTGGCCCCGCGCGCCAGCAGCACGGCGGCGAAGCCAGGGTTCTGCGCGCGCGCGGCGACGTGCAGCGGGGTTTCGCCTTTTGCGTTGCGCACGTCCACTTTCGCCGCCCTTGCGACGACATTGGAAGCCAGCCTGGTGACGGCCTCGGTTGCGGTCGCGTCCGGCTGGCTTGCGCCGAAGAAGGGATGGCCCACCACGCCAATGCCGGCCAGTTCATGCAGCAGCGTGGTGCCAGCCTGCTCGGTGATGGGCGGCAGCTCGCCGCCGCTGTCGAGCAGGGTGGTGAGCACCTTCGCGGCCGGCGAGACGGGCTTGGCGCGCAGTTGCTCGAAGGCGAGCAGGACGGGCGTCTGGCCGGCCTTGTTCTTCAGGTTCACCGCAGCGGCGAAGTGACGGCTGGTTTTCAGCACCGGCAGGACCAGTTCCCGCAGCGCCTCGTCCATCGCGGGCAGGAGATGCAGCGGGGTCGCGCCGTTGGTGTCCGCGCGGCGGAGGTCCGCGCCGTTGTCGAGCAGCAGGGCCAGCGTGTTGGTGAGGGACTTGCGCGTCTCCGGCTCGTGCTGCCACCGGTAGGGATTCATCTGCGGGGTCAGCACATGGTGCAAGACGGTCCGGCCCTGGCGGTCGGACGTGTTGATCCCCGCGCCGGCTTCGAGCAGCGCGAAGGTTTGCACCAGATTGGCCTGTGCCACGACGGCGTGCAACGGCGTGAGGCCGTTGGTGGAGCGCGTGTCCGGTGTCAGCCCGTAGCTGGCGAGCAGGCGGATGCGGGCGGTGGCCTCCGGGATGAGCGCGGTTTTGGGACGCGGCGGGTGGTTGTAGTCGGGCGGCGGCGGCTGGAGCGCATGCAAGATGGTGTTGCCCTTCGCGTCGGGGATTCTTGGGTCGGCGCCATTCTCCAGCAGCAGGAGCAGGAGGTTGTTCAATGGCGGCTGGCCGGCGAGCGCGGGCGGGCGCAGCTCGGGCGGCAGCGAATCCGCGCGCGTGGCCGTCGGCTTCGCGGTGGCGGGCGCGGGCGGACGCTTGGAGAAGCCGGGCTTGGGCACCGGTTCCGGCACCGGGTCGCTGGCCCCGAAGAACCGCGCGCGCAGCGGGGTGATGCCGTTGGTGTCGGGGAGGTTCACGTTCGCGCCGTTGGTGAGGAGCGTCAGGACGAGGTCCGCCCGTCCGATGGCGACGGCGATGGCCAGCGGCGTCTGACCGAGTTCATTGCGGGCGTTCACGTCCGCGCCGTTGGTGAGGAGGTTCAACAACTGCGGCAGGTTGGCCTGCGCCACCGCCTGATGGAGCGGCGTGGTCATCAGCCGCGCGGCCTTGGGAGCCGTGGTCGCGCCGCGCACCTCGAACCATTGCACGAGGTCGAACCGCTGGCTGACGGCGGCCAGCTCCAACGCGGTTTTGCCGGCGGCGTCGCGCGCGTTCAGGTCCGCGCCGGCGGCCGCCAGCGCGGCGAAGAGGTTCGTGTCCCCGCCGCCCACGGCGAGGTGCAAGGCAGTCTGGCCGGTGGCGTTGGTGGCCCGC
>WRPG01000142.1 GCA_009773355.1 Limisphaerales bacterium
CAGGAACATGGGCACCGCCAGCATGGCCTGGGTCACCACATCGCGCACGGAGTTGGAGTGCAAATAGCGGGTCACGTCTTCGAGCGGAAAGCTGTGGGTGGCGCCAAGGGAGATTACGATGGTGTCCTCAAGCGCCGCCGCCTGCAGCTCGAAGTTGAACTTGCGGCAGAAGCGTTTGCGCAATCCCAGTCCCCAGGCGCGGTTCAGGCGTGAACCGAAGCAGGAGTGGATCACCAGGTGCTGATCGCCGGCCTCGTCGAAGAAGCGCTCGAAGACAATGTCCTCCTGCGTGGGGATCAGCCCCAGTGCGGCACGGGTGGCTGCGAGATACAACGTCAGTTGCGACGCGGCCGCGGGTTCCAGCCCCACCGCGCTCATGAGCCAGTCCTGCGCCGCAGTTTCCCCCTGCGCGAGGACTTCATTTGCCGTATGGCGCAGTCGTGACACTGCGCGGCTGAGTTCATCGCTGCGGCCCGGCGCCTCGCCGAGCCAGAACGGCATGTTCGGCGGTTGCCCCTTCGCGTCCTCCACCCGCAGGCGGCCCTGTTCCACCTTGCGCACGCGATAGGAAGTATTGCCCAACTGGAACACATCACCGGCCAGGCTCTCGAATGCGAAGTCCTCGTTGACGGTGCCGACCAGGTGCCCGTCCGGTTCCAGGATCACATCGTAATCAAACTGATCGGGGATGGCCCCGGCGTTGGTGACCGCCGTGAGCCGCGCGCCGGGCCGGCCGCGCACGATGCCGTTGACGGCATCACGTTGCACGTAACGGCTGCGCCGCCCGCGGCGCGTGGAAAAGCCGTCGCCGAGCATGTTGAGGACGGTGTCGAATTCAGCGCGCTGCAGGTCCCGATATGGCCAGGCACGGGTGCAGAGTTGAAACAGTCCGGTCTCCGGCCAGTCCCGGCATGCGACCTCGGCAATGATCTGTTGCGCCAGCACGTCGAGGTGTCCCGGCGGGACCTGCAATTCATCCAGCTCTTCGCGCCGCACCGCATCCAGCAACGCCGCGCATTCCAGCAACTCATCGCGCGTGAGCGGAAATAACCGGCCTTTTGGCGTTCCGCCGAGCTGGTGGCCGGAGCGTCCCACCCGTTGCAGGAACGCGGCAATGGCCCGGGGGGAACCTATCTGGCACACCAGGTCGACATCGCCGATATCGATGCCCAACTCCAGGGATGCAGTGGCCACCAGCGCCTGCAACTGCCCGCTTTTCAGGCGCTGCTCGGCATCCAGCCGGTGCTCCCGTGCCAGGCTGCCGTGATGGGAGGTGACATTCTCCTCGCCCAGGCGCTCGCCCAGGTGGCGCGCGAGGCGTTCGGCCATGCGCCGGGTATTGACGAAGATGAGCGTGGTGCGGTGCTCGCGCACCAGGTCCGCGAGCCGATCATGGACCTCGGTCCAGACTTCGCCGGACATGACCGCCTCCAGCGGCGAGCGCGGCAATTCCAGCGCCACGTCACGCCGCCGCACGTGGCCGCTGTCGATGATGGTGCAGGGTACGTCGCGCGCGCCGACCAGGTACTTCGCCACGGTGGACAACGGCCGCTGGGTCGCGGAGAGGCCGATGCGCGTCGGCGAACGATTGGGGGCCGGAGCTTCAGCTCCGGCCGCTGCATCCGCGATCAGCGCCTCCAGCCGTTCCAGCGA
>WRPG01000143.1 GCA_009773355.1 Limisphaerales bacterium
CCTACTGGCCTCCATGTCGATTAACCGCACTGCATAATGAGCGCCTGGAATGTTTGAACGACTAAACGGATGGTCCAAGCGAGGGTGGCGTCCCGATTCGTGTGGAAAAGAGAAATGGCGCATTCTTCCGGTTAGTGAAGTGAACGACCAGCCGGCCGCCTGACAGGGCGGCCACCGGAGGAACGCGCCATGGGCCAGGGTATCAGGAAGCCAGTCGGAGCGCATGAGCTTACGCCCGTCTCGCTGGGCGAACTGATCCACCAGCACGTCCGCGTCGCGATCGAGACGGCCGTCCAGGAGGAACTGCTGGCCGCCCTCGGGGCGACGCCGTACGAGCGCAGCGAGGCCCGGCGGGGCTACCGCAATGGCACCAAGGAGCGGACCCTGACGGGGCCCACCGGGCCGCAGGCGCTCACGCTGCCGCGCGCCACCCTCTTCCGGGCCGCGGGCGCGCAGGAATGGACGTCGAGGATCCTCCCGCGCTATCAGCGGCGGCTGCGGGAGGTGAATGAAGCGGTGGCCGCCACCTACTTGGCCGGCGGCAACACCCGGCGGATTCGCGGGGCGCTCCGCCCGCTGCTCAAGGCGGCGCCGCTCTCGAAGAGCGCGGTGTCGCGCGTCGTCGCCACGCTCAAGGCCGGGCTGGAGGCGTGGCGCACGCGCGCGCTGGCCGACCTCGATGTGATCTATGTCTACCTCGATGGCTTCGCCCTGCGGGTGCGCAGTGCCGGGAAGGTGGTGAGCGCGCCGGTCCTGGGTGTGGTCGGCGTGCTGCCCGACGGCCGCAAACAGCTGGTCGCCCTGGAGCTGTGCGGGGGCGAGTCGTTCGCCGCGTGGAAGGGCTGCCTCGACGATCTCGCTGCACGGGGCCTCCGGGCCCCGGTGCTGTGCATCATCGACGGCAATGCCGGGCTGCGGCGCGCCGTCGAGCTGGTGTGGCCGCGGGCCGGGGTGCAACGCTGCTGCGTGCACAAGCTGCGCAACCTCGAGCGCAAGGCCCCGAAGCACGCCCTCGCGGAGATCCGCGACGACTTCCATCGCATCGTCTACGCCGCCAGTGCCGACGCCGCCCGCGCCGCCTACGCGGCCTTCGAGCGCACGTGGGCCAAGCGCTGCCCGGGCGTGGTGACGAGCCTGCGGGAAGGCGGCGAGGAGCTCCTCACCTTCTTCCGCTTCCCCAAGGCGCAGTGGAAGACGCTGCGCACCACGAACGTGATCGAGCGGCTCCATGGAGAATTCCGCCGGCGCGTGAAGACGCAAGGCTCGCTGCCGAGCGAAGACGCGGCGCTGATCCTGCTCTTCAGCCTCGTGGTGAGCGGGCAGATCACGCTGCGCCGGATCGACGGCTGGCGGAAAATCGCCGCGGTGCTGAGCCGGCACACGTCGGTGGCGGCATGACGCATCGCGCGCTGCCTCATAGAGGCCCCGATTGTCGCCGAGGCCATATCTGGGTACCCCCCGAATCGGCCTCGACACGGCGCGATCAGACTCGTGCTACGGTGAGACGTCGACCAGGATGCCGGAAGAGCACCCCTCGATTTTCCACATCAAGCGGGACACGACCCAAGCGAGTTGCTTTCCCTCAGACGGCCTCCGCCAAGCTTGGTTTCGGTGCCGAATACTGGGACTCCGACCCGACGCAC
>WRPG01000016.1 GCA_009773355.1 Limisphaerales bacterium
CGCCAACGGTGCGGCAACCGCAGGTGAGGCCGACGCCGCTGGCGCGCTGGCGCTGGCTGGCGGCGCAGATGGCGGCTCGGCGGAAGCGGGAACCGGGGCCGGGGTTGAGGCCGTGGACGGCGCCGTCGGTGCGGGAGTGGCTGGCACCGGCTGGGCAGCGGGTGCGGGTGCGGCGACGGCCATCGGAGCCGGTGCCGGCGCTGCGGCAAGCGGGGCGAGCTCGGCCGCGTGCTTGGTGATGTAATTGCGGATTTCCTCGTTCGCCAGCGGGGTGAGATCGCCCTGGCAGCCGGGGCAGGTGACGGCCCCAGGCATTTCCTTCTCCGCCAGTTCGAGGTCGAACTTGTAGCGCGCACAGCAGGCACAGACGACTTTGATTTCCTTGAGGGGCCGGGAGCCGGTGCCGACGGGCGGCGGCTCCTTGCCGGAAAGAAAGTCCACGAGCGCGTTGCAGGCGGACGTGGCCGGCGCGCCGCAGGTGGGGCAGACGAGGCCGTCCGGCGCTCGCCCATTCACCAAGTCCATGCCGAACTTGAAGCGGTTGCCGCACTGGCAGGCGATTTTGGTGTCAATCATGGACGGTCGCGCCCGGCTAGTTTCCCCAGTCCGTTGAAATCAAGTCGCGGTGACGGGCGGGTTCGTAACCCGAACGGGCACGCGAGCAAAGGAAAAATCCCCGCCCCATGCACCGCTGCGAAGAAGCACTTCGCGCGCCGTGGTCAGCGCCGGAGTTTCTTCTCCAGCAGCATCACCGTCTGGCGGACGCCGGAGTCCACTTCCATGCGATCCTTCACGAGGCGGCAGGCGTGCAGCACGGTGCCGTGGTCGCGCCCGCCGAAGGCCTCGCCGATGGTGTTGAGCGAGCTTTCCGTCATCTGCCGCGAGAGGAACATGGCGATCTGCCGCGGGAAGGCGATGTTCTCGGGCCGGCGCTTGCTGGTCATGTCGGCGATGCGCAGGTCGAAGTGCTCGGCGACGCGCTTCTGGATGACCTCGATGCTGAGGGTGAAGCGGCTTTCCTCATGCAGCACGTCGCGCAGGAGGTTCTCCGCGACCTCAATGCTCATCGGCTTGCCGGTGAGCGAGGCGTAGGAGACGACGCGGATGAGCGCGCCCTCGAGGCGGCGGATGTTCGTGCGGATGCGGTTGGCGAGGAAGTCCGCGATGTCGTCGGGCAGCGTGGAACCCATCGCCGCCGCGCGCTTGCGCAGGATGGCCATGCGCGTCTCGACATCCGGCGGCTGCAAGTCCGTGACCAGCCCCCACTCGAAGCGCGAGACGAGGCGCTGCTCCAGGCCCTGAATCTCACTGGCCGGGCGGTCGCAGGTCAGGACGATCTGCTTGTGCCCCTCGTGCAGCGCGTTGAAGGTGTGGAAGAACTCCTCCTGGATGCGCTCCTTGCCGGCGAGGAACTGCACGTCGTCAATCAGCAGCAGATCGGTCTGGCGATACTTCTTGCGGAAGCGCGCGAGGGAGTTGTCCTGCAAGCCGGCGATGAACTCGTTGGTGAACTTCTCGGTGGTCATGTAGACCACGCGCGCGCCCTTCTTGTGCGCAGCGACATGGTGGCCGATGGCGTGGAGCAGGTGCGTCTTGCCCAGCCCGACACCGCCGTAGAGGAAGAGCGGATTGTAGGACTTGCCCGGGGCCTGCGCCACCGCGAGCGCCGCCGAATGGGCGAACTGGTTGTTGCCGACGACGAAAGTGTCGAAGGTGTTGCGTGGGTTGAAGGCGGGATCGGCCTCTTGGGGCGCGTGGTTGCTGGTCCGCGCGGCGGCAGGCACGGCGGCTTCAACCAGCTTGCTCTTGACCGGGTGATGGTTCGGCGTGGGCGCATGCGTGGAAACCCGGAAGCGCACCTCCAACTGCTTGCCCGTCGCGCTCGCAATCACGTCGCGCAACAGGCCGAGGTAGTTGTCCTTGAGCCACACCTCGCAGAAGTCGTCGGCGACTTCGAGGGTGAAGGCGGCGGCGTCCATGCCGACCGCGCGCACTGGCGCAAACCAGAGGTTGTAAATCTCGGGATTGAGGAGCGAGCGGAGATTTTCCTGGGCGGCTGACCAGATTTTTTCGGCGTTGGGCTGCATTCGCGTGGGTTTTCGCCAAAGCTCGGTTCCGTCCACCTTATTCACGCCGCTCTGTTACAGCCGGGAAACACCGATAAAGGCGCGGAATTTCGCGCGCTTTTGGGCGGGTCCGGCAGATTGAACAAAGCGTTTCATGGGGGCGTGGTTGGCGGGTTGAAATCAGCTTAACAGGTTCAAGTTCAATTACTTAGAATTCAGGTCTTCCGGTTTTCGAGGAAAAACGTCCCTCAGTGTTATGACGACCGGAAGCGCATTGACTGAGACAGCTTGTAGGGCAGTGAAAGGGTGCTGGGAAGGACAATATATCAAGTCTTGTTCGCAGGTTATTCACAGACGGAGTTTGTCCAATAAAATCGGGGGTTTTCTGTATTTTTCCCGGCGTGGCGCACTGCTCCATCGGACTCCAGTGGTGAAAAAGCCGGCGCGTCAAACTGCCAGATCCCCGGTCTCCTCCGTGCGGATGCGCGTGACGCTCTCCACCGTGCTGATGAACACCTTGCCGTCGCCAATCTTGCCGGTCTTCGCGGCGGTGACGATGGCCTTGACCGCGTTCTGCACGTTGGCGTCGGTCACAACAATTTCGAGCTTCAGCTTCGGGAGAAAGTCCACGACATATTCGCTGCCGCGATAAATCTCCGTGTGCCCCTTCTGCCGTCCGAAGCCCTTCACTTCGACGACCGTCATGCCCTCGACGCCCACACCGGTCAGGGCTTCTTTCACGTCGTCCAGCTTGAAGGGTTTGATGATGGCCTCGATCTTTTTCATAAGGTGTGTAGCGGAGGGCGATACTAGCCCCGAAGCCCTCGCTGTAAATCGGAAACTCAGCGCGCGTGAAAATTACTTTCGCCGCCACTCCACTTTGGGCGGCTCGGGCAGGCCCTGCGCGCGCAGCGCCGTGCGGAAGTGCATCTTCGCCACCCGCGCCAGCGTCCCGGCGCCGTGCTGCTCGACGATCTGCTTCGCCACCTTGTCCACCGCGGCGGATGCGCCCTTCGGTAGTTCCACGCCAATCTCCCGGCCCATCTTCGCCAATCCCGTCACGAACTCATGCCGCGCCAGAATCGAAGCCGCTGCCACCGCGAGGTCCGCTTCCGCCTTGTGCCGCTGCACAATCTTCAGCTTCAACCCGCGCGCCTTCGCCTCGCGCGCAACGGTCGTCTCCGTCGCGGCGAACTGGTCAATGATGGCGTGCTCCGGCGGCGGGTTCAGATGATGCGCCGGCGCGAGCACGGCGAGGATGGAGTTCACATGACCCTTCGCCAGCAGCGGGTTCAGGCTGCCGATGTCGCGGTAGCGCTGGTTGTAATTGGTGCCGCCCAGCGAAAGCACCTCGCTGTGGCAGCCGGGCGTCTCGCGGATGATCTTGGCGAGGTCCGCGATGCGCCGGTCGCTGCCGATGTTCTTCGAGTCCTGGATGCCGGCGTCCTTCCACGCGCGCACGACCGACTCGTTCACATACACCGCCGCCACGCAGAGCGGCCCGAAGAAATCGCCCTTGCCCGACTCGTCCACGCCGATGCGCGCCACGAACATCTCCGGGTGCAACACCTCCTCGTAGCCCAGCTCCGCCTGCTTCAAAATCTCCGGCTCCAGCACGAACTCGACAAATTCCTGCGTGCCCTTGCCCTGCACCACCAGCTTGCCGCTCTCGTAGAACACGACGTTCAGCTTGTCCTTCTCGCCGGCGAACCGCGCGTAAGGCACCGTGCGCGGCTTGAAACCATGCTCGCGAAGATGCGCGTCCAGCGCGGCGGCCTGCTCGTCCGTCAGCTTGCAAGTGTGCATCGTCAGCGGTTTCACAGGCGGGAGTTTCAGGTTTGGCGTTTCGGGATTCGAGTGCAAACTGCGCGCCGTGCCGCGTCCGCCCGCCAGTTCCAAGCTCAAGGTCCAAAGTTCAAAGTCGCGCCGTGCCGCCACGCGCCCGGCTATTCCGCGTTCGCTCGTTCCCGCGCTGCTCGACTGGTTCGCCACCGCCGCCCGCGACCTGCCGTGGCGGCGCACGCTCGACCCCTACGCGATTTGGGTCAGCGAAATCATGCTCCAGCAAACGCAGGTGAAGACGGTCATCCCTTATTGGGAGCGCTGGATGCGCGAGCTGCCCGATGTGACCGCGCTCGCCGCCGCACCGGAGCAACGGCTGCTGAAGCTCTGGGAGGGCCTCGGCTACTACACGCGCGTCCGCAACCTGCAAAAGGCCGCGCAGCACATCGTCGCCACGCACGCCGGCCAGTTCCCCCGCGCCTTCGAGGCCGTGCTCGCGCTGCCCGGCGTGGGTCGCTACACAGCGGGCGCGATTTCCAGCATCGCCTTCAACCAGCCCGCACCCATCCTCGACGGCAACGTCATCCGCGTCCTCACCCGTAACTTTGCCATCGGCGAAAACCCGCGCGACAAGGCGACCAACGAACATCTCTGGCAACTCGCCACGCACCTCGTGGTAGCCGCCGCTCCGGTTACGCATTACGCATTACGCATTACGCCTCTTATCATCTCCGGCCCGTGTTCAGCGTTGAACCAATCCCTCATGGAGCTCGGCGCGACCGTCTGCACACCGCAAAACCCGCAATGCCTCCTCTGTCCCGTGCGCACCCACTGCGTCGCGCATCGCGAAGGCCGTGTGGATGAACTGCCGAACCTCGGCCCGCGCGCGACCGCGACCAGCCGCGAGTTCCACACCTTCGTCGTGGAGCACGACGGAAAGTTTCTCGTGACGCAGCGACCCGCTGGCGTCGTGAACGCGGGCCTGTGGGAGTTCCCAAACCTCGAAATCACCGGACAGTGCGGCACTCCGGCGGCTTCGTTGAAACAGCTTCTCCAAGTCACCGCCCGCTGCGAGCCGCTGTGCGCGATCAGGCACTCCATCACGCGTTACCGCATCACGCAGCATGTGTTTCGCGTCAGGGTGGCGGGGCTGATGCGGCCTCCATCCCCCCTGCGCTGGCTTGCGCCGGGCGAATTGCCCCACTTGCCTTTCACCAGCGCCCACGGGCGCATCCTGCGTCGCCTTCAGCGTGGGAGCGCCGGCGCCTGAGCCTAGGGCTGGGCCGGCGCCTTGGTCTTCCCGCGCGGGCGGAAGAGCACGTCGGCGACGTTGCGGACATACTGCTCATCCGCGATGCCCTCGACGGTGTCCGGAGGAAACTCCACGAGCGACTTGAAGTGCGCCGCCAGCTCGGCGAAGAGCTGCACGCGGGCCGTTGGCTCCAGTTCGTCGCGGCGCATGAGGGCCTGCAACGCTGCGCTCGCCTCCGCCGGGGAGACGCGCTGGCGGAGGCGGGCTTCGAGGTGCGGATGGGCGCGCAAGGAGTTGAACTTGCCGGCGAGCAGTTGCTCCAGGTCCGGCTGACGCGGTTGTGGGTGGCGCACGACGATGGTGTTCGCCGCGAGGTCGCCGAGCCGCTGCGCGCGCTGGCTCACGAGGCAGGCGATGCCACCGACCAAGTAGGCCATCGGCAACCCGTCCACGGCGCGCAGCAGGTTGCGGATGACCACCTGGCTGAACTGGAGCTGCAAGCCCTGCGCGTCCATCACGCGCAGCCGCAGCAGGCGCTTGCCGAGCGTCTGGCCGCGCCAGAGCCACTCGCACCCGATGCCGTAGCCGATCTGCGCGACGAAGAAGAGCAGGATGCCCAGCGCCGTCGCGAAGTCCTCGCTGATCCAGCCGAGCATCCGGATCGCGGAATTGAGCAGTTGCGACACCACGCCCAGGCACGCGATGTCCACCAGCCACGCGAAGAAGCGCGTCACCGGTCCCGCCAGCGGCAGCGCGAAGACGATGCCCTCCGGCGTGCGGATGAGGAGCGTGTTCGTTTTCAAGGGTTTTGAGTTTTGAGTTCCGCGTTCTGAGTTGGCGCTCGGAGTAACGACTCAGAACTCGAAACCCGGAACTCAGAACCCCGCTTCCCCGACCGAGTGAGGAACACCGTGAGCAGCACCAGTTCGACCGTGCCGAACGCGATCTTGCCCGCGTAGAGCTGCGGCCCATGATACTGCGAAAGGAATGCCTCTACGAAACCCGCCCAGACCAGCAGCACCGCCACGCCGAAGATCAGCGTCACCAAGTCCGGCCCCGCCGCACGCATCCGCGCGCGCAACGCCAGCCGGCTCCCGCGTCCGATGAGCGCGTTGCCCAGCACCAGCCCGACCTGCCCGGCGATGAGGATGGCGGGGATTTCCACCGAGCCGTGCGGCAGCAGCCAGGCCAGCAGAAACTTTGTCTGCCCCGCGAGCACGTAGTCCACCGCCACGCCGCCGAGGATGATGCCGTTGTAGAAGAGCAGCACGATGGTGCCGAGGCCCCAAGTCATGCCCAGCGCCATTGCGGTGATGGAGACCTTCGTGTTGTGGGTCATCAAGTGCGTGGAGAACTTGGCCTTGTTGCCTTCGAGATGCTTCCCGCCTTCCCGCTCCTCGCGCGCCACGCGCTTGGCCGGGTCCATCTCACCGTGACCGAACGGGAGCAAAATACTTTTCGCCTCGGAGTCGAACGCGACCGCCCCGAGGCCGAAGAACACGCCGACCATCGTGATCGCCACGGAGAGCCACCATGCGCCCGCGTGCCGTCGGAAGGTCTGCGGGAACGTCTGGAAAAACCAGTCCAACGGCGCGAGCCGGTGCGGCTTCTCGCGCGTCTCGTGGATCTCGCCGTAAGCCCGCGCAACCAAGTTTTCCAGATAACGCCGCGTCTCCGGCTCGGAGGCGAACGTCACCAGCTTGCCGAGGTCCGCCGAGGTGCGCTCGTAGAGATAGTGCAGCCGCTGAAGCTGCTTCAAGTCCGGCCGCAGCCCAGCGTCCGCCTCCAGCTTCACGAGCATGGCTTCCAGCTCGACCCAGTAAGGCCGTTCGGCGAGGACGAATTTTTCCAGATCAATGACCATGGATTGGGGGCGTAAAACGTAATGCGTAATGCGTAAGCATGAGGCGCACGATCCTGTGGTGATTACGTTTCACGTTTTCCGTTTTTCCCGGCAGCGCGTTCATATCAACTGCCTCCGCTTCACCTGGAGATACTGCGTCACGAGCTGCGCGCTGAGGCGTTCGTTGTCCAGCAGCGAGAACGAGACGCCGCGATGCTGGAGCGTCTTGCCCAGTTCGCGCAGGCGGTGCCAGAGCAAATGGCCGCCGAGGCGTTGATACACGTCGTCCACCTTCTCCACGTCGGGCGCGGAGAAGAGCGGGCGCGCGCCGGGCGGCTGCATCATGTTGACGAGGATCAGGTGCTGGCGGCAGAGCAGCTCCATGCTGCGCTCGAACTGCTCCGCCAGCAGCGGGTCGTCCAGCGCGGTGAGCACGATGAGCAATGCCCGCCGCCGCAGCCGCACGCGGAGAAAAGCCGCCAGCTCCTCGAAGTCCGGCGAGACGAGCTGCGGCTGGAGCGTGTAGAGCGCGTCGCGGCAATGGGCGTAGTGCGCCTTGCCGTTCTTCGCGCGCACGAAGGACTGCACGCGGTCACTGAACGTGAGCAGCCCGAACAAGTCGCCCTGCTGCTCCGCCGCGAGGCCGAGGACGAGCGCGGCGGTGAGGTAACGCTCCAGAACCGAAGTTCCAGGTTTCAAGTTCAAGGTTCCAAGTTGAGCTTCCGTGGTCGCCAGCTTTGAACTTTGAACTTTGAACTCGGAACTTAGAGCCGCTTCCCGCGCGCTCAGGCGCGACGCGTCAATGATGACATACACCTCCTGCGTGCGCTCGATCTGGAAGACCTTCGTCACCGGCTTGCCGCGCTTGGCGGTGGCCTTCCAGTGGATTTCGCCGTAATCGTCGCCGGGCACATACTCACGGAGCTTCTCGAAGTCGCGCCCCTTGCCGACCTGCCGCAGCGCGTGGATGCCGAACTGCCCGCGGTTGAGGAACAGCGCCGCCACGCTCTTCCGCTCCGTGAGCAGGTTCGGATAAACGCGGATCTCGCAGCGCGCCGGCGTGGTGCCGCGCACGGACCAGAAGCCCATCGGCGAAGGACACTCCAGACGGCAGTGGTCGAGGACGTAGTTGCCGCGCTTGAGCGGCTGGAACGGCCAGTTGAGCCGCGAGCGCTCGGCTTTCGCGGGCAGGAGCGTGGTCAGGTCTTCGTGCGGGGAGGCCAGCTCGCGCGGCAAGGGCAGGCCGAGCCGGACTTCGCGCTGGTGTTGCGGCGCGTTGATCAGGTGCAAGTCCAGGCCGCCGGGGCGGTCCTTCGAGAGGCGCACGACCTGGGGCAGTTCCACGCTCAGGCCGTCGAGCGCGCCAAGTCCCATCACCGCGTCGAGCAGCGCGAGCAGCACGAACAGCCCCGCCATTCCGCCGGCGACCAGCGCATACTCCGGCACCGCCACGGCCAGCGTGGCGAATGGCAGCGCCAGCAGGGCGAACCAGGTCAGGAGGCGTGTGCGGGGGACGATCATGAAGAAGCTCCAAAACCCAAGCTCCAAGTTCCAAACAAGCTCCAATCACCAAGCTCCAAGCTGCGGCACGCGATTAGGCGGCGTTGTGTGACACGGGTTGGGAAGCCCGCACCGAAGCCGACTTGGAAGTCTGTGCCACAAGGCTGCGCCCGCCTCCATTGGCGCTTGGAGCTTGGAGCTTCTTTGGAGCTTGGAACTTGGCGCTTGGGATTTCTCATCTCATCTCGGCACGGCGATTTCCTGCAACACCTTCTGAATCACCTCGCTCACCGTCACGCCCTCGATCTCGAACTCCGGGCGCAGGATGAGCCGATGGTCGAGGACGGGGACGGCCATCGCCTTGATGTCGTCGGGCGTGACGAAGTCGCGGCCGGCAATCGCCGCCTGCGCGCGGCTGGCGAGCAGGAGCGACTGCGTGGCGCGCGGGCCGGCACCGACCAGCACGCTCTCGTGCGTGCGCGTGGCGCGGACAATATCCACGGCGTAGGCGGCCAGTTCGTCGCGCAAGGTGAGCGTGGCGAGCTGTCCGCGCAGCGTGACAAGCGCGTCCGCCGTGACGACCTGTTGCACCGTGCCGCCTGCGAGCGTGGCTTCCGGCGAATCGGTGCCGAGCGTGCGGCGGGCGAGCGAAAGCTCCTCGTCGCGCTCCGGCGGGCGCATCGTGATCTTCAACATGAAACGGTCCTTCTGCGCCTCGGGCAGCGGGTAGGTGCCCTCGTATTCGATGGGGTTCTGCGTGGCGAAGACGGTGAAGTTCGGCGGCAGTGTGTGCGTGTCGCGATCAATCGTCACCAGCCGTTCCTGCATCGCCTGGAGCAGCGCGGACTGCGTCTTGGCGGGCGCGCGGTTGATTTCATCGGCGAGCAGGAAGCTGGTGAAGACGGGGCCGCGGATGAGGTTGAACTCGTTGCGCTGGAGGTTGAAGACGCTCGTGCCGGTGATGTCCGATGGCATGAGGTCAGGCGTGAACTGGATGCGCGAGAAGTCGCAGCCCAGCACATGCGCGAGCGTGCGGACGAGCAGCGTCTTCGCCACGCCGGGCACGCCCTCGATGAGCGCGTGCTGATTGGTGAAGATGCAGATGAGCGCGCGGTCCACGACCTCGGCCTGGCCGATGACGACCTTGGCGACTTCGGTGCGGGCGCGGGTGAGGATGTCTTTGAGTTGTTCGGCTTGTTCGTTCATATGAAAAGGTCAGTTTCCAGATTCAGGTCGGGCATTGGTGGGGACGGGTGGCAGCCCGACACGCCGCCAAATTAACTCATACTCGCGGAGCGAGGCCAGCAGGTGGAGTCCCGCAACTGCCAACAAAAGTGGACTGAGAAAGCCGAGTGCCAGGCGGAGCGCGAGCATATAAAACAGCAGTTGATTCTCCGCCGAAGAAGGTGGGGAAGAGCTTGGCAACAGACGACTCTGCACCAAGAGGTCAGGAACCGCGTTCAGCGCGGAGAGCAAAAAGGCCACGCTCAACGCAAGCAGCGACCACTGTCGGCTTTTACGCCACCAAGCAAAGCACACAGCAGAGACCGAGGCGTAACCAACGAGCTGTAGGATGCTGGCGGTTACCATCGGTGCTCCGATTGCCCACTGCGACATCGTGATGTTGGCTTGCATAATTAGGTTGTGGACCAGTTCCTCATTTTCGTTCCTTGTAGATGCGGCTGATCTCTTGGTAGGCGGCGACGGGCTGGCGCTCGCGGGCGGGACGGGCGGTCTCGGCTTGCAGCACTTGCTCCATCCGTTCGCGGCGCGGGCGGAGATGGGATTGGGCGTGAGTGAAGGACTTCTTCCATTCCGCGAAGCAGACGGCGAGCACGTCGCCCGCCGGGATGCCACGCCGGAGCAGGTTCACAAAGCCAGACGCGGAGTCCTTGCCCTCGACGAGATCGCCGCGACCATCGAGGCCGTCGTCGGGATGCGGCGGGACGAAGGGGGAGGTGCTCTTCCAGACGAAGAGCAGCGCCAGCACGAGCAGCGCACCGAAGAAGCCGTGCAGCCGGTAGCGGCGCGCAAGCGCGGCGACGCCGGGGTCGTTGTTCACGCCGAGGTGCGTCTCGTCAAAGACGACGCGGTGGTTTGCGCCGATGAACCACGCGAGCAGGCCGGGCTGGCGGTCCCGACGGAGCGCCTCGTTGCTGAAGGGATACGAGTCGGCGCAGAGGATGAGCGTGCCCCGGCCGAAGCTGCGCTCGACGACCACGGGCAGGCCGGTGCGGACGTAGTTGGTCCGCCACGGGCCGCCGACCTCGCGCTCGGGGACGGCCTTGTTCTCCGTGCGCACATAGTTCGTGCGCCACTGCGGGCCGAGGTCGCGGAAGTGGAGCGCGGTGCGGATGGCAAACTTCTCGGGCTGCGTGACGTCGTCGGAGACGCGCCGCGCCTCGACCGGCCGTGTCGCGCCGGTCTCATCGTGCGACAACGGCAAGTAGTCGAGCGCGACGGCCCATTTGGTTTTCAACTCCACGCGGCGCATTTCTTCCGGCAGGCGCTCTTCAGCCTCCTTCTTCTTGCGGCGGAGTTCGGCCTGCTTGTCGGGCGGTGATTTGCTTTCGGGCTGCTTGGCGTCCTTCTGCCTCTGCCGCTGTTTCGCGGCCGCTTCCTCCTCGTCGAGCCGTTCGGCAAGCGGCTTCGGCGGTCGCTTGGGCGCCGACGGGAAGGCGATCACGACGCGACCGCCGGCGTGCATGAACTCCTCCAGCTCCTTGAAATCGCGGCGCGGCATGAACTCCAAGGCATAAGGATTGGTGCCGAGCACGAGCAACGTGGTGTCGCGTCCGCCGGCTTCGAGGCGGGGCAGCGGATCCAGCCAGCGGAGCGCGGTCACGTTCGGCATGCTGGCCAGGCTGTCGAGCAGCGCCTTGGTGCCGAGCGGGTCGGCGCGCAGCGAGGAGTAAGGCGGGTAGATGTCGCCGCCGGAGAAGCGCAGCGAGAAGAGGTGGAAGACGCCGAAGATGAGCAGCACCACCAGCGGCAGGCCGACGCAGAGCGCGACATTGAGGCGGCGGTTCATGGGAGTTGCGAATGGGCGGAGGCACCACGACGCGCGCCGACTCCCTCTCCCTTCCTCGGAGGAGGGGAGAGGGCTGGGGTGAGGGGTTGCGTGCGTCGGCGTTGGCGGCCACACCCCTCATCCGGCCTGCGGCCACCTTCTCCCCTCATCCGATGAAGGGAGAAGGCGCGTTTCGCCGCGTCCAGTTGGCATTCCACCGTGTTCCTGCGGGCATTGGAGGGATAGGCGTGGCGCTTCATTGGGCCGGCCCTCCTGTGGCGCGGATGCGCTGGACGTTCGACTCGAAGCGCTGGAGCGAATCGGCGTTGACCTCGTGCATCCCATACCACGCGCGGTCGAAGCTGCCGACGTTCTCGGCGAAGGCCCCTTGCAGCTCCGGCCACGCGCGGGCGCGGCGGCGGAGTTCCAGCTCGTAATCGCGGTTGGACTTGAAGCGCGCGATGACCACGAGTTCGCGTCGGCCCAGGTGCGCGAGGCTGGCGAGATACATCGCGCGGACGGCGAGGCGGAGTTCGCCGCGCCCGGCGAGTTCGCGCGCGAGCTTGAGCCAGTCGTCCTCGGGAAGCTGGTCGGCGGTGGTGTTTTCGTCGGTCAAATCCGGCGCGGCGGCGACGGCCTGGGCGAGGACGACCGGGCGTTTGGAACGCTGCCGCCACGCGCGGACCAGCAGCACGGCCAGCACGCACGCGACAATGGCCAGCAGCACGAAGACGAGCAATTGCACGCCGCTCTGCCAGTCCATGGAGCCGGAGTCCTCCGAGTCCTTGCCGGGCTTGATCCAGCGGTCAAGGAACTGTTTGATCTTGCGATAGACCTTGGCCACGAACTCGACGACGGCCTCAATCGCGTTTTTGACCGCCTCGACCGTGTCCACCATGATCTGCCGCAGCCAGCCCTTCGCCAGCGATTCCACCTTGTCGCGCGGGAGCCGCCACGCGAACTCCGGCTGGCTCAACGTGCGCTCGATGGACTGGCTCAAGTCGGGTGCCTGCACGGCGGCGGCCTTCGCCGGTTTCGTGGCCGGTGCAGTGTCTTGAGCAGCGACATTCGCGCTCAAGGTCAGCAATAGAGCCAGCCCCGCGCCCAGCCAGCCGGGCGCTTGCCTGGCGCGGCGCAAGTCCACGCGCAAGTCTTCGCCCGTGGAAAGCGACAGCCCGTAGAAGCAGCGCAGGACATAGACCGCCTTGAGCAGCGGATCGAGGCACAGCCACGCGAGCGCGACGGCGCTGGCGAAGAAAGTCGTGTTCAAGATGGTCCACTGGCCGCCGCGCGTGAACGCGGTCTCGATGCCGAGGAAGGTCTTGAGCAGGACCGGGCCGAAGACCAGGAACGTGACCACGTTGATGAACGCCGCGAGGCCGAAGAGCAGCCAGACCGCCTGCACGGTGCGTTGCTGCAACGGCCACAACGCCGCCTGCCGGCCCGCGCGGCGGACTGCGGCGCGCAGTCCGCCCGCCTCGCCGTCCGCGAGCACGGTGAGGCTTTGCAGAAAGCCGAACGCCTCGGGGACGATGATGACGAGCGGCAGCAGCGGCGCGAAGAAGAGCGCCGGGGCATGCAACGCCGCGTGCTCGACCGCGACGTTCGCGAGGCGGCGCGGGGCCCAGCGGGGCGGTTCACCGCCGGTGAGTTCCGTGCGGAGGCGGGCGGCGAAGACGCTTTGCCAGACCTTCATCCAGACAAATAACGCG
Organism: Limisphaerales bacterium; assembly: GCA_009773355.1. GTDB lineage: Bacteria > Verrucomicrobiota > Verrucomicrobiia > Limisphaerales > SXTU01 > SXTU01. The sequence continues at coordinate 13,166 of WRPG01000016.1, forward strand.
GCCAGCAGCAACGCGCCGCCGGCGCAACGTCCGCCTGCCAGCGCGCCCCGGCTCATGTCCGCCCAGAAGTAGAGCAGCGCGAGCACAAACGGCACCGCACCCGCGTAGTAGGCCACGAACACGCCCGCCGGTGCGCCGCGCAGCAGATGCACGGCCTCCTCCAGCAGTTCGAACGCGGGCAGGCCCGCAAGCCGCTTCTTGGGGGGCGCGCTCATTCGTCAGGCACCTTCACCTTCCACATCGTGCCCTCGTGGAAGTCGGAGGGGAGCGCGAGGAGGATTTGCCCGGCGGCGTAGAACCACAGCCAGCAGGCGAGGAAGCCGAGCGCAGCCAGTCCCGCGCGGCCGATGAGATTCCACTTCGCGCGGCGCGCGGCGGGGGCGGCGGCCTGCTTGCGGAGACAGCCGGCGCAGATGATGACGCCGTCGTGCTCGGTGATGCACTCGCGGCAGAAGAACTGCGTGCAGGACGGACAGCGCGCCACGGCCTCGCGCGCCGTGTGGTTCAGGCAACGATGTTGCGTGAGGTCAGCCATTGGCGGGCGGGGGCGGAGGAGGAGGGATTTCCAACGGCGGCGGAGTGACCGGTGGTGGCGGCATTGGAGGAGGCAGAGGAGAAACGGGCAGCGGTGGCCGGAACGTCGGCGGTGGTGGCGGCGTGGCAGCGGCAGTGGCGAGCAGCTCGCGGTCGCGGTTGTAGCGGGAGAGCAGCACGACGCCCGCGATGCCCAACGCCGTGGAGCAGATGCCCCAGACCACGAAGCTCACCAGCAGCCAGGTGTGCTCGAACGGGTCCAGCGACGCGAAGTGCCTCAGCGCGGTGTATTCGTTCTGCACCTCGCCGGGCTTCTGGACCGCGTGGGCGATATAGACAACGAAGCCGTGCACGAAGAGCACGCAGAGGTAGCCCAGCGAAGTCCACGTCACGCGGCGCACGGAGTTGGCGAGATCGGTGTCCTGCTGGCGGATGAGCGCGCCCACCAGCGTGAGGATGATGCCGAACAGCACGGTCATCTGCACCAAGGCCAGCGGCATGGAGTTCAGGAAGACGGCGGAGAAGTTCAGCAGGCCGTCCACCAGCAGCAATGCAAAGAGGATGGTGTGGAACGACCCGCGATAGGCCCGCACCTCCGGCGTTGCGCCCGCCCGCTTCGGAGCGGATGCGGCTGGTGCGGTGGCCAGGGTGGCGGCGCGCTCGCGTGCCTCGTCCGCGCTGAGATTGCCCTGCGCCTGCTCGATGTGCGGACGCAGGAGACCGAGCACCTTGCGCGCGGTGCGCAGGCGACCCAGCGAGGGAAGCTGCTCGCGCTGCACGGCGGACTGGAGGTGACATTCGCAGGTGGGGCCGAAGAGCGAATTGGCAATGAGGAAGCCGCCAAACACCGCCGCGATGGTGAGCAGGACGCCCTGGCCCACGTCATCGGTGATCAGGACCGCCCACAGGCAGAACATCGCGATGAGGCCGGTCAGGACGAGGTTCATCGTCCGGCCCTTGTGCGTCTTGCGCACGGTGATGGCCTGGATGTCGCGGAAGTAAAAACGCTTCAGCTCCTGCGCGTTGAGCGTCGAGTCCACCAGCAGCAGGTGGTCCTTCCCGAGCCACAGGCGTGACTGCCGGACGGCCCCGGCGATGAAGGTGCCCTCGCGACGGTTCCCGCGTCCCGGCAGCTTGCGGTATTCCTTGGGCTGGCTCATGCAATCTCCCGGCGCAAAACGATACGGTGCCAACTGAAGGTCGCGCCGCGTGCCTTCTCCCTTCCTCGGAGGAGGGGAGAAGGTGGCCACAGGCCGGATGAGGGGTGGGGCCACCAACGCCGCCGACCGAACCCCTCACCCCGGCCCTCTCCCATCATCCGATGAAGGGAGAGGGAGGCAGCGCGCGTCGCGGTCCTCCAGCGCTTCCACTGGATTGCATTTCGAAACAGTTTCATTTGAGGGCGAGGAACAGGAAGAACGCGATCCAGCCGAGGATCTCCAAAGTCGCGAGCACGCCGGCGACGACGAGGCGGGTCTTGCCGGGCTGGACGTAGTCACCGGGGGCGTTCCAGTAGCGGATCACGATGAACAAGGCGACGGGCGCGCCGACGATGGACGGCCACAAGCCCAGCAGCAGCGGCAGGATGGCGCAGACCAGCGCGGTGCGGTCGTGGAGGTCGCGGTGGTTTTCGAGGTTCTTGAGCCGGCCTTTCTTCCGGCCCACTTCGAGACACGCGGGGCAAAGATGCTGGTTGTTCAACTCCACATCGCACAGCGCGCAGAGGAAACGTCCGCAGCCCTCGCACGGCACGATGGCCTTCTTTTGCGGGTGGAAGAAACAGCCCGCGTCGCCTTCGATCAGGATGGTTTCCGCCGTCGCCCCCACAGCGCGTTCGCGGAAGAGCGCGGGGAAAACTTCCACCAGGGTCGGCGCGGCGCAGCCCGGACAGGCGCGCAGCTCGCCCGCGTTGAAGAGGTCGCTCAGCGGGGTCCGGCACTTCGCGCAACTGACCGGCTGGGAGGTCATGTCCGCTCAGGGTTAGCCGTTTTTGATGACGCGCGTGTCGCAGATGCGGTCGTGGAGGGTCCGCTTCTCCTCGTCGAAGTTGGCCATGATGTAGCCGATGTAGCAGGTCAGGCCGCTGAGGATCTCGGCGAAGACGCGGCCGCACGCGCGCCCGTAGGTCAGCGGCGAGCCGTCGGGCCGGACGACCTTGATCTTGCAGGCCATCTTGCCGGGCGTCGCGCCGAACCGGCCGAGGAAGAACGTGCCGTAGGCGACGTTGATGAGGACTTGGACGCCGACCGTTGCCGCCATAAAGGCCACTGCGGCGGTGGGATCACTGTTGGTCGCGCCCAGCGCCATGCCCAGCGCAAACGTCAGGCCCGTGTTGACCACCCAGAGAATCAGGCCGTCCAGAATCTTCGCGCCGAAGCGGATGCCGAAGCTCGCGTAGTCCAGCGCGCCGGCGATGACCGCGCCCTCCTGCATCCGCTGAACGAAGGTCGGCTTGCACGCGGCGCAGACGTAGCGGTCGCCGAACTTGACCACCTCATCCGCCGCGAAGGACTTGCCGCACTCGGCGCAGAGCATCCCGCCCGACGGAGCCGCCGCGCCGGGCGCACTCGGCGCGACCGCTGCGCCGCCGCCCACCGTGGCATACGGCTTCCAATCAGCGAGGCCTTCGCGCCAAACCAAGGTCTCGCCGGTGATGGCGCCGTCCCTGGCGAGCGCTGCCAATTGCTCGTCCGTGACCGGTCCCTTTTGTTCCTGCCCGACGGCGTAATACCATGACATGTGCGGCTCCTTTGGTTGTGGTTTGGCAGTTGCCTGTGTTGTTCCCCGACTGGCTGAGTGATGCGCGCTTCTCTGCCAGAGGCGCGGCGGGTTGCCAAGCAGATTTGCGCCCGCGAGCGAAAACAGCGGGCCAAGCCGGCACGCCCGGCTAGCGCGCCTTCACCACGCGCGTGTCGCACATGTGGTCGTGCAACGCGCGCTTCTGCTCGTCGAATCCGGCGATGATGTAGCCGATATAGCAGACCAGGCCGCTGACGATCTCCGCAAAGGCCCGGCCGCAGGCGCGGCCATAGCTGGGCTTCGAGCCGTCGGCCTTGATGACCTTGAGGCCGCAGGCCTTCTTGCCCAGCGTCGTGCCCCACGCGCCGACGAGCATCGTGTTGTAGAGAATGGTCATGGCGGTCAGGACAAGCTGGAGCACCAAATGCGCGACCGGCAGCAGGAACGCCATCTCCTGTCCTTTCTGGGTGATGGCCGCGAAACCGCCCATCCCCACGATGGCCACCACGACGACGGCCGCCATCGGAATCCCCAGCACGAGGCCGTCAATCAGCTTGGCGGAAAAGCGAATCCAGAAGCCGGCATACTCAAATTCGGTTGCGGCGGGACGGATGGATTGCCCACTTGAGGTCGGCGTGGCTGCTGCGGTTGCAGCGGCGGGCACCGGCGGCATGGCCGGCCCACCCACGGTGCGCCACGGCTGCCAGCTCGTGAGGCCTTCGCGCCAGACCAGCGTGTCCCCGGTGATGACGCCGTCCTTGGCGAGCGCCTGCAACTGCTGCTCGGTGACCGGCCCCTGCTGTTGCTGTCCGACGGCGTAATACCAGTTCATAGGCGGCGTTGCTGAAACGCCTGTCTCGTCTGCCAGACCCCACCCGCGAAGCCAAGCCTTTCTTCCCGCTTGCCAGCGTCGCACGCCCGGCTGAAATCTTCGCCATGCACCGCCGCCGTTTCCTCGCCGCCACGTCCGCTGCCGTCGCCAGTCCGTTCCTCGCCCGTGCGGCGGAAGCCCCTTCGCTCGCCAGCTTCGACCAGGCGATGGAGACGTTCATCGCGGCCCGCCAGATGCCCGGCGGCGCGCTCGCGGTGGTGAAGGACGGCCGGCTCGTCCACGCGCGCGGCTACGGCTGGGCGGACAAGGAAAAGCAGCAGCGCGTCGAGCCGACCTCGCTCTACCGCATTGCCAGCATCTCGAAGCCCATCACCGCCGTCGCCGTGCTCAAGCTCGTCGAGCAGGGCAAGCTCAAGCTCGACGACCGCGCGTTCGACTTCCTCCCGCTCAAGCCCCTGCCCGGCGCGAAGCCCGACCCGCGCCTGCGCACCATCACCATCCGCCAATGCCTCCAGCACACCGGCGGCTGGGATCGCGACAAGAGCTACGACCCGATGTTCCGCCCGAAGCTCATCGCCGAAGCCGCCAAGGAAGCCGCGCCCGCCAGCGCCAGCGCCGTCATCCGCTACATGCTGGGCCAGCCGCTCGATTTCGACCCCGGCACGCGCTACGCCTACTCGAACTTCGGATACTGCATGCTGGGCCGCGTCATCGAGAAGCTCACGGGGAAGAGTTACGAGCAGTTCGTGAAGGACGCCGTGCTCGCGCCCGCCGGCATCAAGGCGATGCGGCTGGGCCGCTCGTTGGAAACTGGCCGCGCGCCCGGTGAAGTCCGCTACTACATGCCCGAGTCCGAGACGGCGGAGAATGTCTTCCCCGGCCTGCCACCCAAAGTTCCGTGGCCCTACGGCGCGTTCAATCTCGAAGCGATGGACGCGCACGGTGGCTGGCTGGCCAGCGCCGTGGACCTCGCGCGCTTCGCCGCCGCACTGCATAACCCGGAGAAGTGTCCGCTGCTGAAGCCGGAAACTTGGCGCGAGTTGCACACGCCGCCGCCCGCGACGGTCGCGCGCGCCACGGAAGGCCCGTCGAAGGGCACCTATTACTGCTGCGGCTTCATGTCGCGCCCGATGGACGTGGCGGCGGGCCGGGTGAACTACTGGCACAGCGGCAGCCTGCCCGGCACTTACACGATGCTCGTGCGCCGCTGGGACGGCCTGAGCTGGGCCGCGCTCTTCAACCAGCGCAGCAAGGAACGCAAGCTCGATGGCGAGATTGACCCCGCGCTCCATCGCGCCGCCGACGTGGTGAAGGACTGGCCGAGGGGGGATTTGTTTACGAAGTTCGTGGCATAGTGATGCGCCTGTAGCTCGACATTCCAATGTCGAGAGCCGCGCGGGCTCGGACAGCCACAGCACTCGACATTGGAATGTCGAGCTACTTGGGAGCGCCAGCCCCCCATCAGCCCACTGTCCTCGCCACCGCCTCCAAGTCCGTCAGCACCGCCCGCTCGCGTTGCCGCGCGACGAGGTCGCAGATCATCTCCACCGTGCGGCACTCTGGGTCCACCACGCCGAGGCAGCTCGGGTGCGCGAGGAAGTCAAAGACCAGCCCGCGCTCGACGCAATGCTCCGCCGCCGCGCGCGTCACGCGCAGGAACCAGTCGAGCTTCCACCGGCCCGTGCGGAACGCGCCGATGTCGCTGATGGGGTTCATCGGGATTTCCACCAGCCCGCCGGGATAGCGGAACGGCTGCGCCTCCGCCTGCGCGCGCACCACGCTCGCGACGAGCGCCGCGTCCGGCTCCTCGCCGGGCTGCGCAGCCACATGGCTGGGATACTTGGAGCTGCACCAGGTGAAGCCGAGTTCGCGCAACGTCTGCTGAACTTGCGGCGCGTCAGCCAAACCGTTGCTGAAACCACCGGGCGTGCGGAAGCCGCTCGGCGCGACGCCCAGTCGCGATTTCATCGCCGCCGTGCATTGCGCGATGTTCTCGCAGATGACCGCCGCCGGCTCCTTGTCCGCGATGAGCCACGGCGCGCGCTGGAAGCGAAACTGAATCTGCTCCGCCTTCACGGCCTTCACATTCACATGATCGTAGGTGTGGTTGCCGATGCGATGGCCGTCAGCGAGCAACTGCTTCAACCAGTCCACGTTCTCCTGTTCCAGCGCGCGGCCCACGAGGAAGAAGTGGACGACGCCCCCGCGCGCCTTCACGCGCCGCGCGACCTCGACCGCGTAGCGCTTCGTCGCGTCGTCCAGGTTGCCCTTCTCGTAGTCCCAGTGCGTCTGCTCCCACGCCGGGAAGTTGCGCGACATCTCCAGGTCGAGCGTGATGGCGAGGCGGGCCTTCCTGGCCGGTGGCTCCGCCCCGTGAGCGGGCAGCCCGGCCACCGCCGCCGCGAGCGCGCAGCCCCGGAGAAACTCACGGCGTGGCAAACCGCCCGCTTGGATGGTGCTCTGTGCGCTGTTCATGCCGGGAAACTAGCCGAACGTGCCGAAGAACTGAAGCGGACGCTTGTTCGCGCGGCGGGGTTATGATTGGGTCCCGGCCGGAAGCCCAACTCCGATGCCCTTGGCCAGCCGTTCAACACCTGTGCGTTCCACCGTGCCTTCGCGGTCGCGGTATTGGCATCGGGCCGCACTGCTGGGCATCCGGATCATTTTGTGGGTGGTTTCGGGGGCAAGTTCCGGTCTCGGCCGTGTCGGTGGTGTTTGGTTTTTTACATTCGTCAGCGGTTCCTCGCGGCAGCGGCCTGGTGGCCTGGTTCTTTGTGAAGGACGGGGTGCCTGTGCAACTCACCTTTCCCGAGCGCCGCAATGAAGGCGGAGTCTGCTCGATCATGGCTTCCAATGCCGGAGGCATCACCTTCAGCACCAATTTCACGCTTCGCATTGCCGTGCCGCAGCGGTTCGAGCTCCCAGAGCACCTGCCTGATGGCCGGTTCCGCCTGCGGTTTGGCGATCGGGACGGGCAGCCACTGCCGGCCGGCGCGGTGTCGAACTTTGCGGTCTGGGCGAGTTCTGACGTTCGCGGATTGAATTGGCTGCGCCTCACCATCAGCGACGGACAGGCGGTGGTGGATGCCCCTGACGCCGCCAACCAACCACTCCGTTTCTACCGGGTGGAAGAGCGTTGGCTCTTCGCTGGCAGCCGCGCCCGGCGAAATGAGTTCTTGGCTTCACCCGGCGCGACGCCATCCTTCCCGGCACAGATGGCGGGCGTTGGCTTTGAACTGAACAAGCTGCTGGCCAAGCAGGGTTACACCGGGCTGCTTCAGGCCTACGGCTACGCGGCGCTCATCGGCAGCGGGCCGTGGCTGGTGTCGGTGATCTCGCTGGGGATGCTCGGCGCAGTGCTCACCACGGTGAGCGATTCCGACGAGCTGCAAACCTTCTTCGTGAGCATCTCGCTGGTGTATGCGGTCACACTCGTCCTGAGCGGGCCGATCCAGATGGTTCTCACGCGGCACGCGGCGGACCAGGAGTATGCGCGCGAGCCGGAGAAGATTTACCCGACGTTCGTGTTCTCGATCGCGTGGAGCATGCTGCTCTTCTCGGTGGTCGGGCTGGTGATCTTTGTCGGGTGCGTGCCGGGGCCGCTGGTGTTCCGGCTGGCGGCGGCGATGCTCACGGCGTTCGTGGGCGGCATCTGGGTGGCGAGCATCTTCCTCACGGCCATCAAGGACTACGCGCAGGTGCTGTGGGGCTTCGCCATCGGCAGTGCGGCCAGCTTCCTCGGCGCGTGGGTGTGCGGGAACTGGCAGGGCGTCACCGGCGCGATGGTGGGCTTCACCCTCGGCCACGCGCTGCTGCTGCTGCTGCTCTTCCGCGCGATCTACAAGGAGGTTGGCAACCGCGAGGTGGGCGACCCCGAGTTCCTCCGCTGCTTCCGCCGCTACTGGCAGCTCGCCCTGTGCGGCCTCTTCTACAACCTCGGCATCTGGATCGACAAATTCCTGTTCTGGTGGCTCGACCCGGCGGCGGAACAGATCGCGGGCTTGCTGCACTCCGCGCCCGTGTATGACCGCGTGGTGTATTTCGCTTTCCTCACCATCGTGCCGGGCATGGCGGTGTTTCTTCTGAAGCTGGAAACCGACTTCGCGGTTGCCAACGACCAGTTTTTCCAGCATGTGCTCAAGAAGGGCACGCTCGCGCAAGTCACCGAGCGCAAGCTGGGGATGATCGAGGCGCTGCGGGACGGCTTCGGGCTGCTGCTCAAGGTGCAGGGGCTGTTCACCATCGTGCTCATCTTGGGCGCGGAGCACGTCCTGCCGGTCATCGGCCTCGGCGCGGTGCAGGCGGGCATCTTCCAGATCGCGCTCATTGGCACGTTCCTGCTGGTCATCTTCATGTCGCTGCTGATGGTGCTGCACTACCTCGACAAGCGGCGCGACGCGATGATCGCCTGCGCGGTCTTCGCCGGAACGAACCTGCTCGTGACCTGGGGCAGCATCATGGCGGGCGAGCGGTGGTTTGGCATCGGCTTCCTCGTGGCGGCGGGCTTGGGCACGGTGCTGGCGGGCTTCTGGGTGAACCAGCACGTCCGCAACCTGGAATACGACACCTTCACGCCACAGCCGCTTTACGGCTAGCCGGGCGAATGTTCCAAGCCTGCGGATCAAGACTCCTCCCGGGTCGGGCTTGGAGAAGTCCCCGCTCAACCGTGACTCACTTGGCGGTCAGGCGGCGGGTGATGTATTCGCGGATGACGGGGATTTTGGCCTTGGCGAGGAGGAGCGCGCCTTTGGCGGGGTCGGCGGCGACGATGGGTTCGGTGGCATACCAATACATCAGCGGGAGGTTGTGGTCGGTGGCGTCCTCGGCGTGGGCGAGGAGGGCCTCGACGATGGGCAGGCGCTCGGCCACGGTCAGGCGCTGGCAGGCGCTGGCGAGGTAGAGGCGCACGACGGGCGACGGGTCTTCCTTTGCGAGGCGGGCGAATTCCTTCAGGGCGGCGTCGCCAGGTTTGTGGTCTTCGCAGAGGAGTTGGATGGTCCAGGCGCGGACGTGCTCATGCGCGTGCTTCAGCATACGAACGCCGAATTCTGGGCCGCGCCTGTCCAACGCGGAATGATTGTCCTTAAAGCCGCCGGCTACATGCAGTGCTCGCATCGTAGCTACAGTCATTCGTGCCTCAAAATCAGCTCGCTCCCGGTCCGGGTTGAGTGGGTGCATCAATGTCTCTTGGAGGTTCCTTTGGAGTTCCCCTTTCACATCGGCGTCAAGTCCACGCTCTTGAACCAGACGCAATGCGTGCCGACTCTGCCAAGCGTTGTTCGCACCCCACACCCATTTGGCGAGCTCTTGGCCGTAGAGTGGGGTGAGGTCAACGCTTCGTCCCAGCAGCGCCGTCCGCTTGAGAGCTAGCTCGTGGGTGATCTTGTAAATCCGCCCGTTGCTGCGGTCATGCACGTTCGGGTCGCGCTGGTTGTGGCATTGCTGGCGGTCATACCAGTCAATCACGAAGACGTTGCCGTCCTGGTCAATCATCTGGTTGAGCGTCTGCGAGGCGCGGTCGTTGAAGTTCAGGAAGTCCGGCGCGTGTTTGCCCACGTAGCCGCTGCCCTTGCGCTCGGGGCTGTCCACGTTCAGGCGCTGGCCGTGGATGTTCCCGATGAAGAGCTTGCCGTGATACTCCTTGGGCCAGCTTCCGCCGAGGTAGCACATGAGGCCCGCGTGCGCGTGGCCGCCGCCGGCGGCGTCGGAGCGCGCGTTGCCGCCGTGCGGGCGGTCGCCGAGATAGTGGCGGTGGTCGGCGATGGTCTTGAGGTCGTCGTAGATGAACGGGTTGATGGGCTGCACCTTTGCGTCCTTGAAGGTGTAGGAGTTCTCCGGCTGGCCCTGCTGCGGGGAGAAGCTCTGGTCGAAGTAATTCGCCGCGACGCGCCGGGCCTCCACGAGGGTCGGCGCGTAGTGCTGCCCGGCCTGCCGGTGGTAGCGCCCGCCCTGAATCATGTGGAAGAGATGCGGGATGACGCACGCCTCGATGAAGCAGTGGCCGTATTCGTTGAAGTCAATGCCCCACGGGTTGCTCGTGCCCTCGGCGAAGACCTCGAAGCGTTTCTTCACCGGCTGGTAGCGCCACACGCCGGCGTTGATGAACTGCCGCTCGCTGTCCGGCGCGCCCGCGACCTTGACGTGCGAGTGCGTGAACACGCCGTGGCAGCCGTAGAGCCAGCCGTCCGGCCCCCAAGTGAAGGTGTTGAGCATCTCGTGCGTGTCGTGCCACGCGAAGCCTTCGAGCAATTTCCTCGGCTCGCCGGCGGGCTGCGGGCCGGCCGCCGTCTCCTTCACGGGAATGTGCAGCAGCCACGGCGCGGCTCCGACGAACACGCCGCCGAAGCCCCACTCGATGCCCGACGCGAGGTTCAGCCCCTCGATGAAGACCGTGCGCTTGTCGTGCTTGCCGTCGCCGTCCGTGTCCTCGAAGACCACGATGCGGTCGTCGCCCTTCTCGCCCGGCTTGCGGATGGGGTAGGTGTAGTTCTCGATGACCCAGAGGCGCCCGCGGTCATCAATGCACATGGCGATGGGCTGCTTCACGTCCGGCTCGGCGGCGAAGACCGTGACCTTGAAGCCCGGCGGCAACGTCATGGCCTTCACGGATTCTTCGGCGGAAAGGCCGTTGTGCTTCACCTCGTCGAGCGGCGCTGGCGGCGGCGCGGGAGCCTTGGGCGCGGTCTTCTGCGCGAGCGCGGCGAGGGCCTTGCCGGACATCTTCAGCTCGTTCGCGAACACGGGCCGCTCGTCGTAGAGCTTGAAGTCGTCGAAGTTGAGGTGGCCCCAATGCCCGCCGGCCTGCTCGTCCACCACGCGGATGAAGATTTCCTTGTTCTGGTGCCGCTCCAAGTCCGCGACCACGGGTGCAAGCGTCTCGGTCGAGTTGTTCGTCTCCTTGAACTTCTCCGGGTCGCCGCCGGGCGTGGAGAAAATCACGTTGCCGTTGCCCGTGTTCACAATCTCGACGCGCGTTGACGTGTAAGGCCCGGCCGCCACGAGGAACGCCGCGTAGCGGTGCGTGAGGCGGAAGGGTTTGCTGGTGAGCGTGCCGGTCGCCTCGTCGCCGAGACCGAGTTCGTAGGTTCCAATCCAGTATTTGCCGACGTGCTTGCTCTGGTTCGGCGCGCGGCGCGCGACCACGGTGTCGCCGAGGATGGGCTGCTGCTTGAACGCGTCGCCCGTCGCGGTCCAATCGCGCAGGTCGCCCGTCTCGAAGTCGGTGTTGAGCGGCTTGCCGTCGAGGCCGACGGGGAGGACGCCCTTGGTCGAAAGGGGCGGGTTGGCCTTCACATCGGCGGCGGCGAGCTGCACGGGCGCGGCGGCCTTGGCCTTCTTCGCGGGCGCGGCCTTGTCGCCCTTGCCGCCCGGCGGCTGCACCACGGCGGGCGTGCCGCTGGGGCGCGTGGTGTGGACGATGATGCTCATCTTCTCCATCGGCTGGTCGGTGAACGTGGGGAACTTCACGAGCGGCTGCGCCTTGGCGAAGGCGTCGGCGGAAACCGTCTTCGCCTCGTGCGTGAAGACGAAGGTGCCCATCTTGTTGCCGATGATGAGGTCCTGCTTTCCGTCGCCGTTCACGTCGGCGACGCCAATCTGCCGGCCCACGCCGGACGCGGTGTCAATGAGGTGCGGCACCCAGTCCACGGACTTGTCGGCTTTGCGCACGAGCTTGAACCAATACAGCACGCCCTCCTCGCCCGCGCCGGGCGCGACGGCTGGCCCGTGCGCCCAGTAGCAGTTGCCGGTGACGATGTCCTTGAGTCCGTCGCCATCCACGTCGAACAGCTCGACCGCGTGCAGCTCGGGGAAGTGGATGCCGTAGCGGTTTTCCGCCGGAGCCTTGTGCATGAAGACGTGCGAGCGCCACTTGGGCGAGCCGTTGTCGTCCTTTTCCGCGAGCTGCTCGTGCCACGCGAGGCCGTAGCCGTGCGCCGCGAGCGCGGTGACGATGTCCGCGCGGCCGTCGCCGTTCACGTCGTAGGCATACATCTGCGCGCTGGTGGGGGCGAAGTTGGTCTTGTGATGCTTCCACGCCGGGTCGCCCGCGAGCGACTTGGGCTGCTCGAACCAGCCGTCCTTGCAAATGAGGTCGAGCTTGCCGTCGCCGTTCACGTCGCCGACGCCGAGGCCGTGCGTGAAGCGCTGCCATTTGCCGCCCGCCGTGATGGGCGTGAACTTCCACTTCGCGGTCGGGTTGCTCCAATCGGGCGAGGCGTAGCCGTAGTTGCCCTCGTAATTGCAGACAATCTCCGGCTTCCCGTCGCCCGTGAGGTCCGTGAACGTCGGCGACTCGTTGTCCACATGGTCGAGCACCGTCGAGCGCTCCCAGTGCTGCTCCTTGCCCTTGGGATTGAGGTAGAGATACGCCGGCGTGTTCGGCAGGCCGTAGGTCAGCACGTCATTCCAGCCGTCGCCGTTGAAGTCGTGGACGAAGGCGAAAAAGTTGTCCGTCGAGTAGGCGTTGCGGCTGCCGAAGTTGCCCTCGAAGCCGGGGAACTCGACCTCCGCGCCCTTGAGGTTCTTGGTCTTCGTCGTGCGCGTGGCCGGGTAAATCTCGTGGCGCTTCTTGAAGTCCGGCCCTTCCCACCAATACGGCCCCGAGATGGCGTCGGGCTTCCCGTCCTTGTTCAAGTCCCCGAGCATCGCGCCTTCGGACCAGTAGTGCTTGTCGAGCTGCTGCTTCTTGAACGAGTGCAGCATCGGCTCGGCGGCGGAGACGATGAGAACGGCGGCGGAGAGCGCGGCCAGAGCGGAGACGGGGAGACGGGACTTCATAGGGGTTGAACTGTGATGGAGGAGCTGACGGGGGTGCTGGAAGCGCGCTTCAGGCAACGGCATGAGAACTTGCGCATTTGATTTGAGATATTTCACACCACGCCGTCCACGGCGACGGCGGCAGCCGCCGGGGCGGGAGGAATCGGCTTCATGCTGCTGGTTGTCGCAAGCAGCGCCGGAGGGGTCAAGCGGATTGGCCGGGCGGGGCCGGCAACTCAGGCTGCCGTGGCGTTCTTGGCACGCAACCGCTCCAGCGCCGCGGCGGCGGCCTGGCTCTCCGCGAGCTTCTTGCTCTTGCCCCTGCCCCGCCCGATCTCCTCGCCCTTGTAGAACACCGCGCATTCGAACTCGCGGTCATGGTCCGGGCCGGTGGCGGTGAGGACCTGGTATTGCGGGGCCTCGGAGGAGATGGCCTGAAGGATTTCCTGGAGCGCGCCCTTGGGGTTGTCCGCCGTGGCGGCGCTTTCGATGTCGGTGAACTCATCGCGGAAGGTGTGCAGAATGAAGGCCCGCGCCACGTCGTAGCCACCGTCGAGGAACAACGCGCCGAGAACGGACTCGTAGGCGTCGGCGAGGATGGACGGCCGTTCGCGGCCGCCGTTGAGCTGTTCGCCCCGGCTGAGGATGAGATGCTCACCGAGGCCGAGCGCGCGGCCCTGTTCGGCGAGGGAGACTTGGTTCACGAGCTGGGCGCGGATTTTCGTGAGCGGGCCTTCGTCGTGGTGCGGGTAGCGGTCGTAAAGCTCGCGCGAGAGCGCGAGCTGGAGCACGGCGTCGCCGAGGTATTCGAGCCGCTGGTTGTGGTCCTGGCTCGCGCCCATCTCGTGCGAGATGGACGGATGCGTCAGCGCCAGCCGCAGCAGCGCCGGGTCGCGGAACTGGTGGCCGAGGCGGGACTGGAGTTCGTCGAGACTGGACACGAGACGGGCCTTACTTCGTGTGCTCCTCGCCCGCGCCCGCCAGCGCGGCGACGGGCGGCTGCTCCGGCGGGGCGATGTAGGCGGCGGGTTCGGCGGGCGTTTCCAGACTGCCTTCCATCAGCGCCGCGACCTGCCGCTGGACGGCTTCGAGCTGCGTAAGCTGCAATTCCGGGTCGGGAATCGTGAACACGTCGCCGGTCTTCGGCTGCTCATAGACGAAGATGCGCACGCCGTTTTCCTTCAACTGCGCCTTCACCTTGAGGATTTTCTTCCGCTCCAGCATCACGGCCAGGATGTAGGCGGCGGCGCGATACTGCGGGTCGTTTTTCTCCATCAGCTTGCGCAGCAGCGTCTCGGCGGTCTCCTTCTGGATGGCGTCCGGCGCGGCGGCGGGCGGCGCCTGATACTCGCCGACCCAGTGCGAGATGAAGCCCTTGCGGTCGCTCGCGCCCTCGCTGAACTGCGCCGTCCAGCACGCCTCGCACACGTCCTGCCGCGCGAGTTCGTGCCGGTCGAACGCGAGCAGCGTGTGGTAGGACTGCCGGTTGGCGAAGGGCTTTTCGCAGGCCTGGCAGGCATGCGAGCGGCTTTGGATGTTCCAGTCGGTCATCAAAAAAGTTGAGTTGAGCGCGCCGGCGCTTAGGATGCGCGGACTGTATCGGCAGCCGGAAACCAGTGGCAATTCCTTTCCGGTGGCGGGCACCCGTGGTGGTTACGCATTACGTTTTACGTTTTCGCGGCCACCCGGCGCGCTCCGGCAGACACGTAAAACGTAATGCGTAAAGCGCAAGTTCCCCTTTCCATGAACCCCGAACTCAAAACCAAACTCACCCAGGTCCGCGCACTCCTGCGCGCGCACAAGGCCAACGCCGCGCTGCTCGGCCTGCAACCCAACTTCTCCTGGCTCGCCTGTGGCGGCGAGGCGCACATCCCGCTCAACAGCAATCTCAGCTTCGGCCAGCTCGTCGTCACGGCGAAGGGCTTTTACGTCTTTGCCAGCCGGATCGAGATGCGCTGCTTGCAGGACGAGGTGGTGAAGGGCCTCGGCGCGACACCGCTGCTCTGGGAGTGGCACGACAACGCCAGCGCGCTCAAGGCGCTCAAGTCCGTCGCCGACCCGAGGCGCACGCTCTCCGACTGCGGCGACTGGGGCACGCAAGCGCGGCCCGAACTCTTCGCCCCGCTGCACTACTCGTTGCAGGACGCCGAGGTGAAGCGCTACCGCGCGCTGGGCAAGGCGGCGGAGGCGGCCTTGAACGAGACGTGCCGCAGCCTCCAGCCGGGCCAGTCGGAATTCCAAATCTCCGGCGTCCTCTCCGAACGTGCCTGGGCGCGCAACCTCACGCCCGTCGTC
The DNA here is from genome assembly GCA_009773355.1 of Limisphaerales bacterium. Lineage (GTDB taxonomy): Bacteria > Verrucomicrobiota > Verrucomicrobiia > Limisphaerales > SXTU01 > SXTU01. Next base: position 28,323 of record WRPG01000016.1, read on the forward strand.
GTGCTGGTCGCCACCGACGAGCGCATCCGCAACTACCGTCACCCGCGCCCGACCACGAAGAAGCTCCGCAAGTTCGCCGAGGTCATCCTCTGCGCACGGCAGCACGGGCTGATCGTGGCGCTCACGCGCATGGTTCACTTCGGTCCCATCTCCAAGGAACTCCGCCGCCGGCACGACGCCGTCTGCGCCGTGGACACCGAGCTGCATCTCGCCACGCAAGTCGGCGCGACGGTGCAGGACGTTTTCCGTCAGGGCGTCGCCGCCTACGATGCGGTTGGCTTCGCCGACGAGTGGCATCTCCACCACCAAGGCGGCCCGTGCGGCTACCAAGGGCGCGACTACCTCGGCTCGCCCACCGCGCCCGGGGTCGTGCTGGAGAACCAGCCCTTCGCGTGGAACCCCTCGATCACCGGCACCAAGAGCGAGGACACCATTCTGGCCACCAGCCAAGGCCCGCAAGTCATCACGCCCGCGCAAGACTGGCCGATGGTGAGCGTAGAAGGCGACGAAGGCGTCTGGCAGCGACCGGACATTCTGGTGCGCTGAACCGTTTGCCAAAGAGAGTGTTCAGTAATCAGTTTCAGTTTTCAGTGGTGCGGCCTGGTTCGGCACCGCGACTGAACACTGGTTACTGAACACTGATTACTTGGTCCCGTTCTTCGGCGGCACATACCACTCGCCGCGCAGCCAGTCGGTGAGGAGGCCGAGCTGCTTCGCGTCCAGAATCTTCTTGTCCGCGAAGGCGGGCATGCGGTCGTTGCGCTTGCCGTAGAAGTCCGCGTGGTTCGGGTTGCTGATGAAGCGCAGCAACCACGCGCGCGAGCCGTAGCCGGTCAGGTCCGGCGCGGTGGCGTCCGGGTCCTTCTTGCCGAAGCTGTGGCAGTCGGTGCAGGCGAAGTCGCCCGTGATGAGCGCGCGGCCCTGCTTGATGAGTTCGGCATCAGCCTTGTCCGGGCCGGCCTGGGACTTGAGCCTCGCCTCGGCGGAGAGCGCGGCGATGACTTTCTTCAGGTCGCCGGCCTTCTCGGACGTGCAGTTCTTCTTCACCCACTTGACCATCTTGCCGTCCTTGAACTTGGTGCCGCCGAAGAAACGCGGGCCATCCACGCGGGCGGGGTCCATCAGGCCGGCCAGCCATTCGCGGGTGGCGAAGCCCTTCAAGTCCGGCGCCCACGGGCGGGCATAGACCGTGACCTGGTCGCCGGGCTTCAACGCGCGGCCGCCCAGGCTTTTGTTCAAGTCGCGCAGTTGCTCCGGCTTGGTGAAGCGGTATTCGGCGATGCTTTCCCAAGTGTCCCCGGCACGCACGGTGTAGGTGTTGAGCGGCATCCGCCCCGTGCCGTCGTGGCCGTCGAAGCGGTGGCAGCTCGCGCAGTTCTTGGCGAAGAGCTTGGGGCCTTGCGTGAAGGGGTCGTCACGCAGCAGCGCCGCGCCCCCGGAGGGCGGGATGCCGCGTTCGGACACGAGCTGGCGCATCCGCTCGGCGCTGCGGCGGTCGTGTTCCTTGGCGGTCAGATAGGTTTCATCCTTGCTGTCCTGGACGAGCGCGATGCGCGTGAGCGTGAGCGCGCCCACCGCCAGCACGCCGATGAAGAGGACGTTGAAGCGGTGGCCGTGCTTCCACTTGGCCACGAACGGCATGAGCGCGAGAACCGTCATCACCAGGCCGGGAATGACCATCGCGCCCCAGACCTCGGTGCCGCCGGGGAAGTATTTCAGGAACTGGAACAGGAAAAGCATGAACCACTCCGGGCGCGCGGCGCTGTATTGCTCCGAGGGATCGGCGGGCGCGCCGAGGTGGACGCCCGGGGCGGCGCCGGGATTTTGCCAGAGCGGCACGAGCACGAAGCCCAGCAGCACGATGAGCACCGCGAGGCAGGCGGCGGCGTCCTTGAGGAACTGCGCGGGGAAATACGGCTCGTCCGGGCAGCCACAGTCCTTGGGCGCGTCCGCAAAGCCGTGCTTGCGGTTCAGATAGTAGTGTCCGCCCAGGACGAGCGCGACGATCAGCGGCAGCAGGCCCGCGTGCAGCGCCAGGAAGTGCGTGAGCGTGTGATGGCCGACCGACGAGCCGCCCATCGCGATTTTTTGCAGCCACGGTCCGATGACCGGGGTGACGCCCATGATGCCAATCGGCACGCGTGACGCCCAAAAACCGTGCTGGTCATACGGCAGCAGCCAGCCCGTCGCGGACATCGCGATGGCCAACGGGAGCAGCAGCAGCACGAGCCAGAAGTTCACCTCGCGCGGCGCGCGATAGACGCCGTAGATGACCATTTGCAGCAGGTGCAGCACGAGCACCACCACGAACGCCTGCGCCCCGAAGTGGTGCAGCCCGCGCAGCAGCCAGCCGCCGGTCATCTCGTTCTGGATGAAATGGATGCTCTCCCACGCGGTCTGCGTGCTTGGGCTGTAGGCCGTCCACAGGAAAAACCCCGTGACCGCCTGGAGGAAGAACACGTAGAGCAGCAGCGTGCCCCACGAGTAGCGCCACCGCGACCCGCCGGGAAGGTTTTGGAACAGGAACGCCTCCGCGAAGCGCCCCAGCCCCGTCCGTTCATCCACCCAAGCCAAGACCCGCTTAATCATGCGACTGGTTTCTTCTCCGTGACCCCGAGTTGAAAATCCTGGAACCGCACCCAGACCTCGTTCCGGTTGCGCACCTGGACTTCGAGAGTGTCCAACGGGCGCGGACTCGGGCTTTGCTCATCCTTCAGCCCGCCGTCCTTGAGGAACAGGCTGTTGTGGCACGGGCAGAGGAAGCCCTGCTGCTCCTCCACGTAATCCACAAAGCAGCCCGCGTGCGGGCAGACCACGCTCAGGGCGAGCAGCTTGTCCTTCGCCTGCCGCTGGAGGAACACCGCGCCGATGGGCACCTGCGTGAACTTTGTCCACGCGTCGCGCCGGTCCGCGAGCACCGGGAACTGCACCGGCGTGCCGTCCTCCGGCAGCGTGTCCAGCGTCGTGACCTTGACGAAGTTTTCCACCGTCTTGAGGCGGGTGAGCGGGTCGAGAAAAACCCGCGTGCCCACCGCCGCCGGTGTGCCGACCGCCGCCACGGCGAGGCACGCGGCGCAGCCCTGTTTCAGGAACTCGCGCCGCGCCGGAGGCGACGCTGCTGCGCCGGGAGTGGCGGGGTCTTTTTGCATGAGGCTATGACTTAAAACGTGTTGGTGAATTCAGCGGCAATTCGTCGTGGCAGGTCAAGCGACGAGCACGCTCCGGGCCGCGCGGTTCACCGCTTTTTTTGCGTGCAAACCGTCCCCCCTCCGGCTACACAGCCCCCCGCTCGACAGCACAACAATTATGAAACGATTCACCATCACCCTCAGCCTCTGCGCGGGCCTCGCGCTCGCCCTCACCGCCACCGCCGCGGACAAGAAACTCCCCCCGGCCGCCAAGAAATCCGGCCTGACGTTCGACAAGGACATCAAGCCTATCTTCGAGAAGGCCTGCGTCGAGTGCCACGGCGAGAAGAAGTCCAAGGGCAAGCTCAAGCTCGACACGCTCGCCAACACCCTCAAGGCCAGTGAAAACGGCAAGTCCGTCATTCCCGGCAAGAGCGCGGACAGCGCGCTCGTCAAGGCCATCGCCCGCGTGAACGAGGACGACGCCATGCCGCCCGAGGGCAAGGGCAAGCCGCTGACCAACGAGCAGATCGGCCTCATCCGCGCGTGGATTGACCAGGGCGCGAAGTAAGCCCGCTTCAAAACTCCTTTCGCCAAACTCCGGTCCGTTCGCGGGCCGGAGTTTTTTTTGCTTTCTGTAGCGGCGGCCTGTGACCCCGTCGGACGCGTTGGCGTGCTCGCCCCCCCCCGAACGCCACTACAGCAGTCCCGCCGCCCGCACCGCCGCGATGGTCTGCTCCGGCGTCTGGTGATGCACCACCCGCCAGCCGCGCGCGTGGCCGGCGTCCACGTTTTCCTTCCGGTCGTCGAGGTAGAGCAGCTCCGCTCCGCGTCGCTTCGTGCGGTGCTCGACGATTTCGTAGATGCGGTGGTCCGGCTTCATCGTGCCCGCCTCGTGCGAGTAGATGTAGTCCGTGAAGTGCGCGAAGAACGGAAAGTTCGCGCGGATGTGGCGCACGGCGAGGTCGTTCGTGTTCGAGAAGATGAACGTCGGCACGCCACGCGTGCGGAGCTGGGCGTGCAGCGCAATCATCGGGTGAATCGCCGTGAAGATGTCGCCGAAGATGTCCGCGAACTCGTCGAACACGCCGGTGTAGCCGGTGAGCGAGGAAACCTCGCGGAAGAATTCATCATTCGTCATCTGCCCGCTCTCGAAGCGGAGCAGCAGCGGCGACTGGTCCAGCAGTCCGCGAATCTGCTTCGCGTCGCGCCCGCTGTGCGCCGCCAGCCGCCGCGCGACGATGCCATAGTCGAATTCCAGCAGCACCTTGCCGAGGTCGAAGACGACGGCGGTGGGGGCAAGTGTGGTTGTGGTGCTCATGGGAGATGACCTGCGGACGAAGTAATCAGTAATCAGTAATCAGTAATCAGTAATCAGTGGTGGTGAAGCCGGACGCGTGTGGTGACTCGAAACTGAATACTGAACACTGATCACTGAATACTGGTTCGTCCTTCGAGCGCCCGGCTCAAGGTCAGCTCATCCGCGAACTCCAGCCCGCTCCCCGCCGGCAACCCGTGCGCGAGGCGGCTCACCTTCACGCCGCGAGATGCAAGGCGTTTGGCGAGGTAGTGGCCGGTGGCGTCGCCCTCCACATCGGTGCCGAGCGCGAGGATGATTTCCTTCACCGGCTCGGAGCCGAGCCGGGTTTCCAGCTCCGCGATGCGCAAGTCCTCCGGGCCGACGCCGTTGAGCGGCGAAATCTTCCCGCCCAGCACATGGAAGCGCCCGTGGAACGCGCCGGACTTCTCGATGCTGAAAATGTCCGTGGGCCGCTCCACCACGCAGATCAGAGAAGTGTCGCGACGCGGATCATCGCACAAGCCGCACGGCTGCCGCTCCGTCAGCGCACCGCACACGCGGCAGAACCCGATGCGCTCACGCGCGGCGAGGATGGCGTTTGCCAGCGCCCGCACTGCGCCCGCCTCGCTCTGCACGAGATGCAACGCCAGCCGCTCCGCCGAACGCGGCCCGATGCCGGGGAGACGCGACAGGGCGGCGGTGAGAGCGATGATGGGTTCCGGGAGGGAGGGCATGACGTGTTCCGTGCTGCGTGTTGCGTGACTATTGCCGGATGCGTCCTGCGTGAATCACGCAACACGCAACACGGAGCACGTTCACATCATCCCCGGCAGGTTGAAGCCCTGCGTCACCTTGCCCATCTCGGTGTTGGAGATTTCCTTCGCCTGCGCGAGAGCGTTGTTGGCGGCGGCGAGCACCATGTCCTCGATGAGCGACACGTCGGACGGGTTGACCGCCGCGGGGTCAATCTTGATGGCGGCCAGCGAGCCGTCGCACTTCGCGGTGACCTTCACCACGCCGCCGCCGCTCGTGGCCTCGACGGTCTTGGCCGCGAGTTCGCTCTGGACGCGCTCAATCTGCTGCTGCATCCGCTGCGCCTGCTTCATCAGTTTGCCAATGCTCGACATATGCCGCGAGGTTTGCAGGTTCGCGCGCGGAGCGCAATGCGGGGGTGTGGCGATAGGAGCGCAGGTGTCCAACCTGCGTGCCGAGCAGACGAGAGACCGACGCAGGTTGGACACCTGCGCTCCGGGCTACCGAATCTTCTGGTCCGGCAGTTCCTTCTTGATGCCCTCGTCCATCGGCATCTTGTCCGTCGCGGCGGTCAGGCCGGTCTGCTTCATCAGCTTCGCCAGCTCGGATTGCAGCTCCTTCACGACCGGCGCGTATTTCGGGTTGGCGATGAGGTTGTGCCGCTCGTCAGGGTCGAACTCCATGTTGTAAAGCTCGGCCATGTGGCGGTCGGCTTTCCCGTCGCCATGCGGGTAGTGGACGTATTTCCAAGTGTCGGTGCGGACGCCGCGGACGTTGGGCGTGTAGGGGAACTGCTTCTCGTAGTTGTAATGGTAGAACCACGACTTGCGCCATGCGGAGTCGCCGCGCTGGACGAGCTTCACCCAGGATTTGCCGTGAAGGTCTTTGAGCGGCGCGGCTCCGCAGAGTTCGAGCAGGCTCGGGGCCATGTCCACGGTGAGGACTTGCTGGGACACCACCTTCGACTGTGTCGGCAGCGTGAGGCCGGGGTAACGCACGACGAGCGGGATGCGGATGCTGGCCTCGTGCATGGTGCGCTTGTCCACCATGCCGTGCTCGCCGTTGAGCAGGCCATTGTCGCCCATGTGGACGATGATGGTGCTGTCCAGTTCGCCGCGCTCCTTGAGCAGCTCGTAGAAGCGGCCCACGGAATCGTCCACGCTGCGGATGGTGCCCCAGTAGGCGCGGGTCATGTTCGCGAAGTCCTTCACCGCCTCGGGCCGGCTGTCGGGAAAATTCTTCCGCCACTCGAAGAGCGGGCCGTAGATGCCGTGCCAGGTATGGATGCGGTCCTGCAGCCAGAGCGGCTTGTCGGCGAGGCGGAAGGCGCTTTCGGGATACGGAATCCAGACGTTGTCGAAGCTGTTCGAGTATTTCGGCTCGGGGAAATAGAAGCTGTGCGGGGCCTTGTGGCCGACCATCAGGAGCCAGGGCTTGCCGCCGTGGTCGCGCTTGAGCCAGTCCTCGGCGAGCTGCGTGACGACGTGCGTGTAGTAGCCGGGGATGACCTTGCCGCCCGCGCCGTTCTGGTTCCACTCGGTGTCGTAGTATTTGCCCTGGCCCTTGTGCGTGACGAACCAGTTGAAGCCGGGGCGCGGCTGGTCATTGTTCTCGCCCATGTGCCACTTGCCAAAGTAGGCCGTGTCGTAGCCCGCGCTCTGGAGCTGCATCGGGAAGCTGCGGAAGTTCGCGGGATACTCGGTGAAGTTGTCCTGCACGCCGTGCGCGTGGGCATAGACGCCGCTGAGGATGCTCGCGCGGCTGGGCGAGCAAAGCGACGTGGTGCAGAAGGTGTTCTTGAAATACACGCCCTCCTTGCCGAGCCGGTCAATGTTCGGCGTCTTGAGATGCGGGTTGCCCGCGAGGCCGAGCGCGTCCCAGCGCTGGTCGTCGGTGAGGATGAAGAGGAGGTTCGGGCGCTTCGGCGCGGCACTGGCGACGAGCACCGAGGCCGTCAGCAAGGAGGAAGCCAGCAGGCGGATGAACTTGAGCATGGCGCGAGTGTGCGGGGAAAACCGGCCGGGTTCAACCGGCAAGCTGCGCGGAGTCTCGCCCGCTCAGTTCAGGTAGATGAACTCGTTCGCCGCGAGCAGCGACTGGCAGAACACGGCCCACGCAGACGGGCTGGCTGCGGAGTCAGGCTTGAAGTCGGTCAGGAACTTTTTCGCGCGCGCCAACTCCTTCGCCGTCGGCGGGCGGGCGTAGGCCTTCAGGTAGGCGAGTTCGAGGCGGCGGGCGTCATCGCTGGAGGACGCGAGCAGCGCGGCGGCAAACTTCTCCGCCGCCCGTCCCACCAGTCCGCTGTTGAGCATCAGCAGCGCCTGCGGGGCGACGACGGTGGCGTTGCGATTTCCGTTCGGCACGGCGGGGTCCGGGAAATCGAACTGCTCGAAGAGGTCATAGACGTTGTTGCGCACGACCGGAAGGTAGAGCGCGCGGCGGGGGCTGTCGTAGGTGGTCGCGTCCTTGGAGGTGTGGTTGAAGAAGAACTCGCGGTTCTTCACGGGAATCGTCTTGCCGCCCATCGTGCGGTCGAGCGTGCCAGCGACGAAGTGAACCGCGTCGCGAACCTCCTCGGCTTCAAGGCGGCGGATGGGGAAATGCGCGAGCAGCTTGTTCTCCGGGTCCGCGACGGAGCGGCGAGCGTCCGATGCGGGCTTGGTCGCGCGCTGGTAGGCGGTGCTCGACATGATGAGCCGGTGCATCGCCTTCACGCTCCAGCCCTCGGCGATGAACCGGCGCGCGAGCCAGTCGAGCAACTCCGGGTGCGAGGGCCGGTCGCCGAGGATGCCGAAGTTGTCCGTGCTCGCGACCAGGCCCTGGCCGAAATGCCAGCGCCAGATGCGGTTCACCATCACGCGCACGGTGAGCGGGTGCTCCGGGCTGGCAAGCCACCGGGCGAGTTCGAGGCGGCCGCTTTGTTTTTCCGGCATCTCCGCGCGTAGGCTGGCCACCTGCATCACCTGTGGGAAGCCGCGCGAGACGGGCTTGCCGAGCGTGAGGTGGCTGCCGCGAATGTGGACTGGCAGCGTCTTCACCACGTTGGTGGAATCAGTCACGCCCATCGTGCTGGGCATCTCGGGTGCGGCGTCCTCCAGCTTCTTGAGATCGGCACGGAGCTGTTTCAACTCCGCAACCGTGTTGGTCGGATACTGGCTCTCCGCGTTCTTGGGCGCTTCCTTCAAGCCCTTGTCGGTGACGAGGGATTTGTTCGCCGATGCCACGAGTTTCGCGATAAGGGCCTTCTGCTCGGCCATCTTCTTCTGGTGCGCCTCGACGACCGCGCGCTCGGCGGGCGTGGCGACTTCCGGCTCATGCCACTTCGCGATGGTCTTGAGGTCGTCCATCGTGCGCGTGCTCTTGAAGATGGCGGCGAGCGCGTAGTAGTCCGTGGTGGGCACCGGGTCGAACTTGTGGTCGTGGCAGCGGGCGCAGCCGAAGGTCATGCCGAGGAGGGCGCGGCCCAGCGTCTCGATCTGCTCGTCAATCAAGTCCATCTCCAGCTTCACCTTGTCCGGCTCGGCCAGCAGCTTCGGGCCGATGCTGAGGAAGCCCAGCGCGGTGAGCTGCTCGTGGCGCTGTGGCGTGCCTTCGGCGGGAAGCAGGTCGCCGGCGATTTGCTCCTGCACGAAGCGGTCGTAAGGCTTGTCCGCGTTGAAGGACTTCACCACGTAGTCGCGGTAGCGCCACGCGTTGCCGAAGGCGACGTTCTCGTCGAGGCCGTTCGAGTCCGAGTAGCGCGCCACATCGAGCCAGTGCCGGCCCCAGCGCTCGCCATAGGCAGTCGTGTTCAACAGCCGGTCAACGACTTTGGCGAAGGCCTCGGGCGACTTGTCCGTGAGGAACGCATCCACTTCCTCCGGCGTCGGCGGCAGGCCGGTGAGGTCAAAGGTGGCGCGGCGGATGAGCGAGCGCCGGTCAGCGGGCGCAGCGGCGGCGAGCTTCTTCTCGGCAAGTTTGGTGTTGATGAAGGCGTCAATGGGATTGGCGATTGCCGATTGCCGATTGCCGATTTTGGGAACGGGCGGGTTCGCGAGCGGCTGGAAGGCCCAGAACTGCCGGCCTTCGTCCACCGTGAGCGCGCGTTTGCCTGCGGTCTGCGCCACGGCCTCCGTGCGCGGGTCGGGCGCGCCGAGCTTCACCCACTGCTCCAGGTCGCGCACCTGGTCCGGCGGGAGCGGACTCTTCGGTGGCATCTGGAGGTCGCGGTTCTTGTAGCGGACGGCCTCGATGAGCTTGGACTTCTCCGGGTCGCCGGGGACGAGGGCCGGACCGGCATCACCGCCCTTGAGCACACCGTCGCGCGTGTCGAGGGTGAGGCCGCCCTTGTTTTTCTTCGCCGCCGCGCTGTGGCACTCGTAGCAGCGCTCGACCAGCACGGGACGGATTTTCTTCTCGAAGAATTCCAACTGCTCGCGGGGCAGCTCGGCGGCGTCCGCCCGCGCCGCCACCAGCCCGGCCAGCAGGCAAAGCGACGGGCTCGAAAACAATGGTGCAATCAGGCGCATGAGGTTCATCGGAAGCGCGAAAATATGACTTGGCCGGCCGGAAGGCCATTCACGCCCCGCATTGCTCCGGGGATTTCTTTGGACTTGTTGGCCCGCCGCCCAACTGGCAGGCTCTCCACGGTGCCGGATTCGGTTGGCGCTGTGAGCCACGGATTTGTCACAACCTGAAGTCAACTATGCCTAACGTGCCCTTCGAAGACCCGAATGACAAGGAACGGTCCGGGCTGGGGACATGGTTTCTCGTGTTCCTCGGCGCGCTCGCCTTCTTCGGCGTGTTCATTTTCTTCGCGACGCGGTGGTGAGATCGGGCGGAGCGAGCCGCCAACCTTGTAAAGCTGGCGGGCGGGGCGGAAGCTCGCGGGCGCGCCCGCTGGTTGCTGCGCTGCTCATCGCTTCCGTGGTTTAACCGATTTCTTCCACCTCGGCCTTCGGTGCCGCAGACTTCGCCTTCGGCAGATACGGCTTCCGAAACGCCTCGAAGAAATCATACCCGCCCTTGAAGTCGTCGCGGCTGTCGTTCTCGGTCTTCCCGAGCAGCGAGCTTTCCACCATGTTAAACACAATCTCCCCGAAGTCCTCGCCTCGGCGGATGCCCCATTCCTCCAGCACCATCAGCGTCAGCGGGCCGAACTGCTCCAGCGCGTGCGCGCGGATGCCTTCGAGGAGCTGCTGGCCGCTGACGTGCGCGGGCTTGTCCTTGGCGGACTTGCCGCCGGCCTTGGCGAACTTCCGCTGCGCCACGTCCAGCGCCTCGCGCACGAAGTAGTAGGCCTCGCGCGGGTAGCGGGTGTCCTTGGCGACGATGGTTTCGAGGACTTGTTCGACGTCGATGGTTTTTTGCATGTCAGCGAGCGGCTGCCGGCGGGTTGGACTGCGGCACGTGGGTGGACGTTCGATACGCCTTCACGCCCAGCCCCAACAGGATCAGGAACAACAGCGTGAAGAGCACCGTCTGCTCCTGCCGCGTGAGCCACTTCATGGGCGGAACGTAGGGGGAAAGGACGGGAGCGACAACACGGAGTTATCCACCGGTAAGAAGTTTCAACCACGGATGAACACGGATTGACACGGATGAAAGGCGACAACGTGAACGCTGCGGATTGGTGACACGCGTGCCTGCCCTGTCTTATCCGTGTCCATCCGTGTTCATCCGTGGTTGATTCGCAGTCCTCCGGTTGAAAGCCACCGCGTCCGCGTAGCGCACGCCACTGCCGCCGAAGATGTCCAGCGCGGAGCCAATGGTCAGGTGCACGCGACCGCCGCTGGCCCAGGTGACTTCCTCCAAGTCCGCCAGCGACCGCGCTCCGCCCGCGTAAGTCACCGGGATGGGCGACCAGCGTGCGAGGTGCTCCACCAGCGCCAAGTCCACGCCCTGGCACAGCCCTTCCACATCCACGGCATGAACGAGAAACTCCGCGCAATACGCCGCGAGCCGCGTGAGCGCGTCTTCGTTCACCTTGAACTCGGTGAACTTCTGCCAGCGGTCCGTCACCACCCAGTAGTCGCCGTCGCGCAAGCGGCAGCTCAGGTCGAGCACGAGCCGCTCCTTGCCAATCGCCGCCACGAGCGCGCGCACGCGGTCGAAGTCGAGCTGGCCGTCACGGAAGACCCACGAGGTGACGATGACGTGCGACGCGCCGGCGTCGAGCCAGCCGCGCGCGTTGTCGAGGTTCACGCCGCCGCCGAGGTGCAGGCCGCCAGGGAACGCCGCGAGCGCCTCGCGCGCCGCCGCCTCGTTGCCGGAGCCGAGCTGGATGACGTGTCCGCCGGTCAGCCCATCGCGCTGGTAGAGTTCTGCGAACCACGACGCGGGCCGCTCGCTGACAAAGTTGGTGCGCAGGCCGGCCCCGCCATCTTGCAGCGAGCCGCCGACGATTTGCTTCACCTTGCCTTCGTGCAGGTCAATGCAGGGACGGAACACGCGCGCAGCTTAAACTCCAAACTCCAAACTCCAAACTCCAAACTGCCGCTCATGGCACCAGCCACAGGCCGCTCCACTTTGCGACGGTCCAGTTGAAGACCGCGCGGACATTGCCCTCGTCGGCGAGTTGCAGGAACTCGATCTGGTCCACGGTGGAGACGAGCACGGCGAAGTTCTCGTAGCCCGGCTCCAGTTGCTTGGCGGTGACTTTGGGGGACTTCAACTCAGGCGAAATCGCGTCGCCGGGTGCGTGGATGTCCGAGCCGGGCGGCTGGTTGGCGCAGTAGTTCCGGCGGTGTGCGAGCGGCGCACGCTGCCAATGATCGCGGGCGATGGCGTCGTTCTGGTGAACCATCGTGTGGGCGCTGATGCGGAACTGAACACGGCGTGCGGGGTCGTAGAAAAGCCAGTGCGCCTGCTCGCAGAGCTTGAGCTGGTGGACCTTCTGCGCGCGGGCGTCCGAATAGCACGCCAACTCGCGCTTGGCCCCGTCCGCGTGCCGCAGCGTGACGACGCGCATGGAGCATTCGAAGAGGTTGGTGGTGCCCAGCACCGGCGTGCGGAACGGATTGGCCTCGTCGGTGACGGCACGCTCCAAGTCACGCCAGATGGCGCTGGGAAGCTCCTCAAGGTCGGTGGCGGCAAAACTCATGCGCGAGATTCAGCCACGAAAGGGCGCGGGAGAAAAGCGCGGTTGAAGAACGGCGGCGAGAAGCCGCCTAGCCCACCAGCTCGCGAATCGGCTCGGTGCCCGAATCCACGAGGTAGGTCGGACGGCCTTGGGTGTCCGTCACGGTGGCGGCGCTCACGTCAATGCCGAGGCAGTGATAGAGCGTGGCAAAAACCTCCTGGAACTTCACCGGCCGGTCGGCCACATCCGCCCCGATGCGGTCGGTCGCGCCGATCACCCGGCCGGTCTTCATGCCGCCGCCAGCCAGGAAGGCGAAGTTCGCGCGCGGCCAGTGGTCGCGGCTGTTCATGCTGTTGATCCTCGGCGTGCGGCCAAACTCGCCCCACATCACCACGGCCACGTCACGGTCGAGACCGCGCTCCTTCAAGTCCGTGAGCAGCGCGGAAAGGCCCTGGTCCAGCAAGGGGAACTCCTCGCGCGAGCTGGGGAAGTTCATGCCGTCGCCGCCGTGCCAGTCCCAGCGGCTGTAGTTGAGGGAGACGACGCGCGCGCCGGCCTCGACGAGGCGGCGGGCGACGAGGAAGTTGCGGATCATGCGCGGTGCGCCGTCGCGCATATAGCGGTCGTCGTTCAGGCCGTAGCGCGCGGCGACGGCGGGATGTTCCTTGGAGAGGTCAAGCGCGGCGGTGAGCTTCGAGTCGGAGAGGATGCCGAGCGCCTGCTGGTTGTAGCTGTCGAGGCCGGCCATCTGCCCGGCGGTGTCCGCGTCGCGGCGGAACTGGTCCACGGCGAAACGCAGACGCTCGCGGTCTTGGAGCCGGTCCAGCGTGATGCCCTGCAAGGTGAGGTTTTGAACGCGGGCGTGCGGGTCTTTCGCCACGAGCTGCATCGGCGAGTGCGCGTGGCCGAGGAAGCCGCCTTCGCCCGGCTCGCCCCAAGTGCGGTTGCCGGTGGGATACATCAGCGAGAGATGCGCGGGCGCGCCAGGCGTCGCTCCCTGCACCTTCGAGACACACGCGCCGAAGCTCGGCCAGCCGCCGGCGGGCGCGGTGCGCTTCTCCGACTGGCGACGGCCCGTCATGCACTGGTAGCAGTCGTGCGCGCCGTCGGAGTCGGCCAGCGAGCGGATGAGCGCGAACTGGTCGCCCAGCTTCGCCAGACGCGGGAACAGCTCGCAAATCTCCATGCCGGGCACGTTCGTGCCGATGGGCCGGAACTCGCCGCGAACCTCCTTCGGCGCGTTGGGCTTGAGGTCGAACATGTCAATGTGCGACGGCCCGCCGGGCAGGTAAATGTTGATGACCGCTTTGTGCGACCGGCCCGTGCCGGCCTGCGCTTCGAGCTTGAGCAACTGCGCGAGGGACAACCCGCCCGCCGCCATGCCACCGATCTTGAGGAACTCCCGGCGCGCGATTCCATCGCAGTGGGCATTGCCGGCGATTCGTTGGCCGAAGAGGTTGAGCATGACAGTAAAGGTCTCTTTCACCGACGAGGTGGCGCGGAAAGTTATTCCTTCGGTCTTTTGCCGAGGCCCCAGATGAGCCAGACGGCCAACGCGACCAGCAGAATCAGCCACCAGAAGTAACGCAGCTCCAGCGCGGCCATCTCGACGAAGGCCAGCACCGGCTTGAACAGCAGGGCCAGCAGCACCAGCACGGCGACGAGGACCAGCCAGCGGAGCGCGGCACGGAGCTGCGGGTTCATGGGGCGGCAGGTTTCTCGGCGGGGCCGAGCGGCAGGAGCAACGCGGCACCGGTGCTGTTGGAATCGGCGGGCACGACGAGCGGGGACTTGCCGTTCCAACGCTCGACGATTTGCAGGCGCAGGAAGGCGGGGTTCAACTTGAGCGCTTCGCCGCGCACCTTGATGGCCTTGGCCTCGCCGCTGGCGCGGATGATGGCGGTCTCGGCCTCGATCTGCGTCTGCAACTGCGTGAAGCGCGCCTGCGCGGCCTGCTGCTCGGCCACCATCTTCGCCTCGATGGCGCGCTCCAGCTCAGGCGAGAGGTCAATGTTGCGGATGACGATGTCCTCGACCGTGAGCAGCGTGCCGATCTTCTGCTTCGCGGCGGCGATGGCCTTCTGCTTGACCTCCTCGCGGTTCTTTACGATCTGCTCGGCGGTCTGCGAAGCCGTGACTTCTTTGAGCGCCTCCTGCACGCGCGGGGCGATGAGGCTGTCGAACGGGTCGCCGGCGAACTCCTTGAAAATCTGCACCACCGACGATTCCGGCACCCGGTAGAGCACGCGCACGTCCAGGCCGACCTGCTGCAAGTCCGAGGAAAAGCAGTCGGCCTTCACGGGCATGGTCTTCTGCCGCACATTCACGGGAAAAATCCGGGTGATGAACGGGGCCTTGAAGCCGAAGCCTTCCGGCAGGAACTGGTCCGCCGTCTTGCCGAGCGTCACCTTGACGCCACGGGTGCCGGGATCAACCATGTAACTCGAAGCGGAGCCGAGGATGACGAGGACGAACACCAGCACCCCCGCGCCGATGAGCCTGGGCAGAAAGTTCGGGTTCATCGCGCTACTTGGTGGAGCGGCGAACGGCGGGCGATTGAAGGTTGGTCGGGGCATTGGGTCGGGATTGGCGGAGGCGTTCAGCGTCCTGGAGCGAGAGCAGCAAATTGTCCCCGCCGCCGATGACCAGCGGCGTGAAGCCATCCCACTTGTCCACGATCTTCAAGTCCACGAACGCCGGGTTGTCCTTGAGCGCCTCACCGCGGATGCGGATGGACTCGGCCTCGCCCTTGGCCTGGATGACGCCGGTGTCCGCCTCGATCTGCGCGCGCTGCTGGAGGAACTTGGACTTCGAGGCCTCCTGCTCCTGCACCATCTTGGCCTCGATGGCGTGGCCCAGCTCCTTGGAAAGCGCGATGTCCTGGATGACGATGTCCTCGATGACGAGCAGCGCGCCGACCTTCTTCCGGGCGATTTCGAGCGAACGCGTCTTGATCTGCTCGCGGGTCTTCACGATTTGCTCCGCGCTTTGGAGGGCTGTCACTTCCTTCAGCGCCTCATGGACGCGCGGGGCGATGAGGCTGTCAAACACCTGGCCGTGATACTCCTGAAACAGCTTCACCACCGAGGCCTCCGGGATGCGGAAGAGCACGCGCAGCTCAACGTGGATTTGCTGCAAGTCTGACGAATAGCAATCCGCCTTGTCCTCCGCCGTCTGCTGCCGGATGGAGACGGGATGGATAATCGTCACGACCGGAGCCTTCAGGCCGAAGCCCTCCGGTTTGAAGGCCGGCGAGACCTTGCCCATCGTGACCTCCACGCCGCGATAACCGGGCTGCACCACATACGTGCCCGACGACGCCATGATGACGGCGCAAAAAATCAGGAGGGCGATGCCGGCCGTCCGCGCGATGTTCTGGGGTGTCATGCTGGCAATTTCCGACGGCCAGCGTCCACCTTGTCCAAGGCTGAAACAAGCCTGCATTTGCGATGCGCCGGGCACGAAACCCGTCTTTGCAACCACCGCGCCTGCCGCTACTCTCGCCCTAGTGCTGCCGCTGGAAATCAACGCAACGCGACCCTTGCTCGTTTTGCCACCGGCAAAGTGGAGCGGTGGCTGAACATAGATGAAGAGTCGGCGACGGTGGCATCCGCCGGCCTCCTTTTCTTAACGAGCCTATTCAGGAGGCTGGCCCCTAGCGTGGCTTCCGGTTAAGCTTCTTTCGTCATGGCGAGCAATCAGGCCATAGCAATCAATCCGTCGCTTCTCGCGTGGGCACGCGCGGAAAGCGGCTATGCATTGGACCGGATCGCCAAACGCCTGAATGTAAAACAAGAACGGGTGGAGGCGTGGGAAAAGGGTGAACGCCAGCCAACACTCAGGCAGGTCGAGAACCTCGCGCGCTTTTTTCATCGTCCGTTGAGCGTTTTCTTCATGCCGCGACCGCCTCAGTTACCGCCCTTGGCGACGGAGTATCGGCGCCTGCCTGATGTTGAGCCGGGACATGAATCACCCGAGCTGAGGCTGGCTTTGCGGCAGATGATCGCACGGCGCGAGAACGCGCTTAACTTGATGGGAGAGTTGGGCGAGAGGGCTCCGGAGTTTTCCTTGCGCGCTCACTTGCGGGACTCGCCGATCAAGGTCGGCCAGCGCTTGCGGCTTGCGATGAGTGTGGATGCGGCAGCCCAACTCAACTGGGCCAACGAATGGGAAGCGTGGCGCTCATGGCGGGCGGCGGTCGAACAGTTGGGTGTGCTGGTATTTCAGTTCCCAAAAGTGTCGCTGGTTGAAGTGCGGGGTTTGGCGCTACTGCGCACACCGATGCCGGTGGCCGCAGTCAATGGAAAGGAGATACCTGAAGCCAAGGCGTTCACGCTGTGTCACGAGGTTGTTCATCTCATGCTGGCAGCGGAAAACGAGGAAGCGTCCGCAGCTCGTGAGCGGCGCGGGGGAAATGAATGGCTGGAAGTGGAGCGCTTTGCCGAAGTGGCTGCGAGTCACGCGCTTGTCCCAGAGGACGCGTTGCGCGGCGTGATTGGCCAACTCGGGTTGCATCGGGCGGAATGGGGCATCGAGAATGTTCGCCGCGTGGCGAAAAAATTCCGGCTGACACCGCTCGCGACTGCGACGCGACTGCGGGAGTCAGGCTTCATGACTTGGGCGCAATACAATCAATGGCGTGCGCTATGGCAGGCTTATGTCGCCGCGCTGCCGCCGCGCAAGAGCGGCTTTGCCACGCCGATGGAGAAAGCGGTGAATCGAGCGGGAAGGCCATTCGCACAATTGGTGCTCGAAGCGTTGTCCGCAAACCGAATCACATCAGTGGATGCGGCGCGGTATCTCGATTTGAAGTTCGAGCACTTTGACAAATTGCGGGCACACCTGACAACTGGGCCTGGGGATACGTCAGCCGATGAGTAATCCCACAGCCCTGTCAGTTTATTCGGTGGATTCAAGTTCCTTAATGGATTGGCAAGGGCGGTATTTCCCTACCGACGTTTTTACTGGACTGGTGGACCGCGTCGAAGAGTTGGTTGCCGCCGGGAGGTTTATTGCGCCAGCTTTGGTGAAGGAAGAAATCGGTGCGGTCGGAACGGTGGGCTTGATTACGTGGACAGAGAGTCACACCGGGATTTTTGTTCCAACCGCTGAAGTGCTCGCCGAAGCTCAGGCGATTCAAAATCAATTCGCCGGCTTGCGAGACCCCAAGTCTGAATACGAAGAGGCGGATGCTTACATCATCGCATTGGCGAAAATGCGCGGCGGGATTGTGGTGACTCAGGAAACCCCGGCAGCGGAGAAACGCAATCCAAAGCGCACACACTTCATTCCCGACGTTTGCCGCGAGTTAGGCATTTCTTGCATCAGTCTTCTCGGTTTGATGCGCCGCGAGGGATGGAAGTTTTGATGCTTCACTGCTCATGGGCAATCCAACCGCACTCGTCCAACACCTTGGAATTGCTGTAACACTCTGCACGGTGACGGCCAATCGCGAATAGAGGGATGCAGAATGAAGAAGGTGGAAGTTCAAACCCCATGAGCGACCAGAACCAGTTCCTCCTCTACACCGCGCCAGACGGGGCGGTGAAGGTGGACGTATTCTTCAAGAGCGAGACGGTCTGGCTGACGCAGAAGGCGCTGGCGGCGTTGTTCGGGGTGAGGGTGCCGGCCATCAACAAGCACCTGAAGAACATTTTCGAGTCGGGCGAGTTGGTGGAGGCTTCAGTTGTTTCCATTTTGGAAACAACTGCCGCCGACGCCAAAAACTACCAGACCCGCTACTACAATCTCGATGCCATCATCGCCGTGGGCTACCGGGTGAACAGCTACCAGGCCACGCAGTTCCGCATCTGGGCCACGAAGACGCTGCGGGAGTTCATCATCAAGGGCTTCGTGCTGGACGACGAACGGTTGAAGCGCGGCAAGCAGGTCTTCGGCAAGGATTACTTCGATGAACTGCTGGAGCGCATCCGGGAAATCCGGGCGAGCGAGCGGCGCTTTTACCAGAAAATCACGGACATCTACGCCCTTTCACTGGATTACAGCGCGGACGCGCCGCTGACGAAAGAGTTCTTCGCCACGGTGCAGAACAAGCTGCATTGGGCGATCACGGGGCAGACGGCGGCGGAGCTGATCTACACCGCCGCCGATGCGACGAGGATTTACATGGGCCTCACGACTTGGAAGCACGCGCCGGGCGGGAAGATTTTGAAGTCCGACGTGACGGTGGCGAAGAACTACCTGAGCGAGGCGCATGTGAAGGAGTTGAACCGCATCGTTTCCGCCTACCTCGACCTGGCGGAAAACCGGGCCGAGCGCGGCATCCCGATGAAGATGACGGACTGGGTCATGTTCCTGCACAGCTTTCTGGAGTTGTCGAACTACCCGATTCTCCAGGACAAGGGCAAGGTGAGCGCGCTGGAGGCGAAGCTCAAGGCCGAGGGGGAATTCGAGGTTTACCGCCAACGGCAGGACGCGGACTACATCTCGGACTTCGACCGGGAAATCAAACGCATCGAGGGCAAGAAGCCATGAGCGGCCTGATTCCATCCGCGCCCGCACCCGGCGGCGAATTCCTCTTTTACCAGACGGATGATGGTCGCACGCGGCTGCAAGTCCGGTTGGAAGCAGAAACGGTCTGGCTGTCGCTTAACCAGATGGCGGAGTTGTTCCAGCGGGACAAGTCGGTCATCTCGCGGCATATCAGTAACGTGTTCGACGAGGGGGAGTTGGTTCGGGAACGAGTTGTTGCAAATCATGCAACAACTGCCGCCGACGGGAAGACCTACCAAGTCGAGTTCTTCAACCTCGATGTCATCATCTCGGTGGGCTACCGGGTGAAATCGCAGCGCGGCACGCAGTTCCGGATCTGGGCCACGCAACGGTTGCGGGAATACATCGTGAAGGGCTTCGCGATGGATGATGAGCGATTGAAGCAGCGCGGCGGCGGGAATTATTTCGAGGAACTGCTGGCGCGCATCCGCGACATCCGGTCGTCGGAGAAGGAGTTTTGGCGCAAGGTGCTGGAGATTTACGCGACGAGCATTGATTACGACCCAAGCGCGGAGGCGTCGCGGCAGTTCTTCGCGACGGTGCAGAACAAGATGCACTGGGCGGCGCACGGCCAGACGGCGGCGGAGGTCATCCATGCGCGGGTGGACGCCGCGAAGCCGCAGGCGGGGATGACGAACTGGGTGGGCGCGAAACCGAGCAAGGCGGAAGCGGTCATCGCCAAGAATTACCTGTCGCCGGAGGAACTCAACGTGCTGAACCGCATCGTGGTGGCGTATCTGGAACTGGCGGAGGTGCAGGCGCTCAACCGGAAACCAATGTATATGCGGGACTGGATTGCGAAGCTGGATGACTTCCTGCGCCTGAGCGGGCGGGACATTCTGAAGCACGCGGGAAAGATTTCGCACGAGCAGGCGGTGATGAAGGCGGAACTGGAGTTCGAGAAGTTTCACCAAGCGCAACTCGCCGAGCCGTCGCAGGTGGAGAAGGATTTTGAGGCGGTGGTGAAGGAGTTGAAGAAACTGCCCGCGCCCAGCCGGAAGAAGAAGTCGTGAGCAATCGTCGGTATCCGCTCACTTCGGCAGCCACTTCTCCCATTCGCTGTTCGGGCCGAGCGGCAGGAAGAGTTCAGACTTCATTCTCCCCCGCCGCTCCCGCATTCTCCCGCCCGTGACCGCCGAACAAGCCGCCACCCTCCTCGACGCCTTCCGCGCCGGACGCGCCAGCCGCGATGACGTGCTGCGCGCCTTTCAGGCCGCGCCCATCGCGGACCTCGGCTTCGCGCAGGTGGACACGCACCGCGCACTGCGCAAGGGCTTTCCCGAGGTCATCTTCGGCTCGGGCAAGACGCCGGCGCAGGTTGCTGCCATCGCGGGCAAGCTTGTCGAGCGCGAGCAGAACGTCCTCGTCACGCGCCTCGAGCCGGAGGCCGCGCGACTGCTCAAGCGCAGGTTCAAGCGCGCCGTCTGGCACGAGGCCGCGCGCGCCGTGACCATCGAGAAGAGGCCCTTGCCCAAGCGCCCCGGCTTCATCGCCGTGCTCTGCGCCGGCACGAGCGATTTGCCCGTGGCCGAGGAAGCCGCCGTCACCGCCGAGGTGATGGGCAACAGCGTCGAGCGCATCGCCGATGTGGGTGTGGCCGGGCTGCACCGGTTGCTGGCAAAGCTGGAAATCCTCCAGCGCGCGAACGTGCTCGTGGTCTGCGCCGGGATGGAGGGCGCGCTGCCCAGTGTGGTCGCCGGCCTCGTCTCGAAGCCTGTCATCGCCGTGCCCACGAGCATCGGCTACGGCGCGGCCTTCGGCGGGGTGGCGGCACTACTGGGAATGCTCACGAGCTGCGGCAGCGGCGTGACGGTGGTCAACATAGACAACGGCTTCGGTGCTGGATACGCGGCGAGCCTGATCAACGCGCTGGCGAACCAAGGTGGCGCCGATTGACCCGCCGCGTCTTGGACTGCGGCGGCAAGCGAAGCGCGACGCCGCTTTCAATTCCCGCGGAGCGGTCGTGAAGCGGACACTCCTGTCCGCCATGCTCATCACCCAAACTCCCTGAACTTGGGGACAAGAGTGTCTCCCTCACTCCAGTTCCGCTTCGCGGGACACCAAAGCGCCGTCGCCGCTGCGCTCTGCCGGCGCACTCCAAGACGCCACGGTGGTGAATTCACCCTCCCCCCTCGCGTCATTCCTTCCGCATGTTCACTCGGCTGTTTGTCAGTGTGCTGGCGCTCGCCGCTTCATCCGCCCTTCACGGTGCGGAGACGGACACGCACGCCGCCGCCGCGATGACCATTCTCCGCGCGCATTGCTTCAGTTGCCACAACGTCGAGAAGAAGCGCGGCCAACTCGACCTGACTTCACGCGAGGCGGCCATCAAGGGCGGCGAAACCGGCCCCGCGCTCAAGCCCGGCAAGTCCTCCGACAGCCCGCTCGTGAAGCAGCTCCTTCCCGGCTCCGACCCGCACATGCCGCCGAAGAAGCAGCTCCCGGACAAGCTCATCGCCACGTTGCGCGGCTGGGTGGACGCCGGCGCGCCGTGGGACGCGGGCGTGCTCAAGCTCCTCACGCGCGAGACGAAGTCCGACGAACTCAAGGCGCTCCCCGCGAGCTACACGCCCGTGCTCGCGGTCTCACTCGCGCCGGACGGCAAGCGCCTCGCCAGCGCACGCGGCAACCAGCTCCTCATTCACACGCTCGGCTCGACGAACCGCACGCTCACCGCCACGCTCACCGGCGCGCGCGACGCCATCCAATCCATCGCGTGGAGCGCGGACGGACGCTGGCTGGCGGCGGGTGAGTTCCGCCGCGTGCTGCTCTTCGATGCGAAGACGCTCCAGCCCTTCGGCACGCTCGACAAGCCGCTCGCGGGCCGGGCCACCGCCGTCGCGTTCACGCCGGACGGCAGCACGCTCGCGGTCGCGGACAGTCCGGGCGGCGCGGCGGGGCAGGTTCACTTGTGGAAGATGGGCGATGAGAAACCGTTCGCCTCGTGGACCGCGCACAACGACAGCATCCTCGACCTGAAAATCAGCGCGAGCGGCAAGCTGCTTGCCACCGGCAGCGCGGACAAGCTCGCGCGCGTGTGGAACCTCGCCACGCAGAAGGAGGTCGCCAAGCTCGAAGGCCACACGAGCTACGTGCAGGCCGTCGCGTTCGGGAAGGACGATGCCGTCCTCGCCACCGGCGGCGCGGACAAGGAAATCAAGATTTGGGACATCGCCAGTTCCGGGCGCGAAGGCGCCTTCTCGAACCGCAGCGCCGCCGTGACCGCGCTGCACTGGACCACCGGCGGCACCAACCTGCTGGTCGTTGCCGAGGATGGCAGCGCCTCGACGATCACCGACCTCAAGCGCCACAGCGGCGAGCAAAGCAGCTCGCCGGGCACCGAGCGCAAGCTCTCCGCCATTGGCGAAGTGCTCTACGCCGTGACGGCCACGCCGGACGCAAAGACCGTCTTCGCCGGCTGCCACGACGGCAGCGTGTATGTGTGGGAGGGCGGCAAGACGGCGACGAAGCTGGAGGCGAAATGAGTTTGTTCAGCCACAAAGAGGCGCAAAGAGGCGCAAAGCAGTTGACCACCAGCCGCGCGGCGAGGGGCGGCGCGCATGTGGAGTGCGGCGACTTGTCGCTGTCTTGCGCAAGGACGCGCTTGGTTGCCGACGAGCCGCTGCGCTGCGGCTCTGCTTGGCGGACAAGTCCGCCAAGCCGTAGAAGCGGTGACAAGTCACCGCACTCCAAAGCGCGGGTCGTCACACTTCATCGGTCTTTGATAATCCTGCTTGCGCTGTTCTCCGCCTGCACGCCGCCGCAGAAGTCCGCTTCGCCGTCCGCACCGCAGCCCTTGCGCGCGATCGCTTCGCTCGCGGTTTTCCCGGCGGAGCTGCCCTTGCTCGCCGGCTCCGCGCCGCATCGCATCGCGGTCACGGCCACGGACAAGAACGGCTTCGAGCTGCCCGCGCCCGCGAAGCTCGCGTCCGACAACCCCGCTGTCGCCACCGTCAGCGCGGACGGCAAGGTGCGTCCGCTGACTGCCGGCTCTGCGACCATCACCGCGAAGTTCGCCGGCACTGGCCCTCAACTCAGCTTCGTCAACGACGTGCTGCCCATCCTCAGCAAGGCCGGCTGCAACCTCGGCTCCTGCCACGCGAAGTCCGACGGCCAGAACGGCTTCAAGCTCACCATCTTCGCCTACGACCCGCGCGCCGACTATCTGGAGATCGTGAAGGACGCGCGCGGCCGCCGCGTGTTCCCGGCGTTTCCCGAGGAGAGCCTGCTGCTCACCAAGGCCACGCTCGCCGTGCCACACGACGGCGGGCTGCGCCTCGAACGCGACTCGGAGGATTACCAGGCGCTCGTGAAATGGATCGCGCAGGGCATGCCTTACTCGCGGACCAACGAGCCGTCGCTCACGGGCATCGAGGTCTTCCCGAAGGAGCGCCGCTACCGTCGCGAGGCGCGGCAGCCGCTGCTCGTGCAGGCCCGTTACTCGGACGGCGCGGTGCGCGACGTGACCGAGCTGGCGGAATACATGTCGAACGAAAAGTCCCTCGTCACCGTGGACGACGAGGGCGTGGTGAACGTGGGCAAGTTCAGCGGCGAAGGCGCGGTGGTCGCGCGCTTCCTCGGCAGCGTGGCCGTGAGCACGGTCATGGTGCCCAGCGACCGCGTGCTGCCGGCGGAGCAGTTCGCCTCGCTGCCGGTCCACAACGACATTGACCGGCTGGTTTATCAGCGGCTCCAGAAACTCGGGCACCTGCCCTCTGAAGGCTGCACGGACGCGGAGTTCCTGCGCCGCGCGTCGCTCGACACCATCGGCACGCTGCCGACGGCGGAGGAGACGATGGCGTTTCTTGAAGACAAATCGCCGGACAAGCGCGCCAAGCTCATTGACCGCCTGCTCGACCATCCCGTATGGGCGGACCACTGGGCCGTGAAATGGGGCGACCTTGTGCGCGGCAACCCGTCGCGCGTCGGCGTGAAACCGGTCTTCCTGATGGACCAGTGGCTGCGTGACTCGTTCCGGCAGAACAAGCCTTACGACCAGTTCGTGCGCGAGCTGCTCACCGCGCAGGGCAGCACGCACAAGCTCGGCCCGCCCGCGCTCTTCCGCGACAAGCGCACGCCGGAGGACGCGAGCGGCTTCGTGAGCCAGGTCTTCCTCGGTGTCCGCCTCGACTGCGCGCGCTGCCACCACCACCCGAGCGAGAAGTGGGACCAGAAGGATTATTACCAGTTCGCCGCGTTCTTCAGCGGCACGCGGCGCAAGGGCCAGGGCATCTCGGCCCCGATCAGTGGCGAGCCGGAATACATCTGGGCCACCAGCAGCGTCGCGATGAAGCACCCCGTCACGGGCGAGGACTTGAAGCCCCGCGCGCCCGGCGGACCCGAGGCCGTCATCGCGCCCGACCGCGACCCGCGCGCGGCGCTGGTGGACTGGATGGTGCAGCCGGAGAACCCGCTCTTCGCGCGCGCCGCCGTGAACCGCGTCTGGTCGCAGTTCTTCGGACGCGGCATCGTGGACCCGGTGGACGACTTCCGCGCCTCGAACCCGCCGAGCAACGAACCGCTCCTCGACTGGCTGGCGAAGGACTTTGTCGCGCACCAGTTCGACCTCAAGCACCTGATGCGGACCATCCTCCGCTCGCACACCTACCAGCTCAGTTCCGCCGCGAACGAGACCAACGCCGGCGACACGCGCAACTACTCCCGCAGCTACCGCCGCCGCCTGCCCGCCGAGGTGCTGCTCGACGCCGTGACGCAGGTGACCGGCACCAGCGAGAGCTTCACCGGCCTGCCGGACGGCGCGCGCGCGCTGCAAACGTGGAACCACAAGCTGAACAGCGATTTCATGGACGCCTTTGGCCGGCCGAACAGCAGCGCCGAGTGCCCGTGCGACCGCGACGCCAAGCCCAGCATGGTGCAGGCGCTCCACATGATGAACTCGACGAAGCTGAACACGAAGGTCACCGCCAGCGAGGGCCGCGCCCGCCTGCTCGCCGCCAGCAAGGCGACCGGGGAGCAAATCGTGACCGACCTCTACCTCAGCGCCTTCAACCGCAAGCCCACGGCCGAGGAACTCGCGCTCGCCTTGAAAGCCTTCACCGCGAAGGACGCCACCCGCCAGTCCGCGACCGAGGACATCCTCTGGGCGCTGCTGAACTCGGCGGAGTTCGTGTTCAACCACTGAGCGCGCCGCCCTGCGCCGGCAGGGCAAGGATCGCCCTTTGGCGGCGAGCGTTCCCCGTGCTTGCCATCTGTCCCGCTGCCGGAAATCCTTCCGTCATTCCGATGCCGGATTCACCCGATCTCCTTGCGCTGCTGAAGCAATACTTCGGCTTCGCGTCCTTCCGCCCGCTCCAAGAGGAGATCATCCGTGACGCGCTTGCGGGCAAGGACGTGCTCGCGCTGCTCCCGACCGGCGGCGGCAAGTCGCTGTGCTTCCAGCTTCCCGCGCTCGCCCGTGACGGCCTTACGGTCGTCGTCTCGCCGCTGATTGCCTTGATGAAGGACCAGGTGGACGCGCTCACGGCGAGCGGCGTCCCGGCGACGTTCCTGAATTCCTCGCTCAAGGCCGACGAGTCACGCGCCCGCCTGCGCGGCCTGCACAACGGCGAGTTCCGCCTGCTCTACGCCGCGCCCGAGCGGCTCATGCTCTCGGGGATGCTCGACGACCTCCAGCGCTGGCGCGTGAACCAGTTCGCGATTGACGAGGCGCACTGCATCAGCGAGTGGGGCCACGACTTCCGTCCCGAGTATCGGCAGATCGCGCAGCTCCGCGAACGCTTCCCGCAGGTGCCCTTCATGGCGCTCACCGCCACGGCGACCGAGCGCGTGCGCGCGGACATCGCGACGCAGCTCAAGCTCCGCGACCCCGCGCGCTACGTCGCGAGCTTCAACCGCCCCAATCTTACCTACCGAATCCACGCGAAGACCGGCGCTTACGGGCAGGTGCTCGACTTCCTCCGCGCGCACCCGCGCGACAGCGGCATCATCTACTGCCAGGCGCGCAAGACCGCCGAGTCGCTCGCCGAGAAGCTCCGCGCGGACGGCATCAAGGCCGCGCCTTACCACGCGGAAGTGGCGAAGGAGGAGCGCTCTTCGAATCAAGAAGGCTTCCTCCGCGACGAAATCCGCGTCATCTGCGCGACCATCGCGTTCGGCATGGGCATCAACAAGCCGAACGTCCGCTTCGTCATCCACTACGATTTGCCGAAAAACATCGAGGGCTACTACCAGGAGACGGGCCGCGCGGGCCGTGATGGTTTGCCGAGCGAGTGCATCCTGCTTTTCAGCGCTGGCGACGTGCAGAAATACCTCGGCTTCATCACCGAGAAGCCGCCGGGCGAGCAGGTCATCGCGCGTGAGCAGTTGAGCCAGATGGTCCACTACGCCGAGTGCTCCGGCTGCCGGCGCGTGGAGCTGTTGGCTTACTTTGGTGAGACGTTTGGTGTCCCGCCTTCAGGCGGCGAGGCGACCGAACCGGCTGAAGCCGGGACAACCAACTGTGGCGCGTGCGACAACTGCCTTTCCCCGCGCGCGACCTTCGACGGCACGGTCGCCGCGCAGAAGTTCATGTCGTGCGTGTTCCGCATCCGGCAGGCGGGCAGTTTCGGCGTCGGGCTGAACCACATCGTCGAGGTGCTCACCGGCGCGCAGAGCGAGCGCGTGCTCAAGTGGGGCCACCAGAAGCTCACCACCTACAACATCGGCCACGAGCACACGCGCTCCGAGTGGGCCGCCATCGGACGCGAACTCATCCGCCTCGGCTACCTGCGTCAGACGACGGACAAGTTCCCCGTCGTCGAGCTGACCAACGAGGGCCGCGCCGTCTTGAGCGCGCGGACCAAAGTCACTTTGACCAGGCCCGTCGCCGCGCCGGAGAAGGCCGTCAGCCACGTCGGCGAGATCGCCTGCGACGAGCTGCTCTTCGAGAAGCTCCGGCGGCTGCGCAAGGAACTCGCCGACGCCCGTGCCGTGCCGAGCTACATCATCTTCTCCGACGTGGCGCTGCGGCAGATGGCGCGGCTCTACCCGCAGACCGAGGGCGAGTTCAGCCGCATCAGCGGCGTGGGCGCGAGCAAGCTGCGCGACTTCGGCGCGCAGTTCCTGGAGGAAATCGCCGCGCACCTGCGCGCGAACCCGAAGCAAATCTTCGCCGCCGACTCCTTCACACAGAAGCCCGCCGCGCTCCCGCCGCAGCGCAGCAAGCTCACCGAAACCGTCGTCGCCACGCTGCATTACTGGCGCGGCGGCCGGACGGTCGAGGAAATCGCCCGCCTACGCGACGTGAAGCCCACGACCATTTACGGCCACCTCGCCGATGCGGTCGAGGCAGGCGAAGCCATTGACCTGAACAGCGTGCTGACCGCCGACCAGCAGACGCGGGCGGCGAAGGCGTTTTACCAGTTCGGCTGGGGCAACCTGACCGGTGTGAAGGAGTCGCTGCCGGACATTGACTACGGCCCGCTGCGCCTCTTCCGCGCGGTGAAGCAGCGCCAGTAGCTCGACATTCCAATGTCGAGTGACCGCGCCGTGACCGCCAAACTCGACATTGGAATGTCGAGCTACTTGACGCGTGCGTTGACAGCCTGCCCTTTGCCCGCCGACACTCGCGTCATGTTCCGCCGCACTTTGCTTTGCTCCGCCTTGGCGCTCCTGCTCGCCGCGTTCGCCGCCTGCACACACACACCGACCGCCTCCAACTCGCCCCGCCTCGTCGGCGTGGCGCAGGTGGACCTCACGCCGGACTATCCCGTGCGATTGAACGGCTACGGCGGGCGCCGCCTGGAATCCGAGGGCATCGAGCAGCGCATCCGCGCGAAGGCGCTCGCCATCGGCGGCGATGCGGAGGGGCCGTTCATCCTCATCACCGTGGACAACTGCGGTGTGCCGGAGTGGATTCGCACCGAAGTCATCAAGCGCCTCGCGGCGAAGCGCGTCACCAGCGAGCGCTTCGCCCTCTGCTCCAGCCACACGCACTCCGCGCCGATGCTCAACGGCGTGCTGCCGACCATCTTCGGCATTCCCATCCCGCCGGAGCACCAGCGGAACATTGACCGCTACACGCGCGAGTTCACGGACAAGCTGGAGCAGCTTTGCCTCGCCGCGCTCGCCGACCGGAGGCCCGGGCACCTCGCGTGGGCGAAGGGCCAGGTCACGTTCGCCAAGAACCGCCGGAAGCCCACGCCCGCCGGTTTCCAAAACGCCGAGAACCCCGCCGGCCCCACCGACCACGAGCTGCCGCTGCTGCGCGTGACCGCGCCGGACGGCAAGCTCCGCGCCGTGCTCGCGAGCTACGCCTGCCATTGCACGACGAGCGGCTTCAACAAAATGCACGCGGACTGGGCAGGCTGCGCGCAGTTCGCCATCGAGAAGGCCCATCCCGGAGTCGTTGCCCTCACGGCCATCGGTTGCGGCGCGGACCAGAACCCTTACCCGCGTGGCAGCTACGAGCTGGCGGAGAAGCATGGGCAGGAACTGGCCACCGAAGTTTCTCGGCTGCTGAAGGATGGCAGGTTCATCCCGCTCGACGGCCCGCTCACCGGCGTGACCAAGCGCATTGAGCTGCCTTACGACAAGCTGCCGACGCGCACCGAATGGGAGGCGGATGCGAAGAAAACCGGTGCGATTGGCCTGCGCGCGCAGTTCGCCCTCGCGAAGCTGGACAAAGGCGAAAAGATTCCCGACCGCCTGCCGTATCTCGTGCAGGTCTGGAGCTTCGGGCGCGACCTCGCGATGGTCTTCCTGCCCGGCGAAGTGGTGGTGGACTACGGCCTGCGCATCAAGCGCGAGTTCGACGGCGCGCGCGTCTGGGTGAACGGCTACTCGAATGACGTGCCCTGCTACATCCCCTCGCGCCGCGTGTGGGACGAGGGCGGCTACGAGGCGGGCGGCGCGATGGTCTATTACAACCGCCCGAACCGCTTCGACGGCACGCAGGAGACACGCATCTTCGACGCGGTGCAGGCGCTGATGCCGAAGGCGTTTGCGGTTCCAGCCAAGTAACCTTCGTCCACGTTCAACGTCCGCTTCACACACCATGACCTCCTCCGTTCGCCCGTTCGCCGTCCTCTTCCTCAGCCTGTCACTCGCCGCCCACGCCGCCGAACTGGCCGTGCCGGACAACGTCACCTTCGAACGCGACATCACCTACGCCGAAGCAGGTGGCGCGCGGGTGCAGCTCAATCTGGCGCGACCGAAGAACGCACACGGGCCGCTGCCCGCCGTGCTGTGCATCCACGGCGGTGGTTTCCGCGCCGGCAGCCGCGAGGGCTACAACAAGCTCTGCCTCACGCTCGCGCAGCGCGGTTTCGTGGCGGCGACCATCAGCTACCGGCTCGCGCCGACGCACCAGTTCCCCGCCGCCGTTCACGACACGAAAGCCGCCGTGCGCTGGCTGCGCGCAAACGCGGCGAAGTATGGCATCAACCCCGACCGCATCGGTGTGACCGGCGGCTCGGCGGGCGGGCATCTCGCGCAGTTCCTCGGCGTGACGGCGGGTGTGAAGGACTTCGAGGGCGCGAACAACCCCGGCTTCTCCAGCGCCGTGACGTGCGTGGTGAACGTCTATGGCCCGAGCGACTTCACGAAGTCCTATGGCAAGAGCGTGGACGCCCACGTCGTGCTGCCCATGTGGCTCGGCGGCGACGTGAACACCGCGCGCGCGAAACATATCCAGTCCAGCCCGCTGAACTGGGTCACGCCCAACGCTGCGCCCACGCTCATCCTCCACGGCACCGAGGACAAATACGTGGCCCACGAGCAGGCCATCTGGATGCGCGACCGGCTCACGGCCTGCGGCGTGCCGGTGGAATTGCTCACGCTGGAAGGCGCGGGCCACGGCTTCAAGGGCGCGGACGCGGAGAAGGCCGAGGCGGCGCTCATCACCTACTTCGAGAAGCGATTGAAGAAGTGACCTGCGGCGCTGTGGCGGCGGCCGGTGACCGCCGTTCACGCAACCGGCGCTCGCAGAGCGCCGCTACAATGGCATCGGCGTTCTCAGCGGTGGATTTGCGCATTGACGGTCCCCCGCCCGTCTCTAACATCCGCCGCCTGTTGGTATCTGACCTCATCCCGGACACGAACCTTAACGAACACGAACTATGGCAGTGAAAGTTGCAATCAATGGATTCGGCCGCATTGGCCGTCTCGTCTTCCGCGCAATGGTCGAGCAGGGGCTCGTCGGCAAGGAAGTCGAAGTCGTCGCCGTCGGTGACATCGTCCCCGCCGACAACCTCGCCTACCTCCTCAAATACGACTCCACCCAGGGCCGCTTCGCCGGCACGGTCGGCTCCAAGAAGTCCGCCGCCGACAAGGTCGAGGACGACATTCTCATCGTGAACGGCGCGGAGATCCGCGTCGTGTCCGCCAAGACGCCCGCCGAGCTGCCGTGGAAGGCGCTGGGCGTGGACATCGTCATCGAGTCCACCGGCCTCTTCACCGAGGCCGAGAAGGCCAAGGGCCACCTCGCCGCCGGCGCGAAGAAGGTCGTCATCTCCGCGCCTGCCAAGGGCGAGGACATCACCATCGTCATGGGCGTGAACCACGAGAAGTATGATGCCGCCAAACACAACATCATCTCCAACGCGAGCTGCACCACGAACTGCCTCGCGCCCGTTGTCCATGTCCTCCTCAAGGAAGGCATCGGCATCGAGGAAGGCCTGATGACCACCGTCCACGCCTACACCGCCACGCAGAAGACCGTGGACGGCCCGAGCAAGAAGGACTGGAAGGGCGGCCGCACCGCGGCGCAGAACGTCATCCCCAGCACCACCGGCGCGGCCAAGGCCACGGCACTCGTCTGCCCCGAGGTAAAGGGCAAGCTCACCGGCGTCGCGTTCCGCGTGCCCGTGCCGACCGTCTCCGTAGTGGACCTCACCTTCCGTTCGGTGAAGGAAACGTCGCTCAAGGAGATCAACGCGCTGATGAAGCAGGCCAGCGAGACCTATCTCAAGGGCGTCCTCGATTACACCAGCGACGAGGTCGTCAGCACCGACTTCATCCATGACAAGCACAGCTCCATCTACGACTCCACTTCTGGTGTCGAGCTGAACAGCCGCTTCTTCAAGCTCGTGAGCTGGTATGACAACGAGTGGGGCTACAGCAACCGCGTCGGCGACCTGCTCAAGCTCATCATCGCCAAGGGCCTGTAAGCCTCGGCGCAAGGCAGTTCCAGCGAACGGCGTTCCGGCAACGGGACGCCGTTTGGCTTTGCCGGAGAGCTTCCCGCCTGGCCCATCCTGCTTTTGGGCTTTGCACTTTGCCGGCCAGACTTCTTCAATCAGCCATGTCCGCGCCGTCCATCCTCACCACCGTCGTCGGCAGCTATCCCGTGCCCGCGTGGCTGGCCGCCTTTCCCACCGCCACCGCGCTGCGCGACGCCATCCTCGTCGTGCTCAAGACGCAGGAACTGACCGGCCTTGATGTCATCGCGGACGGCGAGCTGTCGCGCTTCGACGTGAACCATCCCGAGACCAACGGGATGATTGACTACTTCATCCGTCCGATGAGCGGCATCCACACGGCTCTCTCGCGTGAGGAACTGGCGAAGTTCCGCGCGGCGCAAGGGATGAAGTTCCGCACGCAGCCGGCGGGCGTGGTGCGCGGTGAGATTGGCGAAGGCAACTTGAACCTCCCCGCTGCGTGGCAGTCCGTGAAGGGCCTCACGACGCGCCCGCTCAAGTTCACGCTCACCTCGCCCTACATGCTCGCGAAGACGCTCGTGAACGAGTTCTACCCCGACACGCGCGAACTCACGATGGCGCTCGCCGAGGCGTTGCGCCGGCAGGTCGCGGACATTGACGCCGCCGTCGTGCAAGTGGACGAGGCGAATCTCCCCGGCCATCCCGAGGACGCCGGCTGGGCGCACGAACCGATCAATCACGTCCTCAAGGGCGTGCGCGGCCAGAAGGGCCTGCACCTCTGCTTCGGCAACTACGGCGGGCAAAGCATCCAGAAGGGTTACTGGAGCAATCTTCTGCCCTTCCTCAACCGCCTCGACGTGGACCATCTCGTCCTCGAATTCGCCCGGCGCGGTTATGACGAACTCGACGCCTTCCGCGACCTCCGCCCCGGCATCGCCCTCGGCCTGGGCGTCATTGACATCAAGGACAACGAAGTCGAATCGCCCGACCTCATCGCCACGCGCATCGCCCATGCGGTGAAAGTGCTCGGGGCCGAGCGCATCAAGTGGGTTCACCCCGACTGCGGCTTCTGGATGCTGTCGAGGAGCGTGGCGGACCGGAAGATGGCGGTGCTGGTGGCGGGGCGGGACAGGTTTCTTGGGAAGTGAAGTCGTAAAACGTAAAACGTAATGCGTAAGCAAGTTCGAGCGCACCCGGCCTGACCATCCCCCCCCTTACGTTTTACGCATTACGTTTTACGTCCCAATGAAACTCCGCCTCTACGCCTACGCCGGCTGCGACACCTGCCGTCGCGCGAAGAAGTTCCTCGAAGCGCGCGGCCTCGCCTTCGACGTCATCCCCATCCGCGAGCAACCGCCCACGCTGGCCGAGCTGAAGCGGATGCTGGCGCTTTACGGGGGCGACCTCCGCCGCCTCTTCAACACCTCCGGCGGCGACTACAAGGCGATGAAGCTCGCCGAGCGGCTGCCCAAGCTCACCGTGGAGGAAGCCCTCGCCCTGCTCGCCGCGAACGGCAACCTCGTAAAGCGTCCCTTCCTCCTCACGGACAAGAGCGGCCTCGTCGGCTTCAAGGAGGCGGAGTGGGAGAAGCTGCTCGGCGCGAAGTGATGACTCGCCAAGTCCGACTCGTCCGTCGCATCTTCCGCCCGACGATGATGAACCTTCGCACCACGCTTTGCCTGCTGGCCTTGGCAGCAGCCGCCGTCGCCGTCGCACAGCCGATTGATCCGGCGAAGCTCAACACGATGATTGAGGCGCTCACCCGTCTCGGGCCGGAGGCGGTCAACGCCAACCCCAAGCTCAAAGAAGCCCTCGGCAAAGTCCTCGCCGCCACGCGCGGCACGCCACAGTTCGTGCAGCTCGTCGAGCAGTTCAAGCTCGCCGATCAGAACGCCGGCCTGCTTGAAGTCTCCGCCAAGCATCCCGCCGACGAGGCCGGCGTCACCGCGCTCCGTCTTGTTCTCGCGAGCAACGGCACCGCCGCACTCTCTGCCGCACTCACGGGCAAGGACGTGTCCGCCGCCACGAAGCTTGTCGAGGCACTCGGCAACACCGGCGCGAAGCAGCTCCCCGCGCTCCTGCTTCCGCTCGTGTCCGACACCACGCGTGACGCGGCCCTCCGTAAGCAGTCCGTCCGCGCGCTCGCCCGCACACAGGACGGCGCGGCGGCACTGCTCAAGCTCGCGCGCGAGGACAAGCTGCCCGCCGACCTCCGGTTCACCGCCACCGCCGAGTTGAACGCCGTGCGCTGGCCCGAGCTGAAGGCCGAGGCCGCGAAGCTGCTGCCGTTGCCGCCGGGCCAGGGCGATAAGGCGCTGCCGCCCGTCGCCGAGCTGCTCGCGATGAAGGGCGACGCCAAACGCGGCGCGGAAGTTTTCTCCCGCGAGACCGTCGGCTGCGCGAAGTGCCACATCGTGAACGGGCAGGGCGTGGACTTCGGCCCCGCGCTCTCCGAGATCGGCAGCAAGCTGCCCAAGGACGCGCTGCTCGAATCCATCCTCGACCCCAGCGCCGGTATTTCCTTCGGCTTCGAGGCGTGGTCCGTGGAGACCAAAGTCGGCGAGGAGTTCTTCGGCCTCATCGTGAGCGAGACGGGCGAGGACGTGTCCGTGAAGACCGTCGGCGGTGCGGTGACGAAGGTGAAGAAGGCTGAACTCGCCCGCCGCCAGCAGAGCAAGCTCTCCATCATGCCCGCCGGCCTCCAGCAGACCATCACCGTTCAAGAGCTGGCCGACCTGCTGGAATATCTCGCGACGCTGAAGAAGAAGTAGTAGCGATCCGTGCCGGCGGTTGGCAACCGCCGTCCGGGGGTTCCAGCAGGACGGGCGCGTCAATGTCTGCGCGTCATTGCAGACGGCGATGGCAAATCGTCGGCCCGGTCATCTGCCCAGCAGTTTCGGCAGCCACGTCGTGAGCGGCGGGAAGTAGGTGATGAGCAGCACGCCGACGATGAGGACGCCCTGCATGGGCAGCACGGCGCGCGAGACTTCCATCACGGGCTTCTTGAAGCGGTAGGAGGCGAGGAAGATGTTGATGCCCACCGTCGGCGCGAGCAGGCCCAGCTCCATGTTCGCGAGGAAGATGATGCCGAGGTGGAGCGGGTCTATCCCATACGCCGAGCCGAGCGGCACCAGCAGCGGCACGACGACCACGATGGCGGAGAAGGTGTCCATGAAGCAGCCGACGAGGAGGAGCAGGACGTTCAGCGCGAGTAGGAACAGCAGCTTCGACTTGATGGTGGCGGTCACCCACTCAACGGCCTTTGCGGGGATTTGCGCGTCCACGAGGTAGTTCGTCAGGCCGAGCGCCACGCCGAGAATCATCAGCACACCGCCGACGAGCAGGCCGCACTCGGTCAGCACGCGCGGGATGTCGGTGGTGAGCTTGAGGTCGCGGTGGATGAAGACGGTGGCGATGAAGACGTAGAGCGCCGTGACCGCCGCCGCCTCGACGGGCGTGGCGAAACCGCCGAACAGTGCGGTCAACGCGACGAATGGCACGGCGAGTTCCCACTTCGCCTCCCACATGGCCGCGCGGGCGGTGGCTCCGCAGAACTTGGGCCGGTCGGCATCGTCCTTCGGACCACGGCTCACGCCCCACCACGCGGTCAATGCCACGAGCAGCAGGCCGGGCAGGAGGCCGGCGAGGAACATCTTCTCGATGGTCACGCCGGCAGCCTGCGCCTTCGAGCCGGCGATGATGGCGTAGAGAATGAGCGGCAGCGACGGCGGGAAAAGCAGCCCCAGCGCGCCGGAGCCGGTGAGCAGGCCGAGGGCGTTGCGCTCCGAGTAGCGCGCCGCGAGCATCACCGGCATGAGCAGGCCGCCCATCGCGAGGATGGTCACGCCGCT
Source organism: Limisphaerales bacterium (assembly GCA_009773355.1). Classification (GTDB taxonomy): domain Bacteria; phylum Verrucomicrobiota; class Verrucomicrobiia; order Limisphaerales; family SXTU01; genus SXTU01. Next base: position 63,026 of record WRPG01000016.1, read on the forward strand.
CGCGCCGGTGAACGAGGTGAAGAACGCGCAGACCAACGCCGTGACGATGGCCGGCCCGCCGCGAAACGAGCCGAACAATGCTTGGAACACGGCGACCAGCCGCTTCGACGCGCCGCCTTCCGCGAGGAGATAACCGGCGAGCGTGAAGAGCGGAATCGTCGGCAGCGTGGCGTTGGTCACGAGCCGGTAGTGGTCGAGCGGGATGACGGCGATGGGCAAATCCTCGCCCCAGAACAGAATCATCGCCGCGCCGCCGAGCGTGACGAAGATGGGTGCGCCCAGCACGGTCGCGACGAGCAGCGTGGCGATGGCGGGCCAGACCAATTTCGCCGGGTCGGTGGGCGGATGCGTGGCAAGCCACACGAGCGCGCCGCTCGCGACGAAGACGATGGCGCGGCCCCACCATTTCGGCGACGCGTTCCACAGCAGCCGCCACGTCACGAGCGCGAAGCCGACGGGGGTGATGATTTGAACCCACCAGATGGGCATGGTGCCCACGAGGATGTTGCCGCTGTCCTTCTCCGTTTTCACGAACTCGACGCTGGCGACGGTGAGGAACAGCGTGACGGTCGTGGCGATGGTGCCGCTGAACAGCGCGGCGAAGAGCTTGCCCTTCTCCGGCAGGATGGTCGGCAGCGCGGACATGGCGAGCAGGCGGCTGTCGCGCGCCGCGAGCGCGCCGCCGAGCATGCCGATGATGAGCGTGAAGTGCTGGACGAGGACGGTCGCGCCGGGGATGCCGGTGGTGAAGACCTTGCGCAGGAGCGCCTCCAGCAACGGCAGCACCATCAACGCGACGAGGATGGAACTGAGGAGAAGATTCTCGCCCTGACGCAGCCAGGCGCGCGGGCCCGTGGCAGGGACGGGCTGGGTGGCGGAGTCCGTTACCAGCATGGCGGAAGCGCGTTGCGTGTTGCGTGCCGCGTGCTGGCTGCCGACACCGTGCTGAGTTCACGCAGCACGCAACACGCAGCACGTTTCCCCTCCCCGCTCATTTCGCCTTGGCCCGATACTCTTTCACGAGCTTCACGACCTCATCGAAAATGTCGGCGGGGACCATATTGCCGCGAATCTTGGGGTAAGCCTCGTCCATGAAGCGCACCCAGTCGGCGATGTCCTCGGGCGTGGGCTTGGTGACTTTGAGGCCGCGCTTCTGCATCGCGACGACCGCCTCGTCGCTTTCCCTGCGGCCCTGGGTGCGGACCTGCTTGCCGGCCTCGGCGGCGGCCTGCATGAGGGCGGCGCGTTTGTCGGCGGGCGTGGCGTCCCAGGACTTCTTGGACACGATGGTCGCGCCGACGAGGGGCACCCAGTTCAGCTCCAGCATGTGCGGCGCGGGGCCGTAGAACTGCCCGGCCAGCGCGTAAATCGGCACGCTCGGCACCATGTCGAAGAGGCCGGTCTGGAGGCCGGGCAGCACGTCGGTCTGCTCGGCGGCCACGGCGTTGACGCGCACGGCCTTCATCACCTCGGCGGAGCGCTGGTCGCCGGACCAGACGAAGACCTTCATCTTGCGGTAGTCGTCAATGCGGCGGCCCGGCTGCTTGGAGAAGAAGCGGACCCAGCCGAGGTCGCCCCAGAAGAGGACTTCAAAGCCCCTGTCGCGAAACTTCTTTTCCAGCCCGGGCCGGAGCTTTTCGAAGACGAACTCAAACTCGTCGAGCGAGCGGAACATCATCGGCATGAGCTGGAGCGCGCGGACGGACTCCTCGACCTGCGAGAGGCCGGGGACGGAGAGCATCGCGGCCTGAATCTGCCCGACGCGCATCCGGCGGACCATGTCGGCTTCGCCGCCCATCGTGCCGTCGGTGTAGATGGTGAGCTGGACCCGGTCGCCGGTGGTTTTCCTCCACGATTCGCCCATCTGCTGAAGGGTTTTGTGGAGGGAAGTGTCCTTGGGCGCGAGCGTGGCGAGGCGAATCTTCACCGGCGCGGCGGCGAGGGCGGAGCAGGCGAAGAAGCTCCAAATCCCAAATCCCAAGCTCCAAAGAAATCTCAAGCTCCAAACTCCAAGGCGCGTGCGGTGTGTCGGGCTTGGAGCGTGGTGTTTGGAGCTTTTCTGGCGCTTGGAGCTTGGAGCTTGGAACTTCATTTCGTTTTCGCGTTTTCGGGCGGCAGGGCCGGCAAAATCAGTTCATCCATCCGCCCGAGCAGCCATTTCGCGCGGCGCTGCATGATGGTGTTCAGCAGCCGCCATTCGGGACGGGCGTCCACTTTGACGGCGAGCGCCTGGTCGAGCAAGGCTTTGAACTCGGCGGCGTTCTGCTGCTTCACCGCGACGTTCTCCGCGAGCGAGACATACGGCCCCGCCTGGTTCCCGCCGCTTTGCTCGACGGCCCGCGCGAAGTGCTGCCGTGACTTCGCCACCGCGTCCGGCCCCGCGCCCGGCCGCGCCAGCTCGAAGGTGATGAGAAAGGAGTGAATCGCGCCGTGGTCGAACTTCTCGTCCAGCACCAGCGCACGGTCAATGAGCACCGCCGCCAGCGGCAGGTCGGCGATGGCATCGGGGCTGTCCTTCGAGAGCGAGATGCCCGCCGCCCACGACGCGGCGGTCCAGTAGAGCAGATGCACGTCGGCCTTCTTCGTGACGCGGACGGCGCTGGCGGGGTTGACCCGCAGGTTTTTCTCAAACCCCGGATGCCGCGCCTCCAGGCCGCGCAGGCCGTAGTTGCGCGCGCGGAGATACAGCCGCTTCGCCCGCGCGCGCCCGGCACCGGCGGCGGCGAGGTCTTTTTCCTCCAGCTCGTCGGCGGGATGCTGCGCGAAGGCGTAAGCGTATTGCGTGAAGCCGCTGGCCAGCGCCTGAAGCAGCTCGCGGTGCTCCGGGGCCTCCACCAGCAGCGACTCCATCAGCTTGAGGCTGAACGGCGCGGCGTCGCGGATGAGGTCGGGATCGTCGTCCGTGGCGAAGGTGCCGCCGCCGTTGGAGAGCGCGTCGCCGAGCTGGTTGATGGCGAGGCGCTTCACCGAGCAGCCGGCGTTGCCAAGGAGCAGGCACAGAAAACCCGCGAAGAGCACGCCGCGCAAAACGCCCGGCGGGCGCTGCTTAAATGGCCAGTGAAGAAGGAGCCGGTTCATTCGTGAACTGCGGAAGACAAGCCGCGTTTTTACACACGCCCGAAAGGCGAGGCAAAGTAATTTGGGTCACAATTCCGTGGAGACGGCGCGCCACCTCCCGGCTTGTTTCCAGACATCGCCGGCTTAGAGTCCGTGCGTCGTTTCGTGCACACGCCCATGGCCGCGCCGTTCCAACTCGTCCTGCCCCGCCCAATGCGGGATTCGATTAACCCCATGAAGCTCCCGCTCGCCCTGCTTTGCCTTGCCGCGCTGCGCCTCGCCGCCGCCGACAGCGACCCAGTCGCGCCCTGGGCCAAGGGCGTCCGCCTCGCGCCGGTGTCCGCCGTCGCGGGCCGGCACACGATCCACAGCTATTACCTCGCGAACCCGGAAAGCCCTGATGGCAAACGCGTCCTGTTCTTTTCCTCCAAACATCCCGCCGGCTACATCGGCGAAGTGCGCATCCTCGAGCGCGCGACCGGCCAGGAAACCGTGCTCGCCGAGAACGTCCACACCGAGGACGCCCACCGGGCTGCGTGCCAGCAGTGGCTCTCGGGCGGCAGGCGCGTGGCCTTCCACGAGGTCATCAACAAGCGGTGGCGCGTCGTGGTCGTGGACGTGGCGACGCTCGCGAAGACCATCGTCGCGGAGGATCGGCAACTCGGCTTCGGCCAGCCGGCGGGCGATCTGCTGCCGCTCTATGGTTGCCACTGGAATCCCGGTCCGCACCGCGATCTCGAACTCTGGGATGCGAAGACCGGCAAGCTGACCCGCAGCGCGACCATCGCCGAGGTCGAGGCCAAGTATGGCGACTGGCTGACGAAGGAATTCATGGGCAAGCCTTGCTCGATTTTCTTCCCCGTCCTCAGCCCCGACCTGAAGCGCGTGTTCTTCAAGATTGCGGCCGGCAATGGCGGCGACAACTTCATGGCGAAGAACGCCAGCCAGCGGCAGGGCATCGTCTGCTACGACTTTGCGCAGGCGAAGTGCATCTGGCAGCGCGGCAAGTGGGGCCACCCCGCGTGGGAGCCGGACTCGCGCCACATCTTCGAGGTCGGGAACATCCGCATGGACACGGACGTTCCAGAGTTCAAATACACCAAGCTCAACGGCGTGCCCAACCTGCGCGGCTCACACCCATCCATCAGCCCCGACGGCCGGCTCATGGTCACCGACGGCTACAGCGAGGCCGCCGGCGGCCCGCCGCTCGAATGGGGCATCATGGTGGCGGACATGAACGGCGGGAAGTGGGCGCTGCTCCACAGCTTTGTGCAGAGCAAGGGCGCGCTTTCGTGGCGGCGCAACGACCCGCACCCGGCCTTCAGCGCCGACAACCAGCGCATTTACTACAACATCAGCGATGGTCAGTTCACCCGGCTCTTCGTGGCCGAACGCGCCAAGCCGTGAACCCAACGAGCGCGCCGTTTGTCAGACGCGTTGCATCGGGCACGACAAACCTCTAGAGTCCGACCATGAGCACCACGACGCTCGACTCGCTGATGTCGCCTGTGACGGACTGTCTGGACGCCGCCTCGCTGCGGGCGCTGGTGAACTTGCGCGCGACCCCGGAAGCCGAGGAGCGGGTGGCCTGGCTTGCGGGCCGTGCCAACGAGGGACAACTCGCCCCGGCCGAGCGCGCGGAATACGAGAGCTGCATTCTGTTCGCAAACTTTCTCGGTGTCCTTCAGGCCAAGGCGCGGCGCAAACTCAACGCCGCCGGCTGAATGAGCGTCTCCGCCGCCGACAAACGGCTCGTGCGCGAGCGCGCCGGAGGCCGGTGCGAGTATTGCCGCATGGCGGAGACGTGGGAGCCGTTCTTCAGCTATCATGTGGAGCACATCATTGCCCGCCAGCACAACGGTTCGGACAGCGCGGACAACTTGTGTCTCGCCTGCCATCACTGCAACGCCTTCAAGGGGCCAAATCTCACCAGCGTGGACCCGGATGGACAGGGCGTGACCAAGCTGTTCAATCCGCGCGCGCAGACGTGGACGGAGCACTTCAGAATTGAATCTGGTCGCCTCATTGGCCTCACGCCGGAAGGCCGCACAACCGTGTTTCTGCTGCAAATGAACGCCGCGCACCGCGTGGAGTTGCGGCTGGAAAACATGACCAACTGACTTTCTAAAATGGCCGAACCCTTCAAACTCACCCGCATCCCCTCGCTCAAAACCGTCGCCGACTTCCGCGCGCACTGCGCCGGCCTGGGCATTGAGCTGCCTTGCGAGGACGCCATCGCGCCCGGCAATTCACCGTTCGCCGAGCCGGTGCCGGACCTCACCGTCAACGGCAAGCGCATCGGCAACCGCATCGCCATTCATCCGATGGAAGGCTGGGACGGCACGACGACCGGTGGCGTGACTGAGGAAATGCGCCGGCGCTGGCAGCGCTTCGGCGAGAGCGGCGCGAAGATGATCTGCGGCGCGGAGGCAATGGCCGTGCGGCCCGACGGGCGGGCGAACCCGAACCAGCTCATCATCATTGAGCAGAACCAGGCGGGCATCGCCGAACTGGTCGGCATCTTGAAGAAAGCACACGCCGAGCGCTACGGCACCACGGACGACCTCGTCATCGGCTTCCAGCTCACGCACTCGGGGCGGTTCTGCCGGCCCCACGAGCGGATGCGCTACGAGCCGCGCGTGGCCTTCCGACACCCGATTCTCGACCCGAAGTTCAAGGTCACGAGCGACGCGCAGGTCTTCACCGATGACGAAATTGAGCAACTGATTCAGGACTACATCAAGGCGGCGAAGATCGCGTCCGACGTAGGCGCGGACTTCGTGGACCTCAAGCACTGCCACGGCTATCTGCTGCACGAGTTCCTCGGCGCGCACACGCGGCCCGGCAAGTTCGGCGGGAGCTTCGAGAACCGCACGCGCATCCTGCGCGAGGTGGTCGCGGGCATTCGCGCGAGCGGGAACAAGATTGATTTCGCCGTGCGCCTGAGCTGCTTCGACAAGGTGCCGCACCGGCCCGACCCAGCGCTGTCCGTGCCCGGCAAGCTCGGCCCCGGCATCCCGGAGGATTTCAGCCAGTGCTTGCCGTATCGCTACGGCTTCGGCGTGAACCAGAGCGACCCGACGCAGATTGACCTCACCGAGACCTTCCAGTTCGCGGAGCTGTGCGCGCAGCTCGGCGTGAAGATTCTCAACACCAGCGCCGGCTCGCCCTACTACACGCCGCATCTCCAGCGCCCCGCCGCCTACCCGCCCAGCGACGGCTACCAGCCCGCTTATGACCCGCTCATTGACGTGGAGCGGCAGGTGCAAGTCGTGCGGCAAATCAAGACGCACTTCGCCCAACTCAAAACGCAAACCCCCAAACTCGAAACGCCCGCTCTGGTCGGCTCCGGCCTGAGTTACTTGCAGGAATACCTCCCGCACGTCGCGCAATATCTCCTGCGCCACGGCTGGGCGGATTTGGTTGGCCTGGGCCGCGTTGTCCTGAGCTACCCGGCGATGCTGGCGGACGCGGCGACGAAGGGCGAGCTGGAGAAGCGCCTCATCTGCCGCACGTTCAGCGACTGCACCACCGCCCCGCGCAACGGGCTCATCTCGGGCTGCTACCCGCTGGACAAGTATTACACCGCCAAGCCCGAGGCCGCGCAGTTGAAGGAGATCAAGAAACGCGTCGGGGCGTGACTTTGCCCGTGCGACTGGACGCCTGATCCGACCAAGGTCAGGCGCAACGGCGGGAAGTCGGCCCCCGCCTCCCGCCAAACTATTACGTGTAGGTAATAACCGGTTGCCAAAGCCCGCGTTCGGGTGGAAACTCCCGCCGACAAATCAAGCTATGCGCCGGTTTCCTTTCCATCGCCTGGCCGCCGCCGCCACCGCGCTCGGCGGACTCCTGCTCGCCTGCCACGCCCTCCCCGCCGCCGACTGGCCGCAGTATCGCGGGGGGCCGGAACTGCGCGGCGTTGCCGAGGGCAAGCTGGCTGCCAAGCTCGACCTGCTCTGGAGTTGCAAAACCGGCGGCCCGGTGAAGTCTTCCGCCGCCATCGTGGGCGGCAGCGTGTTCGTCGGCTCGGATGACGGCTTCCTCTACTCGCTTTCGCTCGCCACGGGGAAGACCAACTGGGCCTTCAAGACCGGTGGCAACATCGAGTCCTCGCCGCTCGTCCACGACGGCCGCGTCTTCTTTGGCTCGGACGAGCCAATGTTCTACGCGCTGGACGCCAAGACCGGGAAGCAGGTCTGGAAATTCCCCGTCGGCGACAAGATGCCCGGCGCACCCAACCTCGTTCGCGCGCCGAACGGTAAGGACTGGAACGTTGTTTTCGGCAACCACGACGCGAAGCTCTACTGCCTCGACGCCGCGACCGGGAAATCCAACTGGGTCTATGAGACCGGCAGCGGCATCAACGGCACGCCGGCAGTCTTCGCCGGCAAGACTGCGCTCGGCGGCTGCGACTCCCTGCTGCACATCGTCGCGCTGACCAACGGCACGAAAATCAGCGAGCTGGAAGTCGGCGCGCCGGTGCTTGGCTCCGTGGCGGTGGCGGACGGGCGCGTGTATGGCGGGCACTTCGAGAACCAGGTCTTCTGCGTGGACGTGGCCAGGGGCACGAACCTCTGGAGCTACCGCGACCGCGCGTTTGCCTACGTCTCCTCGCCCGCCGTGCTGGGCGACCGGCTCGTCATCGGCGGGCGCGACAAGCGCGTCCACTGCCTGCGCACGAAGGACGGCGAGGCCATCTGGACTTTCAGCACGCACGGCAAGGTGGACAGCTCTCCGGTCATCTGCGACGGCAAGGTCGTCGTCGGCTCGGAAGACGGCCGCCTCTACCTGCTCGCGCTGGCGGACGGCAAGGAGCTGTGGAACTACGAAATCGGCCAGGGCCTCACCGCTTCCCCCGCCGTGGCGGACGGCAAGGTGGTCATCGGCAGCGAGGACGGGAGCGTGTATTGTTTCGGGGTGAAGGGGAAATGAACCAGCAATCTGCCAACTGGAGCAGGCCTGGCTTAGGACGAAGTGTCCGGGCGATAGAACAGTTCGCCGTGTTCCATCACGAACTTCAGTGGAATTTTCGGGTTGTTGATGTCTTTGCCTCCCGAATCGTGCCACTTGCGCTCCCACTTCGAGAAATAAGGTTCCAAGTTCGCCGGTGTCATGCGGTAAATCGCCCGCAGTTCAATCCCCTCATAGACCGCCATGAACCAGACAACCTGCCGATACTTGGCGAGGATGGTTGGATTCATGTGGTGGTGTGTGGAGAAGCTCTTGGTCAGCAGCGCGTTGACCGACTTCAGTTCGTATTCGTTCCCCGCTTCGTCCCGAGCGTCATTGCCTTCCCGTCCGCCGGTGGATTTCAGGCCGGTAATCAGCAGCATCTGAAGCAGCTTGCCGCCGTTGTCCTGAAAAATGTCGCCGATGCCGTGCTTGGAGGCCAGCGCCTGATACTCGCGAACGTAGGGGAAGAGCCTGTCGAGTTCGGCCTTGTCCGGGTGCTGTGGCATCGGTTCAGTCCTCCTTCAGCAGCTCGGCGATGTGGCAGCCGAGCGCCTTCGCCAAGCGCTCCATGTTGTCTATCGAGACATTGCGCTCGGCGCGTTCGACTGAGCCAACGTAGGTGCGGTGCAGGTTCGCCAGTTCCGCCAAATCCTCCTGCGAAAGTTCCTTCCCCAGCCGGATGCGGCGCAAGTGCGCAGCGAAGATGCCTCGTGCGGCGTGCTTGGATTTCACGCGCGCAGGCTAGCCAAGTTGACGACTTTACATCTACAGACTTAAAGTAGCGCGATGACGCTCACCAACCACACACCCGCCTATGTCACCAACCGGGGTGCCGCCTACTGCGGTGACGCGCTGGCTTTGCTCGCGGAGCTGCCGGATGAGAGCGTGAACTTGGTCCTCACCAGCCCTCCGTTTGCCCTCCAGCGCGAGAAGGAATACGGCAACCGCTCGCAGGCAGACTATGTGGAATGGCTGGCACAGTTTGCCCGGCTGGTGCAACGCAAGCTCAAGGCCGACGGCAGCTTCGTGGTGGATTTGGGCGGGGCCTACGAAACCGGCTCGCCCACGCGCAGCCTCTACAATTTCCGGGTGGCGGTTCACTTCTGCGACCAGCTTGGCTTTCATCTCGCTGAGGACTTTTACTGGCACAATCCCTCCAAGCTCCCCAGCCCCATTGAGTGGGTGAACAAGCGCAAGCTCCGGGCCAAGGACTCGGTCAACACGGTCTGGTGGTTTGGCAAAACGCGCTGGCCGAAGGCCGACGTGACGAAGGTGTTGACCGAATACAGCGACCGGATGAAGAAGCTGCTGGAAGACCCTGCTGGATTCTACACACCAAAGAAGCGCCCGTCCGGTCACGACATCGGCAAGGCGTTCGCCAAAGACAATGGCGGAGCCATCCCATCGAACTTGCTCCAGATTCCCAACTCGGAATCGAACGGGGTCTATCTGCGCGGCTGCAAAACTGTGATGGCCAAGCAGCATCCGGCGCGCTTCCCGGCCAAGTTGCCGGAGTTCTTTATCCGCTTTCTAACCGAGCCAGGCGACCTTGTGGTGGACATCTTTGCCGGCTCCAACACCACCGGTTCTGTTGCCGAGCGCGAGGGTAGGAAGTGGCTGGCTTTCGAGGAGCGGCGCGATTATCTGGCTGCATCGGTGTTCCGTTTCTTCGGAGAGGAGGCGGACGATGAGGGATTCAAGTCGGCGCACGATGCCATCATGGACGGCAGACAGGTTGACTTGAGACGAGTGGTGTATGGTGAGCCGAAACCGACCAAGCCCGCGAACGGCAGCCATTACCCCATCAAGCCCAGCCAGAGTTTGTTGTTGCTCAACGAAGGCGGGACAACAGCCGGCCTGAAGTCCAACCGGCCGGTCGCCAGCGTGAACTATCGAAAGCCCGGCCGGACCCCAAAACGCAAATCTCTCCTTTCGCCATGAGCACCATCACCATCGCCCCCCTTCCGCCCAGTGCGAAGCACGCGCCGCCGCCGGCCCATCAGGAAACCACCGCCGGCAGCTATTTCGTCACCAACTATCCGCCGTTCAACTTCTGGAAGCCGGAGTTCGTGCCGGAGCTGCTGGCCGCCATCGAGCAGCCGCCGCGCGCGGGCGTGCCGCTGGGGCTTTACACCCACATCCCCTTCTGCCGGAAGCGCTGCCACTTCTGCTACTTCAAGGTCTACACGGACAAGGACTCCTCCGAAATCAAGGACTACATTGACGCCGTGCTGAAGGAGTTCGCGCTCTACGCGGCCAAGCCCTTCGTCGCCGGGCGCAAGCCGAAGTTCATCTACTTCGGCGGCGGCACGCCCAGCTATCTCAGCTCGGACCAGCTCAAGCATTTGACCGACGGCATGAAGCGCCTGCTGCCGTGGGACGCGGCGGAGGAAGTCACCTTCGAGGCCGAGCCGGGCACGCTCACCGACCACAAGCTTCGCGCCATCCGCGAGCTGGGTGTCACGCGCCTCTCGCTGGGCATCGAGCACTTCGACGACCACATCCTCGAAATCAACGGGCGCGCGCATCGCTCGAAGGAGATTGCCCGCGCCTACTCCTACGCGCGCGAAATCGGCTTCCCGCAAATCAACATTGACCTCATCGCCGGCATGGTCGAGGAGACCGAGGACAAGTGGAAGGAGGCCGTCGCCAAAGCGCTCGCCCTCCAGCCCGACTCGCTCACCGTCTATCAGATGGAAGTGCCCTACAACACGGGCATCTACCAGCAGATGAAGGCGCAGGGCAAACTCGTCGCGCCCGTGGCCGACTGGGAGACCAAGCGCCGCTGGGTGGACTACGCGTTCCGCGAGTTCGAGAAGGTCGGCTACGCGGTGAACAGCACCAGCACCGTCGTGCGCGACGCGAGCAAGGTGAAGTTCCTCTATCGCGAGGGCCTCTTCTCCGGCGCGGATTTGCTCTCGGTGGGCGTCGCGAGCTTCGGCCACATCAACGGCGTCCACTACCAGAACCAGGCGGACTTCGCGCCGTATCTCGACAAAGTGCACGCCGGCGAGCTGCCCATCTTCCGCGCGTATCCGACCCAGCCCGACGAGCGCTACATCCGCGAGTTCATGCTGATGCTCAAGCTTGGCGCGAACAGCCGGAGCCAGTTCGCGGCGAAGTTCGGCACCGACCCGCTGGAGCAGTTCGCCGCCCCGCTCGCGCTGTTGAAGGACTGGGGCTGCCTCACCGTGGACGGCGACCGCATCGTGCTGACGCGCGATGCGCTGCTCCAAGTGGACCGGCTGCTGATGGAGTTTTTTAAGCCGGAGCATCGGACGAGTCGCCATGTTTGAAGCCAAAAACAAACGCGGGATTACCCTTGTTCAGCGGCTTCAGTTGTTATCGCTTGCCGCTATTGGCGTGTTTTGCGTGGGTGCATTCTGGTTGGTTCGAGGAGTGTTTCCCGGCGGCGACGGCGTCGTTGCCCGAGCCACAGCTTCTGATGGAACGGAGCTGTGCGTGACACAGAAATACAACGACTCGATTGCAGAGCCCTACACCGTAAGTTTCTACTACCGTCGCCCCGGAAAACCTTGGGGCTGGTATTACTTCGAACACGAAGACTTGCGCTGGGTTGCGGGGCGGATTCGGTTGGCAGAGCAAGGGACGCTTGCACGCATCTACAATGGCGTGACTGAAGTCGCGCGTTTCGACATCCCTCATGAACGGTTCACGATTGCTAGGTGGAACCGCACAACCTCCGCTGCTCAACTCTGGATGCACCCAGCCTGGAAACCGGAGAACCTAGTCCCGTTCGCCACGGGCAACACGGAACCGACTACGTTGTCTGTCGAGGACCCACGCATTCCACATCAATGACATCATCCCCTTCTGTCCTTCCCATCGCCTACCCGCTCGACGACTTCTACGCGCAGGCGGGCCGCGCCTTGCCGCCCATCGAGGCTGTCGAGGGCGACGCCGTGCCGGAGCCTTACAAGTCGCTGCTCGTGCATCAGGACGACATGACGCCGACGCTGGAGAAGTTCCACGGTGAGCGCATCCACCTCGAAGTCCTCAGCCGCCAGCAGCGCGACGATTTTTACTTCCGCGAGGTTGTGCTGCTGCTGGACAAGACCGACAAGCCCGTCGAGTTCGGGGCCATTAAAATCAACCTCGCCCTCTTCCCGCCCGCTGCGCGGAAGGAGATTCTTGATGAGCGCCGCCCGCTCGGCACGCTGCTCGCCGACTACACCATAACGCACACCAGCCGCCCGAAGGCTTACCTGCGCATCCAGTCCGACGACTTCATCAACGCGTCGCTCAAGCTCGACCAGACGCAGTGGCTTTACGGCCGCCGCAACACGCTTTGGGATCCGCAACAGCGGCCGTTGGCGGAGATTGTGGAGATTCTGCCGCCCGCTTGAAGCCGGCTGCCAACCGCCCAAAGCGGCGGCGAGGTTTGAGCGATTTGAGGCCCAAGGCCGGGGCGTATTTTCCCTTGGCGCGCTTCCCCGCGCGGCTTCACGCTCCGGTCATGAAAACCGCCCTGGCTTGCTTCATCCTGGCCGGGACCGCCCTGTGGGGGGCGTTCGCCGCCGAGCCGCTCCGGCACATCGCCTTCGGCTCCTGCCTGAACAAGACCGAGCACCCGGTGCTGGATCGCACGCTCACGCTGCCGATGGACTTGTTCGTCTTCCTCGGCGACAACATCTACGCGGACACGACGAACATGACCGTCATGCGCGCCCGCTATGACGCGCTCAAGGGCAGCACCTTCTTCCAGGGGCTGCGAAAGCGGACGCCCATCCTCGCCACCTGGGACGACCACGACTATGGCTGGAACGACGCCGGGGCCAACTACGCGATGCGCCGCGAGTCACAGAAGGAGTTTTTCGACTGGCTGGACGAGCCGGCGAACTCGCCGCGCCGGCGGCAGGAGGGCGTCTACCACGCGCGCGTCTTCGGTCCGCCCGGCCAGCGGGTGCAGGTCATCCTGCTCGACACGCGCTACTTTCGCAGCCCGCTCAAGCGCGGCGAGCATGATGCCGAGCCGAGCGGCGGCCCTTACGTGCCCGACGAGGATCCGGCCAAGACCATGCTCGGCGAGCCGCAGTGGCAGTGGCTGGAGGGCGAGCTGCGCCAGCCGGCGGAGCTGCGCCTGATCGCGTCGAGCATCCAGTTCGCCGCGGAGTTCGCGGGCTGCGAGGCCTGGGTGAACTTCCCGCGCGAGAAGCGGCGCTTCCTCGACTTGATCCAGCGCACCCGGGCCAGCGGCGTGCTCTTCGTCAGCGGCGACCGGCATTGGAGCGAGTTCTCGAAGCTGCCCGGCCCGCTGGGCTATCCGCTCTGGGACTTCACCTCCAGCGGCATGACCCAGCGCCACCCGCGCGGCACACCCACGCCGAACCGTTACCGCGCGCTGCCCACGACCTTCCACGAGGCCAACGTCGGCCACCTGCGCATTGACTGGTCGCCGCCGGACCCGCAGCTCACCGTGCGCATCGTGGACGCCGAGGGCCGGACGCGGCTGGAGCAGGCGTTGAAGCTGAGCGAATTGCAGCCGAAGGCCCGGTAGGCGTCAGGCTGACGCGGCCCGGGCTTCCGCCGGCCTGGCCTCCGCCGGCTTCTTCCACACGTAGCGGAACATGATGGTGCGCAACGCGGCGGTGATGGGGATGGCCAGCAGGCCGCCGAGGATGCCGCCGATCAGCTTGGTGCCGGCCATCACGCAGATGATGATGGTGAGCGGGTGCAGGCCGACGCGGTTGCCGAGGATGCGCGGCGAGTAGCCCAGGCCTTCCGCCACTTGCACAAAGACAAACACGCCGGCGACCATGAGAAAGTGGTTGGCGTCGCCGTATTGCACGGCGGCCAGGATCAGGGCCAGCAGGCAGGTGATGATGGCCCCGATGTAGGGCAGGATGCAGATGACCGCCGCCACCGCGCCGAGCAGGATGGCGTAGTCAATCCCGCACAGCAGCAGCCCCACGCCCAGCAGCGTGCCCGAGCAGATGGACACGAGGATCTGCCCGCGGAAGAAGACGATGATGCAGTCGTTGATGGAGGAGAGGACGAAGACGAGCTCCTCCTTCGCCTTGGATTCGCGCACGGGCAGGTAGTCGCTCCAGTTGCTCTGGATGCCGGACTTTTCCAGCAGGAAATAAAAGACATACACCGGCACCAGCGCCAGGCCCACCGCGTAGGCCATGAAGACGGCGAAACTGCCGACGTGCGCCAGCAGCCAGTCGGAGAGGAGCGGGACGATGTCCTTGATCGCCTGCTCCACCTTCGCGCCGATCTCCTGGTCCCAGGCCACTTTCGCCTTCTGGCCCCACTGCGAATCGGCGAGCCAGTTGCTGAAGCGCTCGCGGAACTGGTCGGAATACTCCGGCAGGTTGGTGACGAGCTTGTTGGCCTGCACCACCAACTCGGGCACCACGGTGCCCAGCATCAGCACGACGATGGCGAGGCCGATGAAGAAGACCATCAGGATGGCCCGGATGCGGGGGACCTTCATCCGCTGCTCGAAGAGGTCCACCAGCGGGTCCAGCAGGCAGGCGATGATGCCGGCGATGGCCAGCGGGAGGATCAGCGAGGCGAGCTTGTCGAGGAGGAAGCCGAGCGTCCAAAACACCCCGCCCAGCGCGCCCAGCACGACGGCCACCGCCAGCGTGGTGACGGAGAACCAGATGACCTGCGCCTGCTTTTCGGAGGGCGGCGGAAAGTTCATGCGGGTGGGAGCTTGCCTGCTGGCGCGGGACGATTGAAGCAGAAAAACCAGAAGTTTGCTTCCAGAGCGCGTGTCTTGGGCCTCCTGTCCCCGCCCGCTTGGGACGTTCGCGGCGTCAACGTGACCGCGCCCGCCTCCACTCAGGAAGCGCAAAGCAGCCCGGGCCGCGCTCTGGTTCAAGGAGCGTGGTGGCGGGTCGTGGATTCTCCCGCCGATTCGGGCGGAAAGCGGAAGCCAGGCGTCCTGATGCGCCCCGCCCTGCGGAAGGCCGATGCCGGGCTGTCGCGTTGCGAGCAAAGGTGAACAGTGTGCGAGCAAACCCGGACAAGCGTGCGAGCAAAGGCGAACACTCCCGCCCTAGCGGGCCTGGAGGAGGC
>WRPG01000017.1 GCA_009773355.1 Limisphaerales bacterium
CTTCACGTCCTCGCCGCGCAGGCGGACGTTCTCCCACGGTCGCGCGCGGTCCAGCACGCGCACGGTGTCGCCCTCCGCCTGCGTGTCCTCCTGCATCACCACGGCGTCCGCGCCGGCGGGCAGCGGCGTGCCGGTGAAGAGCCGCACGCAGGTCTGCACGCCGACGCTGCCCTTGAAGACCTGTCCCGCGCCCACCTGCCCGACCAGCCGGAGCGCGACGGGCTGGTCGGCGCGGGCGGAAGCCACATCCGCCGCGCGCACGGCGTAGCCGTCCATCGCGGAGTTGTCGAAGGGCGGCAGGTCGAGCGGAGCGGAAATCGGCTCCGCGAGGAAACGCCCGGCGGCCTCGCCCACGGCGACCTTCTCCGCCCTGGCCGGCGGCAGCGCGGCCAGGACGTGGGCCAGGGCTTCTTCGTAAGTCAGCATCGCAATTGTGCCAGCATCGGCCGGGCCGTTCCCAGCGGCAAGGGCGGGTCGGGCTGCAGCTCAGAGCTTCTTCCCCGTCAGCCGCTCATAGGCTTCCAGATACTTCGCCTGGGTGCGGGCGACGATGATGGGCGGCAGCGCGGGCGCGGGCGGGGTTTTGTCCCATGCGAGGGTTTCGAGGTAGTCGCGCACGAACTGCTTGTCGAAGCTGGGCTGGCTCTTGCCCGGAGCATATTGCGCCGCCGGCCAGAAGCGTGAGGAGTCCGGCGTGAGCACCTCGTCAATCAGCAGCAGCTCGCCGTCGAACAGGCCAAACTCGAACTTCGTGTCCGCGATGATGATGCCGCGCTTGCGGGCGTAGTCCCGGGCGAAGTTGTAGATGCGCAGGCTCAGGTCACGCGCGCGCTCCGCGATATCCGCGCCCACGAGCTGCGCCGCCGTCTCGAAGGGGATGTTCTCGTCGTGGCCGGTCTCGGCCTTCGTCGCGGGCGTGAAGATCGGCTCGGGCAGCTCGGCGGATTCCGTGAGGCCGGCGGGCAGTTGGATGCCGCAGACGGTCTGGCTCCGCTGGTATTCCTTCCAGCCCGAGCCAGCGAGGTAGCCCCGCACCACGCACTCGATGGTCAGCGGCGTGGCCTTCTTCACGATCATGCTGCGGCCCGCGAGCTGCGCGGCGAAGGGCTGGAGCGGCGGCGGCAGGGGATCGTCCGCCTTGGCGAGCAGGTGGTTGGGCACGAGCTTTTCCGTCTGCCCGAACCAGAAGTGGGAAATCTGCGTGAGCACCTCGCCCTTGCGCGGGATGCCGTTGGGCATGATGCAGTCGAAGGCCGAGATGCGGTCGGTGGCGACGAACAGCAGGCGGTCGCCAAGGTCGAAGACTTCGCGGACCTTGCCGCTTTTGACCTTGCGGACGCCGGGGAGATCAAGCTGGAGCAACGGCTCGTCGTTCATCGCGCGCGATGATGGTGAGCGCGGGCCGGAGCGCAAGGCCGTTCGCAGCCCGCCCGGCGGCGGCGCGCTGACGCAAATCAAAGGACGACGAAGGGGACGGGCCGGGTTGGGCGAGCAGGCATCGTTGACTCACGGATAAAGGACGACGGGCAAACCGGCCCGACGCGCATGAGTCAGGCCCCGTCAGCCGAACACCTGCCCAAATTTCAAGCCCTCCGCCCGACCCAGCAGCCAACCCCATCGTCATGCTCCACTGTCCGGTCTTCCGGCCACCGTGCCCCCGCTTGATCGCCCGCGAAGGTTTTCTTTGGAAGCCATACGACCCGTCCGGGGAATCCGCTTGAAATGCGGTGGCGCTTCCGGTTGCCTTGCCACCGGTGAAACGGAAGCTCTTCAAATTCTACCCCCTGCTGGTCGTGCTGCTCGTGTGCGGCCTGCTCGGGTGGGTTCACCACCACGACCGGCAGCGGCCCAGGTCTCCTTCCGTGTTTCAGTTGTTTGAGGGGTATTTGCATGACTGGCGGGTGCAACTGGCGTATCCGCGCCCCGCCCCTTCGGCCGCGTCGAGGCTGGCCGCAGTGGAGATCAACGACGCGACGTTCGAGTGGATGCGGGAGCAGCTTCCCCAACTGCGGGCGCGCTGGCCGCTGCATCATTTCTTCTAC
Organism: Limisphaerales bacterium; assembly: GCA_009773355.1. Lineage (GTDB taxonomy): Bacteria > Verrucomicrobiota > Verrucomicrobiia > Limisphaerales > SXTU01 > SXTU01. The sequence goes on from WRPG01000017.1 coordinate 2,043, forward strand.
GGCCCCGTGCTCAATGAACTCAAGGAGCAGGGGGCGAAGGCGGTGGGGTTCGACATCTGGTTCGTGCAGGAGGACGACGAATTGCGTTACCGGCTGCCCCACCTGACGGGCCGCACGAATCCAGTCCTCAGCCAGACCTTCTTTGCGGACCGGCTGCGGGCCAGCGGGAACGTGATCCTCGCCACGGCGGCGAGCCGAGCCGGCGGGCCGCTCGTTCCACCCGTGCATGAACTGCGCACCAATGCCCACTCGCTCGCGACGGTGTTCGCTCAGGCGGGGCGCGATGGCGTGATGCGCGAGGTCGTCGCCTTCCAAGATGATCCGGCTCTTGGCCGGGTGTGGTGCCTCGGCTTCCAGTTGGCGGCACAAACCATGGGAATTAACCTGAACGACGCGGTGGTGGACGCCAACGGCATTCGATTGCAGGGCGCCAACGGAGACATCCGGGAGATCCCGCTGGGACCGGGCAACACCTTCTATCTCGATTGGGTGGTCCGGCCCGGACACCCGAATCCGGACCAGCGCGTTCCCCGCCTGAATTTCGCAACAGTGTTCAAGGATGCATGGAACCGAGGCCTTGGAGGCCCGACCCGCGACTGGGGGATTCGCGATCGCCTTGTGGTGGTCGGAGCCGGCGGGGAGGGGAAGAACAGTGTGGATCAGGCTCCTTCGGCCCTGGCCAGGCGCGATTCCATTTTTTTGGCCCACGTCAACGCGGCCAACTCGCTGCTGACCGGCCGGTTCGTCCGCCGGCCCGGGCCGGCGGTGGAACTGGCCATCATCTTCGGCCTGACGGTTCTTTCAGCGGCGGCGGGCTGGCGGATGACCACGCTCAAGGCCACGCTGACCGTGCTGGCGGTGGCCGGGCTGTATGCGGCGGCGGCGGTCTGGGTCTATGTTGCCCACCGTCAGTTGTGGCCGATGGCCCTGCCGTTGCTCGGCGCGGTGCTGACCACCCATTTGATGATGACCATCTGTCGGGGCATGGAAACCGCTGAACGGCGGCATCTGGAGCGGCTGCTCCAGAAGGTCGTCTCGCCCAAGATCATTGACACGCTGCTCCAGCAGGACTCGCCCACGCCGCAGACCCGCCGGCTGGAAGTCACCGTCATCTTCGCCGACCTGCGCGGATTCACCCGCTTCTCCGAGGAATCCCAGACCCGGGCCGAGGCCGCCGCGCGCGAGCAGGGGCTGCCGCCTGAGCGCGCGCGCGCCTTCGCGGATGAGGCGGCGCGCGAGGCGATGAACACCGTGAACCGCTACCTCGCCGTCGTGGTGGACGAGATCAAGGGCACCGACGGCACGCTCGACAAATACATGGGCGACTGCGTGATGGCCTTCTGGGGCGCTCCAGTGGAGGACGCCGATCATGCCGCCAAGGCGCTGCGGTGCGCCATCGCCGCCGAGCAGAGCATGGAGCGCATCAACCGTGAGATCGCCGCCGAAAACCAGCGGCGCGAGCAGGCGAACCACGGCGCCCCGGTCCCGGGGCGAACCCTGTCACCGCTGTTGCCCGTGTTGCGGATGGGCATCGGGCTGAACTCTGGCTTCGCCACGGTTGGCTTCATGGGGTCGGAACAGCACCTCTCCGGCTACACTGCCTTTGGCCATGTCGTGAACGTGGCGAGCCGCGTGGAGGGCTTGGCCAGCGGCGGCCAGATCATCGCCACCGAGGCCACCGTGCTCGCCGCCGGACGCAACCACCCGGACCTGCTGGCGCGCTGCGTGGAGCAAGTCCCCGTGATGCTCAAGGGCATCACGACGCCGGTGAAGACCTTCGAGGTCCGGTGGAAGGATTCCGCCGCCGATCCGGCGGCGACCTCTGTCACATGACCTACCTGCACAGCTTCTGGACGCGGCCAAAACAGCGCCCGGAGGCGGACGGCGAGAAGACCATCACCCTCCAGGACTTCGAGGCGCTCACCTGGCTCGTCAGCGCCTTGCAGGCCCGCCGGCACGGGCGCGTCAAGATGCTCACGGACACGCGCGGGCTGCGGTTCCTGCAACGCACCGGGCTGGACTGGGTCTATGACGGCGGCGTTTCCACCGCGCTGGACGACACGCCGGCGGACATCCATCCGGGAGTCTTCTGGACAGCGGGGCGGATGTTCGCGTTCGGCCTGATGGAGGAACCGTTTGCCAGCGTGGACACCGACGCGATCCTCTGGCAGCCGCTGCGACCGGCCGCGCCGGTGATGGCGCTGCATTACGAGGACCGGCGCTGGGTCTCCTACGCGAGCAACCGCGCGGATTTCGGGCGTTTTGGCTTTGCGGGGAGCGGTTGGAACTGGCGCTTGCAGCCGGTGAACCTGGGCATCGTCGCCTTCCCCTCGCCGGAGGTGACGCGCAGCTTCTCCCGCGAGGCGCTGCGCTTCATGTCCGAGTATTCGCAATGGCTGCGCGACCATCCCGAGGACGTCGCCCTGCCCCGCACCCGCCGCGCGCCGCTCTTCCTCGACCAACGCCTCCTGCCCATGTGCATGGCCCGGTTGGGTCTGCGGGTGAGGCCCATCGGGCGGCTCAACCAGTGGAAGAACGGCCTCGCCCGCAACCCGCTTTGCTCGCACCTCTGGCTGGGCAAGCGAAACTTCCTTTATAGCGCGGCGGCGCGCACGGCCTACGTGAACTACCTCATAGCCCACACGCTGAAGGAATTTCCCGAAGCGGAACCGACGCTCCAGCGGTGGAAGCTCGCCATCCCGCAGGCCGTCAACCCGCGCTCCGAGATGGACTGGCGCACGCGCCCGCCCTACCGCGGAAAAGTTGAAGGATTTCGCTTGATAGAACGGCTCGGCGGCCCCAGCGTCGTGCTAGATGCCCATTTGCCAGCCGTGAGGACGGCCGAAACCGGGATGTTGGTGCTGCCAGGGGAAGAGGTCGTGCCGGTGACGAGCGAGCGGTAGCTCCCACCGGAGTTGGTGCGAAGCTGGTTGGGCTGAGACAAGAACAACGCAAACAACGAACTGGAGGCAAACAATATGGCCAGCAAACTGTATCTGAAGGATGTCATCAACCCATCACACGACGACAAAGTGGAGGTGGACACAGGCAGCGTCACGGCTTGGCTCGGCAGCGGGGACGAAGTTCCCAGCGGAGCGACGATAACCAGCGAGACGTCCGCCAGCGGAAGCGTTGAAGTCGGTCCGGATGTCAACAACACGGTTCTCACGGTTTCCTTTGAGGGCGCGGAACCCGTGGTCATCCAGGCGGACTGGAGTGTCGTGACTTCGGTTGATGAGTATTACGGAACCGAGGGCCAGACAGTGTTTGACGTGGGTGTTGACGACGGAAACGGCCCTCTCTCTTATACCATCGAAGGCTAAACCATCCAACTCACCCTCCTTATGCCAAAAGACAAGAACATGACCCTGTGGGTTCTCACTGGCTCCGTGCAAGCCGGGGCCGCCACCGTGAACGCCGGCAAGCGCGCGGCATTTGCACCCGCCGACGAGATCAAGCTGGCCAAGAGCAGCTCGTGCGTCCTACTGGCCGGGGCCTCGCCCCGCGTGTTTGCGTCCTCCAGTGACGCCAACGTGCCGAAGATCCGCGTGATCTCCGTGCACGGCCGCGGCACCAGCGGCGTCAAGGCCACCGCAGCCAAGTCCAAAAAAGGCAACCGGCTCACGTTGGAATTCCGGAAAAAGACCTCCCGGGCAAACTCCGGCGCGGACAAGGACAAACGCTATGCGTTCAAGGCGCTGATCAAGCTGTAGCCGGCTGCGATGCGGGGCGGATCCGATCACTGTCGTTCCGGTGCGAACACTGGTGGCGACGCAGCGCGCTATCTTCCAAACAGCAGAATCACGCCGCCCACCACGATGCGATACCAGCCGAACGCGACGAACGTGTGCGTCTGGATGAAGCGCAGCAGCCACTTCACGGCGAGGAAAGCGGTGACGGCGGAGACGAGGGCGCCGAGCGCGAACAGCCCCCAGTCCACGGGCGGCGCGCCGGGGACTTTGAGCGCCTTAAAGCCCGAGTAGGCGCCCGCCGCCAGCAGCGTCGGCACCCCGAGCAGAAAGGAAAACTCCGTCGCCGCCGGGCGGCTCAGGCCCAGCGCGAGCGCCGCCAAGATTGTCGTGCCTGAACGCGACGCGCCCGGGAACGCGGCGGCCACCAACTGTCCCGCGCCGATGGCCAGCGCGACGGCCCAGGTGATGTCACCCACCGATGGCTTGTCCTTAAGCCACCGCTCCACCGCGAGGAACAGCGCGCCGCCGATGAGCGTGGCCCACGCGACGGGGCCGACTTCCTCCGGCAGCTTCAGCCCGGCCTTCTTCATCGCCAGCCCGCCAAGGGCCGTGAGCACGAAGGCCCCACCGAGCTTGAGCAGATATTCCCGCGTGGCCGGCTCGGTGAAGCGCGTGGCGAACTCCTTCATGCGCTCGGAAAAGACGGCAACGACGGCCAGCACCGCGCCGGACTGGATGCCGACGTTGAAAAACTCCGAACGGAGGAAACTTCCCGCCGGCAGCTTCAGCCAGTGCTCCGCCAGCAGCAGGTGGCCGGTGGAGGAAATGGGAAGGAACTCCGTGATGCCCTCGATGACACCGAGGAGAATTGCCGCGAGCCAGTCTTGCACGCGCCGGTTAGACGCGAAAACCGGGGAGGTGACAAGTGACAAGTGGCAGGTGACAAGGGAGCGGCGGTGAGTTCGAACGCGTCCGGCGTGAACCCCGTGTCACCTGCCACCTGTCACCTGTCACCCAATCGGCAGCAGCTCGGGGATCGGCTCGCCGAAGGGCAGGATGGGCATCGGCCGGCCGGTGTGGTCGGGGAAGGATTGCTCCCAGTCAATGCCGAGGTGCTGATAGACGGTCGCCCAGAGATCGTTCGGCGACATCGGGCGCTCGATGGGATGCTCGCCGCGGCTGTTGGTCGCGCCGACGATCTGGCCGGTGCGCATCTTCGCGCCCGAGACAATGAAGGACATCGCCTGCGGCCAGTGGTCGCGGCCCGGCTGCATCACGCCCGTCTGCGTGCCGACGGCCGTCGAGACGCGCGGGGTGCGGCCGAATTCCCCGGTGACGATGAGCAACGTCTTCTCGTCGAGGCCGCGCGCGTAAAGGTCTTCGATGAGTGCGGAGACCGCTTGGTCATAAGGCGGGAAGCGCCAGCGGGCGTCGTCGAACAGGTGGCAGTTCACCGCGTGCGAGTCCCAGTTGTAGGAACCGTATTTCGGAGCGGTCGTGCCGGGGTGTTCCCAGACCATCGTGACGAAGCGGCAGCCGGCCTCAACCAGCCGGCGGGCCATCAGGCCGCGCTGACCGTAGGCGTTCATGCCGTAGCGGTCGCGCACGGACTGCGGCTCGCGTGAAATGTCAAAGGCCTCGCGCACCGGCTCGCTGGTGAGCATGTCGAAGGCGCGCTGGCTGTATTGGTCCATCGCGTCCATCAGGCCGGTGCGGTCGGCATCGCGGCGGAGGCGGTCCACGCCCTTGAGCAGGTGGAGCCGGTCGTCTAGCCGCGTCTCCATGTCCGGCGTGAGGCCGAGGTTCTGCACCTTGAAGGTCGGAGAAGCCGGATCGCCGCCCACGACGAACGGCGTGTTGACCGAGCCGAGCCACGCGGCACCGAGGCTGAAGGTGTCAATCTGCGCGCGGCCCGCGTCCGTGCCGAGGACGCAGGCGGGCATGCCCTTCGGGCCGGTGTGGCGTTCGTTGAAAATTTTGCTGATGTAGGAGGTGACGGCCGGCGCGTCGTTGACGAAGCCCGCCGGTTCCGCCGGCAGCCGGCCGGTCATGAAGCGTTTGTGGCCGCCACCGTGGTCCGCAAAGGTGTGATGGCAGGAGCGGACGATGGTGAACTTGTCCGCGATCTTCGCCTGCATCGGGAATAGCTCGGAGATCTCGATGCCGGGGACGTTGGTCTTGATGGGCCGGAAGATGCCCCGGTAGTCGGAAGGAGCATCCGGCTTCAGGTCGTAGGTCTCCATGTGCGGCGGGCCGCCGGGGAGCCAGACGAAGATGACGGAGGTGTCGCGCAGGTTCCTGCCGGTCTGCTTGGCGATGGTCTCCAAGCGGAACAAGTCGCTGAGGCCGAGGCCGGTGGCGACGAGCGCGCCCGCTTGCAGGAAACTGCGGCGCGAGACGGGGCCGCGGCAGGATTTTGCGCCAGTGGTCATGGTGAAAAAGTAGCTGGGCAACCGACGGCTGTCAGCGGGGAAAATTCAGCGCCAGCTCGGAGCGCGGCGTTCACGCCGCAGAGAGTGACAGTGGGATAAGCGCGCTCGAATACCCTCGACACATGCTCGTTGCTGCGGCTTGAACGCCGCGCTCCGTCACGCCCCGACCTGCTTCTTGATGGCCTCGGAAATCTTGTCGGACCACTTGGCGAGCATGGCCATGTCCTTGCCCTCGATGAGCAGGCGGCATTTCGGCTCGGTGCCGGAATAGCGGAGCAGGACGCGGCCACCACTGGGCTGCACCTCGGCCTCGGCCTCCTTCACCAGCGCGAGCACGCCGTCGAGCTGCTCGAAGGGCTTCTTCTCGCGGACCTTGATGTTGGAGACCTGCTTCGGGAAACGCGTCCAGCAGCGCTTGAGCTTGGAGAGATGCTCGCCCCGCGCCTTCATGATGCGCAGCACCTGGAGCGCGGCCACAAGGCCGTCGCCGGTGGTCGAGTAGTCGCGGAAGATCAGGTGGCCGCTCTCCTCGCCGCCGAAGTTGTAGCCGCACTTGAGCATCTCATCTATCACGTTCTTGTCGCCGACGGAGGTGTAGACAATTTTGCCACCCGCCGCCTGCATCGCCGCGCCGAGGCCGGCGTTGCTCATCACGGTGGCGACAAGCGTCTTCTCGGCGAGCGTGCCCTGCGCCAGCATGTCCAGCGCGGCGACGGCCATGATGTCGTCGCCATCGAGCAGGATGCCCGTCTCGTCGCTGAGGATGACGCGGTCGGCGTCGCCGTCGTGCGCGATGCCGAGGTCGGCGCGATACTCGCGGACCTTGGCGCAGAGGTTCTGCGGGTGCATGGAGCCGCATTCCTTGTTGATGTTCGTGCCGTCGGGCGTGTTGCCGAAGACGAAGATTTCCGCGCCCAACTCGCGCAAGACGCTGGGCGTGGCCTTGTAGGACGCGCCGTTGGCGCAGTCCACCACGATCCTCATGCCGTCGAGCGTCAGGCCCTTGGGGAAGCTGGCCTTGGCGAACTCGATGTAGCGGCCCAGCGCGTCGTCAATGCGGACGGCCTTGCCGATCTCGGTCGCCGATGGGCGCACGCTCTCGATGTTGCCGCTGAAGACGAGGCTTTCGATCTGCGCCTCGATCGGGTCGGGCAGCTTGAAGCCGTCCGCGCCGAAGAACTTGATGCCGTTGTCATCGTAGGGATTGTGCGAGGCGGTGATGACGATGCCGGCGTCCGCGCGCAGCGAACGCGTGGCGTAGGCGACGCCCGGCGTGGGCAGCGGCCCGATGAACAACACGTCCACGCCCATGCTCAAGATGCCGGAGCTGAGGGCGTTCTCGAGCATGTAGCCGGAGAGGCGCGTGTCCTTGCCGATGACGATGCGGTGCTTGCCGCGCGAGCGGGACTGGGATTCGAGGTTCTTGAAGACGTGCGCGGCGGCGCGGCCGAGCTTGAGGGCGGTCTCCGCCGTCACGGGCTCGATGTTCGCGGTGCCGCGGACGCCGTCGGTGCCGAAGATTTTCTTGGGTGCGTTGCTCATGGGGAAGTCACTACGGAAGGTTAGTCAGCGGCGACCGGCGTGATGCCCGCCTCGGTATGGGACACCGCCACGACCGCGATGCCGGGCGGCGTGTGGACGAGGATTTTCTTGTTCAGGCCAGCGGTGTCGTGCACGTCGGTGAGGTTGATGAAAACTTCGAGCTGCCGGGCGGTCAAGGCTTGAACCTCCGCGATGGGGCCGCGCACGGTCACGTCAATCTGGCTCGGCTCGACGCGGAACGCGCGCAGGTCGGCGGCGGACTTCATCACCGTGATGGGCACATGCTCGATCTTGCGCGTGACCGTGCCGAGCGCGGGCTGGCTCGGGCGCAGGTTGTTCTGCGCGCCGAAGATGGCGAACCAGATCATCGTCGCCAGCACGAGCGAGAAGAGCTTGAGCCAGAAGTTCTGGAGGATGGCGTCGCGGGCGGACATTTACTTGGCCTCGGCTTTCTTCGGGACGACGACGGGCGCGCCCGGTTCGGCGGGCTTGGCCGGGGCCGGCTCCGCCTCCGGGGCCTTCGCCGTGCCGGTCAGTTTGATGTTCTGCGCGATCCAGAGCCGCAGGTTGTCCACCCAGTTCCGCGCGCGCACCCGCTTGACGAAGATGGCCGTGAGGAAGGCGCGCAACTCCTCGGCCGTCACACCGCGCCTCAAGTCCCCGCGGAACGCATAGGAAATCGCCCCCGTCTCCTCGGACACGATCACCACGACCGCGTCCGTCTCCTCGCTCAGACCAATCGCCGCGCGGTGGCGGGTGCCGAGCGACTTGTGCAAGTCCTGCCGCTGTGTCAGCGGGAAAATGCACGCGGCGCGGAGGATCCGGCCGTTCTTCAAGATGACGCCGCCGTCGTGGATGGCGTTGTTCGGGAAGAAAATCGTCTCCAGCATCTCCGGCGTCGCCTCGCAGTCCACCGCCACGCCGGACTCGACGGCCTCCGTGAGGTTGATGCTCTGCTCCATCGCCATCAGCGCGCCAATGCGCACGTCAGCGAGGCGTTCGACGGTCTCGATGATGACCTCGACGTCCTCGCGCTGTTCGCGGGCGGACATGAGCAGCGACTGGTTGCCCAACTCGGCCAGCAGCCGCCGCAGCTCCGGCTGGAAGATGACCAGCACCGCCACCGCGCTGAACGCGGAGAACGTCGTCAGCAGCCAGCGCAGCACCGTCAGCTCCAGCACCGTCGTGATGAAGCTCAACGCGACGAACAGAACCACCAGCCCCGTCACCACCGGCGCGCCCCGCGTGCCGCGGATGAAGTTCGCGGCGTAATAGATCCCCACCGCGAGGATGAGAATCTCCAGCGCGGGCCGCCAGACCAGGTTGATGATTTCGAGCGCCACTGTGTCGGCAGTCACTTTGCCGCAAATCGGAGGCGGAGAGAAGCAAGTAATCAGTTTTCAGTGTTCAGTATTCAGTGCGGCCGGTCGTCGGATGCGCTGTGAATGCCGCCGCTTCACTGATAACTGAACACTGAGCACTGCTTACTGTTTCGGGCGGCTCGCTTCAATCGCCTCCGCCACCCGCACCGCCGCCACCGTCTCGCGCACGTCATGCACGCGGAGGATTTGCACGCCGTCGCGCACGGCGAGGGCGGCGCAGGCCAGCGCGCCGGGCAGCCGGTCGGCGGGGCTTTCCGCGCCGGTGAGTTTACCGAGAAAGGACTTTCGCGAGACGCCCAGCAGCACGGGGCGGCCGTGGCGGGCGAAGCGCGGCATCGCGCCGAGCAATTGCAGGTTGTGCTCCAACGTCTTGCCGAAGCCGATGCCGGGGTCGAGCGCGACCTGCTCGCGGCGCACGCCGAGTGCTTCGAGTCGCGCGAGCCGTTCGGCAAAGAACTCATCCACCTCGCGCACTACGTCGGCATAGGCCGGGTTCTGCTGCATGGTCTGCGGCGTGCCCTGCATGTGCATCGCCACGTAGCCGGCGCGAAACTCGGCCACCACGCGCCCCATCGCGTCGTCGGTGCGGTTGGCGGCGATGTCGTTGACGAGGCTCGCGCCGGCCAGCAACGCGGCGCGGGCGACTTCCGGCTTCTGCGTGTCTATGGAGATGGGCGTGGACACGCGCGCCGCGAGCTGCTGGATGACGGGGACGACGCGACGGATTTCCTCCTCCGCCGGCACTGGAGCCGCGCCAGGCCGCGTGGACTCACCGCCCACGTCCAGCAAGTCGGCTCCCTCGCGAATCATCTGCCCCGCGCGTTCCAGCGCCGCCTCGACGGAGTAAAACCTGCCGCCGTCTGAAAACGAATCCGGCGTGACGTTGAGCACGCCCATCACGAGCATGGGGCGGGGGAAGCGAAACTCGTGTCGGCCGGCGCGCCAAAGCATGGGGGGAGTTCAGCACAGGTGACTGGCGGCGTCAGCAGCGGAGCGCCGGGCATTGCCCGGCCTTGGCGCATTCCCTTGCCGAGCAATGCCTGGCGCTCCGCCGTTTTCTTGCTGCCAGCGCCGCGCCCGCGTGCTTAAGCTCGCCCCACTATGAGCGCGACTCCCGAGCAGCTTTGGCAGCGGTTTCAAAAGCATTACACCGAGTTCCCCACGCTCGGCCTCGCGCTGGACCTGAGCCGGATGAACTTCGGCGACGACTTCCTGCCCGCGATGCAGCCGCGCATGGCGAAGGCGTTCGCCGCGATGGCCGAGCTGGAAAAGGGCGCCATCGCCAACCCCGACGAAAAGCGCATGGTCGGCCACTACTGGCTGCGCAATCCCGCGCTCGCGCCCACGCCGGAGATCGCGAAGGAAATCACCGACACGCTCGCGGCGGTGGAGAAGTTCGCGGCGGAAGTCCACGTCGGCTCGGACGTGCGCGGCACGGGCGGGCCGTTCAAGCGCCTGCTCGTCGTGGGCATCGGCGGCTCGGCGCTGGGGCCGCAGTTCGTCGCGCACGCGCTCGGCCAGCCGGCGGACGACAAGCTCATCGTCCACTTCTTCGACAACACCGACTCCGACGGCATGGACAAGGTGCTCGCGGCGATTGGTGGCGACTTGGACCGCACGCTCGTCGTCGTGATCTCCAAGTCCGGTGGCACGAAGGAGACGCGCAACGGCCTGCTCGAAGCCAAGGCCGCCTACGAGCGCAACGGCCTCCGCTTCGAGAAACACGCCGCCGCCGTGACCGGCGTGGGCAGCGAGCTGGACAAGTATGCCGAGCAGCACGGCTGGCTGCGCCGCTTCCCGATGTGGGACTGGGTCGGCGGGCGCACGAGCGAGTTGTCCGCCGTCGGCCTGCTCCCCGCCGCGCTGCAAGGGCTTGGCATCCGCGAAATGCTCGCGGGCGCGAAGGCGTGCGACGACGTGACGCGCTTGGCGGACGTGGCGAAGAACCCCGCCGCGCAGCTTGCGCTTATGTGGCATTACGCCGGCGGCGGACGCGGCACGAAGGACATGGTCGTGCTGCCTTACAAGGACCGGCTGGAACTTTTCTCGAAGTATCTTCAGCAGCTCCTCATGGAGTCGCTCGGCAAGGAGTTGGACCTCGACGGCAAGGTGGTGAACCAGGGCCTCGCCGTCTATGGCAACAAAGGCTCCACCGACCAGCACGCCTACGTGCAGCAGCTCCGCGAGGGCGTGCTGAACTTCTTCGTCACGTTCATCGAGGTGCTGGCCGACCGTGCCGGCGACAGCATCGAGGTCGAGCCGAAGACCACGAGCGGCGACTTCCTCACGGGCTTCTTCCTCGGCACGCGCGCGGCGCTGCACGAGAAGGACCGCGAGTCCGTGACCATCACCGTGAAGGAAGTCTCGCCGTTCACCATCGGCGTGCTCATCGCGCTGTTCGAGCGTGCGGTGGGCTTCTATGCCTCGCTCATCAACATCAACGCCTACCACCAGCCCGGCGTCGAGGCCGGCAAGAAGGCGGCGGGCGCGGTGCTCTCCTTGCAGGCGAAGCTCGTCACCCACCTGGGCGCCAACCCCGGCAAGTCCTTCACCGTCGCGGAAATCGCCGCCGCCATCGGGGCGCAGGGCCAAGAGGAAACGCTCTTCAAGGTCGGCTCGCACCTCGCGGCCAACGTGGGCCGGGGTGTGCAGAAGTCCGGCGGAGCCTCCCCGGCGGACGCGAAGTTTGCCGCCAGTTGATGGGCAGTGGCGGTGGTGCTCCCGGCACTGGTCCCGGCTTCGCGTCGCTACATCAGGCTCACCGGGTCAACATCCACGGTCAGCGTGACATCCTCGGGCAGTTCGATGGCTTCCAGCAACTTCGCCAGCAGCTTGCTCACGCGCGGCATCTGCCGGGTGCGGAGCATGAGCTGGTAGCGGTAGAAGGTCTCGGCCCGCAGCAGCGGCGCGGGCGCGGGGCCGGCGAGGACCAGATCACGCAACGGCGCGGTCGGGGCGGGAGCAGGTGTGAAAGTGGGCGGATGAGAAAGTGGGAGGAGTTCCAGCGTATCCGAGTCCGCCGGCTCACTTTCCCGCTTTCCCACTTTCCCACCTGCCAGGCTTTCAAGTTCGCGCGTCACATGCTCCGCCATGAGCTTCACTTTCTCCTCGTTCCGCCCCTTGAAGGTGAGCAGCGCGAGGCGCGAGGCCGGGGGGTAGTTGAGCTGCTCGCGGAACTCAATCTCCTGCTCATAGAAGCCGGTGAAGTCGTGGCGGCGGGCGTATTGAATCGCGGGATGAAAGGGCGTGAAGCTCTGCACGAAGACCTCGCCCTCCACCTCGCCGCGACCGGCACGACCGGAAACCTGCGTGAGGAGCTGGAAGGTGCGCTCGCCGGCGCGGAAGTCCGGGATGTGCAGGCTGAGGTCCGCGTGGATGACGCCGACGAGCGTGACGTTCTCGAAGTGCAGGCCCTTGGCGATCATCTGCGTGCCGACGAGGATGTCGGTCTTGCCGGCCTTGAAGTCGCCCAGCACGCGGCGGTAGTCCTCCTTGCGCTTCATCAGGTCGCTGTCCATCCGCGCGATGCGGGCGTGCGGGAAGAGCTTGCCCAGCGTTTCCTCGACGCGCTCGGTGCCGAGGCCGGCGTAGCGGATGGCGGCGCTGCGGCACTTCGGCTCGGGGCAGGCGGTGGGCGCAGGGGCTTCGTGGCCGCAGATGTGGCAGCAAATCTTCTGCGCGCGGCGGTGGTAGGTGAGGGCGACGCTGCAATTCGGACACTCCGCCACGAAGCCGCATTGCGGACACTGGAGCGAGCTGGAGTAACCGCGCCGGTTCAGGAAGAGCATCGTCTGCTCTTTGCGCTCCAGCCGCTTGGTGATGGCTTCCTTCAGCTCCTCGGAGAAGATGGGCGTGCCCTTGTCCTTGCGCGCGGCCTGCCTCATGTCCACGACGCGGACGATGGGCATCTTCTTGTCGTCGGCGCGGGTGGGCAGTTCGAGCAGGGCGTATTTGCCGCGCTGGACGTTGTAGAAACTCTCCATCGAGGGCGTCGCGGAGCCGAGCACGACGACGGCGTTGTCCATCTGCCCGCGCACGACGGCGACATCGCGCGCGTGGTAACGCGGGGCTTCCTCCTGCTTGTAGGAATGCTCGTGTTCCTCATCCACGATGATGAGGCCAAGCGGCTCGACGGGCGCGAAGATGGCCGAGCGCGCGCCGATGACGATGCGTGCGCGGCCCTGCCGAATCTTGTGCCATTCGTCGTGCCGCTCGCCGGCGCTGAGGTGCGAGTGCAGCACGGCGACTTGGGTCTGAAGCGGCCCGTGGCTGAAGCGGGCCTTGAAGCGTTCGACGGTCTGCGGCGTGAGGGCAATCTCCGGCACGAGCACGATGGCCCCTTTCCTCTGCGCCAGCGCGTGCGCGATGGCTTGGAGATAAACCTCCGTCTTGCCCGAGCCGGTGACACCGTGCAGAAGAAAAGTCGCAGGTGGGAAAGTGGGAGGGTGAGAAAGTGGGAGTGGGCGTTCGGACGCCGTCTCACTTTCCCGCTTTCCCACTTTCTCACCTGCTCCGCCACCCTCGTCCATGCGCTTGCAGATAACAGCCAGCGCCTTCGCCTGCTCCGCATTCATCGTCAGCGACTCGGTGCGGCTGATGACGTCCTTCGCATACGGGTCGCGCTCGGAGACTTGGTTGGTGATGACGACGAGGTGCTTGTCCTCAAGCCGGCGGACGGTTTCGGCGGTGGTCTCGGCGAGTTCGAGGAGTTCCTGGAGCGGCAGCTCGCGGCGCTCTTCGAGGAGGTTGAGGATTTCCTGCTGGCGCTTGGTGAGCTTGGGCGGGTCGCCGGTGACGGGCAGGAGGCGGACGACGAGCCGTTCGCGCCAGCCGTCGCGCTCGCGGCGCACGACCTCGGGCAGCACGCTCTTCAAGGCGATCTCCGGCGCGCAGCAGTAGTAGTCCGCAATCCAACGCGCAAGCTGGAGCACGCGGGGCGTGACGAGCGATTGCTTGCCGACGACGCCGGTGAGGTGGCGGAGGTTTGTGTGGGTGGACTGCTCGATGAGCGCGGTGACACAGCCCATGACCTGCCGGTGGCCGAAGGGCACCTTGACGCGCGTGCCGACCTCGACCTGCCCGGCCAGCTCCGGCGGGATGGCGTAGTCGAACTCCTTGCGGAGCGCGATTTCGAGCGTGACGCGGGCGACCATGAACGAGTTGAGAGTCGGGGAGTTGAGAGCGGCGAGTCAAGGCGGCCGGCCCGGCGGACCAGGCCGGTCCCTTGCCGGGAGCGGCGGGACCATTCCACGTTGCAAACCGCCGCATCGCAAACCCCGCTCGGGGTGCGGCGACTATTTCGACTCCTGCCACCGTTTCCAGGCCAGCCCCGGCCGGTCCGTCCGGAACGCCACCAGCCGCGTGTGCTCAACCTCGGTGACATAGACCGTCCGCCCGTCCGGGCCGCCGAAGCAGAGGTTGCTCGGGCGCGGGCCGAGCACCGGCACCTTGCGCAGGATTTCGCCCTGCGGTGAAACGACGGCCACGACCCCCTCGCCGTAGCGGGCGATGTAGAGGTTCCCGTCGGCGTCGCAACGGTGGCCGTCGAAGCCGTGGTCGGGAAACTTGCGCAGCAGCCGCTTGTTCGTCAGCGACTTGTCCGGCGCGATGTCGAACACCCACAGGTCCCGCTGCACGCTCTCGTTCACGTAGAGCCGCTGGCCGTCCGGGCTGACTTCGATGCCGTTGGTCGTGCCCATGCCCGACGCGAGGCGCGTGGTCTTCCCGTCACGGTCAATGCGCCAGAGCTGGCCGGTGCCGTCCTTCCAGTTCGGATCGCTGGCGAAGAGCGTGCCGTCGGGCGCGATGGCGAGGTCGTTGGGCTGGTTCATCTGCGGGTTGTGCGCGAAGACGGAGATCGCCTTCGTCCGCATGTCCACGCGCAGGACGTTGTGCTCCACGTAGTCGGCGACATACATGAAGCCCGCGCGGTCGAAGACGATGCCGTTGCCGGTGCTCTTGCCGGGCAGGGTGACGAAGATTTCCGAGCGCCCGTCCGGCGTGGTCCGGCCGATGGTCTGCTGCTTGGCGAAGTTGACCGCGTAGATGTTGCCGGCCCGGTCGCAGCACGGCCCTTCGATGCCGGGGGTGAACTCGCCGGGTTTCGTCAGCGCGCGCGGGGTCCAGAGCGGCTCGCTCGTGCCCAGGGACGTGCAGCCGGAAAAGGCCGCCGGCGCGGCGAGCGACAGGGAGAGCATCTGCGTGAACTGGCGGGTGGTCATCATGCGCCGAGACTAGCGCGCGGGGCCGGGGCTTGGCAATCGCCGGCCCGCCCGCCCCGCGCCGGGCGCGTGTTCCCAAGGCCAAAATCAGTTCTTGCCTCCTTTGCAACCGGATGGCTAACCTCCCGCTCCTTTTTGATAAGGACCGTTGGCGCAGTGTGCCCGCAGGGGCGCGGCGCGGCGGTGTAACGAAACGATTTTATGCCAGTCAAAATCCGTTTGAAGCGAGTCGGCGCGCGCAATACGCCGGCGTTCCGCGTGGTCGTGGCCGATGGCCGCAGCCCGCGCGACGGCAAGTTCATCGAGGAAATCGGCACTTACCAGCCGGGCAAGAAGGACGACAACTTCAAGCTTAACCTCGAACGCGCCGATTACTGGGTCAGCAAGGGCGCGCAGCCCAGCGACACCGTGGCGAGCTTCATGCGGAAGGCGCGCCGCGCCGCCGCTGCCGTGGCCGCCGCCAAGTGATTTCCGCCATGCAGGCCTTCCTCGAATACGTCGTGAAGGGCCTCGTGGACCGGCCCGACGCGGTGACCGTCACGCCGGTCGAGCAGGGCGGGCAGACGCTGTTCGAGCTGCGTCTCCACCCGACCGACGTGGGCAAGATCATCGGCAAGCAGGGCGCGACCATTCAGGCCATCCGCTCGCTGACACAGGTGGGCGCGGCCAAGCGCGGCATCCGCTGCGCCGTCGAGATCATCGAAGACTGACCGGCGGAGGCCGGAGCGCGACCGGACCGCGCGACACCGAGCATGAAGATTGATGTGCTCACGTTGTTTCCGGGGATGTTCGCGGGGCCGCTGGACGAAAGCATCGTCAAGCGCGCGCGCGACGCAGGCAAGCTGGACCTGCGCATCCACAATCTGCGGGACTACACGCACGACCGGCACCGCACGGTGGACGACCGTCCATTCGGCGGCGGACCGGGAATGCTGTTGAAGCCCGAGCCGCTCTTTGAAGCAGTTGAGCAATTGAAGACCGCGACGACGCGGGTGATTCTGCTCGGCCCGGCCGGCCGGAAGTTCACCCAGGCCGTCGCCCGCGAACTGGCAGGGCTGGAGCATTTGCTCCTCATCTCCGGCAGCTACGAGGGCTACGACGAACGCGTCCGCGCCGCGCTGGCGCATGACGAGTTGTCCATCGGGGACTACGTCCTGACCAACGGCGCGCTGCCGGCGATGGTCATCGTGGACTGCGTGACGCGTCTGCTGCCCGGCGTGCTGGGCGACGACGAAAGCGCGACGGATGAGTCCTTCAGCCACGGGCTGCTGGAGTATCCGCACTACACGCGACCGGCGGAGTTCCGGGGAATGAAGGTTCCGGACGTGCTCCTCTCCGGCAACCACGCGGAGATTGAGAAGTGGCGGCGCGAGCAGGCGAAGCAGCGCACGCGCGAACGGCGGCCCGATTTGCTCGACGGCAAGAACGACAAGACAAACCAGTAACAAACAACAATTTATGAACCAGGCACTACTCGACAAGATTCACGGCGAACAGCTCCGCAAGGAGAAGGCGGTCTTCAACGTGGGCGATTCCGTCAAGGTCCACACGAAGGTCGTCGAGGGCGACAAGGAGCGCATCCAGATTTTCAGCGGCGTCGTCATCGGCAGGCGCGGGCGCGGGCTGGAGGAGTCCTTCACCGTCCGCCGCATTAGCTACGGCGAGGGCGTGGAGCGCGTCTTCCCGGTGAATTCGCCGCGCGTGGACAAGATTGAAGTCGAGCGCGAAGGCAGCGTGCGTCGCGCCAAGCTCACCTATCTGCGCAAGCGCATCGGCAAGGGCGCGACCGCCGTGAAGGAGAAGGACACCCGCGCCGCCGCAGCCGCCGTGAAGTAAGCGCGCGCCATACCATTTCAGCGAAGGCGGAACTCCGGTTCCGCCTTTTGCTTTTCGTGGGGCGGACACGCTTGTCCGCTGTGGAGAGGGGGAGAGTGGTCAAATGAAAAGGGGACAAGAGTGTCCCCCCTCACCGTCGCTGCGCATCGCTCCGCCCGTCCGCATACGCGCGGAACACGGCGGCGATTTCATCCCGCACGCGGCGGAACATCGCGAGCTTCTCCTCCTCCGTCCCGGTCGCGTGCGCCGGGTCATCGAACGGCCAGTGGTGGCGGTTCAACTGGCCGGGGAACATCGGGCACGCCTGGTCCGCGTTGCCGCAGACCGTGATGACGGTCTCGACTTTGCGGCTGAGGAAGTCGTTCATGTGCTTCGAGGTGTGCGCGCTGATGTCCACGCCCGCCTCGCGCATGACTTGGATGGCGAGCGGATGCACGTAGCCGGCGGGCTTCGATCCGGCGCTGGCGACTTCGAGGAGGTCCCCGGCGAACTGGCGCAGCAGCCCTTCCGCGAGATGGCTGCGGCAGGAGTTGCCCGTGCAGAGGATGAGGATGAGGGGTTTTTCGTTCATGGAAGTCGGATTGGCCGCGAAAGGGCGCAGAGAGCGCAAAGGGTTTGGAAGCTCATGCCTTTGGTTCAGCTGTGTGTTCTCTGCGCCCTTTCGTGGCAAAATTTCAAGCCGCCTTCACCGCGCCGCAGCAGCCTTCCGCCTGCACACAGCGGCACGCCGGCACCGCGAGTTGCGCGCCCAGCACGGGAGCGAGCAGGTAAATCCACAGGTGCTCCAGATGCCCGGACACCACCGCCGGCGCGAGCGAGCGCGCCGGGTTCATCGAGGCCCCGCAAATCGGTCCGGCGAACAGCGCCTCCAGCGCGATGACCGACCCGACCGCGATACCGGCGGTGATGCCCTTCTCCTTCGCGCCGGTCGAGACGTTGAGGATGACGAACATGAGGATGGCCGTGAGCACCACTTCGAGGATGAACGACTGCATCGCCACGCCTGCCGGCAATGTCGCGCCAAGCGTGACGTTCTGCGGAAACAGCGCCCGCAGCAGTCCGCTCGCGGCGAACGCCCCGACGCACTGGCTCGCCAAATAGGGAGCCGCCTCACTCCACGGCATCCGGCCCGCCGCGCAGAAGCCCAGCGTGACCGCTGGATTCAGGTGCGCGCCGGACACCTCGCCGAGCGTGTAAATCATCGCCAGCACCACCAGCCCGAACGTCAGCGCGATGCCGACATGCGTGATGGCTCCATTGCTGGCCTGGTTGATGACGATGGCCCCCGTGCCCGCGAATACGAGCGCGAACGTGCCGATGGCTTCCGCCGCAAACTTCTTCATGCGCGGCGATGATGTCGCCCCCGGCGTGAAAACCAAGTGACAATTCCATGACGCTCCCGGCGGCGTTAAGCCTCACGCGCCATTTTCACGGCACCGGCAGCTCGTCAAAAATCTTCTGGATCACGATCTCACTGGTCTTGTCCTCCGCCTCGGCCTCGTAGGTGATGGCGACGCGGTGGCGCAGCACGTCCATGCCGATGCTCTTCACGTCCTGCGGCGTCACGTAGCCGCGGCCCTTGAGGAAGGCGTAGGCCTTCGCGGCGAGCGTGAGCGAGATGGTCGCGCGCGGCGAGGCGCCGAGCTGGATGAAGTCCTTGACGTTGATCTTGTATTTGGCGGGGTCGCGCGTGGCGCACACGAGGTCCACGATGTAGTCCTTCACCTTGTCGTCCACGTAGATGTCGTTGATGACCTGGCGGGCGGCGAGAATGGTCTTGGCCTCGACGACGGGCTGTGCGGAGGGCAATCCGCTGGTGCGGGCCATGAGGTCGAGGATTTGCCGCTCCTCCTCGCGCGAGGGATAGCCGATCTTGAGCTTCAACATGAAGCGGTCCACCTGCGCCTCGGGCAGCGGATACGTGCCTTCCTGCTCGATGGGGTTCTGCGTGGCCAGCACGAGGAACGGTTCCTCCAGCTTGTAGGAGTTGTCGCCGATGGTGACCTGCTTCTCCTGCATCGCCTCCAGCAGCGCGGACTGGACCTTGGCGGGCGCGCGGTTGATTTCGTCGGCGAGGACGAGGTGCGCGAAGATGGGGCCGAAGCGCGTGGTGAAGCCGCCGGACTGCGGGTTGTAAATCTGCGTGCCGATGACGTCGGCGGGCAGCATGTCCGGCGTGAACTGAAGCCGGGAGAACTTCACGTTCAGGCACGACGCGAGGGATTTGACGGAGAGCGTCTTGGCGAGGCCGGGCACGCCTTCGAGCAGGACGTGCCCGTTGGCGAGCAGGCCGATGGTCAGGCGCTCGACGAGATACTTCTGGCCGACGACGACCTTGTTCAGCTCGGCGAAGAGCGTGGGGACGAAGGCGGCGGCCTGCTGGACTTCCTCGTTGATGGCGGAGATGCCGGTGTTCATGTCGGGCGGATGTTACGCGGCAAGAGACACCGGCGGAAGCCTGCGCGTTCGGAAAAAGGCGGCCATTCCGGGCAGTCTCAACCCACCTGCGCGGATTCCCGTCGCGAATCCGCTGGCAATGCCGGGACGGGTTGCCTAGGTTGCGCTGAGAAAGCCAATGTCCATGCGCCGCTCCCATCACCAGGCCACCGCGTTCACGCTGATCGAACTCCTCGTCGTCATCGCCATCATTGCGATCCTCGCGGGGATGCTCCTGCCCGCGCTGTCCAAGGCGAAGAGCAAGGCCAAGGGCATCCAGTGCCTGAACAACGACCGGCAGGTGTGCGTGGCGCAGAAGCTCTACATTGACGACCACGACGGCACGTTCGTTTTCCTCTGGCGCAACCCCCGCAATCCCGCCCAACCAGGCGAGCCGACGCAGGCGAATAGTTTGGTGCCCAACGCGACCGTAATCTGGTGGCCGGACAAGCTGGTCCGTTATGTCGGTGGCAATCCGCAGTCCTTCAACTGTCCGGCCCTGCTGCTGCCCGCTATTCAGGCGGCGGGCGGAGCCGCCAGCACCAATCGCATGGGCCTCGCCATGAGCCATGTGGAGTTTGGCGTGACCGTGACCGCCCCGGCCAGCAACAAGGTCCGTGAGGCTCAGGTGGCCAAGCCGTCCGCTTCGATCTTCATGTCCGACTCCGCGCAGGTCAGCAATTTTACCGAGCCGAACCCGGACCTGTGGGTGGAACGCCAAGGCTTTGCCTCCGTCTATTTGCGGCCGCCCTCGGATGGCAACTACGCCTCCACGGAACCAACGCGGCTGGTCGCCCGGCACAACCAGCGGGCGCCCTGCGGCTTTGTGGACGGCCACGCGGAATCCATGAAACCCAGCGAAACGGGCATGCAGTTTCCCAAGGGTGATCCGCGCGCTCTGTGGGACAAGGAATAAGCTCGCGCAACATTTCCAAGCCCCCGGTTCACTTCCGCTACGATGACTCCGCGCCTCGTCCTCCCGTTGACGGCCCTGTTGCTCACCCTCGTCCTGCCGACTGGCTGCAACCGGAAGAAAAAGCCGGAACCTGCCGCACTTCCCGCGCCGCCTCCGTCCACCGCGACCACCCCGGAGCAGGCGGTGGCGGAGATCAACCGGAGCCTGGAGCTTTGGACCTTCCAGCGGAATCAGCCGCCCAAGGACTTGAATGAACTGGTGACGGCAGGCTATCTGCAACGGCTGCCAGCTCCGCCTGCGGGCAAGAAGTTTGCCTTCGACCCGGTCAAGATGCGGGTGCAGTTGGTTGCGGAGTGAGGCGGCCTCCCCGCCGGCTCACACCGGCATCTGCAACCCCACCTTCTCCGCCACCTGCGCCACGTCTTTGTCGCCGCGGCCGGAGAGGTTCACGATGATGAGGGCGTCCTGGCCCAGCTTCGGCGCGCGTTCCATGCAGGCGGCGACGGCGTGGGCGCTTTCCAGCGCGGGGATGATCCCTTCGAGGCGCGCGAGCTTCATGAAAGCGTCGAGCGCCTGCTCATCCGTGGCGTAGCTGTATTCCACGCGGCCTTCGTCGCGGAGCCACGCGTGCTCAGGGCCGACGGCGGCGTAGTCCAGGCCGGCGCTGACGCTGTGGGTGGATTGAATCTGGCCAAACTCGTCCTGAAGGATGTAGCTGCGCGTGCCTTGCAGCACGCCGAGCGAGCCGCCTTGAAAGCGCGCCGCGTGCTGCTCGGGCTTGATGCCGAGGCCGCCGGCCTCGACGCCGAGCATCTTCACCGTGGCGTCGTTGAGGAATGGGTAAAACAATCCGATGGCGTTGGAGCCGCCGCCGACGCACGCGATGAGCAGGTCGGGCAGGCGCTCCTCCTGCTCCAGAATCTGCCGCCTCGCCTCATCGCCGATGATGCGCTGGAAGTTGCGGACCATGACGGGATACGGATGCGCGCCGTAGGCCGTGCCGAGGATGTAGTGCGTGCTGCGGACGTTCGTGACCCAGTCACGCATCGCCTCGTTGACGGCTTCCTTGAGCGTCTGCTGGCCGACCTTCACCGGCACCACGTCCGCGCCGAGCATCTTCATGCGGAAGACGTTCAGCTTCTGCCGTTCGCAATCCACCGCGCCCATGTAGATGACGCACTGCATCCCGAACATCGCGGCGACCGTGGCGGTGGCCACGCCGTGCTGGCCCGCGCCGGTCTCGGCGATGATGCGGGTCTTGCCCATCCGCTTCGCGAGGAGGATTTGCCCCATCGCGTTGTTGATCTTGTGCGCGCCGGTGTGGTTGAGGTCCTCGCGCTTGAGGTAAATCTTCGCGCCGCCCAGCTCGCGCGTGAGCCGCTCGGCGAAATAGAGCGGCGAGGGCCGGCCGATGAACTCGCGCAGGTAGTAACTCAGCTCGCGCTGAAACTCCGGGTCGTGCTGCGCGCGGAAATACTCGTCCTCCAGCTCCTGCAACGGATGCACGAGCGTCTCGGGGACGTAGCGCCCGCCGAACGGGCCGAAGTGGCCGTGGGCGTCGGGGACAGTCGGAGTGGCGACACTGCTCATGGGGGGCAAGGTAGCAAGGGGGCGGGCGAGGGCCAACGGGGAAGTTCGGGGCGCGAAAAACGTAACGCGTGACGCGTAAGGGCCAACGGCGTTCGGGCGGATTGAGCCGGCACCGGTTTGGCGGCCATTTTTGGGCAAGGTGGCCGTCGTCTGCGGCACCTGAACCACCGCGCCCCGCAAAACCGCTGGGCAACCCGCCTTCATTCCGCCACGCTTCGCTTCATGTCCGCTGGAACGATTTCATCGCGTCTCCTGGCGGGTTTGCTTTTCATGCTTGTGACCAGGTTCCCCGTCCCCGCCGCTGAACCCCGCGATGAAGCCCTCTGGCAGCGCGCGCTCGCCCTGCACCGCTCCGCCATCGTCGTGGACGGCCACAATGACATCACCGGCGCGATGACGGACGACGGCTACAACCTCGCCACGCCCTCCGCCGGCAAGCACCACACCGACCTGCCCCGCCTGCGCGAGGGCGGTGTGAGCGCGCTTTTCTTCGCCATTTACGTGGACCACAAGTTCGTGACGAACAACACCGCCACCCGCCGCGCGCTGGCGGTGATTGACGCGACGCACCGCGAAATCGAGCGCCACCCGAACGACCTCGTGCTCTGCACCACGGCTGCCGGGATTCGCGCCGCCAAGCAGTCCGGGCGCATCGCCGCGCTCATGGGCGCGGAGAACGGCGCGGCCATCGAGGACTCGCTCGCCACCTTGCGCGCGTTCCACCGCCTCGGCGTGCGTTACCTAACGCTCACGCACATGCAGGCGACGACGTGGGCCGACGCCTCCACCGCGCCGCCCAGGCACCAAGGCCTCTCCGACTTCGGCAAGTCCGTCGTCCGCGAGATGAACCGGCTCGGCATGATGGTGGATGTCTCGCACGTCGCGGACAAAACCATGAGCGACGTGCTCGACCTCACGATCGCGCCCATCATCGCCTCGCACTCCTCCGCCCGCGCGCTCGCGCCGCACCCGCGCAACATTCCCGACGACCTGCTCAAGCGCATCGCCACCAACGGCGGCGTGGTGATGGTGAACTTTTACCCCGGCTACATTGACCCGCGCATCAGCGTCGTCCTTGAACAGTTGCAGCCCGAGTTGGACGCCCTCCGCGCCCAGTGGCGCGACCAGCCCGCGCGCTCCCGTGCCGAGCGCCGCAAGCTGATGGAAGGCAGGCTGCCCGTCACGCCGCTCGCCGTGGTGATTGACCACATCGAGCACGTCATCAAGGTCGCGGGCATCAACCACGTCGGCCTCGGCTCGGACTTCGACGGCATCTCCATCGTCCCCGCCGACCTCCGCGACGTTTCGATGTTCCCGAACATCACCTATGAACTCCTCAAGCGCGGCCACTCCGAGGCCGACGTGAAGAAGATCCTCGGGGAAAACTTCCTCCGCGTCTTCGCCGAGGTGGAGCGCCGCGCGACTGCGAAGCCGGACCAAATCAGCGGTGGCCCCGAGGGCAGGACGCGTTAGGGCATGCAAGCGTGGAGCCCCACAAGGCTTGCGTCACCTGAATGTAACCCTACACTCCGCCCGTCCCAGACAGGCTGCCGGCGGTTGGGCCGGCGCGGGAAGAACTGACTTATGGACGAGCAGCCGAAAATTCCGACGCCGTCGCCCGTGCTTCTGCGCGAGCTGAACTACACCTACACGCCCATCGCGGCGTTCGTCATCGTCGCCATCATCGCGCTGGTGCTGTGGAACAAGCGGCTCGGCCCGACCACGCTGCTTGGCGAGGCGGAGACGATTGACGCCATCGTGTCCAGCCCGCAGCCCGGCGTGCTCGCCGAGGCCAGCAAGGACATCCGCATCTTCTCCAAGGTCGCCAGCGGCCAGATCGTCACCCGCGTTGTCGGCGCGGACCCGAAGAACCCCATCCCGCTCACCGCGCCCATCGAGGGCGTCATCACCAAGATTCACCGCTTCCCCGGCGACACCAACGCCGTCGTCGCCGCCGGCGAGCCGATCATGACCATCACCGCGCCGCGCCCGGACCGCATCATCGCCTTCCTGCGGCAGCCGCTCACGTTCGATCCCAAGCCCGGCATGAAGGTGGTCATCCGTCCGCGCGCGCGCAGCCGGAAGACCTTCGAGGCGACGATTGACAAGGTCAGCCCGCAGCTCGCACCCATCCGCGGCGCGCTCCTGCCGCCCGGCCAGACGCGCGTCGAGCTGGGCCTGCCCATCATCATCGAGAAGATTCCCGCTGAACTCGCCCTTTACGCCGGTGAAATTGTGGACCTGACAATTTACCCCGGCGAAGTCTCGGCTCCGACGGCGGCGGCAACCCCGGCAGCGAAGTAACCTCAGCGCCAGGCTTCCAGCACGCGCGGACGTCCGGTGAGGTCGCGATGAACGGTGACTGACCGCCAGCCGGCCTCGGAGAACAGCGGTTGGAGCGCGGCTTCCTGGCCGTCGCCGAACTCGGCGAACAAACCGCCGGCGGCCTTCATCCACGCCGGAGCCTCCAGCGCGAGCCGCCGGTAGAAGTCCAGCCCGTCCACGCCCCCGTCGAGCGCCGCCCGCGGGTCGAAGTCGCGCACCTCGGGTTGCAGCGTGGCCAGCTCACCGGTGGGGATGTAAGGCGGGTTTGCGACGATGAGGTCGAAGCGCAAATCCGCTGGCAGCGCGCGGAAACCATCGCCCACATGAAACGCAAGTCGCGCCACCAGCCCAAGCCGCTCCGCATTCTTCCGCGCGAGTGCCAGCGCGGCCTCGGAGAGGTCGAGGGCGTGGATGCGCGCGGCCGGGCAGCGCGTCGCGAGCGCGATGGCCAGGCAGCCGGTGCCGGTGCCGAAGTCGAGGACGACCGGCGGGGCTGACGAGTCGCGCCCGGCAAGGGCGGTGGCGGCCAGTTCCGCCAGGGTCTCCGTCTCGGGCCGGGGAATGAGCGCCACCGGGCTGACGGCGATTTCCAGTCCGCAGAAGGACGTGGAGCCGACCAGATGTTGCAGCGGCTCGTGTTTGGCGCGGCGCTGCACGAGCGCCCGGAGCGCGGTGACTTCCGGTTCGGTGAGGGCGCGGTCGTGGTTCAGGT
Source organism: Limisphaerales bacterium (assembly GCA_009773355.1). Lineage (GTDB taxonomy): Bacteria > Verrucomicrobiota > Verrucomicrobiia > Limisphaerales > SXTU01 > SXTU01. The sequence goes on from WRPG01000017.1 coordinate 27,127, forward strand.
AGAGTTGCAGGCGCGGCAGCTTGAACAGGTGGGCGAGCAGCAACTCGGCTTGCAGGCGCGGCGAATCCACCCCGTGGCGTTGCAGGAACTCGGTGCTGCGCTGGATGACTTCTCGAACCGTCACGCCGGCAGCGTAGCCAGGCTGATGCCCCGCCCGAAGGCTTTTCGCCGGACCAACGCCGGAACGTAAAGTTGGCGCTTGCACTCCGGCGCGGCTGGGCGCAGAAAGGAGCCAATCCATGACCAAAATCCTTCTCGTCGAAGACAACGAGATGAACCGGGACATGCTCTCGCGCCGGCTCATGCGCCGGGGCTATGCGGTGTCGCTCGCGCTGGACGGAGCCGAGGGCGTGACGGCCTGCGAGCAGACGTTGCCGGACCTGGTCATCATGGACCTGGGCCTGCCGGTCATGGACGGCTGGGAGGCCACGCGGCGCATCAAGGCCGCGCCGGCCACGCGGCACATCCCGGTCATCGCGCTGACCGCGCACGCCATGTCCGGCGAGGAGGAGAAGGCGCGCGAGGCGGGGTGCGACGATTTTGAGACGAAGCCGGTCGAGTTCGACCGGCTGCTCGCCAAGCTGGTGGCGTTGCTGCCGCTGCGGGCCAAGCCTTCCACGCCATGAGCAAGGCACTGCCAGCCGGATCGCGGTTGCACCTGCCGGTCGGCACGGAGGCGCTGCGTGAGCTGCGGCACGACCTGCGCACGCCCATCAACGCCGTCATTGGCTACTGTGAGATGCTCATCGAGGACGCGGGCGCGGCGGCCCCCGCCGGCTTCCTCGTGGACTTGCGCCGGCTGCACGCCGCCGGCCGGCGGATGCTCCGGCTCACCAACGAGCTGTTCTCCGACCGGCCCTCGCCGCTGCACCAGCTCACCTGTCAGGAAGTCCTCCGCGTCTGCCGCACGCCCGCCAGCGAGGTCACAACGCTCTGCGCGCGGCTGGAGCAGCCGGCCCGCGCCACCGGGCTGCCCCAGGCCGTGTCGGACTTGCAGCGCATCGCCGTGGCCACCGACCGCTGGCGGAAGCGCATCGAGGAAATGCTGGCGGCGCACTGCCGGTGAGGCGCGCGGCGTTCAATTCGCTTTCCCGCCGCCGCCGCGCCCACTAGCTTCGCGCCGTGCCGGAACCGATTTCCATCATCGTCCCCGTGTTCGAGGAGACGGAGAACGTGCTGCCCATGGCCCGCGAGGTGGCGGCGGCGTTTGCGGCCGTGCCCAACGACTGGGAGCTGGTCTTCGTGGACGATGGCAGCCGCGACGCGACGTGGGCAAAGGTCTGCGAAGCGGCGCGCGCGAACCCCCGCGTGCGCGGCGTCCGCCACACGCGCAACGCCGGCCAGAGCGCGGCGTTGTGGACGGGCATCCAGCAGACGGACCGCCCGCTGCTCGCCACGCTGGATGGTGATTTGCAGAACGACCCGGCGGATCTGCCGCGCCTGTTGGCCGAGCTGGACTCGTGCGACTTCGCCTGCGGCTGGCGGCAAAACCGGCAGGACACGTTCGTGCGCCGGGTGTCGTCCCGGCTCGCGCGGGCCGCGCGCCGCGCGGCGCTGGGCGCGGAGTTTCGCGACACGGGCTGCGCGTTGCGCGTGTTCCGGCGCGCGGCGCTGGCGGGTGTGTTCGGCTTCAACGGCCTGCACCGCTTCCTGCCGATTCTGGTGGCGGGCGGTGGCTTCCGCGTGCGCGAGGTGCCGGTGAACCATCGCCCGCGCGTCGCCGGCGTCTCGAAATACGGCGTCTGGAACCGGCTCGGGCGCGGCCTCTACGACCTCGTGGCCATCGCGTGGTATCAGCGGCGGCGGTTCCAGCCGGTGCCCGTCGAGCACACGCCCGCGTCGCGGTGAGCCGGCCCCGGCCAACTGGACGCTTGAGTTCACCCGCGTTGGTTCCTAAGTTTGCGCCATGAAATCCCCGTGGTATGGGAAACTGTTCCAGCACGCGGCGGAGAAAGATTTTGCCGCCCTCCGCCAGCGCGCCGAACAGGGCGATGCCGAGGCGCAGTATCAACTGGCGCTCCGGCTGGGTGCCGGCCATGGCACCTCCCAGAACCACGCCGCAGCGGCCGAGTGGTATCACCGGGCGGCGGAGCAGGGCCACGCCGAGGCGCAGAACGCGCTGGGCCTTTGCCTGGATGAGGGCACCGGAGTCGAGCGCGACCCCGCCGAGGCCATCAAATGGTATCGCAAGGCCGCGGAGCAGGGCCACTCGGCGGCGCAGAACAATCTCGGGTTGAGCCACCGCAAGGGCGAGGGCGTGCCGAAGGATCTGGAGGAGGCCGCGCGGTGGTTCCGGCTCGCGGCGGAGCAGGGCTACCCTGATGCGGCCTACAGCCTCGGGCTGGCCTACGCGCGCGGCGAAGGGGTTTTGCAGGACAGCGCACGCGCGGTGAAGTGGCTCCACAAGGCCGCCGAGCAGGGCGAGGTCAATGCCATGCACCGGCTCGCCCGCGAGCTGCACAAGAAGGCGGAGAAGAAAGCCGAGTTCCGCGAGGCGGCCAGATGGTATCGCGCGGCGGCGGACAAGGATCATCTGGACGCGATGTATTATCTCGCGCAGCTCCACTCGGACGGCACGGGCGTGGCGGAGAACTTCGTCGAGGCCGCCGCCTGGCTGCTCAAGGCGGCGGAGCAGTTCCACGCCCCTTCCCAGTTCGAGCTGGGCCGCCGGCACCTCGCGGGGCAGGGCGTGCCGCCCAATCCCGCCGAGGGGGCCAAGTGGTTCCGGCGCGCCGCCGATCAGGGCCATGTGCCGGCGCAGTTGCAGTTGGGCCGGTGCTACGTCGAGGGCAAGGGCGTGCCGCTGGACTTCACCCGGGCCTACCGCTGGTTTGTCATCGCGGCCAACCTCGGGAGCAAGGACGCCGCCATCGAGCGGGACAAGATCACTGGGACGCTCACCGGCGAGCAGATGGCCGAAGCCAAGAAGCGGATCGCGGAGTTCACTCCGCAGCGGCCGGGCTGAGAAGCCAGGTCGGGCCAACGGCTCCCGCTATCCGCGCGGAGCAGGCGCGGAGTCCAGCAGGCTCCAAACCGCCTTCGCCGCGCGCACATTCGCACCAGGGGAGCCAAGCGAGGCGATGACGTGGCCGAGCTTGCCTTCGATTTCCGCACGGCGGGACGGGTTCCGCAGCAAGTCCAGCGCGGCCTCGGCAAGGTTCTTCCCCATGGCCGCGTCCTGCACGAACTCGGGGAACACCGCCTCGCCCGCCAGCAGGTTCGGCATGGCGAGATAGTTCACCGTGACGATGCGCTTGCCGATCTGGTAAGTGCTCCACGAGGTCTTGTAGAGCGCGACCGTCGGCACCTTGAAGAGCGCGCACTCCATCGTGACCGTGCCGGTGGAGGCGACGGCGATGGTGGCGGAGCGGAGGGCGGCATCGAGGTGGCCGACTTGGATCTGGAATTGAGCAGTCGCGTGCTTCATCAAGCCGGTCGCGCGTAATTCGCCCGCCTCCTCGGACCATCCCATCTTCAAGTCCAACTCTTTTGCGCAAACGGGCAACGCCATTTCGACAAGCTCTCTATTCGGCAGCACCATGCGGAAGCTCAAATCCATCTCGGCGGCCATCTGCATCGCTGCGTCCACCATCACCGGCAAGTGTCGCTTCAACTCGCCGGCCCGGCTGCCCGGCAGCAGCAACACTTCGGGCCGCACCAACGATGCATCGCTGTCAGACTTTGAACTTTGAACTTTGAACTTTGAACTCTCCCCCGCGAACCGGTCCAGCATCGGATGCCCGACAAACTCGACCTTCAGGTCCGGCGCACGCTTCGCATACCAGTCCTTCTCGAAGGGGAAAATGGACAGCAGCAGGTCGTAGTCATCCGCCATCTTCGTCGCCCGGCCCGGGCGCGATGCCCAGACCTGCGGCGAGACGTATTGCACGATGCACGGGTTCCACTGGCCGTTCGACTTGGCCGCCCTTGCCCGCAACGCATGGGCGAAGCGGCGGTTGAACCCGGAGAAGTCCACGCAGACGAGCAGGTCGGGCCGGCGTTGCTCCGCAAGGTCGAGCAGCTCATGGAAGATGCGGCGGAACTTGCCGTAGCTCTTGATGACCTCCCACAGCCCGATGACCGCGTGCTGCGTCATGTCCACCGCCAGCTCCACCCCCGCCGCCGCCAGCCTCGGCCCACCCGCGCCGAAGAAATGCAGTTCGGACTTCGTGGGCTGAGAGCCGGCTTCCGCGCGCAGCGCCTGCACCAGCTCCGCCGCCAGCGCATCGCCGCTCGGCTCGCCGGCGATGACCATGATGGAAGTGGGCTTCATCCGGCGGACGGTTTGCGAACGCGGCGGGCGGTCAGAGTTTCACGCCCTCGTAAATGTCCCGCAGCGGCTGCGCGAACTCCAGCGAGGCAAGCCGGAGCGCGTCCGCCTCGTCGCGCAGCACCTCGGCCTGCCAGCCGTTCGCCCGCCGGAACACCGTCACCTCGCGCCGGTCCTGCGCCACCAGCACGTATTCCTCCAGCGTCTCGATGCGCGTGTAGCTCAGGAATTTCTCCCGCCGGTCAATGCGCTCCGTCGTCTCGGACAACACTTCGACCACGACGGTCGGAAAGCGCAGAAAGAGCGGGTGCGTGTCACGCGGGTCGCAGCCCACGACCACGTCTGGATAATAAAAAACGTCGTCACCGAGGATTTCGAGGCGGACTTTAACATCGCCGACGAACGGGCGACACCGCTTGCCCTTGAGATGCGACCGGAGCGCCGAATAGATGCTGCCTGCGATGTCATTGTGCGCGAGGCTCGCCCCCGCCATCGCGTGGACCTCGCCCGCAATGTATTCGTGGCGCACCTCGCTGAGTTGCTCGCCCGAGAGGTAGTCGTCCACCGGGATGAATGTGTCCGCCGCCAGCGCTTGCATGGCCGGACGATGCCGCGCGCCGCACGGCCTGACAAGCCTCAGGCGCACTGCGCCATCGCGTTGCCCGCCAGCCAGCCCGTCGTCCAGGCGGCCTGGAAATTGAACCCACCCGTGATGCCGTCAATGTCCAGCAGCTCGCCGGCGAAATACAGGCCGGGGCAGACCCGGCTCGCCATCGTCTTGAAATCCACCTCCGCAAGCCGCACGCCGCCGCACGTCACAAACTCCTCCTTGTTCATGCTCTTGCCTGTCACGGTGAACTCCGACTCCACCAGCAGCCGCGCCAGCGCCTGCGTCTGCGCCTTGTTCAGCCCCGCCCACTGCGTCTGCTCCGCGACGCCCGCCGTCGCCACGAGCCGTTCCCACAGCCGCGACGGCAGCCCACCGAGCGACACGTTCAACACGCGCTTCGCTCCCGTCAGCCCGCGCTGCTGCTGGGCGAGTGCGATGACGCTCTCGAAATTGTGCTCCGGCAGCCAGTTCACGCGCAGGGGAAACTTGTAGTCGCACGCAGCCAGCTCCCGTGCCCCCCACGCTGAGAGCCGCAAAATCCCCGGCCCGCTCAAGCCCCAGTGCGTGATGAGCACCGGCCCGGTCTCCTTCAGCTTCGTCCCCGCCACGCTCACCGTCGCTCGCTCCACTGCCAGCCCGGACAAGCCTTCCAGCCGTTTGTCCGCGATGTGGAACGTGAACAGCGACGGCAACGGCGGCTCAATCGTGTGCCCCAGCGAAGCAGCCAATACATCCGCCGCCTTCACCCCGCCCGTGGCCAGCAGCAGCACATCGCAATCTAGACTCGCACCCGAAGTCGCAATCTCCTCCCTCTCCCCCACCGGGGGAGAGGGCCGGGGTGAGGGGGCAACGCCGCTTGCGCCACCAGCCAAATGAAGTCGAAAACCTCCCTCACTCCTCCGCTCCACCCGCTCCACGCCGCAATTTGTCCGCAACTCCACGCCCGCCGCGCGCGCCGACTCCATCAAGCAATGGATAATCGTCTGCGACTGGTCCGTGGTCGGGAACATGCGCCCGTCCGCCTCCGTCTTCAGCACCACGCCACGCGCCTCGAACCACTTTACTGTGTCCTCCGCCTGAAACCGATGGAACGCCCCGATGAGCGCCGGACCGCCGCGCGGATACCGCTTCGCCAGTTCCTTTGGCTCGAAGCACGAGTGCGTCACATTGCACCGACCGCCCCCGGAGATTTTGACCTTCTGCAACCCATTCGTCCCGCGCTCCAGAATCGTGACCGAGCCGCGCCCCTGCAACGCCTCCGCGCACGCGATGGCTCCGAAGAATCCCGCCGCGCCACCGCCGACCACCACCACCCGTAGGTGACGACGTGAGGAGTCTCCAACTTTGTCTTCGTCGGTCGTCATAACGGCGGTCGCCTAATGTTCCCCGCATCCGGCTGCCGCAGCTTGCCGTAAATCCGCCAGAACTTCGGCCAGTAATCTTCCGCGAGCGGCTGAAGCGTCGGATACCCCGGCACCACACAGCCTGTGAATGACCACGCTCGCACGTCCTCGACCAACTCCGCCTTCACCGGGTTCTCCGCGATGTAAAAGCACGTCTCGGCAAACGCCCCTCTCCGCCGCTGCTCCTCGCGCAGCACCCGGTCCTGCGCCTGCGGTTGAAACCGGGCCGGGGCCAGCAGCGGCTCAAGGTAGGTGCGGAGAAACGCCATGCCGTTGAGCTGATCTGAGTCGAGTCGCAGCCCCATCCAGACCAGGTGAATGTGGTCTGGCATCAGACAATACATGGGACACAACAGCCCCTCGCGTGCCGCCGCGTGCAGCAGCAGCTCCCGAAAGCGCAGGTGAAAATCCGGGGTCAACCACTCTTGCTGCCGGTCAAAAGTCGTCTGCGTCCAGTGGAGCACCGCATCGCCCTGATAGTATCCCCGAGGAAGTCGGGGAAGCTGGTAAGCCCGGTTCAGCGGGTCGCGGAGTTTGCCGGGAGTGCTCATGTTACGTAGGAGACGACGTGAGGAGTCTCTGACTTTCTCCCGTTCGATTTTTAGTTAGAGACTCCTCACGTCGTCTCCTACGCGGATTTGCCGCGTTATCTCAAACGCCACGTCCAGCGCTTGCTTGGCGGAGGCCCCGCTGACCTTGGGCGTGCGGCGCTCGCGGACACACTCGACGAAGTGCGCCAGCTCCAGCTTGAGCGGCTCGTCCTTCGCGATGGGCACCGGCTCGCGCACGATTTTCTTCCCGGCAAACTCGCTGACGATGGCCGAGTCGTTGGCGGACAAGAGCAGCTTGAGCAGCGAACTTTTCTCCGCGTCGTCGCCGGCAAGGCGATAGATGAAGCCTTTCTGCTCGCGATAATCCAGCGAGATGTAGCTGGGCTGCGCGCCGCCGCTGAAGACGCGGATTTTCCGCAGCCGCTCGGGGCTGATGCGGCTGGCGGTGAGGTTCGCTACGCAGCCGTTGGCGAAGCGCAACCGAGCGTTCGCGATGTCCTCGGACTTGCTCAGGACTGGAATCCCGACGGCGTCCACGCTCGTGACCGGCGATTTCACGAAGGCGAGCACCACGTCGAGGTCGTGAATCATCAGGTCGAGCACCACGCCGATGTCCGTGCTGCGCGCGGGGAAGGGCGAGAGGCGGTGGCACTCGATGAAGCGCGGCTCGGGCGCGGCGGTTTCGAGGTAGCTGAAGACGGGGTTGAAGCGCTCGACGTGGCCGACTTGCAGCACCAGCTTGCGTTCGTGCGCGAGCCGCACCAGTTCCGCCGCCTGGTCGGAGCGCTCGGTCATTGGCTTTTCTACGAGCACATGGCGGCCCTGCTCCAGCAGCGTCTTGGCGATGTCGAAGTGTGTCGTGGTGGGCGTGACGATGCTCAAGGCGTCGCTCGCGGCAGCGGCCTCGGCAATGGAGGTGAAGGCGCGGGTCCCGTGCGCGGCGGCGTGCTTGCGGGCAGCCTCGGGATTCGCGTCAAAGACACCGGCGAACTCCACCGCAGCGGCGCGCGCGAGTTCGGCGTAGAGCCGGGCGTGTTCCTTGCCCAACGAGCCAGTGCCGATGACGGCGACGCGGATTTTCTCAGCAGCCATGCGCGGAGTGTGCCACTGCGCAGGCGCGGCTGACAACGCGGGGGTTTGCGTTCGTTCGGAGTCCCGCCTTCAGGCGGCATGGCATTCGGCTATCCGAAGCGCTGCGTGCGTTGCGTCTTGATCCTCGCCGCACGTTACCGGCTGAAGCCGGGACTCCGAACCGTCGCCATCGCTGTGCCCCGATGAACTTTGAACTTTGAACTTCGCCCGCCGGAAACATACTCCGCGCGTGGCTGCCGCTCTCATCACGCTGGTTCTGTTGAGCTACCTGCTCGGCTCGATTCCGACCGGCTTCCTCGTGGCGAAGGCGATGGGCGTGGACATCCGCAGCGTGGGCAGCGGGAACATCGGAGCGACGAATGTGTTCCGCATCCTTGGCAAGGGAGCGGGAATCTTCGTGCTGACGGCGGATGCGTTGAAAGGGGCTTTTGCTGTCTGGCTTTCACGGTGGTTTGTTCACGGGGTCGAGCTTCACACGGGTGTGCATCTTCAATTGGAAATCGCCGCCGGCTTTGGTGCGATCCTCGGCCACAACTACACCTGCTGGCTGAAGTTCAAGGGCGGCAAGGGCATTGCCACCACGGCGGGCGTCTTCGCGGCGCTGGCTCCGGCGGCGTTCGGGATCGCGCTGGCGACGTGGCTGGTGGTCTTCGCGGCGAGCCGCTACGTGTCACTTGCGTCCATCGTGGCGGCGGTGGCGTTGCCGCTGGCGGTCTGGCTCACGGGCAACGGCGGCCTCCTCATTGGCGTCTCGACGGCGCTGGGCGCGCTCGCGATCTACAAGCACAAGGCCAACATCGAGCGCCTGCTGGCCGGCACGGAGAACCGCATCGGCGGGAAGAAACCGGAATCGCCTGCCCCGCCACCTCAAGAGGAAAAGAAGGATTAGCCACAAAAAGGCGCAAGGAACGCAAAGATGAAAACCCGAAACGTCCAACGTCCAACGCTCAACGCTCAACCTTCAACGGGGAGCGACGCGGCGACTTTGGATGTTGAAAGTTGGAAGTTGAGCGTTGGACGTTTCCCCGTCTTTTCTGTGCTCTTCTCTGTGTCCTTTCGCGGCAAAACACTCCCATGAACATCACCGTCCTCGGCGCGGGCGCGTGGGGCACGGCGCTCGCCAAGCTCCTCCGCGAATCGGGCCACGCGGTCACGCTTTGGGGCCACGACCCCGGGCACCTTGCCGAGGTGCTCGCCACCGGCCGCAACGAGCGCTACCTGCCGGGCGTCACCCTGCCACCGGACATTCAGTGCCTCGCCGACTTGAATGACGCGGTTCGCAGCGCGGGCGAAGTGGTTGTGGCCGTGCCGTCGCGCGCCTTCCGCGAGGTGGCCAGTGCGTTGAGGGACTTTCGCGGGCTGGCCATCAGCGTGACCAAGGGCATCGAGCACGACACTGGCCTGACCATGTGCGGCATCCTGCGCGCGTGCGCGCCACGAGCGAAGGTGGCCGCGTTGTCCGGCCCCACGCTCGCGCCCGAGGTGGCGCGCGGCATCCCGACCGCCATCGTCGCCGCGAGCGAGAACCTGGGGGCCGCGCACATCGTGCAGAGCCTCTTTCACCGGCCCTCGTTCCGCGTCTACACCAGCGCCGACCTGCTGGGCGTGGAACTGGGCGGGGCGCTCAAGAACATCATCGCCATCGCCGCCGGCGTGGGCGACGGCCTGGGCTTCGGCGACAACGCCAAGGCCGCTCTGGTCACGCGCGCGCTGGCGGAAATGCGCCGGCTCGGCGTGGCGTGCGGCGCGCAGGCGGAGACCTTTGCGGGCCTGAGCGGCCTCGGAGATTTGACCGTGACCTGCTTCTCGAAGTTGAGCCGGAACCGCTCCTTCGGCGAACGGCTCGGCAAGGGCGAGAAGCTGGCCGATTTGCTCGCCGGCACGCAGCACGTCGTCGAGGGCCATCCCACCGCACGCTCGGCGTGGCAGCTCGCGCGCAAGCACGGCGTCACCACGCCCATCATCGAGCAAGTCCACGCGATGCTTTACGAGGGGAAGGACGCAAGGGCGGCGGTGCGCGACCTGACGAACCGCGACTCGAAGGCGGAGGACTGAAGCCGGCGTTGGCCCCGGCAGCTAGCGACCCATCGCTCCAGCGGACGGCGATGAGCCGCCGCTAAAGCTTCCGGTGGTTCGCCGCGCCGACGGGGATGTCCTTCGGTGCCTCCACCAGCAGCCGCTTCACATCGGCCACAAAGGCGCGCACGTCGGCCTCCGTTGTGTCCCACGCGCACATGAGCCGGCAGCCGCCCTGGCCGATGAAGGTGTAGAACTTCCAGCCCGCCGCCCGCAGCGCGACGATGAGCCACGGCGGCATCTCGATGAAGACGGCGTTGGCCTGGCGCGGGAACATGAGGCGCAGCTCGGGCAGCCGCACCAGCTCGTCGTGCAGCAGCGCGGCCATCGCGTTCGCGTGCCCGGCGTGCCGCAGCCACGCGCCGTCCTTGAGCATCCCGACCCACGGCGCGGAGAGGAACCGCATCTTCGAGGCGAGCTGGCCGGACTGTTTGCAGCGGTAGTCGAACTCGTGCGCCAGCTCGCGGTTGAAGAACACCACGGCGTCGCCGACGGGCGTGCCGTTCTTCGTGCCGCCGAAGCACAGCACGTCCACGCCGGCCTCCCACGTCACCTCGCGCGGCGCGCAGCCGAGCGCGGCGACGGCGTTGGCGAAGCGCGCGCCGTCCATGTGCAGCTTGAGGCCGAGCTGCTTGGTCTTCGCCCAAATCGCCTTCAGTTCGGCGACGGAATAGACCGTGCCCAGTTCCGTGCTTTGCGTGACGCTGACGGCGCGGGGCTTGGGGTAATGCACGTCGGAGCGTTTCTTCACCATCCGCTCGATGCCAGCGGGGTCAATCTTCCCGTCCGCGCCGGGCACGGTGAGCACCTTCATGCCGTTGCTGAAAAACTCCGGCGCGCCGCACTCGTCGGTCTCGACGTGCGCGGTCTCGTGGCAGAGGACGCTGTGGTAGGACTGGCCGAGCGACGCGAGCGAGAGCGAATTCGCCGCCGTGCCGTTGAAGACGAAGAACACCTCGCAGGCCATGCCGAACGTCGCTCGCAGGAGGTCGGCGGCCTCGGCGGTCCAGGGGTCGTCGCCGTAGCTGGGGGCGTGGCCGCGATTGGATGCCTCCAGGGCCTGCCAGGCTTCCGGGCAGATGCCGGCGTAGTTGTCGCTGGCGAAGTGGCGGCGGGCGGGTTGCATGACGGGAGGATGATGGGCGGGCAGGCGGCGAATTGACAAGCGCGGGGGTTGGCGGGATAAGTAACCCGACCCTGCGACCGCAACCAACGGCCATGAAAGCAACCCGCTTCACCACGCGCCCGTCTTTCCGGGACGGCTTCACGCTCATCGAACTGCTCGTCGTCATCGCGATCATCGCGATTCTGGCGGGGATGCTGTTGCCGGCGTTGAGCAAGGCGAAACAGAAGGCGCACGGCACTCAGTGCTTGAACGGCCTCAAGCAGCTTGAGCTGGCCATCACGATGTATTCCGACGACCACGAGGATCGGATCATCTCCAACAACAACGCCGCGGGGGCCGCCACCTCGGCCGAGCCGAACGCGTGGATTCAGGGCAACGTCCAGCTCGGCAACGCCAACTACACCAACGAAATCCGGAACGGCAAGCTCTTCCGCTACCACAACACCGAGAAGATATACGTCTGCCCCGGCACGCGCGCCAAGACCATCAACGCCAGCCCCATCCCCGGCATCCCGCATCACCGCTCCTACGCGATGTCGGTGGGAGTCAATTGCTCGGTGGTTGCGCAGAGCGTCAAGCGCATCGCTGCAATCCAAAAGCCCTCGGATGTCATCATCTTCCTGGAGGAAAACCCGGTGAGCATTGACAACGGCGCGGCCGGAATCCGCCCGTTGAGCGCGTTGCAAGGGGGGCAGTGGACCACATGGAATCCTCCCTCCGGCCGTCACAACAATGGCGCGGCGATCTCCTTCGCGGACGGTCATGTGGAAAACTACGTCTGGCGCAGCGGCTTTGTCCGCGTGAACCAGCAATACAACGACAACTCGCACCCCACCTACCGGACCTCTGTCACCGGTAATCCCCTGAACGGCGGCTTCAATGTCGGCGTCAACGACCCCGACTCCCTCCGCATGGCCAACGGCCTGAACTACCAGTAAGCCGCACATTCCCCGCTCGCCAAGCGCTGCCCGTCCGTCTAAAACGCCGCTGATCACATGAGCGGCCACGCCATTTCCCGTTCCTTCCGTGCCGTCGGGTTTTCCTCGCCCACCGCCACGCCCGCCTCCACCACCTCGCCGCCGAGCCACCCGCATCGTCTTGGACTGCGGTGGCAGAGCGCAGCGGCGACACCGCTTTGGCGTCCCGCGCAGCGGAAGGCGCCGTTGCCCACCGACTGCTCCGCAGGACGCCAAAGCGGCGTGGCACTGCGCTTCCCGCCGCAGTCCAAGACATCGCCGGCCGCCGCCGCGTCCCTCACAGACCGCGCCCTCACACCGCCTCGCAGCGGTCGGCCCAACCGAAAGACTGGCAAACGAATGGGGACAAACGAATCCCCGACTAGGCATTCGTTTGTCCCCATTCGCTTGCCATCTTTGTCCGCCCCAAATCTTTGGGTCTTCCTCTTCCTCCTCACCGCCACCACCGCCCCCGCCGCGCCGCGCACGCCGTGGACCACCTCGCGCGTCACCGGCTCGCCGAACCCGCCCGCGCCTTTCACCGTCGAGCGCGTCTTCCCGCAGCGCAACTTTGACCGCCCCGTCGAGTTCATGCGTCAGCCCGGCAGCGACCGCTGGGTGGTGCTGCTGGAGGGTGGAAAACTCCTTTCCTTCCGTCCGAGCGACGCCGGCACGAACACCGACCTCGCCCTCGATTGCCGGGAATTCCGCTCCGCCGCCCGGCCCATCGGCTTCACCTTTCACCCCGGCTTCGCGACCAACCGCTTCGTCTTCGTGAACCACAACGAGGGCTACAACCGCGAGCACGGCGCGCGCGTCTCGCGCTTCACCGCCTCCTCGCTCGACCCGCTGCGCCTCGACCCCGCCAGCGAGCGGCCCATCATCTCGTGGCTCGGCGGCGGCCACAACGGCTGCACGCTCGTCTTCGGCTCCGACGGGATGCTCTACCTCTCCACCGGCGACGCCGCCGAGCCGGACCCGCCCGACGGCTTGCGCAAGACCGGCCAGGACATCTCCGACCTGCTCTCCGCCATCCTGCGCATTGACGTGGGCCGCACCGAGGGCACGAACAATTACGCCGTGCCCAAGGACAATCCCTTCGTCACCACGCCCGGCGCGCGCGGCGAGGTCTGGGCGTTCGGCTTCCGCAACCCGTTCCGCACCGCGTTCGGCCCGGACGGCATGTTGTGGGTCGGCGACGTGGGCTGGGAGCAGTGGGAAATGATTTTCCGCGTGAAGCGCGGCGGCAACTACGGCTGGGCCATCACCGAAGGCCCGAACACCCGCGTTCGCACCGACGTGAAGCCCGGCCCCGGCCCCATCCTGCCCGCCATCGTCGCCATCCCGCACAGCGAAGGCGCGAGCGTGACGGGCGGGCGCTTCTATCGCGGGAAGAAGTTTCCCAAGCTCAACGGCGCTTACATCTACGGCGACTGGGAGACCGGCAAGTTCTGGGCGCTCCGGCACGACGGCGACAAGCTGCTCTCCAACACCGAGCTGTGCGACACCGTGCTCAAGCCCGTCTCCTTCGCCGAGGACGCCGACAACGAGCTGCTCATACTCGACCACCAAGGCGGCATCTACCGCTTCGTGCCGAACCCCGCGCCGCCCGCGAACCAGGCCTTCCCGCGCAAGCTCTCCGAGACCGGCCTCTTCGCCTCGCTCAAGCCCCTCGCGCCCGCGTCCGGCGTCGAGCCTTACGCGCCCGCCGCTCCGATGTGGAACGACGGCGCGGTCGCGCAGCATCACCTCGCCATCCCCGGCGACGGCGTCATCGCCACCACCAACGCGCGCAAGGTCATCTCCGGCTTCATGTGGCATTTCCCAACGGACACCGTCCTCGCGCGCACGCTCACGCTGGAGATGAAGCGGGGCGACCCCGCCAGCGCCCGCCGCATCGAGACGCAGCTAATGCACTTCGACGGCCAAGGCTGGAACCCTTACACCTACCGCTGGAACCTCGCGCAGACCGATGCCGCGCTCGTTCCCAGCGAGGGCGCGAGCGACATGTTCAACGTGACCGACGCCACCGCGCCCGGCGGACGCCGCGAGCTGGCGTGGCGCTTCCACAGCCGCTCCGAGTGCCTCCGCTGCCACAACGCGTGGGCGAGCGAAACCGTCGGCTTCAACTGGCTGCAACTCGGTGCAGCCAGCTACGCCCCCGCGAAGGGCGAAACCACCGCCGCACCCAGCGAGTTGCGCCGCCTTGAAGAGCGTGGCCTCATGCAGGTGAGCGGCCTGCCGAAGAACCTCGCCCGCCTCGTCAACCCGCACGACACCGCGCAACCGCTCGAAGCCCGCGCCCGCTCGTGGCTGCACGCCAACTGCGCCGCCTGCCACCGCAACGGCGCAGGTGGAGCCGTTCCGTCGCACCTGAACATTGACAAGAAGCTCGACGCCGCCCGCGTCGTGGACGCGAAACCCACGCGCGGCGACTTCGGCCTACCCGACGCGCGCGTCATAGCGCCGGGTTGGCCCTATAGCTCCGTGTTGCTCTGGCGCATCGCGACGGAAGGCGTGGGGCGCATGCCGATGACTGGCTCGCGGACGGTGGACGAGGCGGGGGTGCGGTTGATGCGAGACTGGATTTCACAACTTAAGGCAGCGCAAAGCAACCCAGAGCCAAACGTTGCCGGTGATGGAGATTTGTTCGCGCACATGGACAATCCACTCAAAGTCGCATTAACCCTGAATGACTTAGGACCAAGACCCCGAAAGGAAATAGCTGCATCCTCTCTTCGAGTCACCAACGCCCTTGCCCGCGACCTCTTCCAGCGCTTCCTCCCGCCCGAGCAACGCCGCCGCACGCTCGGCGCGGACTTCGCCGCGTCCGAAGTGCTCGCGTTGCGCGGCGATGCCAAGCGCGGCAGCGCCGTCTTCGCCAACGAGTCCGGCGGCCAGTGCGTCCGCTGCCACCGCGCCCACGGCGCGGGCCGCGACTTCGGCCCCGACCTCACCGACATCGCCCGCAAATACGACCGCGCCACGCTGCTCACGCACATCACGCAGCCGAACCTCCTCGTCGCCCCCGAGCACCGCACGCACTCGGTCCTGCTCCGCGACGACACCGAACTGACCGGCTTCCTCAAGTCGCGCACGCCCGCCGAGCTTCTCCTCCGCCTCGAAGACGGCACCGACCGCCACGTCCCCGCCGCGCAAGTCGCGACCACCCGCGAGTCCGCCCTCTCCGCGATGCCGGACGGCCTCCTCGCCGCGCTGACGGCACAGGAAGCCGCCGACCTTTTGGAGTTCCTCCTGTCCCACCCGTAACCGTCCGGTTGGTTGCCGTCTCACCCGCGCCATGGGCTTACTCCCGCAGCCAGGCGAGGAGGTCCGCCATCGCCGGCGGCGGGAGCGCGGCTTCCAGACCCTCGGGCATCAGGCTGAGGGGCGACGGGCGCAGGGTCTTCACGTTCGGACGCAGCAGCTTGTCCTTCACGCCGTTCGCCTGCGCCAGGGTGAAGCCGGTGGCGGTCTCGTCGGTGACGAGGCCGGTCAACGCTCGGTCGTCCTTCGTGTCCACGTTGTAGGCGATGTAGCGCGGTTCGATGGCGGCATTCGGGTCGAGGATGGCGGTGAGGAAATCGCCGACGGGCTTGGTGCGGAAGGTCGCGAGGTCCGGGCCGAGCGCGTGGCCGAGGCCGCGATAGGCGTGGCAGGCGGCACAGCTCGCGGTGAAGAGCGCGGCTCCCTTCTTGGCGTCGCCCTTGAGCGAGGGGACGGTTGCGTAGCTCGCGAGCACGGTGGCGCGCGAGGCGGTCTGCTCGGGAAAGAGTTTGACCACGCGCGCCTTCGTCGCGTCGCTGCCGTGCCAGCGGAGGCGGTTGCGCGTGGCGGGCGGAATCTCCGCGAGGCCGACCACGCCGCGCTCGACGGCGTTGAGGAGCGACTGGGTCCACGACTCCTGGCTCGCGAGCAGTTCCACGACGGCGGGCCGCGTCGCGACGGGCAGCGCGGCCCACTGCGCGAGGATGAGTTCGTCCGTCCCCGCCCAGCGGCGCGTGCGCAGCGTGGTGAGCGCGACCTGCTGCAACGCATCGCTCGCCGGCGGCACGAGCAGGCCGGCGACGATGGGGGCGTCGGCGTCGGGACGGTTAAAGCCGCGCCCCAGCAGTGGCACGGACGCCCGGCGCGTGGCGTCGGAGGACTTCGGGCTGGCGGCGAAGGTGCGGGCGTCGGCGTAGAGTTGCTCCAGACGCTTCACGGCGGCGCGGATTTCGGTGCTGGGCGACGCAGTGAATTTGGTCAGCGCAAGCCCGCGAGTGTCGAAGGCGTCCTGCAACGCGGTCATCGCGTAGAGCTGCCATTGCTGCGTGCGCTTGCCTTCCGCCGGGGCGAGCGCGGTGAGCAGCGACGCGAACTCAGTGTCACTCGCCGACGCGGACGCGGTAGCAATGAGCTGGCCGAGGAACTCGTTGCGGCCCGGCGCGGTGGCGGGCGCGGTGACGGCGACCTTGAGCAACTCGCCGGTGCGGCCCACGGCTCCGCTGAGGATGGCGGCGCGCTGGTAAGGGTCGCCCATGCCCTCGCGGGCGAGTTGCGCGAGCACGGCGGTCGCACGCGGGTCGCTCCATGTGCCGAGAGTGAAGGCGAGCTGGTAGCGGACGGTGGGGTCGCGCTCTTCAACTCGATTGAGCAAGGCACGCTGGCTGAACTCGTCAGTGGCGAGGCGAGGTTCGAGCAGGCGCAATGCAAAACGCCGAACCGACGGATGGGGGTCGTTCAACGCACGAAGCAGCAACGTGTTTTCCACAGTCCAGTCTTGATCAGGAACACGGGGCTTGGTCACAAAGCTGACCGCCGCAGCAATGGCTCGCGGTTCAATCCATTCATTCAGCAGCGCCAATGCCTGCAAACGCACTGTCGGGTTCGGTGAGGAGCCGAACAATTGTGCCAGTTCCGCTTCGGTAGTCGGGTCGGCGCGATGCAGCAGCTCCCGATGCACCAGGTCGCGTGCGACGCCGTTCTCAGTATTCAGTGCGGCGACAACTTGCGCGGTCGTCAGCTTGGTCAGGTCGTTGAAGGGCCGGAGCTTCGCTCCTTGCGGGTAGATGCGGTAGATGCGGCCCTTGTCCGAGCCGGCGCGCACGTCGAGCGTCTTCAGCCGGTCGGGTGGAATCCAGCGCGGGTGCTCGATGACGAAGCGATACATGTCCACGACCCACAGCGCACCGTCGGGACCGGTGAGCGCCTGCACGGGGCGGAACCAGTTGTCGGTGCTCGCCAGAAACTCGGACTGAACTTCGTCGGCGGCACGGGCGGCGGTGAAGGTGACGCCGTTGGGCGTGAGCACGAGGCGGCGGACCAGGTTGTGCACCGGCTCGCAGACGAAGAGGTTCTGGCTGAAGCCCGCGCCCAGCAGTGTGTCGCGATACACGCCCAGGCCGCAGGCGCTCGTGACGTGATTCAGCGACTGCGGGCTGTTGAAGCGCTCCAGCGGCGTGCTGACGGGGTTCAAGCGCGCGAGGCTGGCGGCGAGGTTCACGCTCGGCGGCGGCGCGGGGACGTGCGGGTTGCGCGCGAGGTAGCGGTCGGGCAGCGGGTAATGGTAGGCGAAGGTGCTGTTGTGGCAGCCGAACCAGTTGCCGAAGTCGTCGCGCGCGCGGCCCTGCTGCGTGAGGCCGGACGTGGCCTCGAACTCGCCGGTGTCGGGCCGGAAGCGGAAGTCGCGGCCGCGGATGTTCACCGCCTTGGTAGCAGCCGACGTGAGGAGGCTCTGACTGGTTGGCGATTGCCGATTGGCGATTGCCGATTCTGAAGTGAGACTCCTCACGTCGTCTCCTACGGCGATGTCGCCGCCGAGCAAGCCGTTCGCGCCGTGGACCCAGTTGTCGAGGCCGAGGGAGAGGCTGTTCACGCGGGCCTGGTAGTTGTTGGTTTCAAAACCCGTGTAGAGCTTGCGCACCACGTCGGCCTTGCCGTCGCCGTTCGTGTCCTCGGCGTAAATGATGTCCGGCGCGGCGCAGATGAGCGCGCCCTTGCGCCACGCCATCACTCCGGTCGGGAACGGCAGGCCGTCGAGGAAGAGTGTGGCGCGGTCGAACGGGCCGTCGGGCCGCGAGCGGGTGAGGGATTTTACGCGGCCGCCGGGCTTCCAGTTGCCATCCGAGCCCATCGGATAATCGGCCATCTCCACGACCCACAGCTTGCCGTCGGTGCCGAAATCAATCGCGACGGGGCTGGTGACGAGCGGCTCGGCGGCGACAAGCTCGATGGTGAGGCCGGGCTTGGTGCGGAGGGTGGCGAGGGAGTCGGTCGGGGACTTCGGAGGCGGGTTGCCCGTGCCGGCTAGCGTTGTGCCGGCGGTTTGCAACCGCCGCTCGGGCGTGCTGCTCGCCGCAGACGGCGATTGCAAATCGCCGGCACGGGGGGCGGTTGCAGCCGGGGCGTTGGTGGTCTTCGACACGAAGTCGCGCGGCAACAACTCGTGAGCCGCGCCAACGATTTTGTTCTCCAAGCCCGGCGCGAATTTCGTGGGCCGGTCGTAATAGACCATCGCGCCGCCGGCTTCGTAGCCGCCTTCCTGCAGGATGCGCTCGCTCGGGATGTAGCACGGGGCGTCGTTCGCGTAGCCGTGAACCCACAGGCGCGTGCTGTCGAACTCGCGCTTCAGCCGCAGCCCGTAGTCCACGACCACTTCGCCGGGCAGGAAGACCAGCGCGAGGTTCGTGCCGAAGTGCCAGGTCTGGATGAGATACGGCAGCTTCGTTGGGAGCGTTTCGCCGCGGTCAAGGCGCGTGAGGTTTTTCTTCGCGTGATACGAAATCTGCTGCGCCTTGTTCGTCGCGAGTGCCTCCCACTCGGCGCGCGTGGGGAGATTGTCGAAGTCGAGTGCGATGCGCTTGGTGCGAGCCGTGGGCGTGGTGGGAAGCTCCTTCCACGAGCCGGGGAAAAGGCGTTTCACCTCGTTGGCGATTTGGCCGCCGAGCGCGTCGGCCAGGTCCGGCGTGCCGCGCTTGTTGGGGTTCTGGTCCGCGCCGCAGCCGATGGCGACGAGGCCGATTGCGCCGGGATGGTCGGCTTCGAGTGCGAGTTGTGCGGAGCCGGCCCAGTCGCCGTGAACTGTGTTCAGCCCCAGCGTCACGCAATGACACGCGTAGCTCACAAAGACCGCGCGCACGATGCCTTCCGGCGCGACGACACGCAGCACGGGGAGGTCGTGGTCCACGGGCGCAATGGGGCGGGCGCGCCGGTTCATCGCGAAGCCGACCTTGCCCTGCGTCCACTCGACGCGGCTGGGCCGGCGGTCGGCGAGCGCGGCGCGGATGACTTGCTCCAGCTTGAAGGTCAGCTCGCGCGTGTAGCGGTCCACACGCGACTGCTGGTCGGGCGAGAGGTCGGCCATGAAGATGTTCGGCGCGACGCCCGCGATCATCGGAGCGGAGTGCGTGTGCGAGGAGCAAATGGCGAGGCGGTCGTGCGTGAGGCGCGTGTTGGCGAGGCGGCGGAGCAACTCGGTGCGGATGGCGTCGGACACGCCGAGGTTGTCCACGGTGACGAGCACGGCGGGGCCTTCCGCATCGGTGCCGATGGCAAGGGCCTTCGCGTGGATGCGCTGTGCGACACCCTCGGACTCGGTCTTGCGCACGGCGAAACCGGTAAGCCGGATCGGATAGTCCGGCGTGATGTCCACGCGCGCGACGCCGACGCTGGGGAGGCGCCGGGCGGTGGCGTGCCGCACAGCGCAGGCGGCGAAGAAACAGAGCACCGCGAAGGCGAAGGCCAGCGCGCGTGCCGGCGATTTGGAATCGCCGCTCGTGGCGCTGACGGACGCTTCAGACGGCGGTTGCAAACCGCCGGCACGGGGCGCGGGAGAGTCGGAGTTCATATTGCGGCAGTGCGGGCAGTGTTCGTGCGAGGCCGTCAAAGTCAACGCGGGAGACGGCGGGGAGGCGGCTCGACATTCCAAGGTCGAGTGCGGCAGCGCTGGCAGCACGGGCAGATCTCGACATTGGAATGTCGAGCTACTGGCGCGGGCGCGCGCTTGCCTTGCCAATCCGCTGCATCGTCGCGTTCCAGTCCAGCGGTTTGCCGTCCGGACCGAGCGGAATCGCGGAGATGTATTTGCCTTTGAGCAACTCTTCCCAAGCCATCGCCGGGCGCTCGTGGACATTGTAGAATTTGGTGAGGGCTTGCTGCACGCTGGCATCCACCGGATAGATGACCAGGGGCGGTTCGGTGCGGCGGACGGCTGGTCCGGCAACCGGGATGCCGGCGGGCGGCGCGGCAGTGGCCGGGGTGGCCGCTGATGCGGGTGCAGCAGTGGTCGGGTCCGGCACGGAGGGCGCGGCGGTTTCTACTTTCTTTCTCCGGCAGGCGTCGAGCAACGGGACCGCCAGCAGCAGAGCGAGCGCGGGGATGGAAAAGATTTTCACAGACTGAAGTTGAAGGAGTATTGCCGCCGCCGTGAAAACCCCGGGCTACAGGCCCGGTGGAGTGCCCGTCGTTAGCTGGCCGAAGATGTTGTTAACATTGTTGGACAGCGAGTCGTAGGTGAAGGACTCAACGTGGCCATCCATCAAGACCACGTTCACCCGCTTGTTGTGCCGTGGGACGGGTTCGCGCCCGGTTGTCCAACCAAACGGGGCCGTGGCGTTCGGGCGAAACACGGTTGGGGTGGTCGAGTATCCGCCGGGAGCACCGAGGGCAAGATTCTTCAACTGACCAATGTCGCCCATCATCCAGATCTGGGTGGGCCGGGTGATTTGCGTCAGCCGGAAGCTGCCGATGGGTGCGGCCGGCGTCCCCATGTAACGAATGATGCCTTCCACCGGGCCGTAGCCGCCGAAGAAAATGCCAGGGAAGTTCAGCCCCCCGCCGGTCATGTCTTTTTCCACGACCTCGGGACAACGCCAGACCAGATTGGGGTTTGCCTTCGGATTCAAGTCCTTTCCCAGATACGGGGTCAGTTTCTCCCAATACCATTGTGCCCCGGGGAAGGTTATCACGGGAGGAAATAGCGCCGGTCCCTCAAACAAGGGCGGCAGGCCGTCATTGTTATCGGACGCGTAGAGTTGCAAGGCCATGCCCTGCTGGCGCTCGTTGCTCAAGCACTTGGTGCTCTTGCCTTTTGCCTTTGCCTTCGAGAGCGCCGGCAGGAGCATCCCGGCCAGAATCGCGATGATGGCGATGACCACGAGCAGTTCGATGAGCGTGAACGCGAAGGAATCCAAGCGACGGAGCCGGGTCTTCATAGATTTGCGGATGACAGGCCGAAGGTGCGCCTCTCCCTTCACAGCGTCAAGGCGTGACTCGTGCGAAGCGGGCGGCTCACTTCGGGTCCACGTCATCCGCCATCGGCTCCGGACCAACGCCTTCGCTGGTGAACGTCCTGGCCTCGCGGAAAAACGGGATGCTGCCGCCGGTCCACCATTGCCGCCACGCGAGCAGCGCGAGCAGGAGCATCACCACCGCCGCCAGCCGCCACGACAGTTGGGCGCGGACGGATTGCGCGGTCTTGCGCACCACCACCTCGCCAACCGTCAGCCCAACCGGGGCGTTGGGGGCATCGGCCTGCACTTCGGTTCCAATCGCGGCCCACTTCACCGCCGGGTGCGGCGCGAAGGTGAGTTCGTAGAACCGGGATTCGCAGCCGATGCGCAGGCAGTATTCCTGCCGCAACCGCGCCAACTCCTCCGCCGACCGTCCGGCGGCCAGCTCCGCGCCAGTGAACAGCGCGCCAACCACTTCCGGCGACGGGCGGGCGTCGCACAGGCAGCAGCGCGCGGCGACATGCGTCTGGAGGACGCCGGCGTGCGCCAGGTCGGCGATGCCGGCCTGGGCCAGCGCCGCCCGCGCGTTGCGTGCGAACGGGGCAAGGTGGGCGAGGGCGAGCTTGCGGGTGATGGGGGCGGATGCGCTCACGATGAAGGCTGGATGTTGGTTAGTTGCGTGGTTGATACCACTGCCAGTCCTTGGTCTCCTCGTAGGGGTAGTAGGGGTCGGTCATCACTGAGGCGGAGAAGTCGTGAACCGCGGCATGGCCGTCCACGAACAGCACTGGTGAGACAAAGAGCGCCGGTGCGATCCGGGGATCGCGAAAATCGGTCCGGCCCCGGTTGCGGTGCCATTGGGTCCAGTAATTGATCCAGACATATGGGCGCCGAGAAAGCACTTTGTCCAGGGGTTGGGCGGGAGGTTCGTTCATGAGGATGAAACGGTCGGGCTTTTCCACCCATGTCTCAGGCTGCCTGGAAATTGAGCCTCGCGCCGATCGGAGCGTGCCGAGTGGCAGTGGCGGGGTTCGGGTGTCGTCTCTGGGAGCGCCGAGTTGGACGTTGTAGAGATAGCTGCAACCAGCGGTTTCCCAGGCCGAAATCTTTGCATCAGCCACTTGGTGGTGAGGGAAGTCCAGGTCACCCCGATGGCCCTGGTCCATCGGGCAGCGAAAGATCATGGGGTTGCCTTGGTAACGGTAGAGCGGCCGGTTGGTGGCTTGCGGATACTGATCGTTGTAGGGATACGATCGCGGGTTGGTTCCGCCCACGGCGGCGAAAACGCTCTTGTTGGTGAGGAATTGGGTCGGGGGGTTGGTCTCCCGAATTCCCGCTGGTGCAAAGTGCCCATACTCGTCGAGATACAGCCGATGAGCGATGCCGATCTGCTTGAAGTTGTTCAGACATTGCGTGTCCCGCGTCCTGATCTTCGCCTGACTCAGGCTCGGCAGGAGCAGGCTCGCCAGCGTGCCGATGATGGCGATGACCGTGAGCAGTTCGACGAGCGTGAAGGCGGAATCGGCAGCACGCTCCTTTCGCTCCGTGTGCGATGACATGGTCATAACGGGCCAAACTGTGTGGGTGACGCCCGCAGAATGGGACAAGGCGCGGCCAGCCGGAATACGGTTTTTACCGGAGCCGCCGGAAGGCTGTGAGCTGCGCGGTGGCAAGCCAGACGCGCGCCCTACTTCTTCGCCGGCCCGTAGCCGGGCTTGGGCTTGCCGTCGTCGCCCAGCTTGCCACAGCTCCAGAGTAGGCCGCGTGTGACGAGGTCGAGATACACCGGGTCGGCCATCGTGTGGTTGCCATGGCCCAGCGTGGTGCCGAAGACCTTGCCCTTGCCGTGCTGGTTCACCCAGATGACGACGTGGTCCTTCTTGGTGTCCTCGCCGTAAGCCTGCGCGAGCGGGACGGTGTTCGGCCAGAGCTTCTCGTTCTTGTAGAGTTCGTCCTTGGGGTTCTTCCACTCGGCGGGAAAGCCCTTCATCACCGGATGCTCGGGCTTGAGGTTTTTCACGAACAGGTCGCGGTTCTTCTCATGGCTCATGGAGGTCTGGCCGATGGCCTTGCGCCACTCATCGGTGGCGGCGGCGCGGTAGCTGTGCGTGGAGCAATGGAGCATCACCGCCGGCACGCCGTCCGCGTGCGCCTTGGCGATGCGCTCGACGAACGCGACGTCCGTCACCTGGCCGAAGCACTCGTTGTGGACGATGACATCGAAGCCCCTGGCCCAGTCGTCCTTCGCGTAAATGCTCACCTGATGCGTCCGCGTGTCGCCGCCCTCGTGGAGGATGGTCCACGCGACGTTCGCGCGGGCGGAGATGCCTTCGGAAAGAATCTTCTTCTGCTGTTCGTAGTCGTGACAGCAGCCGCCCGTGACCATGAGGGCGCGCAGGGGCTTGGTCTCAGCGGCGGAGGCGAGGCCCGTCAGCGCGAGCAGAAGGGTGATGGTGACGGAGCGGAACAGGTGGATGCGTTTCATCGGGGAGTTGGATGCGAGGTGGTGATGTTCTATTTGCCGTCGGCCAGCCGTCCTACTTCACGGACGCCGCTGCCTTTGCGTTGCGTGAGCGAGTCGCCCAGCTCGGCGCGGGCCTTCTCCGCGTGGGCGAGGAGCTGCTGCACGACGGTTGGGTGCGAGGAGGCCACGTCGGTCTTCTCACCGATGTCGGCCCGCAAGTCGTAGAGCTGCGGCTGCTCAATCTTCGCGCCCTCGTATTTCGCCGGGATGCCGTCCTTGCCGCCGGGGCGGCCCGCGAGCGTGCGGAAGCCGTGCGGGAGCTGGAGCTTCCACTTGCCGTCGGGCGAGAAGACGGCCTGCAGCTCGTTCTGCGCGTAGTAGCTCCAATAGGAGTCGTGCGGGTTTTTCACGCCGGGCGTGCCGGTGATGAGCGGCCACACGTCGAGGCCGTCAATCTTGTGCTCCGGCAGCTTTGCGCCGATGAGCTGCGCGAAGGTGGGCAGCAGGTCAATGGTCATCAGCATCTCACCGCTGCTCGTTCCCGCCGCAAGCTTGCCGGGCCAGCGCATCACACACGGGACGCGCGTGCCGCCTTCCCACGCCGTGCCCTTGCCCTCGCGGAGCGGCCCCGCACTGCCGGCGTGCGTGCCGTAACTCAACCACGGGCCATTGTCGCTGGTGAAGACGACGAGTGTGTTGTCATCGAGCTTGTGCTTCTTCAACGCGTCGAGCACCTGCCCGACCGACCAGTCAATCTCCTGGATCACGTCGCCGAAGAGGCCCGCGCCGGATTTGCCCTTGAACTTGTCGCTAACGAAGAGCGGGACGTGTGGCATGTTGTTCGCGAGGTAGAAGAAGAACGGCCGGTCCTTGTTGCGCTCGATGAACTTCACCGCGCGCTCGGCATACCAGGTCGTGAGATTCGGCTGCTCGTCGGGCGTGACCTCGGCGTCAATGACCTTGTCGCCCTCGATGAGCGGCAGCGGCGGATAAGTTCCCTTCTTCGCCTCGGGATGGTGCGGCCACATGTCGTTGGAGTAAGGCAGGCCGAAGTATTCGTCAAAGCCGTGCCGCACCGGAAGGAACTGTGGGTGATGGCCGAGATGCCACTTGCCCGCCATGCCTGTCGCGTAGCCCTTCTGCTTGAAGACCTCGGCCATGGTCATCTCGTTCGCGTGGATGCCGATACGCGAGCCGGGACCGAGCGCGCCGTGGATGCCCACGCGGTTGTTGTAGCAGCCGGTGAGCAGCGCGGTGCGCGACGCGGAGCAAACCGCCTGCGAGACGTGGAAGTTGGTGAACTTGCGGCCCTCCTTCGCCATGCGGTCGAGGTTGGGCGTGGCGTAGGCCTTGCAGCCAAACGGCCCGATGTCGCCGTAGCCCATGTCGTCGCAGAAGATGACGATGACGTTGGGCAGACGCGGGGCGGCGAGCACGTTCGACGGGACCGCAAGGAGGGACAGCAGGAGAATGGTGAGGCAGCGCAGTGCTTTCATGGTCGTGGCGACGGTAGCCAGCCGCGCGCAGGCTGCCAAGCCGCGTTTGGCCGGGCGCGGCTCGACTTGCCCGACGCCTCGCCGCATCCTCCGCGCATGAACTACTGGCTCGTGAAATCCGAACCCGGGGCCTACGCGTGGGACAAGTTCGTGACGGACGGCGGCACGGCGTGGACCGGCGTGCGCAACTTCGCCGCGCGGCTGAATCTGCGCGCCATGAAACGCGGCGACCTCGTCTGCTTCTATCACAGCGTGACCGGCAAGGATATCATCGGCCTCGCGAAGGTGACAAAGGAGGCGTATCCCGATGCAACCGCGAAGGAAGGCGACTGGTCATGTGTGGACCTCGCGCCGGTCAAGCCGCTGGCGAAGCCGGTTCCGCTCGACGCCATCAAGGTGGACAAGGTGCTGGCGGGCATCCCGCTCGTGCGGCAGTCGCGGCTTTCGGTGTCGGCGCTGACGAAGGAGCAGTTCGCGCGCGTGCTGGCATTGGGCGGAACGAAGCTTTGAGCCGGCGCGCGGGTTTTGTGGCAGGTTGCGCCATGAACGGTCGGCTTCGCCTCGCGCTTGGCGCAGCGGTGCTCTCCCTCGGCGCGGCGTGCGGCACGGTGCAAACTGGACATCCAACTGCCCAGTCAGCCAGCCCCCTCACCCAGGCCCCACCCATGAACCGGGCGGAGCGCAGGTGTCCAACCTGCGCACTGGGGCTGAACAGGAACGCGCAGGATGGACTCCTGCGCTCCGGTTCAGGGGCTCAAATCGCGGGACTTGGCGGCTCGTGGGTTCTCTCCCGCGTTGGGGGCGAGGGAAAAGCATCGCGCGGTGCTCGTGCCGGCGACTTGCAGTCGCCGACTGGAACGCAGCCAACGCCGGCGGGCGGCGGTGGCCAATCACCGGCCCGACGGATGCAAAAATGGAACCCGCTCTGGTGGCTCGGCAACGCGGACGACCCGGTGCCGCCCGACTGGTATCGCCCTGGCTCGCGCTGCCGCAACGCGCTGTGGCAACTCCGCAACCCGCTCCACAACTTCACCTTCCACGTCATCGGCATCGCGGACAAGTGCTTCACCCGCACGGGCAAATTTCCAGACGCGGTCTTCGCGCCGGACGGCGGGTGGAACTGGGCGGTCGCGCGTTACGGGTGGCTCCGGCTGCCGTTCGTTTCCTACAATGGCGAGCGGTGGCGGTTCTACCTCGGCTGGCGCGAGCGCGGGAATTTTGGCGGCAAGATTAACTTCGGCCGGCTCAAGACCACGGACAGCAGACCGCAGGCTTCAGACCTCGAACCGGCCCGGACGAGGGAGTGGCGCGACAATGTGGCCCAACCTTCCAATGTCCAGTTTTGAGCTGCCGGACGCACGCGCGGGTCTCGACATTGGAATGTCGAGCTACTGACAGGTGAGCCTCCTCACGTCGGCTGCTACGCTACGACAGCGGGACCTCGTGATACTCCAGCGCCCACTCCTGCATGTAGCGGACGCGCCCGGGGCGGATGCGATAGACGAGGAGCTGCGGGTTGTCGAGCGAGCCGAGGAACTGGCGCATGAGCGGGTTGGCGTCCCAAATCTCCTGAAGCAGCGGCCGCTCGGTGACGACTTCCGCGACGCCCGTCAGGCGAACCTGGTTGTGGCCGTCGTCCATGTAGCAAAGCTCGACCTTCGGGTTCGCCGCGATCTCGGCGGTCTTCCCATAGCAGCGCAGGTTCGCCACGAAGACCGTGAAGCCGTCGGTCCTCACCGGCGAGACGGGGCGCACGCGGGGCTGGTCGCCGTCCATCGTGGCGAGCACGGGAAAGCGGTCGGCCTTGAGGACGCCGCGCGCGAGGTCGAGCAGCTCGGCGGGCGCGATGGGCTTGGGGACGGGCTTGGCCATCGCCGCTCAGGCCTTGTAGTGGACCAGCACGCCGTATTCGGTGGTGGGCACGGAGGTTTCCTTGCCCTCGGCGTCCTTCTGCTTGAGCTGGTGGGTGTATTGGATCCCGGTGATGCTGACGATGTCGTCCTCGGGATGCTGGCCGATGAAGTTGGACACCACGTCGTCGAAGGCGTCCTTGCCGTCCTTCACATGCTCGTGGTGGCGGAAGGTTTTCACCCGCAGCTTCTTCACGGTCTTGGCCGCGATGTCGAGGGACTTGGAGGCGTTCTTGATGATCTTCGCCTCGGGGAAACTGCCCTGCGGAATGGCCGGGCCGCGCTCCTCCTCCTCGGCCGCCGCGCCCCCCCCGCCGCCGGGGGCGGGGATGATGAGCACCTCCTTGCAGCCGGGGCACTCGATTTCCTGGCCGATGCCGGACTCGTCAATGCTCAGTTCCAGGTTGCAGAAGGGGCAGTTGAAGGAGAATTCAGCCATAACGCGCGTGGGTTGCTGTGTCGGCGCGACGTTAAGCGCGGGCGTGCGGCCAATCTAGCGAAAAGTGCTACGGGGAAATCCGCAGCGCGTGCGGTCGCGGCGCTCGGTGGGCGCCGGGTTGCGCCACCGGCGGTCACAGACCGCCGCCACAGCGTGTCGAAGGCGCGCGTTGCCTCGCGAGTCAAAGGCTCCCATCATGCGCTCCATGCAACCTGCTCCACGCCAGTTCGCCGCGTTCTTTGCCCTGCCCGCCCTCGCGCTGCCGCTGCTCGCCGCGCCGGCCGCCTTCGAGATCGGCCCGGACAACAAGGACCAGCTCCCGCGCGGCAAGGAGGCCGACGGCATCATCGGCGACTTCGTGCTGCGCAACGACAAGATCGAGGCCGTCATCTCGGCGAACCTCCCGCTGCGCCGGGCGAACATGAGCACGTTCTACGGCACCAACGGCATTTCCCCCGGCTGCCTCTACGACCTCACGCTGCGCGGCGCGCACAACGACCAGCTTACCTGCTTCTCGCCCAGCGGCCAGCAGGGGCCGGTCTCGTGGGTGCGCGTGGCGAAGGACGGCAAGGAAGGCGAGGCGGTCATCGAAGTCGTCGTCACCTCGCCCAACAACGGCGGCCTCTACAAGCGCCACGAGTATCGCCTGCGCGACGGCTGGCAGGGCGTGCTCGTCGTCACCACCTATCGCAACGCGGGCAAGGACTCGCGCAAGGGCACGGTGGACGACCGCTGGACGACCTTCACCAGCACCGGCACGACCGGCGACATCGCGTGGGCTGACGCCGTGGACCCGGCGGACAAGGCGGGTTACGCGCGCGCGTGGGTGGAGCGCGACGGCCTGAAAGCCCCGCCGAACGAACTCGAACTCAAGCCGGGCCAGGAAATTTCCTTCGCGCGGTTCGTCGCAGTGGGCACGTCGCCGTTGCAGGCTGTGGGCGTGGTGAAGGCGTTTCGCGGCGAAGCCACCGGCCTTGTTTCCGCAACTGCCAAGGATGCCAGCGGCAAGCCGGTGACGACCGCGAAGCTGGTTGCGCGGTCGCTTGAGGCTGCCGGCACAACCAACCGCCTCGCCGCGTATCCAGATGCTCAGGGTGTTTTCACGGTGCGACTTCCCATCGGTGATCAATTTCTGGAAGTCAGCGATCTTGGGCGCGAGGTTGCCAGTCAGGTCGTGGGGGTCAGCGCTAACAGCGAAATCAAATTCGCCGCGAAGCTCTCCGCCCAATCTGCCATCGCCTTCGACATCCGCAGCGAGAACGGCCAGCCGCTTCCCTGCAAAGCCCAGTTCATCGGCGTCAACGGCACGAAGGTGCCCAGCCTCGGCCCGCAGAACCGCGCCGCCGGTTGTGTGGATCAGCATCACTCGGCCAACGGCCAGTTCCGCCAGCCGCTGCCGCCGGGCGATTACGAGGTCGTCGTCACGCGCGGCATCGAGTTCGGTCACTTGCGCCAGACCGTGAAGCTCGCCGTCGGCCAGACCGCGACGGTGAAGGGCGTTTTGAAACGGCTCGTGGACACGCGCGGCTGGGTGAGCGCGGACTATCACAACCACTCCACGCCCAGCGGCGACAACACCTGCGGCACCGACGACCGCCTCATCAACCTCGCCGCCGAGGGCGTCGAGTTCGTGCCCACCACGGAGCACAACCGCTTCTACGACTGGCGGCCGCACATCGTCCGGCTCGGGCTGACGAACCATTTGCAGACCGTCTCCGGGGTGGAAATGACGGGCGGCGGCGCGCACTTCAACTCGTTCCCGTTCGAGCCGACGCCGCTCGCGCAGGACGGCGGCGCGCCCGTGTGGAACGCCGACCCGCGCATCACGGCGGCGACCCTGCGCGACTTCCAAAAGCCCGAGCCGGCGCGGTGGATTCAAATCAACCACCCGGACATGGTCGCCAACTTCACGGACCGCGATGGCGACGGGCGCGCGGACGGCGGCTTCATCGGCCTGCCGCTGATGATTGATGGCGTGGAGGTCGAGAACTACAGCATGAGCAGCATTCTCAGCGGCGTGCCGTTCACGGTGACGCGGGACACCAAGACCGGCCGCGACACGGTGCGTTCGCAGCGCGAGTTCGTCTGGCTTCAGCTCCTCAACAAAGGCCACCGCTACGTCGGTGTGGCCGTGTGCGACGCGCATTCCGTCTATGGCAACGGCACCGGCGGCTGGCGGATGTATATGCCCAGCGCGAGCGACGAGCCGGCGAAGATTGACTGGCGCGAGAACAGCCGCCACGCGAAGGAAGGCCGCAGCTACCTGACCACCGGGCCGTTCCTCCAGGTGCAGACCGACGACGGCACGCTGCCCGGCGGCACGGTGCGCGCGACCGGCGGCGTGAAGCTCAAGGTGCGCGTGCAATGCACCGACTGGATTGACATAGACCGCGTGCAGGTGCTCGTGAACGGCCGGGCCGAGCCGAAGCTGAACTTCACGCGCGCGTCACATCCGACGTGGTTTGCGAGTGGCGTGGTGAAGTTCGACCGCGTGATTGACGTGCCGCTCGCCGAGGACGCGCACCTCATCGTGGTGGCGGCGGGCGAGAACTTTGACCTCAAGACCGGCTACGGCACGAGCGCACAGGCGCGCATCAAGCCCATCGCCTACCACAACCCCATCTGGGCCGACGTGGACGGCGGCGGCTTCAAGCCCAACGGCGACACCCTCGGCTTTCCGCTCACGACGAAGGTCTCGCTGGAGGAGGCGCGCGCGCTGCTGGAGAAGCACGCGGGCGCAAAGCCCGCAGCAGCCCCGGCAGCGGCGACTGAACCGAAGGCCAAGGCGAAGAAGAAATAAGCCGCCCCGTGGCTCGGCATCGGAATGTCGAGCTGCTTGTGCGCCCTTCGATTGGAGCACGGACGCCCGCGTCCGGGTCGGGCTGCGGACGTGGGCGTCCGCGCTCCATTCAGAGAACTCTCCGTTGACCCGGCTCAGGCGGCTGGTAGCTTCCGGCTGTCACCAGCCAGCCATGAACACCGACTTCACTCCGGCGCTCCGCGTGCGTGCGCGCGGCTTCACCCTCATCGAACTCCTCGTCGTCATCGCCATCATCGCGATCCTGGCCGGGCTGCTCCTGCCCGCGCTGGCCGGAGCGAAGGAGAAATCCAAGCGCACGCTCTGCGTGAACAACATGAAGCAACTGGGCCTGACCATCATCATGTATGCGGGCGAGAGCAACGACCGTTTCCCCGACGGGAAGCGCAACGACAACTCCTACCATTCCTCGTTCGTCCACAGCCAGACCTTCACCAACGCCTTTCTGCGTGCGGGCTTCAACACCAACTCGCTCAACTGCCCGAACAAGAAGGACTGGATCCGCTACCAGGCCGCCTCGGGCTGGCGCATTGGCTACTACAACCTTTGGGGCTACCCCACCGACAACGACACGCGGAGCCGGACCGCCACCTACGCGCGCCCCGCGACCACGCCGTGGGACAGCCCCAAGTTCACGCATGACCAGGGGCCGCATCATGTGCTCGGCGCGGACATCATCGAGAAGGGCACCAGCAATCCGACCGTGACCAGCTCCGGCTCCCACGGACCCACCGGGCCGGTCAGTGTCAACGGCCTGGCCGAGCCGGAGACGTTCAAGGTCGCCGGCGGCGCGGTCTCCCTGCCCGATGGGTCGGCGCAGTGGCGCAAGATGAGCGACATGAAGGCGCGCTACGTGCGCTGGACGGGCGCGAACCCGTCCGGCCAGACCGCGATCATTGGGTATTGGTGAGCCAGGGCGGACGAGCCGGGTCGAATCGCTGCCCTCCGCACCGCTTCAGTCGCCCCGCAGGGTCCGTAGCTCGACATTCCAATGTCGAGACTGGCGCGGGCCAGTGCGGTTCAGCGCTCGACATTGGAATGTCGAGCTGCGTTTGGCTCTCACCCATAGACCGCCTGCGGCTTCAGCTCGTAGTCCGGGAACACCTTCGCCAGGTCCACTTGCGGGTGATGCCGTTGCAACACCGGCGCGAGCACGTCGCGGTAGTTGATGGTCACGGGCAGGTCGCCGGGGCCTTCGAGCACATCTTGCGTCAGGCCGGGCCACTTGGACAGCACGCGTCCGCCCTTCACGCCGCCACCCATCACGAACATCACGCTGCCGCGTCCGTGGTCGGTGCCGAAGGCGGAGTTCTCGCCGAGCCGGCGGCCAAACTCGGTCAGCACCACGACGGTGACGTGCTGCATCGTCTTGCCGAGGTCGCGGTAGAAGGCGCTCAGGCCGGCGTTCAGCTTGCGCATCTGCGGGTCCATGATGGCGCTCTGCGTGATGTGCGAGTCCCAGCCGCCGATGTCCAGCGACACGGCTTCGAGGCCGACGCGCGCCTTGATGAGCCGGGCGATTTGCTTCAACCCCTGCGAGAAGTCATCGCGCTCGTAGTTCGCGCCGTGGGCCGGGGCATAAGTGGCGTTGCGCAACTGCTCGATGCGGCGGAGGGCTTCGATTGTATCGCGCGCGGACGTGCCGAGGGCGTCGGTTTCCTTCGCGTAGAGCTTTTCAAGGCTGTTCTGGAGCGGGCCGCCGCCTTTGCCGAGCGTGAAGTCTTCGAGCGAGCGCATCACCGTGGCGGCGGGCGCGCCGCGCAGGCTCTCGGGCAGCGCGCGGCTCACGGCGATGGCCGAGAGCGCGCCGGTGGTGGTCGCGCCGCGGAAGCGCAGGTAGCGCCCCAGCCAGCCGCCGGCCACGTCGCCCGCGCGCTCCATCAAGTCCTGCGCCTCGAAGTGCGACCGCGTGGAGTCCTCAGACCCGGCGGCGTGGACCACGAGCATCGAGCCGTCGTGATAGGGCGCGGCGAGGTCTTTGAGCAGCGGGTTGAAGCCGAAACTGCCGTCGAGCTTGGTGGCATCGGCGGCCTTGATGGCGATGCGGGGGCGGGCGCGGTAATAGCCGTCGTCGTGCGTGGGCGCGACCATGTTCAAGCCGTCCGCGCCGCCGCGCAGGAACACGACGACGAGGGTTTTGAGCTGGTCGCCGTTGCCGGTGAGGGAGGTTTGGGTGCTCATGGGATTCTAACCACGGATGGACACGGATGAACACGGATGGGGAAGGGATGAGAAGCTGGCAGCGGCCCCGCCGAAACCTTGCTGCCGGTGACGGGGTGGAACGGGCCACCGGCCCGTTGCGGCGGGCGACCCGCCCGCCGCTCGTGCTGCGCCGGGGGCGACCCAAACAGCTCGGGCGTTGGCTGTGCCGAAGCTCGGCGGCAGGTTGCCGCCGAGAACGGCCAGGTTGGCCGTTCCACCCGGAAGCTCACAGTGCGGGGGGCTGGGTGGGAGAACTGTGTATTGAAGGATGCGTTCTCCCTCACCCCGGCCCTCTCCCGCTGGGAGAGGGGGAAACTCCGGCCGCGTTTGAGTGAAAGAGCGCGTTTAGTTTGTCGAGGGCGGGCGGCGTGGCTCCCTCTCCCAGCGGGAGAGGGCCGGGGTGAGGGGGAAAGGCGGCGAACGCACAGCACCGCGCCAAGGTAGCTCGTGCCTCGCAACCCTGGGCTGGAGGGCGGAATCCCGTTGGGATTCGAGGGCACGCCGTTGTCGGTGAGGGAGGTTTGCATAGTCGTGGGTGATTTGCCGCAGGGGACACGCCGAGCTTTCACCAGTTAAGATTGATGGAGCCACATTTCTTGCACACTGCCTGTGCGCTGTCGGCTAGTGGTGTTGAACATCTGTGACAGACGCGATTGCTTCGCGAGAGGTGCAGCATCACAGCTTTGGCGTCTCCGAGTCCGACACCAGCCAATTCTCGGATGAAACGAATCGCCTCAATTCGCCGGTTATTCCTTACCAAGCGAGCGAACTCAGCTTGTTCGGACTCTGAAACGTGGGGCACGCAAAAGGATGCGCCGCACTTTTGGCAGAACACCGGCTCCGCCTCCTCACGTCGGCGGCTACGGGCTTCTTGTGTATCCGTGTTCATCGGTGTCCATACGTGGTTCAACACTTCTGAAAACTTGGTGACGCCAGCAGCAGCGCGAGCGGGGCACCGGAGTCCTTGCAGGCGGTCACTTCGTCGGCGGACGGTGCGCGACCGAGCAGATGGGCCATCAGGTTTTCCTCGGTCGCGAAGCTGGCCTTGAGCTTGTCGGCGTCGAGCTTGGTTTCCTTGTCGAGGGTGTTGTTCGTCAGGCCGACGGCGAAGTTCCAGCGCCAGAGCAGCGTGCCCAGCCACGGGGCGGCTTCCTCGGGGTAGCCGTCGGGCGTCGGGTAGTGGAAGGGCGCGTGGCCCATGCGCAGGAGGTAGTCCTGCACCGCGCGGCCCGCGTCGGTGGTCGCGTGCGTGGCGCGCAGCGTGGAGACGATGTAGTGGAACGGGCGCTTGAGCTTGTTGCCGCGCGTAGTGAGAAAGGCGTCGGTGGCGAAGAGCGCGCGCAGCGTGGCCGGGATGTCACCGCCGGACGCGATGAACTTGTCCGCGACGGCGCTGACGGCGGCGGCGGGCGGGGCGTCCGCAATGAAGCGCTGGCAGAGCTTGGTGGCGATGAACTTCGCGGTGGCCGGGTGTAGTCCGATGATGCCGAGCACGGTGTCCAGTTCGCCGCGGCCAAGCAGCTCGATTTCCTCCGCGCTGGCCTTCTTCGGAATCGCCGGGATGACGTGGCCGAGGACGACCTTCTCGCCGCAGTCATGCTGGAAGGGTTTGAACTCGACGCTGCCGAGATTGAGCTTGCTGCGGTGCGTCTCCTGCACGGTCCAGCCGGTGAGGCAGCGCGCGACTTCCATCACGTCCTTCTGCGTATAGCCGCCGTGGACGCCGAGGGTGTGCAGCTCCATCAGCTCGCGCGCGTAGTTTTCGTTGGGCTTGTCGGCGTCGTTCGCCTTCTTGTTCACGCGGCCGTCGAGATACCAGAGCATCGCGGGGCTGAGCGCGGAAGCACGGAGCATGGCGGGGAACTTGCCGAGCGCGTGGGCGCGGATGACGTCGCGGTCGTCGGCGACCTTGAGCCACTTGGCGTCGCCCTTGGAGGGGTCAATGTTGAAGTGGTCGCTCCAGAAACTGACCATCACCTCGTAGAGCTGGCGCTCGCTGAAGACGGCGCGCAGCACGGTGCTGCGGACGAGGGCGTCGAGGAGATGCTTGTCCTGATACTCGAAGAGTTCGCCGAGCGGCTCTTGGAGCACCTCGTAACGGCGGGTGGCGTTCTCGGCGGCGGGGTCGGCAATCTTCTCGGGTGCGAGCTGCTGGTCGAGGAACGCGGTGAAGGCGGCTTCCTCGGTGTCGCCGAGCTTGCGCACGCGCTGGTAGTCCCACGGCCGCGCGCCGAAGGTGAGGCGGTTCAACGCGTGTGAGACGAGGTCAATGTCTTTGCCGGCGGGCGTGGCGTAAGGGCCATCCGGCGGCGCGGCGGCGCGCGGGCCGATGCGCAACGCGTCGGGGACTTCGAGCTTGTCGCAACCGACAGCGAGCGCGCCGAGCGACGCGGCGGAGCCGGCTTGGAGGAAGTGGCGGCGGGAGAAGTTCATGCGGCAGGGATGGTTTCAGGGCTGAAAGCCCGCAATTCGACAGCCTGGGGTGGAGTGAGCGAAGTGAGCGCAGCCCCAGGAAAACCGGAGAAACAAAATGTGCCGCCCTGAAGGGGCGAAACCATCGGGCGCGATTGGCTAGGCGTGTTCCGCCCCTTCAGGGCTGGTGCCATACCGCACTTCGTGACCTGGGCCTCCGCCTCGCGTCGCTCGGCTACAGCCCAGGCTGTCGAATCGCGGGCTTTCAGCCCTGAAGGTTGACGAGGGCAAGCGTTCACGCGGCGGCAGGGATGGCCGGCGGTTCAGTCTTCGCCACCGGGGTCGGCTCAACGGAAGTCGGCTTGGCTTCGCGCGTGGCAAAGACCAGCGCGGCAAAACCCGTGACCAGCGTCCAGATGCTCAGGCCCAGCCAGCCGATGAACGGCAGCAGGAACGTGAGCGTGAGCACGATGCCGCCGCGCAGCACGCGCCGCCACGGCTGGGCGTCGTCGGTGGGCGAGGGCAGGCCCGCGCCGATGCGCTTGGCGAAACCGGCGGAACCGGTCAGGCCGCCGAGGATCACCACGCCCAGCGAAATGATGCCGGCGATGTTGAAGAGCGGGTTGTTGCCCTTCTTGAAGCAGAGCAGGGCGAGGCCGATGAGCGGCGCGGCCATCGCGAGGCCGGCGAAGGTGAGCTTCCACGGGCGGTCGTATTGGCGGCGGGCGCCCTCGACGGCGGCGGGGAACAAAGCCTCGGCGGCGAGCCAGAAGGAGATGAAGATGAGGAGGCCTCCGAGGATGAGGAGGAAGATCTTGAGGATGTCGGCCATTATCATAGGTCAGGTGTGCTGAGGTGACGTTCGCGGCAGCCGGGCGTTACAAATTGAGCTTGGGCTGCGCTACGGAACATAGGACACAGGCGGTGGGAGGGAAGTTTCAAGTTTGGGGCGCGCGGGCAGTGTTCAGTGTTCAGTGTTCAGTAATCAGTATTCAGTTGGGGAGCAGCGCTCGAACCGCGCAAACTCTGCATGACTGAAAACTGACTACTGATTACTGAACACTCCCTTCGGCTACGCGGCTGCGGTTGCGAAGGGCAACCCATGCGCCTCCGCCACGGCGCGGCAGGTGAGCTGGCCGGCTTGGACATTGATGCCGCCGAGGAGCGCGGGCTGGCGTTCGCAGGCGTCCGCGAGGCCGAGGTCGGCGAGCTGCTCGAGGTAGCGGTAGGTGACGTTGGTGAGCGCCTGCGTGGCGGTGCGCGCGTAGGCGGCGGGCATGTTCGCGACGCAATAGTGGAGCACGCCCTCCTCGGTGAAGACGGGGTCGTGGTGCGTGGTGGGCCGGGAGGTTTCGGCGCAGCCGCCCTGGTCAATCGCGATGTCAACGAGCACGCTGCCGGGGCGCATCTGGCGGAGCATTTCGCGGCGGATGAGCTTGGGAGCCTTCGCGCCGGGCACGAGCACCGCACCGATGAGGAGGTCCACGGTCGGCAGGAGTTCCATCAGGTGCGCCTCGTTCGAGTAGAGCGTATGCGCGGTGTGCAAGGTGATGTCGAGAAAGCGCATCCGCTCCAGGTCCACTTCGAGGATGGTCACGTCCGCGCCAAGGCCCTGGGCCATGCGCGCGGCGTTGACACCCGCCGCACCGCCGCCGAGGACGACGACGCGTCCCGGCAGCACGCCCGGCACGCCGCCGAGCAGCACGCCGTTGCCGCCGCAGTGCTTGGCGAGGAAGTAGCCGCCCACGAGCACGCTCATGCGTCCGGCGATTTCGCTCATGGGCTCGAGCAGCGGCAGGCGGCGGTTCACCTCGATGGTCTCGTAGGCGATGCACGTCGCGCCGGACTTGAGCAGCGCGTCGGTCAGCTCACGGTTCGCGGCGAGATGGAGGTAGGTGAAGAGCAACTGGCCCGGCCGCAGCAGCGGATACTCGGCGGGCAGCGGCTCTTTGACCTTCACGATCAAGTCGGCGCGGGCGAAGACCTCGGCGTGTTCGCCCACGAGCGTTGCACCGGCCTGCTCGTAGTCGTTGTCAGGATAGCCCGCCCCCGCGCCCGCGCCGCGCTCGACGATGACCTGATGCCCGCGCTTGATGAGCTGGTAGGCAGCGGACGGCAGCAGCGCAACGCGGTTTTCCTGGGCCTTGATTTCCTTGGGCACGCCGATGGTCATGGCGGAAGGGATAACCGCGCAGCCTCCAGCCGACAAGCCCGTCAGTGCGACAGGGGCCGCATTTGCGCGTTGGTGGCGTGGAGGCTGTTGACCAGTGCCTCGACGGTGTTGACGCGCGAAACCCACTCCGCGTGCCCGTCCACAAACGCCCAGTTCCAGCCGGCGGCTCCGTGGTTGTTGACCGCATCAGGGAAGTTGTTCACATCGCCGGACACGCCAGGAAGCTGGTCGTCCGCATCCGTGAAGAGGACGACACGCGCCGGGCCGAAGACCGAGTTGCCCGGCGTCTTGCGCTTGCCGGCCAGCGGCGGGCTGTCGTAGTAGCCGTGGAACTCGTAGCTGTGCCCGCCGGTCTTGCGCTCCCGGTCGCCCTGGGAGGAGTTGAGCAGGTCCACCAGCTCGCCCCGGAAGTTGAGGTTTGTGCGGATGACGTTGCGGGTGTTGGGGCACAGGAACGTGCGGATGTTGGCGACGTAGCGCGGGTGGAAGGCCGCCGGCGCTCGGTCATCGCACACGTTCTCGGTGAGGTAAAACCAGGTTGGGTGGTCCTCCTGATAGAGCTGGGCGGCCACCAGGATTTGCTTCTGGTTGCCGAGACAGTTCGTCCGCTTGCCGCTGTTGACCGCCTTGCCCAGGGCGGGCAGCAGGAGGGCGACGAGGACGCCGACGATCAGGATCGCCACGAGCAGTTCAATGAGCGTGAAGGCGCACCGCCCGGCGGCGTGAAAACCCAACGTGTTGTGCCGGGACGCGCTCACATCAAACTGCCGCCGGATGGCTCGGAACCTTGGTTGGATGCATGGTCGTTGGCTGATGACACTGCCAGTAGGCGGGGCCGGCCGGGGAAAGTCAAGGGGGACACCGGCGGTTCAGGGCCGCCGCATGTTCGCGTTGGCGGCCTGAGGCTGGCGACCATCTCGGGGGCGGGCGGATGCGATTGGTCCATTCCGCAGGCCCGTCCACGAAACCCCGGTTCCCCCCGTCGCGACCGTGGTTGTTCACGGGGTCGGAAAAGTTGTTGGCGCTCTCGGGCGCGGGCGATGTGGCGGGAAGCCGACGCCGCCAGGCCGGGGGCGGTGGCCGCCGGGCCGGGAGGGAATGCTCCGACGGGAAAGGGTCAGGACTTGGCGGGCGGCGCGGGCTTCGCCGCCGGTTTGGGCGCGGGCGCGGCCGGCTTGACGGGCGCGGCGGCGGGGGCCGGCGCGAGTTCGCGGATGTAAAGGTTCCGGAAGTAGAGCACGCTGCCGTGGGCCTGCAGCTCGATCTGCCCGAACGGGAACAGCGGCTGCGTGCGATCCCAGTAGTTCTCCATGGTGACATTGTTCACCACCAGCTCGTCGTTGAGGAAGACGTGGACCTTGTCGCCAACGCTGAGGATGCGGAAGCGGTTCCAAAGGCCGGGCGCGTGGTCAGCCCACTTGCCGGGCACGCTGGGGTTTTTCTGGTTGTTGTAGAGACCGCCGGAGCCGACGCGCTTGGGGTTGCCGGGCGTGTCACGCTCCCAAATCTGAATCTGTGGCGTCCCACGAATGTAGAGGCCGCTGTCGCCCTTCGGCTCGATCTTCCAGTCGCAGAGAATCTCCACGTCGCCGTAGTCGCGCGCGGTGCAGATGCTCTGGCCCTTGCCGTCGAAGATGAGCATCCCGTCGGCGACGCCCCAGTGCGCGGCCATGCTGTCGTCGGCCTTGGCCTGCGCGGCGGCGAGCTCCTCCTTGGACATCTTGGCGCGCTTGATGGGGTCGGCGACGAGGCCTTTCCAGCCTTCGAGGTTTTCACCGTTGAAGAGGCGCTTGAAGCCCTTCGGCGGGACATTGTGCGCCTCGGCGACGGGCAGCTCCTTGAGGCGCAGGTTGCGGAACTCGACATAGTCATTGTGGCCGAGGAAGCCGAGGTGGCCCTTGTCGCGGAGCATCCCGGGGTGCTTCTGGAGGGTTTCGCGGTCGGTCACGTCGTTGAGGTTCACGTCCACGGTGACCTTGCCGTTGACGGTCACGCGGAGGTGGCGGCCCCGGCAGTAAATCTCCTCCTCGTTCCATTCGCCGACGGGGCGGAGCGCGCCGCGCTTGGCGGGGGCGACGAGGTAAATGGAGCCGTGATACTGCGCGGCCTTGAGCTTGGCGTATTTCGGATCGGTGTCGTCGAGGATCTGCGACTCCATGCCGAGATAGGCGAGGCTGCCGGCGGCGAGCGGGGCGCGGAGGGCGATGCCGTTGTTGCCGCCCGCCTCCAGCTTGAACTCGAACCGGAAGATGAAGTCGCTGTATTCGCGCTCGGAGAGCAGGTTGCCGCCGCCGCCCTTGGCGCAGTAGAGGACGCCGTCCTTCACGCCGTAGCCCTCGCCCTTGCCGGCGAGGAGCTTCCAGCCGTTAAGGGTTTTGCCGTCAAAGATCGGGAGGAAGCCGGCCTCGCGGTTGAAGGTGGCGCAGCCCGCGAAGACCGCCGCGCCCAGCGCGACCGCCCCGAGGCCGAAAAGGAATCTGCGTTGCGAGATCATGGCGTTGAGAAAATGAGTCGTTGAACCAGTGCGGGCAGGCTGTTGGAAAGCAAAAGGGGTGTCAAGCGCCCGGCCCCGGCCCGCCTTCCGCCGCCGGGTGCTACGCGAGGATTTCCCGGATGAGATTTCCCCCCACGTCCGTCAGCCGGTAGTCGCGGCCGTTGTGGCGGTAGGTGAGCTTCTCGTGGTCCATGCCGAGCAGGTGCAGAATGGTCGCGTGCAGGTCGTTGCCGTGGACCTTGTCCTCGACGGCCTTGTAGCCGAACTCGTCGGTCGCGCCGTAGTGGACGCCGCCCTTCACGCCGCCGCCGGCCAGCCAGATGGTGAAGCCCTTCGGGTTGTGGTCGCGGCCCAGGCTGCCCTGTGAATCGCTCGTGCGCCCGAACTCGCCGCCCCAGACGACCAGCGTG
The DNA here is from genome assembly GCA_009773355.1 of Limisphaerales bacterium. Lineage (GTDB taxonomy): Bacteria > Verrucomicrobiota > Verrucomicrobiia > Limisphaerales > SXTU01 > SXTU01. The sequence continues at coordinate 67,241 of WRPG01000017.1, forward strand.
TCGTGCAACATCCCGCGCGCCTTGAGGTCCGCGAGCAGCGCGGCGGCGGGCTGGTCGGTCGCGGCGCCGCAGGAGCGGTGGTTCTTCTCGATGTTGTTGTGGCCGTCCCACGGCACGTCGTTCACGCTGCCGTCACCGCTCGAACCCTTGCCGGCGAAGATTTGCACGAAGCGCACGCCGCGTTCGAGCAGCCGGCGGGCGATGAGGCACTGGCGACCAAAGGTCTCGGACTCCTTGCGGTCGAGGCCGTAGAGCTGGCGCGTGGCGGCGGACTCGTTCTCGATGTTCATCGCCTCGGGCGCGGCCATCTGCATCCGGTAGGCCAGCTCGAAGGAATTGATGCGCGAGAGCAGGTCGGCCTGCGTGGGGCGGGTTTGCGCGTGCTCGCGGTTGAGCGCGCCCAACAGGTCGAGCGTCGCGCGCTGCTGGGTTTCCGACTCGTCCTTGGCGCGAGCGAGGTTGTCAATCGCCTCCTTGCGCCGGGCATCAAGCGTGAGCGCCTGGTAGGTCTTCGGCAGGAAGCCCGCGCTCCAAATCTGGTCATCGCCGCGCGGGCGCGTCTCGTGCAGCACGACGAAGGCGGGGAGATTCTGGTTGTCCGCGCCGAGGCCGTAAGTCACCCACGCGCCTGCGCTGGGCAGGCCGGGGCGGTCCACGCCGCACATGAGTTCCATCGAGGCGGGCGCGTGGTTGTTGGCGCGCAGGTGCATCGAGTGGATGAACGCCATGTCGTCCACATGCTGCGAAAGGTGCGGGAAGATGTCGGACACCCACGCGCCGCTGCGGCCGTGCTGCGCCCAGCCGAAGGGCGACTTGAGAATTTTCCCGCTGGTGGTGAAGAAACCGGTCTTCGGGTCGCTGCCGGGGAGCGGTTCGCCGCCGCGCTTTTGCAGCTCGGGCTTGTAATCCCAGGTGTCCACCTGCGACGGCGCGCCGGTCATAAAGAGCCACACGATGCGCTTGGCGCGGGCGGGAAAGAGCGGCGGGCGCGCGGCCAGCGGATTCACTGGCGCGGCGGTGGTCTCATGCAACATCGAGCCGAGCGCGACGGAGCCGAGGCCCAGCCCCGCGCGCTGGAGAAAGCGGCGGCGCGAGGGCAGGGCGAGTTCGTTGGGGGCGTATTGGCCGAACATAGGTCAGAGATTTTCAACCACGGATGGACACGGATGAACACGGATGGGGAGCTGTGGACGGATATCTTGATGCGAAAGGAAGAGGTGTTGCTCGGATGAATGCGCCACTTTTCCGCCAGCGGACGGAAGCCGCCGGCACGGGTGCAGAACGCGCCGCGACTGCCGCAGTGTCATCTCCCATCCGTGTTCATCCGTGTTCATCCGTGGTTTCATTTCCGTTAGTCCACGTAGATGAACTCGTTCATGCAGAGCAGAACGAGGCAGGTTTCGGTGAGGGCGCGGGCGGTTTGCGCGGCGGTGGCCTTCGGGTCGGCGGACGGCGGGCCGAGCAACTCAAGCTGCTGCTCATAGAACTTCACGAGCCGGGCTTGCTCGGCCGGCGTCGGCGCGCGGCCAAGCGCGATGCGGCTGGCTTGCGCGATGGCGGCGGGCGGCTCCACGCCGGGTTGCTGCACGCGCTTGGTCAGACGGTCGGCGGTGTCGCGGACGAAAGTCGAGTTCATCATCGCCAGCGCCTGCGTGGGCAAAGTGGTCGCGCCGCGTTCGCCGACGCTGGCCGCCGGCTCGGGCGCGTCGAAGAGCGTGAGGAACGGGATGAGTTCGCTGCGCTTCACGCGCAGATAAACGCTGCGGCGCGGCGACTCGTAATTCGTCTCGCTCGGACCATAGAGCTTGTCTTCGAGCTTTCCCCCCACGCTCAGGAGCGCGTCGCGGATGGCCTCGGCTTCGAGCCGGCGCGCGGGGCGGTGCCACCAAAGCTTGTTCTCCGGGTCGGCCTTCAAGTTCGCTGGCTTCAGCTCCGCGCCCTGCTGATACACCGCGCTGGCCATGATGAGCTGGTGCAACGGCTTGAGCTGCCAGCCGCCGCGCACGAACTCGCCCGCGAGCCAGTCGAGCAGTTCGGGATGCGTCGGGGGCTTGCCCTGCACGCCGAAGTCGTTCGGCGTCGCGACGAGGCCGCGCCCGAAGTGATGCTGCCAGACGCGGTTGACCATCACGCGCGCGAGCAGGCTGCCCGCGCCGCGCTCGGCGTCGGTGAGCCACTCGCCCAGCGCCACGCGCGGGTCGGCCTCGGGCTTTGGCAGCCAGCGCTTCGCGCCCTCGCTCGCGGTGTTCAGGACTTGCAGGTAATCCGGGTCGGCCTTCGTCACCTTGCTGTCCACCTCGCCGCGCCGGAGCAGGTGAACATCCTGTCCGCCGGCCTTCGTGGAATAGACGGCCACCAGGTCGGGGCGCGGGGTCTTGGCTTCGTGCTCCCGCACCGCCGACTTCACGCGGCTGGCGTCCGCGTCGAACTTGGCAAACCACCGGAACAGCGCCGCCCGGTTGGTCGCGTTCAGCTCCCCGCCGGTCGCGGCCAGCACGGTCTGCAACTCGCGCAAGTTCTGGTCATCCTTCGGTTCGGTGAGCGCGACATTCGCCGCGTTCGTGCTGAACCCGAGCCGCAGCCGCCCGATGCCGAAGAAGTTGCTGAACCTGAGCTGGAACTCCAGCTCCGTCCCGCCCTCGAAGCCCGCCGGCTCGCCCTCGATGCCGAAGACCGCCGCGTGGTCCTTGCCAAACTGCGGCGCGACGGCCCAGCCGGAGTTCGGGTTGTTGTCCACGGCCTCGCTGAGGTTGTAGTTCTTCTGCTCGAACGTCGCGGCCACGGCTTTGAGCTTGAGCGTGACGGGCTTGGCCTTGGACTTCGCGTCGAGCGGGCGCGCGATGACCTTGAAATCGCCGAGGACGAAGTTGCCATTGTCCGAAAGCCCCGGCCCTTTGGCAGGCAACGAGGCGTCCGCGAAAGCGTCGAGCCGGAACGCGCGCAGCCCGCGCTGGTAGGTTTGCGCCTTCACGGTGTAGGTGTCGTCCTTCGCCTTGTTGCCCGTGTAGCGCACGACGCCGTTGGTGGCGACTTCCAGCCACGCGGTCTGCGCCTCGGCGGAGAGCGGCTCGACCATCTGCCACGGCGCGGTGTTGGTCTGCTTGGCCGGCTCGGAGTCCTGCCACCGGGCGAAGCGCTCCGGGAACTGCCCGGCCTCAAACTGCTTGAGCGCGGCGAGCAGCGGCTCGCCGGCCTGCCGGTGCGCCGCGAGCCTGCGCTGCGTCTCCGCGTGCTGCCGGTCAATCTTCAGCTCGCCATGCACCGTGCGCGCGAGCGCGGCGGCGAGGCCGTAATAGTCGGCCTGGGGAATCGGGTCATACTTGTGCTCGTGGCAGCGCACGCAACCGAGCGTGAGGCCGAGGAAGCCGCTGCCGATGGTCGAGACCATGTCGTCGAGCTGGTCGTAGCGGATGCGCTCGACGGTCTTGGCGGTGATCTGTCCCGGATACGGCCCCGCGACGAGAAAGCCCGTGGCGCTCGCGCCCTCGACCGTGTCCGGCTGGAGCTTGTCGCCCGCGAGCTGCCAGCGGATGAAGCGGTCGTAAGGCATTCCGTCGTTGAGCGCGCGGATGACCCAGTCCCGGTAGTGAAACGCGCCGGGGCGGAAGCCATCGAACTCGTAGCCGCCGCTCTCGGCGAAGCGCACCACGTCCAGCCAGTGCCGGCCCCAGCGCTCGCCATAGGCGGGCGAGGCGAGCAGTTGGTCCACGACGCGGGTGAGGGCGGTGCTCTCACTTTCCCGCCGGCTCACTTTCCCGCCTGCCCCGCCAGCAGGTGTGAAGGTGGGAGCGTGAGAAAGTGAGAAGTCGCGCTCGAACGCCGCAAGCTGCTCGGGCGTCGGCGGAAGGCCGATGAGGTCGAAGGTCGCGCGCCGCAGCCACTGCTCGCGGGTGGCGGGCTTGCTGGGGGTGAGCTTCGCCTTCTCCAGCCGCGCGAGGATGAACCGGTCAATCGGCGTCTTCGCCCACGCCGCGTTCTTGATGGTCGGCACCGCCACCGGCTTCAACGGACGGAAGGCCCAGTAGTCGCGGCCTTGCGGGATGCTGATTTCCCGACGGGCCTTCGCCACCTCGCCCGTGCGCGGGTCGGGCGCGCCCATCGCCACCCACTTCTCGAAGTCCGCGATGACCTCGGGCGGGAGCTTGGACTTCGGCGGCATGTGCAGGTCCTCGCGCGACCAGCGCATGGCCTTGATGAGCAGGCTGTCGTCCGGCTTGCCGGGCACGAGGGCCGGGCCTTCATCGCCGCCGGTGAGCAACGCAGCCCGCGTGTCGAGGAAGAGGCCGCCCTTCAACTTGCCCTTGGCCTTCGCCGCCGCCGAGTGGCACTCAAGGCAGGACGCGACGAGCACGGGCCGGATTTTCTGCTCGAAGAACGCCACGCCCTCGGGCGCGGGCCGGGCGGTGGCGGCGGCGGCCCTGCCGCAGTGCAGCGCCAGACACAGTCCGGCGGCCAGAATCAGTCGTGGCTTCATGCAGGCTGGAATCGGAAGAACAACGGGCAGTTGGACGCAGGCCGGGGCGGGCGGCATGAAGAAATCATCGCCGCGCCCACGCCGGTCCCGGCGAAGCTCATTTCCCCGCGCCCTGCTTGCCGCCGCCGAGACTGACGAGGTGGTTTTCCGTGTGGATGAACATGCGGCCCAGCGCGACGGCGGGCGTGGAGTGGCACAGCTCCTTGAGCGCGTAACGGTGGAGCACGTTGAACTTGTCGCTGGCCTCGACCACGACGAGTTCGCCCGCCGTCGAGACGGCGAAGAGCCGGCCGTCCACCCAAACGGGCGAGCCGAAGAAGTTCCCGCCCACGCGCTCTTGAAAGCGGATGTCGCCGGTCGGCGCGTGGAGACAAGTCAACATGCCGGCGTCGCTCCAGAGCCACGCAAGCTCGCCGACCACGACGCCGGTGGGGACGTAGGGCGCGGACTTCTTCATCTGGTAGGCCAGCTCGGGCTTGCGGCCCTTGCCGTCGCCGGCCTTGACCACCGTCACGTAGTTGCCGCCGCCGCCGCTGCCGCACGAGCCGAAGATGAGGTCGCCCGCAATCATCGGCGAACTGCAACTGCGCATCGTGAACGCCTTGTCGTATTCCCACAGCACCTTGCCCGTGTCGGGCGCGACAGCATAGATGCCGTGGCCCTGGCTGTTGAAGATGAGCGCAGGCGGGCCGCCCTTCGGCGTGTAAAGGGCCGGCGTCGAGTAGGCGACCACCAGGCTGTTGCGGGGCGTCTGCCAGACCGTCGAGCCGGTCTTCGCGTCCACGGCCACGACGAAGCTCTCGCCGGTGCGCGTGCTGTCCTTCACGTTCTTGGCGTTGTCCTGCTCGTTGCCGAGGATGACCAGGCCGTTGTGGACGATGGGGGAGATGCCGCAGCCGTGCTGGCTGACGAAGGGGCCGAAGTCCCGCTCCCACGCGACCTTCCCCGCGTGGTCCAGCGCCGCGAGCTTGAAGTGCTCCGTCTCGTTCCAGATGACATAGACATGCTGCGCGTCCACGGCGGGCGAGGCGGCGGCGAAGTTGTTGAACTTGTGCGGCGTGAAGGGTGCCTGCTTGAAGTCATGCCGCCAAAGCTGCTTGCCGGTGAGCGCGTCGTGGCATAGCACGCGCACGCCGCCGCTCCGGCTGTCGCAGGTGGTGAGGAAGAGCTTGTTCCCCCACAGCACCGGCGAGGAGTGCCCGACGCCCGGCAGCTCGACGCGCCAGTTCACATCGGCATCGGTGAGCTTCGTGGGAATGGACTTCGCGTGACTGATGCCGGTGCCGTTCGGGCCGTGGAAACGCGTCCACTCCTGGGCGGAGGCGGCAGCGGTCAGGGCGAGCAGGGCGAGAAGCGAGGGAAACAGTTTCATTCGTATGTGGCGGGTTCGACGTTGGCCGGGCGGCGGGCTTCGGGGCAATTCGGCTCCCCACAACATCAACCAGCGTCGTCACCTCAGTTTCTCAATCCCAATCCAATATCCAAGCGACATCTCCGACAAACGAACGACTCGGTCTCGTCTTCCTGTTCAGCCGACTGCGCCACAGCCATCCAGCCACCGGTCGCGGCGATTGCGCCCATTCCCGACCACCAGACCTGACCGCATCGCGGGCACCGCGCCTGGCTGTATCCACCAATGAACAGCCCGGCCCATGAGACCACGAAAACAGCAGCGCCCCAATACCAGGCCATCGTCATTCCGAAATAGACCGCGAATATCAGTGCGATGCCCGCAACCAAGTTGGCACCCCACTTCATAAAGCGTGCCCATCGCATAGCCCTTTTGATTTGAGGGCACTCCTCTGGCTCTGGACGAATCGGGCGTTCCATGATGGCGAGCGTAGTTTAATCCCGCACCGCCGCGCACACATATTCGAGCACGCGCCAGAGACCGTCGCCGCCGGCGAGGCTGCCTTCGTTGAAGCCGGTGCGTGGGATGGGCTGCCAGTTGTCGCGGTCGCGCTTCGGCTCGGGCTGCGGGAGGCCGGTGAGCGCGCGGTCGTATTGGCCGTCCTTGCCGCCGAGCTTGTAGATGACGAGGTCCAGCGACGGCACGACATAGAGGCAGAAGCCGCCTGCGCCGGACTTGAAGAAGGCATCGCGCGGCGCGCCGAGCACATGGCCGTCGGCGTTGTGCTCGAACTGAAGGCTGAACGGACAGTGCGGATTGTAGGGCGAGGGCGAGTGGCACTTCTCAATGTAGTCGGCGGGGACGAGCTGCTTGCCGTTCCACTGGCCCTTCCGCAGCAGGCAGTAGCCGAAGCGCAGCGCGTCCGTGGCGTGCAACGCGGTGCTGCCCGCGCCGTTGGCGTGCGGCATCTTGAAGTCGCCGCGCTGGAGGCAGTAACCCCACGATTCCCAGCCCATCGGCGCAGCCAGACGTGTCTGGATGTAGTCCTGCAACTCCATGCCCGTCACGCGCCGCAGCACGATGGACGCAATGTGCGGCGCGGGCGACGAGTAGGAGTAGCCGCCGCCCGCGTTCGTCCACATCGCGCAACGCAGCGAGGACTGGTCGAGGTCGCGGATGTTCTGACCGGGCTTGGCGGTGAGCGGGAAGGCGCGGCCCATCACGATGGCGGAGGGCGTCTGGCCTTCGCCGTTGTAGCCGGCGGTCATGCACAGCAACTGCCCGAGCGAGATGTCCGCGCGGCGCGGGTCATCGAGCTTGCCATCGGCGGAGAAGGCTTCGGGCAGGAACTTCGGCGTGAAGACCTTCGTGTCGAGGCCCTGCGGAATCTTGTCGCGGAACTCGTTCAGCATCACGCCGCACGCGATGCTGGTGAACGCCTTGCCCGTCGAGGCCATGTCCGGATTCGCGTTGCGGCTCGCGCGGCCGAAATACTTCTCGAAGACGAGATGCCCCCGTCGCACCACAAGCAACCCGCCGTTCTGCGTGCCGCGCTCGCAGACTTGGTAGGCGCGCTCCAGCCACGCCGCGTCCATGCCAGCCTTCGCGCGGACCTCCTTCGCGTCCTTCGCCGTGCGCCACCCGCCCGCGCTGTCCGGCGGCGGGAAGTAATCAGCGGCGCTCGCCGCGAGGCAGAGGGAGATCAGGACCAACGGGAGCAGGCGAAGGGCGGGCGAGTTCATGGGTGCTGTGTGTCAGCAAACCCGAGCGTGGTCAATCCAACGAAGAAGCTGGTAGTGTATCAGTTTGCCTCCCCGTCAATTATCTCGACCACTTCGGCCAAACTCCAAACGTGATCGGTGATTCCGGCTTCCATCGCCGGAGTAACGCGCAAGCTCTGGTGAATCCGGCAAAAATTGTAGTGCATGAAGTGGAGGGCAACCGCGTGCTCGTGGTTCTCAAACTTCTTTGAGAAGCCGTTCGTCAGGCGCGTGAACCGCCGCATGGACATCCGCATGGTGAGGTTCTGCCGCTCCGTGTGGCTCGTGGAGACGTGCTTGAACTCAGGACGGCCAGAGACGACGGCCTTGCGAGCGCCCATGCACTGCGCGGGGCTGTAGCGAACTTCCGCGCCCTCCGGCGCGTTGCCGTAAATCTTAATCAGCATCGCGTAATCAATGTCGCACCCGAACGCATCCTCGACGGCTTGCACGTAGGGCCGGTGTCCGTCAGTGGTGAGTTGAATCCGGCTTGCAAGCCTCTCGGCAAGGTCATTGATGAAGTGGTAGGCCGCGCTGGCGTCGCGCTCGCCGACAAACCAGCAGGGAATCAGCTTCGTGTCAGGACAGAGCGCCGTCCACGTCCAGATGTCGCCCCATCCGTCGCGCTTCTTCTCCGGGCTGGCGTTCTTCTCCTTCGCGCCAACGAAGCTCCAAATCTCGTCGCACTGGATGCGCTTGCACTTGAGGTTCCGCAGGGTGCGGTCCTGATAGGTGGTGCAAGCCTTGCCCGCGTCGCAAAGCAGCTTCACCACGGTATTGATGGCCGCGCCCGTCAGGCGGGACGTGGCGCGAATGGAGTTGCCCTCAACCAAGCAGGCGAGGATTTGAGCGCGCTTCTCAGTGGCGGTGATGTTCATGGAGCGACTATGCTTGACCGCTCAAGCATAGTCAACAACAAATTGACTTGCGCCTACCGGTCGGCTTCAATTCCGCCCATTCAATGGGTTCGCCAAGCAAACAGGAATTTCCGCCATTGCTTCCGATGGGTTTTCACGCCAAAACCACGAATGAATTGCGAGATTTGTGCGTTGCGCCCTTTCCTAATTCGGCGATTCGCAGTAGGGTAATGGAAGGGCTTGAGCAGGTCATCACCAAGCTCGTTGAGTCTGGCGTCGAATCTGAGGTTTGGATTGACGGAAGCTTTCTCACAGAGAAGACCGACCCTGAAGACTCAGACATTTTGGTTAAAGTGACATCAGAATTCACAGAGCGGCTTAACAGCCAGCAAGAAGCAGTGCTCAACTGGATTGACACCAACCTTAAAGACTCGCACCTGTGCCATTCTTTTGTGCTGGCCTCATTCCCTGAAGGCCACGTAAATTACACTGGGTCACAATGGTTCCACGCTTACTGGCTTAGACAATTCGGATTTACTCGCGGTGATGAACCCAAGGGTATTGCGGTGATTAGAACCCCATGATGAGCAGATTAGCCGAAATTGCTGCGCAAAGCAGAAGCTCTCAGCAAGCCGTTAAGCTTGCTGAAAAGGCTTTGATTGCAGACGGGGGTTCCTTCGCGTCTCAACTAAACCTTCGATCTTTCCAAAAGCGCCACGATACGTTGAAAGCACAGTTCAATGAGATCGCTAACCAGGAATTCTCCGATGTGTGCGATTACCGGCTTTCTCCGAAAGCGGATCAGCCAGCAAAAATGGCCGCAGTTGGGCAAACGTTGGTAGATTTTCAAGAATTTTTCACCATTGTTTTCGACGCCGTAACGAACGGACCCAAAGATAGAGCGAAAATTGACATCGCCACTCGCGCAGCGTCCGCGTTCGACTTCGGGTATTGCTACGAAGGCTCAATCGGAGTGGTGATGACCCTTCCGAACGAGCGCGTGTTGGTGGGAGGGACAAAACTGGACGAAGCAATGTCCAAAATGTTTGAAATGGCCGGCGCGAGAACATCGGAATCCATCGCGTCGTTCAAGAAGGCTCTGGGCCTTGCGGCGGTTCGCAAGATGTATCTTTGGGCGAAAGACCATGCGAACGCCGGACTGGGGGCTGAAATCGAATGGAAGCGGAATGTGGATGCGCGCTTCAAGTTCTCGGCAACGGCAGATGACCTTGCAGTGCTCCAAGGTGCAATCGAGCAGACTAGCGAAGAAGAGCAAGCCACGACCCCAATCAGTGGAATCCTCTTAGGGCTTGATGTGGGAACTCGAAAATTTCACATGAGGGCCGACGACGGCGGGGAGATCAAGGGAGAAGTATCTCCCAAGATCGGAACCAAGAGAACGGTGGCCTTAGGCACTCGCCACACAGCCACACTGCTCATTAAAAGAAAGGTTCACTTCGCCACCGAGCAGGAAGATTTCACCTACTTCATGCTTGATTTGGAATAGTCACTTTTTGGGATTTTGCGTAATACTTAGCCCACCTTTCAGTCGCAGCAATCTTCGCTATTTTCTTTTTTTGCCCGGAAGAAAGGCTTTCCGCCCTCGCCTTGCCGCCCTTCAATCCGCCCAGCCTTCCCAGCGCGACCGCTGCGGGGTTCTTCTCTGGCTTCGGCTCCGGCTTGGCCTGCCCGGTGGCCTGCTGCATGACGGAGAACGCGGTTTCGTTGAGGTCTTTACTTGAGCGCTTAGGCATGGCCTACCGATGCCACAGAGCCGCGCCGAAGTGAAGGACAAAACCAGGTTTCAGGTTTCTAACTGATACACTACCAAGAAGCTTGAGCGGACGTTGACCCCGGGTTCCGGCCTCCCTAAGCTCTTCCACATGGCACGGAAGAAACCCACGGAAAAGCCAGCCGCAGGCTGGCGAAACTGGGCAAGCCCTCCACTTTGCTGGTGCAATCGTGCCTTGGCGTCGCAACCACGAGAACATCTGTCAACGTGGATCGACATTTCACCGCCTGAGGCTTTGAACTAGCATCCATTCGCCCTATGCCTCTCTACCGCCCTTCGCATTCTGCTCAGATAACGAAAATTTTGAACGGCAAGACGTTCAAAATCCTGTCAAAGGCAGAGGTGGACCGCTTCAATCCTTCTATCCTCGGCCTAGGGAAACGCTGAACAAAGGCTGATTTTCAAACTCCGACTTCTGCGGGCCGTGCCGACGAGGGCTTCCGCCGATTTTGGGGCTGCGCGCGCTTGAC
>WRPG01000144.1 GCA_009773355.1 Limisphaerales bacterium
GCCCAGCAAAAACCCACGCTCCTCTTCACCGATCGACCACGTTGAAACTGTCCTGCTTTGCTAACTACAAAAATGTCCTGCTTTGAAAACTACGCGACATTCCCGCACCCAAGCTTTGACACGTCCGCGCGGCCTGTTCACCATGCCGCCACAATCTGAGGAAAAGGAACTGAGGCATGGCATCGCTATCTCCTTCGGCCGCCGACCTGGCAATGCTCCAGCAGCTTTACGACGCCGGCCGCTTTCCTGCCGCGCTGGCGGCGGCGCAGCCGTTCGGGCCGTTGGAGCAGTGGCGCGACACGGACGCGCTCATCCTCGCCGGGCGGCTGGCGCGGCATCTCGGCGCGGGCGGGCTGGGGATGCGGCTGATTCTGCGCGCGTGGCGGCATGACCGCGGGCACTGGCGCGCGCGGTATCACCGGTTTTGGATTCTGCTCGATTACCGGGGGCCGGTCACGGCGTGGCGGGAGTTGAAGCATTTCGCCGTCGCGCCGGACGCGCCGGTTGAATGGCGCGCGGACTATTGCAGCCTCAAGGCCCGCGTGCTCACGGGGCTGCGCGACTTCGAGGCCGCCGGGCGCGCGCTGGACGAGGGCGACGCGCTGGGCACCGACCGCGCGTGGCTGGCGGTGGAGCGCGCCGGCTGGCTACAGGCGCAGGACCGGTATTCCGAGTCGTTGGCCGCCGCCGAGCGCGGCCTCACGGCCCAGGCGTGGCACTGGGCGTGCGCCGGCGTGAAGGGGCATCTCCTCACGCTGTTGAACCGGGACGAGGAGGCGGTGGAGTTTCTCAGCGAGGCGGCCGGCCGGCTCGAATCCTCCGGCATCGTGGCCCAGCTCGCCGCGCTCCAGATGGAACTCGGCCGCCATGCCGCCGCGCGCGAGAACTGGGAGCGCTACGCCGTGTTGTGCCCGCTGATGGAGAAGAAGGTCCGCGAGTGGCTCGCGACGCAGCGCTCGGACACGGCGTATCACTGCGGCGACTTCGCGGCCGCCGCGCGGTGGGCCGCCGAGGCCGGCGACAATCCCCATTACAAAAAGTTCGCCGAGCGCCTGGCGGCCCCGCAGCCCGAGTGGCGGCGGCTGCAACTGCCCGTCGGCTTCACCCGCCAGCACCAGGTCACCTGCGTGCCGGCCACGCTCACGACCCTGGCGCGCTTCTGGAGCCAGCCCGCCGAGCACCTCGCGGTGGCGGAGCAAATCTGCTACGACGGCACGCCCAGCCACAGCGAGCGCAACTGGGCCGAGCAGAACGGCTGGGTGGCCCGCGAGTTCAAGGTGTCGCTCGAGAGCGCCCGGCAGTTGCTCGAACGCGGCGTGCCGTTCGCCTTCACGACCGTCAACCCCGCCAACGCCCACGAGCAGGCGGTCATCGGGTGCGACGACCTGCGCGGCTCGTTGCTCGTGCGCGACCCGTATTTCCGCCACGTCGTCGAGTATCACGCGGAGAAGACGCTGGAAGGCCAGCAGGCCAGCGGCCCGCGCGGCATGGCGATGGTGCCCCGCGCCCGCGCCGCGCTGCTCGACGGGCTGGAGCTGCCCGAGGCCGCGTTCTACGACCTGCACCACGAGGCGTTGCTCGCCCTGTCACGGCACGACCGCCCAGCCGCGCTCGCCGCCGTCG
>WRPG01000145.1 GCA_009773355.1 Limisphaerales bacterium
CTCGACCCAGCCCCTCTTTCACGTAGCCATCGAAGAGCGCCTTGCGCTTCTCCGGATCGGTCGCCACGGCGAGGGCAAGCGCTGCGATTGAATCCAGCCCTTCCATTTGTCGAATCCACTCCCTCAGGAGGCGGAGTCGCACAAACGGCTGGCTGGCACGATAGAGCGTCGTCATGCGATCGCCAAACCGCTGCTCAAGTATGGCGTAGTCCATGAGGGCATCGAGGTCGGCAAGACGCGGTGGCGGGGTGAGCGTTCTGGTATTTTGGTCGTGTGTGGCCACGATCCACGGCGGCCCCTGTGGGGCGGGAAAGACAAACCAGTCTTCCTCCCCAGCCATTCCGCCCTCATAGAAGCGAAAGTAGACACCGCGACGCAACAGCTCAAGCACGACCTTCTTCGTTCCATGTTCCCGCCGCCCCTTCTTCTTGGCGGTTGGGTAGGGCCGCCCCTTCAGGTCGGTGATCATCGCCAGCAACTCGTCACGCTGCTGGTCAGTGACCCACTGTCCAAATGGCGGGGATAAATCAGAGACAGCCAGTCCGCCCGCGGGCGGCGCGGCGGCGTCAGCCACCCACTGCCTCAGCAGCTCGCTGAGCGGCCGGCCGGCCGCAAGCGCGGCGTCAGCCGCGGCCGCCGCGTCACGTCCTGCAATGGCCTCAAACAGCAGGCGCCGATGCGCCGGTGCGACGGCGGTAGCGCGCTCCTGCTGAATGGCCTGCGCGGCTGCTAGCAGTTGCTCGCGCTTGGCGCGGTTGAGCTTCAACTGGTTCAACTGCTGAGATGCGCTCTCTTGCCGTCCGAGCAGCCACCTCGCTACGCCCAGCTTAACGTTGGCTCTGCGCGCGAGCTCCGGCGCGAGCTGCTTCATGGAAAGACTCAGATAGAGCTCCGGTAGCTCCAGCAGCAGCTCGGCGGTGAGTCGGTGGGGAGAGCGCTGAGCGACCTCCGCCTCCATGCGCTGTAGGAGAATCGGCAGTTGCGCAAGCGTGAACCGCTCGCGCAACTGACGCCGTAAGAGTGGGGACAACGACTTCTTGCTGATCCACCTATGACGATTCAGGTCGGCATCAAACCAGCCGCAGGCGCGCAGCGCTTCGCCAGCTTGGTCCAGACGCTCGTCGGCCGCTTCCTTAGCCCTCGCGGCCGCCCTCTTAGCCTCGCGAAGGTTGGTGTAGGCGGCCACGACCTCAGGCGCGGCCTGCTGGAAGGCCGGCTTGGCGACAAAGGAAGCCAAGACCTCGCCCCTACGAGCCATCGCCCCCAAGCCGCTGTAGAGCTGTTTCTGATCCACACCCATCTCCTCCGCCAGGCGCTTCAAGGCACCCCACTTCTTCTTGAACTGCGTGTGGGTCATGGTGAGCACAGAGCGCAACGTCGCTTCGGCCTGTTCAACGCGGGCAGCGACCTCCATGCTTGCCTCCACGGCTTGGCGTGCCCGCCTCACCGCAGCCTGGGCTTCCTGCTCAGCCGCCAGGACGTCCCGCTGCCGCTCAACGGCCTGCCGGGCGCGTTGGACAACACTATTCCGGCGAAGCGCAGGCCGCGCGGCGGACCCGTAGCCGCGGCGCCGCATCGCCCGCTCGCCGTCGCTCATGTGCCGCTCTTCAGGCGT
>WRPG01000096.1 GCA_009773355.1 Limisphaerales bacterium
GCCTCCTCCAGGCCCGCTAGGGCGGGAGTGTTCGCCTTTGCTCGCACGCTTGTCCGGGTTTGCTCGCACACTGTTCACCTTTGCTCGCAACGCGACACGGCGCAGTTGGCCGCGTCCGGCCGCCGGTGAAAACAAGTTGGCCTGCGGCGCTTGGCGACTATTCTCCCCCCGTGATTGACACTGCGGACCGGCTCGCCGAATTCCTCCCGCGCCTGCGCGCGGCGGAGTGGATCGCCCTGGACACGGAGGCGGACAGTTTGCACGCCTACCCGGCCAAGCTGTGCCTGCTCCAGTTCAGCATCCCCGGCGCGGACGTGCTGGTGGATCCGCTCGCGGGCCTGGACCTCGCGCCGCTCTGGGACACCCTGCGCCGTCGCGAGCTGCTGCTGCACGGCAGCGACTACGATCTGCGGCTGCTGCGCGAGCACCACGAGTTCGTGCCGCACGCGGTGTTCGACACGATGATCGCGGCGCGGCTGCTGGGCGTGATGAAGTTCGGCCTGCAAGACCTCGTCGGCCAGACGCTTGGCGTGGCGCTGGAGAAAGGCCCGCAGAAGGCCGACTGGGCGCAGCGTCCGCTGACGGAGCGCATGGAGAACTACGCGCGCAACGACACGCGGTTCCTGCACCCGCTGGTCAGCAAGCTGCGCGCGCAGCTCGTCGCCAAGGGCCGGCTCGCCTGGCTGGAGGAGAGCTGCGCGGCGCTCGTGACCGAGTGCGCCATTGTCCCGCCGCCGGACCCGGAGCGCGAGTGGCGCATCAAGGGCGCGGCCCGGCTCACGCGCGAGGAGCTGGCCGTGCTGCGCGAGCTGTGGCACTGGCGCGAGAAGGAAGCCGTGCGCTGCAACCGCCCGCCGTTCTTTCTCCTGAGCCACGACGCCTTGCTGGACCTCGCCATCGCGGCGGTGGATGACGCGCCGCTGGACCCGCTGCTGCCGCGCCGCTTCGCGCCGCACCGACGCGAGGGCGTGCTCAAGGCCGTCGCGCGCGGCCTGCATGTGCCGCCCGCCGAATGCCCGCAGAAGCTGCGCGGCATTTCGTATCACCCCACGGACGCGGAGCACGCGCGCTTCGACCGGTTCAAGGCGGTCCGTGACCGGCGCGCGGCGGAGCTGGGCATTGATCCGACGCTCATCGCGAGCAAGCAGACGCTGGAATGGCTGTCACGCAAGCACAGCGAGCCGGCGAAGCTGCTGCTGAACTGGCAGCGCGGGCTGATGGGGTTGTGAAACCGTGGGCGCAACCTTCAGGTTGCGAATCGCGGGCTTGCTGTGGCGGCGCTCGGTGAGCGCCGAGTTGGACAACCGGCGGTCACCGACCGCCGCCACCGGCTGACGCGCAGGCTGAAGCCCGCGACTACGAGGCGGGCGGCGTCTCCGGCCCGTCACTGGAGATGCGGTCCAGGTCCGCCATCATCTTCGCCTGGCACTCGGGGCAGATGCCGTGCGTTGTGTCCACACCGGAGGTTTTCTTGAGGTAGCCTTCGACGCTGTTCCAGTAGCCGGAGTCGTCGCGGATTTTCTTGCACCAGCCGCAGACGGGGAGCAGGCCGCTGAGGGTCTTCACTTCCGCCAGCGCGGCCTGCAGCTCGGCGATGAGGCGTTCGCGCTCCTCCTCGACGGCCTTGCGCTTGGAGATGTCGCGGAAGATGCCGCGCGTGGCGACGGCGCGGCCGTTCTCGAAGCGGGCGTTCGCGTTGCCCTCGACGTGGATCTTGCGCCCGTCCTTGGCGCGGAAAATGGCCTCGAAGCTGGTCAGCGGCTCGCCGCGCATCACCTGCGCGAAGTGCTCCCGGCAATCCGCGAGGCAGTCCGGGTGGAGGATGTCGAAGATGGTCAGCCCGGCCAGCTCGCCCATCCGGTAGCCGAGGGTGTTGAGCCAGGCGCGGTTGACGAAGAGGATGCGCCCGTCCGGCGCGACGCTCTGGATGAGGTCGGTGGCGTTCTCGAAGAGGTCGCGGAGCTGCTCCTCGCGGCTGCGCAGCTCGGCCTCCATCGCCTTGCGTTCGGTGATGTCGCGCACGTAGCCGAGCACGCCGGTGACTTTGCCCGTGGCGTCGCGCAGCGGCACCTTCACCGTGCTGAGGACGAGCGGCTCGCCATCCGCCGCGCCCGGCTCCTCGGGGATGACCTTCATCTGGCCGGTGTCCATCACCTCGCGGTCGTCCGTCCGGAAGCCGCGGATGCCCCGGGCCGGATCACCCAGGACCAGCTCCGTGGGCAGGCCAAGATCGAGGTCGGTCTTGCCGAGGAAATCCTCCGGGCGAAGCTTGAACGCCTTCGCGTAACCCTCATTGGCCATCTGGTAGCGGAACTCGCGGTCCTTGATGAAAATCCAGTCGGGCGTGGAGTCAATGATGGTGCGCAGGCGGGCCTCGCTGGCGCGCAGCCGGGCTTCAGCCTGTTTGCGCTCGGAAATGTCGCGCAGGAAGGCGCTGAAGAGCCAGCCACCCGCGCGCTGGATGGGCGCGATGGTCAGTTCAATGGGGAACTCGCGTCCGGCGCGGTCCACGCCAGTCAGGTCGAGGCGTCGGCCGGTCACGGTGCCCTGGCCTGTTTGTAGGAAGCGCACGAGACCGCGCTGGTGTGCTGCGCGCATCGCCTCCGGGATGATCAGCTCGGCGAGCAGGCGTCCCAGCGCTTCCGAGCGCGGCCAGCCGAAGGTGGCCTCGGCCTGCGGATTCCAGTCCGTGACGCGTCCTTGGTCGTCCATGCCGATGAACGCATCGTGTGCGGTGTCAATGATGGTGCGCAGGCGGGCCTCGCTCTCGCGCAGTTCGGCGGTGCGCGTCTGCACGCGCCGCTCCAATTCGTTGCGGGCCTGGAGGAGCGCCTCCTCGGCGCGCTTCCGCTCGGTGATGTCCTGGCCGTAAAGATTCACGTAGCCCGCCGTGCGGATGGGGGCCACGTTCAACAAGAAGACCTGTTCCCCGAGCGTCACATCCACCGTGGTCCGGCTGCCCGAGGCGAGCGCCGCCGCGATGACTTCTCCCAGCGCCGCCGGCGGACG
Organism: Limisphaerales bacterium; assembly: GCA_009773355.1. GTDB lineage: Bacteria > Verrucomicrobiota > Verrucomicrobiia > Limisphaerales > SXTU01 > SXTU01. Next base: position 3,010 of record WRPG01000096.1, read on the forward strand.
CCCGCCCACCGCGCTTCCCCACGCGGCGAGCAGGGCCTGGCTGGCGGGGTTGGCGTAGATGATTGCGCCCTCCCGGCCGACGCGGAGCACCGGGTGGGGGTTCTCGCCCGGAAAGAGCGCCGTCTCGGCAAGTTTCCGCTCCGCCTCCTTGCGGGCGCGGATGTCCTGGATGATGGAGATGAAATACTTGGGCCGGCCGTCCGCCTCGCGCACGAGCGAGACGGTCAGGCGAACCCAGACGAGCGAGCCGTCCTTGTGGAAATACCGCTTGTCCATCCCGTAGTGCGGCAGCTCGCCCGCCAGCAGCCGCCGGACATTGTCGAGGTCGGGGGCGAGGTCCTCCGGGTGGGTGATGTCCTGAAATGTTTTGGTCATCAGCTCCTCGCGGGAATAGCCGACGATGTCGCACACCCAGTCGTTGACCCGCAGCCAGCGCCCGTCCAGGCCGACATGCGCCACGCCCACCGCCGCCTGCTCGAAGGTGCCGCGGAAGCGCTGCTCGCTCTCCGCCAGCGTCTCCTCCGCCTCCAGCCGCTCGAACGCGCCCGCCGCGTGGTCGGCGAGGGCCTGCAGGAGCTCCAGGTCCGCCGGCGTGTAGGCCTGGGGCGTGTAGCTCTGCAACGAGAGCACGCCGAGCGTGTTCTCCCCGGCGCGCAAGGGCACGAACATCAGCGAGGCGGACTCGCGCCGCCCATCCCCAAACGGCTCGAAGGGGACCGTGACGTCCTCCGGCCCGCGCCGCAGGACCAGTTGCGCGCCCTGTTTGAGCACGCGCCGGAACATGAGGCTCGGCTCGTCCGCCTCGGGGCGGCCCGGCTGCTCGGCCCGCCAGCCGTTGACCGTGTCCACGGTGAGCACGCGGATGACGCGCCTGCGGTCTGCGGAGAACAGGTGCAGCAGCGCCGCGTCAAAGTGAAGCAGTTGGTCGGCGGCCACCATGATCGTCCCCGCCGCCGCGCGCCGCGAATCCACCGCGCTCAACCGGCGGCCCAGCTCGGCAAACGTGGCCGTGACCCGCTCCGCGCGCTTGCGCTCCGTGATGTCCAGGTTCACCCCCGTCAGCCGGAGCGGCTGGCCGGCGGCGTCGCGGAAAACCTGGAACCGCCCGAAGAGCCAGCGCGTGCCGCCGTCCGGCCAGACGACGCGCCATTCGCCCTCGACCGGCTCGCGGGTCTCAAACGCCCGCTGCACCTGGGACTTCGCGCGCGCGAGGTCCTCGGGATGAACCAATTTTTCCCAGGCCGGATGGGTGCCGGGGAAGCCGCCCGGCGGCAGGCCATGCATCGCCTCCAGTTCCGGGGACCAGATGTTGACGCCCGTCTGGATGTTCCACTCGAACGTGCCGACCCGCGCCGCCTGCTGCGCCAGCCGCAGGCGCTCCTCACTGGCCCGCAGCCGCAGCTCCACCTCCTTGCGCTGGCTGATGTCCACCACGGTGCCCAGCACCATCATGCCCTCAGCGGTCTCCAGGGGACTCAGGCCAATCTCGACCGGAAACTCGCTGCCGTCCTTCCGCCGGCCGAACAGGTCCCGCCCCGCGCCCATGCCCCGCGCTTGGGGAGCCGCGCAGAACGCCGCCCGCTGGCCCGCGTGGCCGGGGCGGCTGCGCTCGGGCACCAGCAGGTCCACCGGCTGGCCGATCAGCTCCGCGCGGGTGTAGCCGAAGAGCCGCTCGAGCTGCGCGTTGACCAGCACGATGCGCCCCTCGCGGTCCACCATGAGGAGGCCGCTGGGCGAGGCCTCGACCACGAGCCGGAACCGCTCCTCGCTGGCCGCCACCTGCGCCGTCCGCTCCCGCACGCGACGGTCCAGTTGCGCGGCGAGCTGGCCCACGCGCGCCTGCGCCTCGCGGCGGCGCGAAATGTCGTGGGCGATGCCCATGAAGCCGATGATCTGGCCGGCCTCGTCGCGCATCGCCGTCACTGAGAGCTGCACGGGGAAGCGGCTGCCGTCCTTGCGGATGTAGGTCCACTCCTGCTCGTCGGCCAGGCCCAGGCGGGCCTTGGCCACGAACGCCTCAAAACCCGCCGGCACGGGGCGGCCCAGTTCCGCCGTCAGCTCGGCCGCCCGCCGGGCAACCTCGTCGTAGTCGTGGATGATCTCCGGCGTGACCTGGCCGACGACCTCCTCCGCGCGATAGCCCAGCAGCCGTTCGGCGGCGCGGTTGAACGTGTGGATCAACCCTTCCGGCGTCGTGGAAATGATCGAGTAGTCCGCGCACTCAAGAATGGCGCGTTGGAAGGCGCTGCTCTCGCGCTGCGCGGCGTCGCGCGCGGTGCTTGAGACTGCGCCCGCCGTGGGTTGTGGGTCGGCGGACATCTGGTTGGCTGGCCGGGCCGACTATTCCCAGCCGTCGAGCCTGCGACAAGCCAAGGATTGGACAATTGCCCGCAGTGAGCGGTTCGGAATATCGGGCAGCGGCGAATCCGTTGAAGCCAGGGTCCGCATCCTTACTTCGCCACCGGCTTCATCGTCAGCGGGTCGCGGAGCGGGTGGTCCACCAGCCGCCCGCCGGCGAGGGACTCCAGCTTCATCGGATGGTCCGGGTGGCCCTTGAGGATTTCGTCCTTAGTGCCGACCACGAGGATGACGATCTTCTCGGGCGTGAGATACTTGGCGGCGACGCGCTTCACGTCCGCCGGGGTCACGGCGTCAATCTTCGAGCGGTAGTTCTTCCAGTAGTCCGGGTCTTTCGCGAACCGGCCGGTGAACTCGTCGCCCGCGAGCGTCCCGGCCACCTGCCGCTTCGTCGCGAAGGTCTGCGGGAACGTCTCGATGAACTGCTTCTTCGTCGTGTTCAGCTCCTCGTCGGTCACGGGCGCCGTGGCGATCTTCCTCATTTCCTCCAGCACGATGCTCGTGGCGTAGGCGACCGTGCGGGACTTCGACTGGAACGCCGCGAGGAAGCTCATCGGGTGATACACGCCGCCGGGGAAGCCGCTGCCCGCCGAGTAGGCCAGGCCCTCGTCCGAGCGGACGCGGTTCATGATGCGCGAGGTGAAGCCGCCGCCGCCGAGGATGTCGTTCATCACCTGCGTCGCCGGGAAGTCCGGGTCGTCCCGTTTGATGCCCGGCAGCAGGATGGTCACGCGGCCCTGGTTCACTTCCTTGTCCACGAGATAGACGCCGGGCGTGGCGAACTTCTTTGCCGTTGGCACGGGCGGCGGGACTTCGCCGGTGAAGGGCCAGGCGGCGAAGAGCTTCTCCAGCCGCGCCACCATCGCGTCGCGCTCGAAGTCGCCGTTCACCGCGATGACGAAGTTCTTCGGGTGGAACCAGCGCCGGTGGAACGCCTCCAAGTCCGCGCGCGTGACGGAGTCGAGCGAGGCCTGCGTGGAATGGCGGTTGAAATAGAAGCCGTCGCCGTAGGCGAGGAAGCGGCGCTCGCGCTGCTCGATCTCGGCCGCGTCGTCGTTGCGCTGCTTCATGGCCTGAAGGGACTGCTGCTTGCGCAACGCCAGCTTGTCATCCTGAAAACGCGGCGCGGTGAGCACCTCGCGCAGAATGGCGAAGCCCTCGTCGAGGTCCTTGGAGAGCAGGTTCAGGCTCACGCTGCCCTGCGTGTCGCTGACGGCGGAGTTGAGGCTCGCGGCGAGGAAGGCGAGGCGCTCTTCGAGGTCTTCGGCCTTCTTCGACGCCGTGCCGCCGCGCGCCAGCAAGTAGCCCGTGATGCCCGCGAGGCCCTCCTTGCCGACGGGATCGAGGTAATCGCCCGTGCGGACGAGGATGGAAATGTTCACCAGCGGCAGCTCGCGGTCGGGCACGACGTAGGCGACCGGCCCGGCCTTGAGCGCGACGCGGAACTGCTTGGCGTCCGGCGGGGAGTAGTTGAGCGCGGGATATTTGAGCTTCTCCGGCCGGTCCGGGATGTCGGCGGCGAGGGCGGGGAGGGCGAAGGCGAGGGCGAGGAGTGAAGCCAGTCGGTTCATAAAGTGGGTTTCAGGCGAGGTCAGCGGCCAGGCTTGTAGATGCGCAGGAACTGTCCGGTGACGGACGGAACCGTGGCCAAGGCGTCATGTATCCGCCGGGCCAAGCCAGTGAAATCCACATCCTCCGTGCAGGCGACAATTCCCGAGTGAGCCGGAGTGCGCTGGTGCAGGCGGAGGAAGTGGAGCCGATTCACGGTCAGCAAAATGCGGTGGTGGCTGGTGGCGTAAGCGAGCACCTCGTCATCGGGCCAGCCTTGGTTGGCGCGGCCAATCTCGCCGATTGTGAGCACGTCGTGGCCGAGCGAGCGCAGCGCGACGATGACTGGCTGGGGAAAATTTTCATCGGCAAAGAGGCGCGCCATCTCACGCCTCGCAGTTCTCCTGAATCAGCCGGTCAATCTCGGCGCGGCTGGCGGACGCGTAAGCCCTGGCGTTCGCCAAGTCCTCCGGCGTCAGCGCGGGATGGGCTTGGAGCAACTGGCTGTCCGTCGCTCCACTGCGCCGGCCTTCCTCCAACTGCCAGACCGGCAGCCGCAAGCCACGGATGCACGCGTCGCCGCCGCACACCCGCGGCGTGCGGTAGATTCCGGGGGCGACCTCGACCGGTTCGTGCGCGAGCCACTCGACAAGGCTGCGGCGCTCCTCGGCGGAGAGTTTCGTCACCACTTGGCGGGCTTCTTCGATGGCGGTGCTCATATGGGGAGAATGTGATCCAAAGACTGCTCGCCCGCTACTTCTTCTCCAGCTCCGCGATGCGCTCGGCGGTCTTCTTCTTGAGGATGTTCAGGAACTGCTGGCTCTTGGCGCTGGCCTTGGCGGATTGCTCGTCCATCTGCTTGAGCTGGGCTTTGAGCGCCTCGACGTTCTTCTCCTCCTTCAAACGCCCGAGGAACTGCCGCACGGCGGGCAACTGTTGCGGCGTGAGGCCCGCGAGGTCCGGGTCGTCGCTCGCGCTCTTGCCGGCCTTGCGCACGATGGAGGCGGTGTTGCGGTTTTCCTTGGTGAGATAGGTGTTGGCCACGCGCTTCACATCGGCGGCGGTGACGGCCTGGAGTTTCGGCCCGGCCTCGTTGATTTCCTGCCAGCGGCCGAGACCGTCGTAGCGCAGCAGCGCCTGCATGATGGCGTGGTTGTTGGAGAGCTTGCGGTATTCGCCCGCGGCGAAGTTGTTCTTCACCTTCTGCAATTCCTCCGGCGGCACCTCGGTCGTCTTGATCTTCTCAATCTCGGCGAGCAATCCAGCCTCCAAATCCGCAGGCGTCTTCCCATCCGTCACCTCGCCGCCAATGTTGAAGAGGCTGGCCCAGCGCATCGAGTGCTGCTGCGCGTAGGCCTCGGTGGCGACCTTCGAGCCGAGCACGAGGCCCTTGTAGAGGCGGCCGGTGCGCGTGGAGAGGATTTGCGCGAGGACGGCGAGCGGGTAGGTGTCCTTGTGGCCGAACGCGGGCGTGTGCCACATGATGTCCACCTGCGGATTGGTGTCGGCCTCGCCGTTGAGGCGTTTCTCGGCGGGCTGCTTGATTTCGAGCGTGACCACGTCGGGCGCGGCCTCCTTCCCGCGCGGGATGCGGCCCAGATACTTCTCGGCGAGCGCGGTGGCCTTGTCGGGGTCGAAGTCGCCGACGAGCACGGTGGTGAGGTTCTGCGGCGCGTAGTAGAGCGCGTAAAATTCATCGGCCTGCTTCTTGGAAATCGCCGGGATGTCCGACGGCCAGCCGACGACCGGCCAGGAATACGGGTGCGACTCCCAGAACATCGCCCAGAACGCCTCCTCGATGCGGCCCGTGGGCGTGGACTCGGTGCGCATCCGGCGCTCCTCGAAGACCACGTCGCGCTCGGCGTAAAACTCGCGAAAGACCGGCGCGAGCAGGCGCCCGCTCTCCATCCACATCCACAGCTCCAGCTTGTTCGCCGGGACGGTGGTGAAATAAACCGTCACGTCGTGGCTGGTGTAGGCGTTCATCTGCGAGCCGCCGTTGGCGGTGTAGACGCGGTCGAACTCGTTCTTCACGAGAATCTCGCGCTGGGCGTCCACGAGCTTCTTGAACTGCGCCTGCAATTCCTTGTAGCGGGGCGTCCAGGTGTCGGGGTTGAGCAAGTCGGTGATTTCGCCGCGTCGCCAGAGCGTGCGCATGTGGGACTCTTCCTGCCGCATCAAGTCGCGCACCCGCTCCTGCTCGGCGATGATCTCCACGTCCTTCTTGTAGTCCTTGGTGCCGAGCGTGGGCGTGCCCTTGAACATCATGTGCTCGAAGAGGTGCGCGATGCCCGTGATGCCGGGCCGCTCGTTGGCGCTGCCCACATGCACGACCCAGCCGCCGGCGACGGTCGGCTCGTCGTGGCGCGGCAGCAGGAGGAGGCGCATCCCGTTGGAGAGCGTCTTCTCAATGACGGGGACTTTCTGCGCGCGGGCGGTCAGGGCAAACGCGGCGCAGAGCAGCAGGCAGAGGAAATGGGATTGGGGTTTCATGCGGTCGTGTCGCGAACTTGGACAGCGGAGGCCGTCCGTCATTCAAGCGTGGGGAGAACAAGTGCCGGAAAGCAGGCGCGGCGTCAATTGCACCGTAGGAGACGACGTGAGGAGTCTCACTTCAAAATCAGACGCGGGATAAAGTTGGAGACTCCTCACGTCGTCTCCTACGAATGTGGATTCAACCCGGCCGCACCAGGATTTCCTCCACCACCGCGCGCGGCGGGAGGTTGATGGCCAGCAACGCGCAGTCGGCGATGTCCTCGGGCTGCATCATCCGCGCGCGGGCGGTGGCGTCGGGCACAACGGGCCGCTTGTTGAGCAGCTCGGTGTCAATGTCCCCGGGGAAGACGGAGCAGGCGCGGATGCCGTGGACGCGCTCCTCGGCGTTGATGCACTGCGTCAGCCCGGCCTGGCCGAACTTCGAGAGGACGTAGCTCGGGCCGCTCTTCGGGCTGGCCTGGAGGCCTGCCTCGGAGACGATGTTGACGATGGTGCCGGTCTTGCGCGCGCGCATCTGTGGCAGGAACGCCTGCGTGCAGTAGTAGGAGCCGTGGAGGTTGGCATCAATGACCGCGTGGTAATCCTCCAGCGACAGCTCGGCCAGCGAGCGGCGCGGGATGTTGGTGCCGGCGGCGTTCACGAGCACATCCACGATCTTGAACTTCGCCAAGACCGTCTTCGCCATCGAGCCGACTTGCGTCACGTCGCCGATGTCGCACGGGATGACGAGGAATTGCTTCGCGTGTTTCTTCGCCAGCTTGACGGTGGCCTTGAGGGCTTCCTCGCGGCGGCCAAGGATGGCGACTTTCCAGCCCTGCGCGGCGAGCTTCAAGGCGATGGCCCGGCCGACTCCACTGCCGGCCCCGGTGACGACTGCGTTTTTAGATGACATGCGAGCGACAGGTTGAAGTCTCCGCTCTCCGGTGCAAGCCGGAAGGTTGAGTCACTTCACGTAAAGTGCCTGCTGGAGCTGCGCGACCAGGACATGCGCGTTGGGGAAGCGCTTCTCCGGGTCGCGTTCGAGGCACTTGAGGATGATGCGCTCGACGGCGATGGGGATGTCCGAATTGATTTCGCGCGGCGGCGGGATGGGGTGCTTCTCGTCGAGCTGCTTGCGGAGCACGGCCTCGGGCGTCTCCCCGATGAACGGCTTGCGGAAGGTCAACAGCTCGTAGGCCATCACGCCGAACGAGAAAATGTCCGCGCGCTGGTCGAGCGGCTCGTGGCGGATCTGCTCCGGCGCCATGTAGGCGGGCGTGCCGGCGTTGCTGGGCATCCGCGTCGGCTTCTTCGGCAGCGGCTGCGCGAGGTCGAAGTCCACCAGCCGGATGTCGCCGGCCTTGGTCACGAGAATGTTCTCGGGCTTGAAATCGAGGTGGATGAAGCCCTTCTCGTGCAGGTGCTCCAGGGCGATGGCGGAGTCAATGAGGATGTTGCCGACGAACTCGCCGAGCACCGGGTCGTTCCGGGTGATGAGGTGCTTGAGGTTCGAACCTTCGACGCGCTCGAGCAGCGTGTAGTCCACGCCGTCCAGCTTCCCGTGCTTGAAGAAGCCGATGATGAACTGGTGTCCGTGAATTTTCTCCAGCACCGTGCAGCCGTGGAGGAACTGCTTGCGCGCCGCCTTGTCCACGGCACCGTTGCCCAGCAGCCGCCGCAGCGCGTAGGTCTGGCCGTCCTGGTCGGTCGCCGTCCAGATCTCCGCCGTGCCGCCCCGGTTGATCAGCTCGTGGAGGGAAAACTCCCCGAACAGGTGCGGCGCGTTCGGGTCGTGGACCGTCGGTTTCTTTTTCTTCCGGAAGAAGCCCAGTGGTAGCATTCGCGTTCGTCGCCCGTTTAAGTTGTGGTCAAGTTTTGCGTCAAGGACGCGCCTGCGTCCCAAAAGTTACGCCGTGCGCATTCGCCCAGCCGATTGTGTGCCAGCCCTGCTCTCTGCGCGCGGCAGAATATCACTTGGCGGCACTTTCGCAAGGCCGCTTAATCCGCGCGTGCGCGCCGCGAGACTCCTGATTTGCTACGTGGCCGGGGTGTTTGTGGGCGGCGCGCTGCTGGCTCCGTGGTTGTTTCACCTTGCGCACTGGGCCGCCGGCGAACTGCCCGCGCTCCAGGGTCTCGCCGGCCAGCCCTTCCACCGCTACGTCAACCGCTGCCTCCTCCTCGTCGCCGTGGCCGGGTTGTGGCCGCTGCTGCGCGCGCTGAACCTCGCCGACCGCCGCGCGCTGGGCCTGGCCAGCCCGCTGGCGGCGTGTCGCCCGCTGGCGCTGGGCTTGGCGCTGGGGTTCGGCTCGCTGCTGCTGGCCGCCGTGCTCATGGCGCTGGCGGGGG
>WRPG01000097.1 GCA_009773355.1 Limisphaerales bacterium
GCGCCCGCCGCGCCGTCCGTCCTCGGCTCCCCGGCCGGCGGCGGCGTCCGCGCCCCCATCCAGACGCGCAAGTTCTGACCGGCATGAACCTCCGCCCCGCAAACAAACGTGACTGGAGCGCGGCCTTCAGGCCGCAGATGGCCGCCTCTGGCCAAAGCGCGCCCCTGCGGCCTGAAGGCCGCGCTCCTGACCGCTCCGGCATCGCGCTCATCATCGTGATGCTCGTGATCCTCGTGCTGGCGGTGCTGGCGGGCGGCTTCGCCTACTCGGTGAAGGTGGAGACCACGCTGGCCCGCAACGCCTCATACGATCACGACTTCGAGTGGATGGGCCGCTCGGGCGTCGAGCTGGCGCGTTATGTCATCGCGCAGCAGATGCTGGTGCAGAACGAGCCTTACGACTCGCTCAACCAGAAATGGGCCGGCGGCCCGATGGGCACCAACGACGCGCTTGCCGCCGTCTCGCTCACCGATGTGCGGCTTGGCCCCGGCTCGTTCACCGTCAAGCTCACCGACTGCGAGCGGAAGTTTAACATCAACGTGGCCGACCCGGGCATTCTGCAACAGGCGCTCAAGCTCGTCGGCGTGGACGTGAGCGAGGCGAGCCAGATTTCGGACTCGATTCTCGACTGGATAGACCCCGACGACCAGCCGCGCCTGAGCGGGGCGGAGAGCGACTACTACCTCGGGCTGAACCCGCCCTATCAGGCCAAGAACGGGCCGCTCGATGACTTGACCGAGCTGATGCTCATCCGGGGCGTCGCGCCGGAGATGTTCACCGGGACGGACCTGAGCCAAATTGACGTGCCGCGCAGCGTGACCGGGCGCGCGCTGGTGGTGAACAAATACACCGGGCCGATCTACACCAACGCACTGCGCGACATGTTCACCACCACCTCGGCGCGCGTCCTCAACCTCAACACGGCGTCGGCGCTGGTGCTCCAGATGATCCCCGGCATTGATGCGAACACGGCGCAGGCCATCCTCGCCCGGCGCGCCGGCCTCGACGGCCAGGACGGCACGGAGGATGACACGCCCTTCCGCAGTGTCGGCGAGCTGGCGTCCGTGCCCGGTTTCAGCCCGCAAGGGATTCAGGCGCTCGGCCGCGTGTTCTCCGTGCGCAGCGCCGTCTACGAGGTCGCCGTCGAGGTGGACATCGGCGGACACAAGCGGACGATGGTGGCCCTCATCTCCCGCGCCAACCCGCGCGACGTGCGGACGCTCTACACGCACTGGAAGTAATGCGAGGAAGCGGGCGTGGATGGGCGGATTGACACGGCGCGGAGCGCGGCTTTCAAGCCGCAGAAACGTTCGATTGATCGCAACGCCCGGCCATTTCACCGCACTCCTTCTTCGCAAGACTCTGCGGCCTGAAAGCCGCGCTCCGATCACACTGATTCCGCTCAGGCGCGCAGGCGGTAGCGGTAGTCGCGGAACTGGCCGGCGTTGCCGACGTGGCCGTCCTCGGCGGCGTGCAGGATGTTCACCAGCTCGCGCGCGGTGACGTAGTGGAGCCGCCAGCCGTTTTTCTCCGTGTAGGTCTCGGCCAGGTGCTGGTGGAACGCACGGTAAGACTCGCCAAGGAAGACGCCGGAATTCGGCGGCGGTCCGCCGTGCGTGTGGAGCTTGACGAAAATCCACTCGGGCCGGCCCAGCACATGGATGTGCTGCCTCAGCCAGAGACGCATCCGGTCGGGACGTGGCGGGTTGGCGGCGGTGAGGTCGGAGTTTTCCAGGCGAGGGAGGAAGCCGAGCTTGCGCCGCTCCCAGTTCAGCGCCAGCGGGCCTTGCACGATGAGCAGGTCGCCAAAGACCGGCCTCGTAGCAGCCGACGTGAGGAGGCTCTGACCTGATTCCGCGTTCCGCGTTCCGCATTCCGCGTTGGAAGATGGAGCCTCCTCACGTCGGCTGCTACTGCCGAGCACGCGCACCTGCACGCCGGTGTCGTGCGACTTCGGCTCCGGCGTGTCCTGCGCGTAGTAGAGGCGGTTGATGGTGCGCGTCTGCGTCGCGTCGGGGCACGACGGCAGCGTGAAGTCCGCGAAGCAGCCGAGTTCGCGCAGCAGGGAAAGCTCGTTGCTCACGCCGCATTGCGCGCCGTCGGGATGCGAGTTGTCCAACGCCCAGTCGCCATGCACGAAACCCCAGCGCGTGCGGCCAGCGGCGTCGCGCGACAGAAAGCCGTGGCGGGTGAAGTCCGCGATGCCCTTCTCCAGCTTCGCGCGCAAGGTCTCCTCCGTGTCGCGGTTGTGGTGGAGATGCACTTCCACCTCCGCACCGGACGCGCGGCACAGCTCGGCGACTTCGTTGAGCAGGTCGGGGTCGTATTGCTCGATGGGATAGAAGCAGGTGTGGCGCGGGCGAATGCCGTCGGCGTCGCGGAACGGCGCGATGTTCTTCGGGAACTCGGTCTTCCAAGCGGCCATCCGGCGGAGCGCCTCCGCCTTGTCGGTGCGGTGCAGCGGCTCGAAATGGTCGCAGACGCAAAGCATCACGTCCTTCACGCCGTCGGGCAGCGGTGCGGGCTGCTGCCGGAGATAACTCGGCAGCCAGAGCGGAAGCGTGCGGAGCTGCTCAGACATGGGAAGCAGGTGCCGAGCGGCGGATCCCAAGCGGCGAATGAAAGCGCGCTACGCAGACGAGGCGCCGGCTCGTAATTCGTAATTCGTAATTCGTAATTCTCAAGCCGTGGGCCGGTGCAGCCGCCACGCGAAGTGCGGCAGCGAGTCGCAGCAGTTCAGGCGCGGGAGCTGGTGGAGGTCCGCGCCGGGCTTCACGAAGCCGGGCTGGGTGGTGACGGCGGCAACGTAGTTCACGCGGGCCTGCACGGTGACCGGCGGGTTGAAGTCGCCGTTCGGGTAGCAGAAGAACTCCACCGGCCGGCCCAGCTTCTGCTCCAGCAGCGCGCGGCACTCGCCGACTTCGACCGTCAGCTCGGCGGGCGTGCAGTTGGCAAGAATCGGGTGGTTCGTGCTGTGCGCGCCGAGGGTGATGAGCGCGGGGTCGAGCGCCTTCAGCTCGTCCCAGTTCATCAGGTCGAATTCGGTGCGCTGCGCGTCGCTCGGTCGGAAGTTGGGCGTGGCGTCGCGGATGACGCGCTCAATGTGGCTGCGGGAATGAGCCGGAAGCGTCTTCATCCAACCGATGACGGCTTCGAGGTTCTCGCCCGTGCGGCCGAAGCTGTCGGCCAGCGCGGCAAACTCGGCGGACGGCAGCGAGCGGAGCCGCTCGCGGGCCTCGTGGTTCCAGAGCCATGCGCCGCGTCCGACCAGGCCGGGGCAGATGAAGAACGTCGCGGGCAGGCCGAGGCGCTTCAGGATGGGCGCGGCGACGAGGCCGTTGTTCCGTGTGCCGTCGTCGAAGGTGAGCGCAACCCAATGGGCAATGTCCGCGCGCCCGTCGCGCAGCGCCCGCACCAGCTCGGCGAGCGGGACGACGCGGAAGTGCTGTTTCAAATACTCCAGTTGCGCGGTGAAGGCCTCGGTCGAGCAGCTCGGCACGCCGACGGCATGGAAGGTGATGATGCGCGCGACCGGGAACTCTTTGGCCCGGGCGAGCGACAGTCCGGCGGCGTGGCCGATGGCGTGCGCGAATGGGGCGATGGTGGTGCGGAGGGACATACGCGGTCTAAGTGTGGCCGCAGTGCGCGAGCGGGGCGCGTGCTGCGTGTTGCGTGTTGCGTGATTCAGGCAAGACACGACCGGCGATAGTCACGCAACACGCAACACGCAACACGCAAAGTCTCGTCTGCTGGAACATATTCGCATCCATGCCCGGCTCCGTTCGCCTCATTTCTTCCCCCGCTTGAACGCGGACTTCACCCGGCGCAGAAGGGTGATGGCGGCGGAGGCGTAGTTGCTTTCCTCGACCAGCTCGCCGCCAAAGCTGTCCTTGAACTCGTTGATGTGCTGGAGCGCGGGGTCGGTCGTGTTCGCCGCGTAGCCGCCGAAGTCGTAGGTCTTGAAGCCCTGCTCGCGCAGCCAGGTCATGTCGCGGAAGTGCAGGAGACGGTTCGCACGACCAATCAAGTTGCGGCGCTGCTGCGCGTCCTCGCCGTCCGCGCCGCGGAACTGCGACGCCGAGTGCCAGAGCGTCGCGCGACCGGCGGACTTGTCCATCACGTAGCAGTGCATCACGAGCACCTCGGCGGCGTTGGTCATCTGCGTGACGGCGAGGTGCGGCCAGTAGGCGCGGAGGATTTTGGCGTCCATCTCCTCCATGTCCTTCGTGGCCGCAAAGCCGTTGTAGAACTGAAGGAACACATCGGCATTGTCCACGAGGCTGAAGGCGAGGCCCTCTTTCTGCGCGCGGCGCACTTCGTATTGGGTGTTCTTGCGGAAGTCCTTCTGAATCGCGTCGTCCGTGCGGTCCACGTTCACGAGCTTGGTGAACTTCGCGTGGCGCTCGAAGCCCTTCACCGGGCCGGTGAACTTGCAGTGGTAGTAGTAGGCGAGGTTGAGCGCGTCGGCGGGCCGGGGCTTCGTGGCGAACCAGATGTGGGCGGCCTTCACGGCCTTGGTGCGCTGGAGGGGGAGGGGGATGGTCAGCATGGGTGGGAGGTTTAGATGCGACTGGGATAAGCTCCAAAATCCAAGTTCCAAGCTCCAAAAAAGCTCCAAGCACCAATCTCCAAACGTATTTCGCCGCCCGCTGGTTGAAGCTTGGGGCTTGGAGCTTTTTTGGGACTTGGAGCTTGGGATTTGGTCATTTTGCCCTGGTCATTCATCGCGCTTCCCCCGCAGCAGCCGGTTCAGCTTCCGCGCCCAGTGCAGCGGGAGCGAGATGTAGTTGCTCTCCTCGACGAGCTGCCCGCCGAAGCTGTCCTTGAACTCGTTGACCTCCTGCAGCTCCGGGTCCTGCGTGCCCAGCGCGTAGCCGCCGAGGTCGTAGGTGGTGATGCCCCGGTCCTTGAAGTTCAGCATGTTCAGGTAGTGCAGCGCGCGGTTCGCGCGGCCGATGAGGTTGCGCCGGTCATTGTCGTCCGTGCTGCGGAAGAGTGACGCGGAGTAGAGGTGGTTGGCACGCTTCAGCCCCTCGTCCACGAGGAAGGCGTGCATCACCAGCGGGTCGGCATCGGAGCTGATTTTGGTCGCGAGCATCCTGGGCCAGTAGGCTCGGAACGTGCGCTCCTCCAGCGGAGGACGGCCCTTGCCGCGCGCGAACTCGTTGTAGAGGTCGCGCACCTCGTCGGGCTGCTCGATGATGCTGAAGCGCAGGCCGCCCTCGGAGAGCGCGCGCTTGATCTTCGGCTTCGTGTTCTTGCCGATCTGGTCGAAGATGTCGTCCTCGGTGCCCGTGAGGCTGATGAACTTGGTGTGCTTCTGCTCGCGCACGAAGCCGCTCACAGCCCCGGTGGACCTGGCCTGGTAGTAAATGGCGAAGCCCCAGGCATCGGCGGGGTCGGGCCGCTCGGCGAACCAGGTGTGCGTGGCCTTGCCGAAGGGCAGACGGCGGAGGGGAAATTCAAAGCGAAGCATGACGGGGGCAAAGCTCCAAAAACCAAGTTCCAAACCCCAAATAAGCTCCAAGCTCCAAGCTCCAAGTTCCAAGGCGAGCGCGCACGAGCGCCATTGGAGCTTGGGATTTGGAGCTTCTTTGGAGCTTGGGATTTGGGATTTGGGATTTCATCACCACTTCCCCTGCCGATACGCGCCGCGCAGCCAGTTCACGAGGCCGCCGACGGTCATCAGGTTGAGGAACACAAAGCCGGCGGGGATCGAGAACGGCTTCCACTTCAGCATCGGGAGCGCGAGGCCGAGCAGCGCCAGCGCGTAGAAGGCGACGTGGGCGCAGAAGATTTCCCGGTAGAGCGGCGCGCCGGCCAGCGCGGCATTGCTCGCGAACATCGTTACCATGAACACGGGCGCGACGATGCGGGAATACTTGTGCGAAAGCAATTGCCACCACAGCCCCGTGCGCCACGGCAGCAGCCAGCCGGGATGGTGCGCGAGCATCTGGAAGTTGCCGGCCAGCGTGCGCATCTTGCGGCGCTTCTCCTTGGCTGGGTCAGTCGTCTGCGGGTCGTAGGCCGGCGCGGTGGGGTCAAAGGTTATGCGCTTGCCGTGGTTCACGGCGATTTGCAGCGGGATGACCACGTCGTCGAGCAGCGTGTCGTCGGGGATGGGCTGGAACAACTCGCGGCGGAGGGCATAGACCGCGCCGGTCGCGCCGATGGTGGAACTGAACCGGCCCTCGCTCGCGCGGATGAACTTCTCCAGCCTCCAATACAAGTCCACGCCGCCACCAACGCCGGTCGCCGCCGGGTCAATCTCCAGCGAGCCGCTCACCGCGCCGAGGTCGGGGTCGGAGAAGTTCGCGACCAGCTCGGGGATCGTGTGCGGGGCGAAGCGCTGCCGGGCATCGCACAGCACGACGATCTCGCCGCAGGCCTGCGGGATCGCGGCGTTGAGGCAGGCGGACTTGCCGGAGCGTTGCTCGCGGGCGAGGACGCGCACGCGCGGGTCGGCCAGCGCGCGGAGTTTCGCCACGGTGCCGTCGGTCGAGCCGTCGGTGACGACGAGGACTTCCAGCTTGTCGGCGGGATAGTTGGCCGCGAGCAGGTTCGCGACGCGGGGGACAATGCGCTCCTCCTCGTTGAACGCGACGAGCACGACGGAGACGGCGGGCGGGTTCGCGGGGGAAGATTTCTTAACCGGCATTCCGGCGGCCTTCGCCAGCGCACCGATGAGCAGCGGGTAGCCGAGGAAGGTGTAAGCCAGCGCCGCGAAGCTGAACCAGAAGAGGAGTTGCCACGCGTCAACGCTCATGCCGGGCGCGGGTCACAAGGTGATGGCGTAGTCGCGGATGTAGATCACGAGGCGCAGGGTCAGGTAGATGCCAATGGCGTCATACCAGCGAAGTCTCGACCAGGCCATGTAAGGGGACAGGTCCGCTGGCAGCGTCCCGACATCCTTGATGGCGGGGACGTAACCCGTCTGGGTTGCGACCGCGCTCCTCGTGGAGGCGACGCCGGTTTGGGCGGCCAGGAACTGCCGGGGCCGGGTGGGCATGCCACGGACGACTTTGCGCTGCATGAGGTAGTCCTGCATGGTCGCCCCGGCGAGCACTTCGGCACCGGCTTCCGCCGCCGGCAGCTTGCTCTCGGCGATGCCCGCCACGCCGCCCCACGCCTCCTCGGTCGCGGGCGCGTAGTCCGGCGAGCGGTCCATGAGGATGCGATGAAACGCGCTGACCATCGCGACCATGACGAAAAAGGCGGCGCGGAAGCCGAAGTCAATCATCCACGACGACACGGTGTAGGCCAGGACCATGCAGAACAACATGCGCCGGACGCGCTCCTCGTTGTCGGTGGCCGTGCGGGCGCGCATCAGCGTGTGGTAGCAGGTGTAGAGGATGCCGGAGAAGATCAGCAGGCCCCACCAGCCGAACTCGCCGGCGACCTGGTTGAAGGAGGAGTGCGAGGCGCGAGCCTTGAGGTCGCCCTCCTTGCGGATGAAGGCGTTGACGAACTGCTTGAAGCCCACGCCGTATTCCGTGTTTTCCTGCGCCCACTTGCCGAACTCGAAGGACTCGATGCGGCCGAGCACGGCCTCGTCGCTCCGGGCGCGGCCCTCGCCGAACTGCACCTCGGTGAACCGCGGCAGCAGCGGCAGCGCGCTCGTGCCGATAAAGATCAGCGCCGGCAGCAGGATGAACTGGACCCACTTGGGCTTGCCGAAGGCCAGCGTGGCGATGATCGCGCCGACGCCGGAGATGAACGCGCCCTTGGACTCGGTGAAAAAGGTGCAGAGCATCGGCAGGAAGATGAGCGGCGCGCCGACCTCCTTCACGAAGATGGGGCGCTTCCAGATCATGAAGTAGTAGAGCAGGGGCACCGCCACCATGACCGAGTGGCCGAGGGCGTTGGGGTTGTCGAAGAGTGAAAGCCCGAGGGCCAGGCGTCCCAGCGAACCCTGCGTGTGCGTTTGCGCGTCTGTGGGGTCAATGCCGACCAGGCTCAACAGCGCCAGAATCGCGATGAACATGATGGAGCCGCACCACCACGCCAGATATTGGTAGACCCGCTGGAAGTTCGACAGCGCCAGCACGACCAGAAAGTAAAAGCCGATGTATTGGTAAAGCTCGCCCCATAGATCGCCAAACGCCCCGGGCGTCCAGAACAGGATGTAGATGAAATACGCCGACACCATCCAGTCCTGCGGTGTGCGGATGATCTGCTTGAGCGAGACCCCGCCCTCGCGGACAAACAAACCCACCGTGGTCATCGCCAGCGAGGCAAAGGCCGGCCGCAGCGCATCGAGCATGCCGATGAACTCCTGCGGCCGCACATACAGCACGATGGCGAAGATGACGATGCCGACAAAATCCATGCGTCGCTGGCCACTATGACGCCGGAAGGCGCGGGAGACAAAAACTTTGTTGCCCAGCCTTGCCGGGGGCGGGACAGGGAAAATTCCGAGGCCCGAACCGGAAAAAGCATTCGCCCGGCCCAGCATCGCCCGCTAAATTCCGCCCGTGACCATCGAATACGTCTTCAAGCTGGACGACGGGCAGGCTTTCAACTTCGAGGTGGACATGGAGCGCACCTACCAAGCCCGGTTCGACAAGGTGGAGCACCCGTTCTGGACCAAGCTGGACTTCCAAAAATGCACGCTTTGTCCGCTGTCCAGCGAGCAGTTCCGCCACTGCCCCGCCGCGCTGGACGCCAAGAAGATCACCGAGACCTTCCGCTCCATGCTCTCCTACGTGGAGGTCACGCTGGAGGTCCGCACGCCCGAGCGCACCTACGTGAAGCGCACTGATGCGCAGACCGGCCTGCGCGCGCTCTTCGGCCTGGTGATGGCGACGAGCGGCTGCCCGATTCTCTCCCGGCTCAAGGGCCTCGCGCGCACGCACCTGCCTTTCTCGACGATGGAGGAAACCATCTTCCGCACGGTCGGCGCGTATCTCATTCAGCAGTTCCTCATCCACAAGAACGGCGGCGAGCCGGACTGGGAGCTGAAGGGCCTCTACCTGCTTTACGAGCAGCTTCAGGAGGTGAACCGCTGCTTCAAGGCGCGCATTGACGCCGCCTCCGAGCAGGACGCGAACATGAACGCGCTCGGCTCGCTGATCTACCTGGCGATGGGCGTGTCCTTCTCCCTGGAGGCGCAGTTGCAGGAGATCCAGCACCTGACCATCTCCCCGGCGCAGTTGAGCCAATGAACCGCCCAAGCGGCGGGCGGGGCGGCAACTGCCTTGCGGCCATCGCGGCATCCCGGCCTCCTCGACTGCCCCGCCGGCGAAGCCGCGCGAACGCATTGGCTACGCCCACTTCGTCACTTCCGGCGCGGGACGGGCGTGATCCAACTGGTGCAGCACCTCGGGCGGGTGCGCGGCGATGCTGTAGCAGTGGCGGTAGTCCGCCTTGGTGAACCGCTGCTCGTAAAGCTGCTCAAAGACGGCCAGCAGGCGGTCGTAGAAGCCGGCGGTGTTCAGGAAGACGATGGGCTTCTGGTGCGACCGGAGCTGCTTGAGCGTGAGGACTTCGAGGATTTCCTCCAGCGTGCCAAAGCCGCCGGGCAGCGCCACGAAGGCGTCCGCGCGCGACTCCATGATGGCCTTCCGCTCGCGGAGGTCGCGCGTGACGATGAGTTCATCCGCCGCCTCGTAGGCGATCTCGCGGTCGCGGAGGGATTGGGGGATGACGCCCAGCACGCGCCCGCCGCCGCGATGCACCGCCTGCGCGAGCCGGCCCATCAAGCCCACGCTCGCGCCGCCATAGACGAGCGTGAGTCCGCGCCGGCCGAGCAGCGTGCCGAACTGCTCCGTCGCCTCGACGTAGTGCGGGTCAACGGCGCTGCTGGACGAGCAATAAACGCAGATGGATTTCACGGCGGGAAACGGAGCGACCGCAAACAGTCCCAGCTTCCGGTGTCCTACTGGCTGTTCGGGTCGCGCAGCAGGCGGCGGTTCGGCGGATTGAACGAAGGCCGCGTGTCGTAGGACGGCTTGGGGTCGTTCGGGGCGGTGGGATTCGAGGGGTCGCGCAGGTCGAACAGCGCGCGGGTGGTGTTGCGCGCCTTGGCCTCATAATCGGAGGCGTCGTCATAGACGGAGCGCGGGTTGTTCGGCGCCTCGACGGCGTCCCAGAAGGACGCGGAGCGCAGGCGGCGCACCGGCTTGGCCGCGCCGACGGCGGCGGCGCTGGTGTCGCGGATGCCGGATTCGTTCGTCCGCACGAAGAGGCGCAGCATGTTCGGGTCGTTGGCGATGAGCGGGTTTTTCAGCAGCTCCGGCGGGGCGTTGAAGAGGAAGGGCGGGCCGGAATAATCGTAGTCCGGCCGCTCGTGGCGCGGTTCCTCGATGTGCGGCTTGTCAACGCGCAGCCAGGCGTAGCCGTCAATGAGCAGCGAAGGCGGGCGCGTGCCGGGCCGGACCACATCCGGCGGCAGGTTTTGCGGATACTGGCGCTCCATCCGCTGGAACTGCGGCTTGATGATGTCGGGATCCTGGACCGGCGGATAGTAGGAGCGGCGGCGGGTGAGATACTCGTTGGCCTGGGAGGTCAGCCCCGGCAGCAGCCGCGTCATCAGCGTGGCTTCGTCCGGTTTGGACACCATGCTCTTGGGCGTGAGGCCCGGCCGCAACGGCCACGCGGCGACCGTCATGGACTCCAGCGTGGCGGGGAAAGCCTTGTTATCAATGGCCGTGCGCTCGGCGCGGGGCGTCTTGTCCGTGTGACCGAGCGCGGAAAGGCCCTGGTGAATCGTCCCGGCGTTGAAGGTCAGCGGGTCTTCCAGCGCCACGCGCGAGCCGGTTTCGGTGAGAATGCGGAGCGAGACGCTGTCGGGCGCGGGGCAGTTGGGCGCGACGAGACCCGCTGTCAGCAGGACCAGCAGGAACTTGGCTGAACTCAATCGCACGGTGCTTGGGTGCCAGAAAACCAGCCGGGTGGCAACGCTTATCCCCGACGCTGTCGGAACTCCGTGAGAATGTCCCTATGGTAACTCGATAAGAATGTCCCCATGGCGGCGGGTTTGCGAAAGCAGACTGCCAACCACATGGAGACA